>NZ_CATKQT010000033.1:0-637846 GCF_949767855.1 Brevibacillus sp. IT-7CA2
CTAATCAAATGAAATTGGCGCGTAAAGCAGAGATATAAGGCTCGGTAGCTCAGTCGGTAGAGCAGAGGACTGAAAATCCTCGTGTCGGCGGTTCGATTCCGTCCCGAGCCACCTTTATAGGGGCATAGTTTAACGGTAGAACGAAGGTCTCCAAAACCTTTGGTGTGGGTTCGATTCCTACTGCCCCTGCCATTTTTTTATAAAATAGTAGTAATCATGGCGGTCGTGGCGAAGGGGTTAACGCACCGGATTGTGGCTCCGGCACTCGTGGGTTCAAGTCCCATCGATCGCCCCATAAATTCATAGTTGGGGATTACTTATTGGGGTATAGCCAAGCGGTAAGGCAACGGACTTTGACTCCGTCATTCCTAGGTTCAAATCCTAGTACCCCAGCCATTAAAATGCGGACGTAGCTCAATTGGTAGAGCGTCGCCTTGCCAAGGCGAAGGTCGAGGGTTCGAGACCCTTCGTCCGCTCCATTTCTCAAATTGTTTCACCTTATATCATGGAGGCATAGCCAAGGGGTAAGGCACGGGTCTGCAAAACCCTTATCCCCGGTTCAAATCCGGGTGCCTCCTCCATAGTACTTGCCGGTGTGGCGGAATGGCAGACGCGCGCGACTCAAAATCGTGAGGGAAACCGTGGGGGTTCAAGTCCCTTCACCGGCACCATACTTTTACAAGCTAACCCTGAATGTCAAGATATCTTGATGATTGGGGTTTTTTTCTGCTTTAATATGCACATAGTGTAGACAGGGAAATAGACAACTTGTGTACGCAAAAGGACGAGGTGGTTGAGGTGTTTTACAAACTGCAAGACAAGCCGCCAATAGGGATCACGACACTGTCCGTATTGCAATGGATGATCGTAACAGTTTCCAGCAGTGTGGCGGTACCACTAATGATTGGAGATATGTACGGCTTGCAGGCTGATGAAATTGGAAAGCTGATGCAGCAGACCATGTTTTACATTGGACTCGCATCACTACTGCAAGTATGGATTGGACACCGCTATCCGATGATAGAAGGACCGGCTGGATTATGGTGGGGGATCTTTATCATTTTGGCTCAACTCGGAACGAGTATGGGCCTTCATCCACAAGAAATTGGTCAATCCTTTCAAGTGGGGATGATATTAGCAGGTCTACTCTTTTTCATTTTTGGTTTATTAGGCTGGATTGGCAAATTACAGAAGTGGTTTACGCCGCTGGTTTCAGGTACGTATATGATTTTGCTTGCAGTTTCTTTGTGTAGTAACATTCTCACGGGCATGCTCGGTATTGGTTTTCAGCATTCAAAAGAGGTACAACCGGGTGTAGCACTTGTGTCTATAGGGATCGTAGCCCTTGTTGTGTTCATAATGCGAACGAAGCGATTCTCCAGTTTTGCCGTTTTGTTTGGCATGGTTGGTGGCTGGATCGCATACGCGCTTCTTGGATGGACAGAACCTGTCCGGCCTACTGAGCAATTATTTTCTTGGCCTTCTATTTTCTTTTGGGGACCCCCACGCTGGGATTGGGGCGTTGTATTAACAAGTATGCTGACAGGATTCGTTCTGTTGACAAACCTCATGACGAGTTTGTCAGTCATGGGAAAAGCGACAGACACTGTGCCTACTGAAAAGCAGTACAATCGCGGTGGTATTTTTACAGGGGTATCCCATTTCCTGTCAGGCTTGAGCGGTGTGGTTGGTATGATTCCACTTTCCTTGGCAGCAGCGGTTATTCAAACGACGAAAATGGCTTCGCGCCTGCCATTTGTGATAGCGATGCTGGGGATGATGCTGATTGGGCTGATTCCCACTGTTGCCCATTTTTTGGCGGCTTTACCTACTCCAGTGGCATACGCGGCGATGTTCATTTCCTATACGCAACTGCTTGGCTTCGGCTTGAAGGATTACGTGAATGTGAAGATGGACGAACGTACGATTATTGTTGGGGGCAGCTCGCTTCTGATCGGGATCGGAGTCATGTTCGTACCTGCTGTAGCTTGGCAGCAACTTCCTGCATTAGCCAGTTTTTTGTTCGGCAATGGCTTACTGCTCGGAGTTATTGTGTGCCTGGTCCTGGAACATATTGTTTTTAGAAAAAAGGAAGATAGCGTAGAAAAAGACGGCCAGGCTGCATGACGGGCCGTCTTTTTCTTAGGCAGTAACTATAGAGGAGTGAGTCAGCTCGCCACCGTTGATTTCCGTAAACATGCGACCAACTGAACCTACGATTTCTTCTTTTTTAGATTGTTCCATTTTTTCATGGAAAAAGATGACTTGGAGGAGCGTGCTGCTTTGTTCCGTTACGCATGAGCGCTTGGAATCGACGATGGGGCTCCCAAATGCTCCGTTACCATCAGCGAGTAGCAGTTTCCCTTCCATGTTGACTTCGCGTCCATTTAATCCTTCATAGACATCATCGGCGTGGCCGAGGCGACAAGTGATATCACCCGCTAAGTGATTGACGTCATAAATCCCAAAAGGAAGCGCGTGCAAAACCGAGAAAAAATTATTAACATCAACAGCGCTATTAATCCAGAAAAAAGGATTTCCCTGCAGCAGTCGGCGCAGTAATGCTTCGGAGGAAGGGCGGTATCTGGATGGATCAATGCCAACTTGCTTAAAGCAGGCCCTCCACTCGCGGATGCCTTCGATTTCTGTCAGGTTTGCAGTATCGTGCTCCAGCCGCAAGCTCTCCACATAATAATTAATGCGTCCTTGCAGCATTTTTGGGGAGTCACTGACGGAAGCATTGCTGTATTGTAAAATGCCGAGAGAAAATTGCGGCAGACGCTCAGACACGGAAGAATCTAGCTGGACTTTCATCTATAGACACTCCTTACTAAACCTATTTTTGGTAGTATAACAAAAAATTTTTGTGGAAGCGACTAAGCTTCGATACAATAGAAGAGAACAGAGGAGGGAACCCTGACGATGACGATGCGTGAGGTTGATATTTATACTGACGGAGCTTGTTCCGGCAATCCAGGACCAGGTGGTTGGGGAGCTGTACTGATGTACGGCCAACACATCAAGGAAATGTCCGGTGCCGAACCGCATACAACGAATAACAGAATGGAGCTATTGGCGGCCATCAAGGCGCTTTCTACATTGAAGGAGCCTTGTAAAGTGACACTGTACAGCGATAGTGCATACTTGGTTAACTGCTTTAAGCAAGGCTGGTATAAAGGCTGGCTGAAAAACGGCTGGAAAAACAGTAAAGGCCAGCAGGTGGAAAATCAGGACTTATGGAAAGAACTGCTGCAATTGATGGACACCCACAAGGTAGAGTACGTAAAAGTCAAAGGACACGCCGACAACAAATGGAACAACCGCTGTGATGAATTGGCGACAGGAGCGATTAAACAGCTGTGAACGACTTGCTGTACTGGGAGCAGACAAAGCAGTCCATCATTAACTATGCCAAGGAAATCGGAATCGATAAGATCGGGTTTGCCAGTGCCGATCCATTCACGACCTTAAAAGAACGGCTTATTGTACACCGGGAAAAGGGTTATGAATCTGGATTTGAAGAGCCTGATTTAGAAAAGAGAACGAACCCGGAACTGTTGTTGGACGGGGCACGTTCCCTGATTTCAATAGCACTGGCCTACCCATCCAAGCTCAAAAATCCACCAAAGTCAGAGCCTGGCGCGTATCGGGGAATCTTGTGCCGTGCAGCATGGGGAACTGATTACCATCACGTTCTGCGCGACAAGCTGGACAAGCTGACTCGATTCATTATGGAGCTGGAACCAGGGGCTCGGATCGAATCAATGGTAGACACGGGAGCATTGTCTGATCGTGCTGTAGCCGAGCGAGCTGGGATTGGGTTTGTAGGAAAAAACTGTGCTATCATAACGCCAGAGTTCGGATCATGGGTTTACTTGGGGGAGCTTGTAACGAATCTTCCGTTGCCAAGCGACCACCCGATCGAAGAAGGCTGTGGCGACTGTAATATATGTGTAGACGCTTGTCCGACCGGAGCCTTGATTCAGGGCGGGCAGCTTGATGCACAGCGATGTGTAGCTTATTTGACACAAGTGAAAGACTTTATTCCAGATGAATTCCGCGGGAAAATCGGGAATCGGCTGTATGGTTGCGACACTTGTCAGACTGTATGCCCTAAGAATCGTCGCATCGACAACGACCATCATGCTGAATTTCAGCCTGATCCGGAGGTTGCCAAGCCTTTGTTGATTCCGCTGCTTCAGATGAGCAATAAGGAGTTCAAGGAAAAATTCGGCCAATCCTCTTCATCTTGGCGGGGCAAAAAACCAATTCAGCGTAATGCCATACTAGCGCTTGCACATTTCAAGGATCGGACGGCTGTTCCTCATTTGGAGAGTCTTTTGTTTGAAGACCCCCGTCCAGTCATTCGTGGAACTGCTGCATGGGCACTTGGAAAAATCGGAGGAGAGCAGGCACAAGAAGCGCTCATTACCGCTAAAGCAAAAGAGGCGTCACCAGAAGTAGTGGAAGAGATAGAAAAAGGCATGAGCATGATTCGTGCACAGGCTTAGTTTGAACGAGAGAGGGAGGACGTAAAATGGCAAAGGAATTAGGCTATACCATGATGGATTCACCGATTGGACCATTGCTCTTGGCTTCTACAGAAGAAGGGCTGTGCTACATTCAGTTTGCCAATGAACAAGACGGATTGGAGCCTCTGGTGCGCTGGTGCAAAAAAACGTTCTTAGGAATTACCCCAACGCGTAACGATGCGATCAATAAGTCTGCGAAAAAGCAATTAGAAGAATATTTTGCAGGCAAGCGAAAGACGTTTGATATTCCAACCGTATTGTACGGAACTCCCTTTCAAAAGTCTGTATGGAATGAGTTATCGAACATCCCCTATGGAGAAACTCGTTCTTACAAAGATATTGCCTTGGCTATTGGAGCGGTGAAAGCTGTTCGAGCCATTGGCGGTGCGAACAATCGCAATCCGATTCCTGTCATTATACCGTGCCATCGTGTCATTGGCTCGAATGGTGCCTTGGTCGGATACGGCGGTGGCTTATCCATTAAAGAATATTTGCTGTCCTTAGAAGAAGGTCCACTTTTTGCTCACGCTTCTTCCAAATAAGCTGTCTGCTTGCTCGGACAGCTTTTCTTTTTCTTCTGAATGCTCCACGAGTGACATATTCTTCATTGAGATGAACGGTTCATGAGTCTATGTCGCAGTTGGAGGAGGAAAGGAGGAGGGGAAAGTGGAGTGGCGTGAATTTGTTCAACAATACTTTCAAGCAGTTCACCAATCATCTATGGATGGAAAGTATGAGCGGCTGCTGCCTTTTTATTGCACAAGAGAGTCTGGCGTACAGAAAGAATGGGATCGACTGAACCGGGAGAAGCGGAAAATCGAGGAGCGGGGAGTCAAATTATTGGCTGTCCAGGGACAAGTAACGCCCATGTGCTGGGTAGATACCGATGCCACCATGGAAATAACGGTTCAATGGAAAGAAAATAAAACACTAGGGATCAAGCATACCAAGTATAAAGAGGTAAATAAAAGAGTGTTCCAGCTCCAGTTGCTCAAAACGAATGAAAAATGGTCGATAATCGGGGCAAGGGAGTCGAATGGGGATCAAAAATTGGTGGTCGAGGAAGAGGAGGAGCCCGTCATCGTTGTGTCAGGCGTCGAGGATGCCATTGACCAGCCTATGCTGATTGTGCATGGAGCAGGAGGTTACAACGCTGCAAATGCAGTCGCGTATGCGGAACGCTACTGGAACACGACGAATCCCGTGTATCCTCGTTTTACGGATGACTGCACGAATTTTATTTCGCAATGTTTACACGCTGGCGGAATCCCTATGCTGATGTCGAAAGAGATGGGCAAGGGCTGGTGGATCCGCACGGGAAAAGGCGCCTCTTGGAGCTATAGCTGGACGGTAGCGCATAGCTTGTATTTGCTTTTGAAATCGGGTGGACCACCTATGCGGGCGGTTACGAAAAGCTCTGCGGCCGAATTGGTCCCAGGTGATATCATTTGTTATGACTTTAACGGGGATGGGCGTTTTCAGCACAATACGATCGTGGTCGCAAAAGACGCGAATCAGATGCCGTTAGTGAATGCCCATACGACAGATAGCAGCATGCGTTATTGGGCATATGAGGATTCTACAGCCTATACGCCCAAAATGCGATATGCCTTCTTTCATATAAGAGGGGTATAATTACCGCTTGCGAAAAAAAGCTCTTCGTATAAAAGAGATACTGCGAATCATCCAAATCATTGCTGCGAAAACGAGCATGTCTGAAAAGGTATGTGGTTCTCCTTTAATGGATTGTATGTAAATCAAGCCATGGAACAAGACGATGACAAAAAGCCATGGATTGGCGAGATGAAGCCTTTTCCAACTGGATCCACCCAGCCATTTTTCTGCCCGTGCAGAAGAAGTCAGCCACAGGGCTAGTAGAATGAAAAAAGCAAGCAGCCCAAGATAGTTCGCAACGCCTGTGAGGGTCCAGTTTGGAGATGGCCACATGGTGGGATCAGTGGAAGCGAAAAAGAACAGACCTAGCCATCCATCAGCCTTTTCAGAACGGTTTTCATGTATGATCATCAGGCGAGGCTCACTTTCAAAAAGGACGAGCACAAGAATGACGTGCAGCAGTCCAGTTAGCCCAGCCCATATGCCGATATCTCGACGGATGGACAAGCTGACAGCCATCCAGCCAGCAGGGAGCCAGGACTGGAGTGGACCAATCAGTAAGGTGCAGCCAATCAAAATAAATGAGAGATAGCCGAGAATCATGCTCCATGTTTCCAGTGCAGGGAACGAAGAAAAATCAGTCCACATCCAACTGGCGCCTAACAGGATCAAACTCACGATACTCACATGTGCGACAAGGCGTCGCCCAAATGAAAAGGGTGTCCCCATCTAATCGTCACTCCTTCGATAGCCAAAGTTTTCTGATTAGATGCAGCAGGCACTCCATTTGTTACAGAAGCTGGGTACGGTGGTATAATAGGACGTGTACAGGTATCAAGTTCGCAATTTACAAGGAGATTTTCAGATATGCCGTTACATATTGTTTTGCATGAGCCGCTCATCCCTGCCAACACGGGAAACATCGCCCGTTCATGTGCAGCGACGGGAGCGCATCTGCATTTAATTCATCCGCTCGGGTTTTCAACGGACGATCGTTACCTGAAGCGGGCTGGTCTCGATTATTGGCATGCAGTAAATGTTCACCATCATGAGAGCTTCGAGCACTTTGCTGCGGCACAAGGAGAAGGTGCGGGCACCTTTTACTTTGTGGAGACCTGGGGGGAAAAGTTGTATACGGACGTTTCTTTCCGGGATGGCGACTACATTATCTTGGGCAAGGAGACGACGGGCTTGCCGGAAGAGCTGACAGAAAAATATCGGGAACAGACTATTCGTATCCCCATGAGCGGTGCGACCCGTTCTGTGAACCTGTCCAATTGTGCAGCTATTGTCTTGTTTGAGGGACTTCGTCAGTTAGGTTTTCCATCGCTATCGTAAGGCATTTGGGAGGGAGAGATCCATTATGACTGTGAACACCATCCTGTTTGATTTGGACGGTACGTTATTAGAGATGCAGACAGAACCCTTTGTCAAAAGTTACTTGGTTGAAGTAGGCCGTCATGTCGGAGATAAGTACGATACCGAAAAGCTGTTGGCACTGATTTGGGATGCAACCAAGGCAATGATCATGAACCAAGAGCCTGACAAGACGAACGAGCAAGTTTTTATCGAACATTTTACGGAACACAGTGAGTGGGATCGAGAGGAAATATGGCCTCTGTTCGATTCGTTTTATCGCGATGTATTTCCGACACTTTCTCACCTGACGTATCCTTCACCATGGGCAAAGCAGATCATTGCTGCCGCCAAAGAGCAAGGATTTCGGGTTGCAGTAGCGACGAATCCTGTTTTTCCACGTGATGCGATTCACCATCGCCTCGCTTGGATCGGGATGTCCCCGAATGATTTCGAGCTGGTCACCGTCTACGAGGAGTCGCATTTCACGAAGCCGAATCCTGGTTATTACAAGGAGATTTGTCAAAAGCTCGGGGTTGAACCGACAGACTGTGTCATGGTCGGGAATCACATGCAGGAGGACATGGTCGCATCCAAGCTGGGGATGAAAACGTTTTTGGTAACCAATTGGATGGAAGACCGCGGTGAGCCTCAGTATCCGGTAGATCAGCGGGGATCATTAGAAGAGCTGTTTACGGCGCTTTCTGAAAAAAGCGGTGTGTTTGCAGGTTAAGGAATGACCATGAAAAAATAGACGAGAAGCAGGCTGTCCGTTTGAAAAAATGGTCAAGCCTGCTTTTTCACATACTTTTCCCAAAATCATCAGGTAGGCTAGGGGTGTACGACCACGTTTTACATAATAAAGGAGGAAAAAATCTGCATGAAAAAACTTGTTTCGTCTCTGGTGATGGCTACCTTACTGTTTAGCGGCATCTCTGTTGTGGCTGCGGCGGATACAGCAGCGGATGCTACGGTTAAGCACTCGAAAGCGGAGAAAAAGGAAGAAAACAGAGCAAAACTGAACGCGAAGGCTACCAAGTGGGGCGTAGAAACTGCGGATAAAACAAATAAGGAAGTAAAAACAGCCATTCAAGAAGCAAAAGCGGCAAAGAAAGCAGAAAACGTTGAGAAAAAAGCGGCAAAAGAAGCGAAGAAGCAAGAGCAACTCGCCAAGCTAAATGATAAAGCTGTGAAGCTGGGAGTTGATACAGCAGGTAAGACAGCGAAGGAAGTAAAAGCGGCTATTAAAGAAGCAAAAGTAGCAAAAAAAGCAGAAAACGTTGAGAAAAAGGCAGCAAAAGAAGCGAAGAAGCAAGAACAGCTCGAGAACCTGAAAGAAAAGGCGTCCAAGTGGGGCGTTGACACAGCAGGTAAGAGCGCAACAGAAATCAAGGCTGAAATCGAAGCGAAGAAAGCAGAAAAGAAAGAGAATAAGAAATGACAAGAAAACAAAAAAAGCAGGTTGCCACAGTAGGCAGCCTGCTTTTTTCCCTGAATGCTTCTTACATGTTCCAGGTTTTGTCCTCGTTGTAGCCAGCTGTCAGAATGAAAAACAGAAAAGCTCCGAAGACCAATGCTACGATAAATGTACCCACGGTTGACAGCTCCTTTCGTAAACAAACTACTCCCATTATAGCGTAGCCTGCCCACTTTGCAAACGAATTAAAGCTGTTGCGCCCTTAAGTGAGTGACAATTTTCGATAGTCATGCACGAGCTTCAAAAAAGCACTTAGCGCAATATATACACTCATTATCTCACCCGTATCGAGTTCCATCCCTGTCACTGCTTGGTAAATGAATATCGCAAGAATCACCAAGCTTGCAATGCCGGTCAAATAAAGTCCTTTTTTCACTTGAATGCGTTCTGCTTGAATATCCATGATCGTTCCTCCTGTTATTTTACGCCAATCCGTCTTGGCCTCCGTGTATGTTGCTTATGATTGTATTTTACAGGGGAGATGGGCTTACAAACCATCGAATCAACTTACAGCTACGCACGGTAAACCTTACAATTCCGTAATCTTCCAAGCTGTTAAAAAGCAATGTGACGGATTTTTTATGGGAAGATTGCTGAAACTTGTGCAGATATCTCGCATACACATATGTAAAGGCTGTAAGAGCCTGTTGGCAACCGGAGAAAACGGCTTGCACGTGAATGCGTGACCGCAGGCGGACATATACATGAGAGTACATTGTCGCTGGGAAGAGAGAGGGCTTAAGAGGGAGGAGTGTCGAACATGGACATTTTAAAACGGATCGCTGAGCACCGGGCCCGCGAAGAAAACCTGATGTGGAGAGGAACATTCGCCGAATATTTGCAACTGGTACGTAAAAATCCGCAAATAGCCCAGACGGCGCACTCACGCGTCTACAACATGATTAAAAGCGCGGGGGTTGAAGAGAACGAGGACGGCTCACGTTCGTATCAATTTTTTAGTCGAGAAATCTTCGGATTGGATCGTTCTGTTGAGCGCCTAGTGGAGGAATATTTCCACTCGGCTGCACGGCGTCTGGATGTTCGCAAACGCATCTTGCTCTTGATGGGACCTGTCAGTGGTGGTAAGTCTACGCTCGTAACGATGCTCAAGAGAGGACTGGAAGAGTATTCTCGGACGGAAGCCGGAGCGATCTTTGCACTTGATGGTTGCCCCATGCACGAAGAACCTCTTCATCTGATCCCGCACGAGCTGCGTCCAGAGGTAGAAGAAGAGCTGGGAATCAAGATTGAAGGAGAATTGACGCCCTATAACCGGATGAGGTTGGAGAACGAATTCGGAGGGTGCATCGAAGATTTCCCTGTTCACCGGATTTTGTTTTCCGAAGCCAATCGTGTCGGGATCGGTACATTTAGCCCTTCCGATCCGAAGTCTCAGGATATTGCCGATTTGACGGGGAGCATCGACTTTTCGACGATTACGAAGTACGGCTCTGAGTCCGACCCGCGTGCGTATCGTTTTGATGGGGAGCTGAACAAAGCCAATCGCGGATTGATGGAATTCCAGGAAATGCTGAAATGCGACGAGAAATTTTTGTGGCATCTCCTGTCGCTGACACAGGAAGGAAACTTCAAGGCAGGTCGTTTTGCCCTCATTTCTGCAGATGAGCTAATTGTTGCGCATACGAATGAATCGGAGTACAAGGCATTTATTGCGAATAAGAAAAATGAGGCACTGCAATCTCGGATTATCGTCATGCCGATGCCGTATAATCTGCGTGTCAGTGACGAAGAAAAAATATACGCGAAATTAATCAAGCAATCCGACTTGGGGCATGTGCATATTGCACCGCATGCGCTCCGGTCAGCAGCAGTCTTTTCCATTATGACCCGCCTGAAAGAATCGAAAAAACAAGGGGCCGACTTGCTGAAAAAAATGCGGCTGTATGACGGTGAATCGGTGGAAGGCTTCAAGGGAGCCGATCTGGAAGAGCTGCGTAACGAGCATGCCGATGAAGGAATGTCCGGTATTGATCCTCGTTATGTCATCAACCGTATTTCCAGTGCACTGATCCGCCGCGATACCGAGTGCATCAATGCGCTTGATATTCTTCGGGCACTAAAAGAAGGCTTTGACCAGCATCCATCCATTACCAAGGAGCAGCGGGAGAGGTATATGAACTTCATCTCTATCGCGCGCAAGGAATACGACGAGCTGGCGAAAAAAGAAGTGCAGAAGGCGTTTGTCTACAGCTACGAAGAGTCGGCAAAAACGCTCATGGATAACTATTTGGACAATGTGGAAGCTTATTGCAACATGAACAAGTCTTACGTTAAATGATATGTACATCGAGGGAAGGATATACCTTCCTCAATCATATAGATGGATTTCAATTTCAAAATGATATGGCCCTGTCCAGTCCGATTCTCTCCTGTATTTGATTTCGCGAACGATTTCCTTTAGCAAGGCATTCTGTTCTTTAATGGAACCCGCGCTTTTATATTCCGTCAGTGCCTTTTTGATCATAGGGAGAACCTTTAGAGCTTGATTCAGTCGACCTGCTTCCAGCTCGACTTGCTTCTCAGCAGCTTCAAGTTCATTATCTAACTGCTTTAGCTGCTCTTGCAGCAATCTGCTTCTTTCCAAAAACGTGTCTTTATCATAGGTGCCATCTTCCAACAAATCGTGTAGGTTAGTTTTGCGGAGGTTGGTTTTTTTTATGTCTTCTTTGATACGCAATACCTTTCTTTTCGCCAAATCAAGGGCAGCATCGTCAGGCTGAGAACGACGCTTTTTCGCTGTTGCGCGCAGGTGGTCAAAGATTGTTTCGAGTTGACGAAGAAATACTTCCTCAACCTTATAGAGCGCGATCATTTTTGTATCGCAGCGAGTGGTATAACAACTAAGGTACTTATTTGGCCGATTGGTTGGTTTATTAGCAAGCATAGCCTTGCCACACTTTTGGCATTTCAGAATACCAGCAAACGGATTGAGAATATCATGATTCTTCTTGACTGGTGCTTCACGGCGGCGAGACAGGGCTTCCTGTGCTTTTTCCCAGAGCTCAGGATCAACTATCGGCTCATGCGCTCCTTCGAGATAAGCCATTTGCTCTATGTCATGCACCTTTGTATAAGAATATGTCCCGTCTTCATTTTTTGACCATTTCGTACGTCCAAATACTTGATCGCCTTTGTATTTGGGGTTTTTTAGGATTCTACCGACTGTTACATGTTGCCATTGCGGTAGACCAGTAGGAGAGGGGATACCGAAATCCATTAGCCGCTGAGCTATTGCACTTCTGCCCAGGCCATCATCTACACACCACTGAAAGATCATACGGACGACTTTAGCTTCTTCTTCTTGGACGACAAGTCGTAGACTATCGTCTTTTCGATATCCGTAAGGTGGCTTTGTGGACTGATCTCTCCCCGATGTCGCGCCCCTTCTTCTTCCACCCTGTAACCTCTTTTTTATCTGCTTGTACTCCATGCGAGCCAAAAAAGTTTTGACTTCAACCGTAAACTCGCCTGATTCCTCGTTCAAGTCCAAGGTTTCTTGAGGGGTCAGAATGAGGGTTTGACTTTCTTTAAAGGTTCGCTCGATGCGACCCTGATCCATCTTATCTCCGCGTCCAAATCGATCCAGGTCCATGACTAAAATACCGTCATAGTTCAAGTCCTTTACTTTTTGGAGCAGGGCTTGCATTTCCGGTCTCTCAGCAATATACTCCCCTGACACCACTTCTTCAAAGATGTCCACGATGTTATGTTCGTTTTTTCTGGCAAAGGCGAGGAGTTCTTTTCTATGTTTGGTGAGAGTATCATACTCTTCACCGCGCGATGCAGCTTCACGCTCAGTTTCTATATCTTTTCTTGATTTACGTAGGTATATGGCTATATCAAGATTCTTCAAGTGTGTCACCATTGCAAGATACCTCCGGATAAAAAGGGTATTATCATCAAATAACCTCGTTACCAGTATACGCCATGATTAGAAAAAAACGTATTGTCTGTTGGGCACTAATCAATTGTTTGGGGTGTATATAGGGTAGCGCAATTGGCTTTGAATAGACAAATACAGAGAACAAACCGTATGGACAACGGATATATGTCGATTAAAGTCGAACAATTGCAAAAGTTTTTTTATCGGTAAAGTGTATACTGATGCTATAATGTTAAAATTTGTTAGCGGAGGTAAAACTTTGGCGCAAGTAGAACGGAGAGTGTCCGAGAGTGTGAGGGTTGTTCTGGAAAAAGGCGGTTTCGCGAGGAGAAAGATCGCGGCTGAACTCGGGTTTCAGCCAACTGTTTTTGATAGGTGGATTAATGGGACAAGACCATTTCCACTAAAGGAACTTATCTCGACCACAGAATACCTGGGATTGCATACAGACTATTTTTTTGGTGACTACCTACTTGACTGCTGGTATGCCCCAAAAGACAAGTCCGAACGCGTTAGAGACTTTCTGTGCTATACGAGAACGGAAGGTTTTCGTATGTACTCTGACAAGTTGGTTAGTATGCTACTTGAAGAAGGGAAGCAACTTAGGAGTCTTTATGAGACGGGGGTGTATTTGGATGAGAAGGGACTATGTGAAGAGGCGGAATACTTTTATACACTCGTGATCGATAACGAACGAGATCGTCTTGCAGAGCACCTTGCACTCAGTTACTATCGTAGATTCATGATCGTACGGGATTGGGACATGGACTACGCCTTTGAAGCAGCTACCAAGCTGAGTGAACATATACGGACATTACCAGAAGATGTCATGTTCGAGGCGTACACCAACATCATGACCGTGTTTTACGTGTTAGATAAGTGGGATCACTTGAAGAAATATGGCGAAGAAGCAAGGACGTTGATGGAGCGAGCTAGTACAAGAAACATTAACCTTTACGCAAAGTGCTTGTCCTACTTGGGTTTTGCCTATCGAAATAAGAAAGAGTTTGATAAGGCGTTAGATGCCCATATGCTATGTGGAGAGCTAGGAGCTACCTTTAAAGTATGGGATGAACTGAACACTTGTGTTGTTTTACTTGAAGCTGATGACCATGGTAAATTGAATGAACTCATAGAATTAATTCATAGGTTTCCTATGGAGGCAATAAACCATTTGGAGCATGTTTTTCAGGCGCTTTTAAAGAATAGGGATTTTTTACAGATAGAGAAAATTATCAGCGAATTTCATCCCATCATTCTCGAACTTTTTGAAAAAACAGATCCGTATAATTTGAAGAGGGCGATTCGGATTAGATTATTCATAGCGGAATCCCATATCCATTTTGCAAACTACACTGCTGCGAAGAGTATATTACAAACTGCTCTAAACTTGGCTAGGAAAAAGAAACTATTTAATTTGTACGATGATTGCATGAGGGTGTTCTGGTTGCTTGAAGATATCGAAAGTAAAAAGTTTTGCGCAGGATGCAAAAAAGACATCCAAGAGGATGTCCGAGGATTAGCTACCAACCACCACCACTATCCTTTTGCTTAACAACAATAACCTTATCATATTGGGAAGGAGACCATCCTCCGCCACTATCTGCCGATGCTCCAATCGCAAGTGTTAGTGTCATAAGCGCTGCTAATGTTAGCGTAAGTAATGAACGTTTCATACGTACCACCTCACAAAATGTTTTATTACGTTAAAGCTTATCATAAATAATCCAAAAGACAAATAAAAAAATCCATTATTGTAAGTAGATGGATGTTGGATTCCTCTATTATTATAAAAATATACAGTTTTAGGAAAAAATGTATATTTGCTATCAGGGGGTTGCAACAGATGAAATCACTTTCAATACTTGAAGTACAGATTCTATGTGGAGTATTAAAGAATAATCAACACTCGGAAGATATAGCTTACATCATAAAAATGCTGACCCAAACAAATAAAAACGCCAAACTCCTTGCGTAAGGAGAAGGCGTTTTTATTTGTTTGCAGCTTTGAAGTTGGCGATCATGCCGCGAAGCAAGTCAAGTTGTTCAGGTTGCAGTGGGGTTTTAAGTAGCAAACGAGCCAGTTCTTTGCTGGCGTCTGAGACGTTTGGATCGTCGATTACCTCTAAAAAAGCTTTGTAGTAGTCCGGTACTCCTGGTGGTAAAGTGTCATCAGCCTGATTATTCTCTGAATGCTGATCAGTACCAGATACACCGTAGCCTGCCAAACGCATCAGTTCTTCATAGTCCCAGTTTAAACCGTCAGCGAGTTTCTTTATAGTATCAGCTTTCGGGGTGCCCCGTTGACCCGTCTCAATTTGAGAGATGTGTGCGTGGGATACATTAGCTCTTTTAGATAATTCCCTAATAGAAAGGGATTTACTTTCCCGGAATTGCTTAAGGTATTTGCCGAAGTCCAAGTAACATCACCCTTCATATTGTTAACGTTTGTGAACACTATAATTCTAACATGCTCACTAAAGAAAACAAACGTTTTCAAAAAGAACCAAAAATGGTTGCAAAAGGTTACAACAGGTGTTATTATGTTCACATAAAGAACCATTTGAAAGGATGGTGACAATGAAAATAAAGGTTAAGACTCAAGAATTTGCCCAGGTACGAATAAAAAAGGGCTATTCTCAGCGCGGGCTTGCACGAGAAATCAATAGAGCGGTGTCTTATATTTCACAACTTGAGAGTGGCAACAGAAACCCTAGTCCTCAAGTGGCAAAAGAGATATGCGATGCGCTGGATGCTCAATTTGAAGACATTTTTTTTATTGAAAGTGTTCACAAAAGAGAACGAAAACCAGCTTAGGAGTGATAGGCATGACCGACAAAAAGCCAGTCATCAAAACTACAATTAGCTCCATCCATGGAAAGGTATCCGAGAAACAGGCGGACAGTCGTGGAGAGATTAAATATTTCTTCCATCTCTGATTTCTGAAGAACGGCACTCGCCAAAGTTCACGTTCTTCCGGCAGTACCATTCGACAGATGGTATGGAAAATCCTACAAGAATGGAGGAAACCAGACAATGAGACAAGCCGACGTTCATACCCTTTATCAAGGGGGAATGAGCATGAATCATGCACCGGAATTTTACGTTGATGGTCAGCCAGCTAAAGTGGTTTACGACAACAACGGTCAGACCAAAGTCACTCTGGTTGGCAGATGGTTTTTCATGACTCCCGAAGAGGTCGGCGAAGAATTTTGTCAGCGAGTAGAAGACGGTGACCTACGATGCTGCCGGATTAACGATCTCATCCATGATATGTACGAAAAAAGGACGAGTGCCGGATGACCGGTGCTTAGATGGACAAGCTTCACACAACTGCATAGAGCGCCGAAGAGCGGGAGCGAGCCATTTGATCTGCGAAAGCAGGGAGCCGCGCCATAATACATTCCACCATTTCGCCGGGTAAGGGTGAAACAAGGTCAGGTGGAGGTCACTGTCAAGACTCGACGCTGCATGCAGTTGTGTGATGAAAGTGAGGTGATCAATTTGGATGAACTCGATCATTTGGTTAAACGCATTGGTTGGTACACCAAGAAAGTCAAACAATCAGCAAAATGGCCACGAGAGAAACGGGAACGTCGGCTTCCAAAACTTCTGGCTTACAAAGAAAGGCTTCATGAACTGATCCGAAAAAGAAAAATGCCCTCGGCTCATATAGCTGCCGAGGGAGAGTCTGGAAAGTGAGCTTGGTTTCATTGTACATCGAAAACAGAATAACGCTGGTAAGGATGGTGCGAACAAATGAGCGACTTTGGTAGGCAGTTAAGCCAGTCACTCCAAGAGGTAGGGATGACTCAAATGTCATTCGGGTTTGAAGTGAATGTTAGCAGAGAAGCTGTTTCGGCGTACACAACTGGACGAACTGTGACACCTCCAGACATAAAGTCGAAATCAGTGTTAATTACGGATAACCCATACCTTTCAATGGAGGCGGCACAAGAGTCAACGGCGGGGACAAGCCCAGGAATCATAGACGGTGACCGAATAGAAGTGAATCGTCACACCGTTCTGGATCGCACAGAACACGAAATGAATGAGCTGTTGAAAGTGATCCGGGAGGCAGAGGAAAGCATCATAAGCGCGCCGCCCCGATCCTTAACAGCACAGGAGAGGCAAGCGATTGAAACCTTGATTCAGGAAACGTTAGATGTGGTTACAGCAAGTACAAACCTTGCAGCAATCCTATGTAGGGAGTACAAGGTGTCATGGATTAAACAATGGGCTATCCACAAATCAAAGTGGATGAAAAACGGACTCATGAAAATGATGAAAGGGGTAGGGCTACATGAGTAATCAGTACATGGTTTTTGATAAAGACCAATTGTTCATAGTAATTGGAGCATTAGTTAAGGAAAAGGTCAGGTTTGACCGTGAGGGTGATGAATGGCAAGGCAAACGGATAATTTCAACAGCAAATACACTGTTTGAAATGTACTGCGGTAAGCCTGGGTATTTGGATGAAGAACAGCTTGAACAAACAGCAGAGGCATTGGAAAGAGCGGTAGAAGAAAATAGGGGATTATCAGACAGCAAGGCGTCAAAAGCTTTATGGCTTGCTTCTCGACTGCGACAGATAAAGGCAAAGCGGGAGAGCCGATTTTACAAAGCGCCGTATGTAATGGTGAAAGGCAAGCGAATGGCCGTTCTCCTGAAAGCAAGCGAAGTTGCTGCTTATCTGAGAATAGAAAAAACCGCCCGCGGCGAACGGACGGCTTAGAAAAAACTGTATTGGAAGAATACCACATCTTTTCTAGGAGGACAAGCCCTATGAAACCAGCACACATCCGTATTCAGGAGTTGCAGAAAGAAGTAACGAATTTGGCCGAGTTACGTGACGAAGCCAAATCAGAAATGGATAGCAATATGGACGAAGCATTGTACTACCGCAAAAAAGCATCGGAAGCAGAAGTTCGTATGTATGCTCGTCAGGAAGAAATTGACGCACGCCTTGCAAAAATCACCGAGTTAGAGGAACAGGAGGTGTTGGTGCATGCAGCAACTGCTTGATTATCCGGAGCATGTGGAACGAACGGAACCGACTCGACAAAAACAAATGGATACTTTGGCCTTTGATCAGGATTCGGGAACGCTGGAGGAACAGGTACGTGACTTGATGCGGGAGCTCGAAGATATCCAAGAGGAAGTCCGAGGCATTTGGGAGTTTAGGCGAGATTACCCAAACAGAGACAATCTCGAATCACTACAGGAGCAGAAACGGAGGCTGACCAAATGGGCGAAGTAAAACGAGATCCACAATCTGATATGAAGATATGTGATGGCTTCAAACGAAATGTTGATTCCAACACAGCGGTTGAAAATGGGGTAACGGTATCAGATTTTACCGAAGTAGCTTTTGAAGCTTTGCCCCATTGGATTCATAGGGCGGAAGAAGCCGAAAAGGAAGTCGAACGATTGCGGGGACTACTTGAAGAGTGTGTAGATGAATTGGAAACGACGAGGATTGAGCTGTTAAACGAACAGGGAAATCTCGACGAAGATAGTCGCAGCTTCATCTATGAAGAAACAAGCAGGTATAGGGTGTAACGCGGGCTTCGGCCCTGCGTGGAAGATTCCGTGACTTTCAAAATATGAGAGTCGCACGTGAGGGAGTCTTCCACGGAGGTTCGAACCTCCAACATAGCGAGGTCAAGACGTGGCGTAGGCAAGGAACTACAACGGCTGCCGTAGAGGTTGGGACGGTGGCGCCTCGCGATCAAATCGAAAGGGGGGAATGTTTTGATCAAGACAGTTGAATTCCAAGGTGGAATGTACTTATCAAACGATTTAATTGTTCTTCGTAGAAGGGAAAACTCTTTGGAAATTGCTCTTCCGTTTCATGAAGACACGCCGAATTTTGTCATGAGTATAGGTGAAGCTTATGCGCTTAAAAACGCACTTGATGAAGTCCTGAATATAAGGTTGCTTACATGTGGGCAAAAGTAAAAGACCCAGCGCTGGAACGCTGAGTCTTCGGGTCTTAAAGCACGATTGGGAATCAAATTAATCGTAGCTTATCAAGTGATTTAACACAAGAGGGAGTGGTTCTGTGGGAGCTTTGAAACTGGTCTCCACGGAAAACATGCCATATCAAGAATGGCTCCAGTTGAGAAAGAAAGGCATAGGCGGATCAGATGCTGGCTCTGTCGCTGGTTTTAGCAAGTATCGTTCTCCAATTTCCGTTTGGCTCGAAAAGACTGGTAAGGTTGAGCCCTCACAAGAGGAATCACAAGCAGCACGGTTTGGGCGAAAGCTAGAGCCAGTTGTCGCAGATGAATTTGCTGAACGAACTGGATTAAAAATCGAACCAATTCATGAAATGCTCCAACATCGAGAATATCCATTCATGCTGGCTAACCTCGATAGATTGATCTACGAAGACGGGAAACAAGGAGTCTTAGAGTGCAAGACTGCTGACAAATACTTTGCTTCCGAATGGGATGACGAAAAGATTCCCGACCATTATTACTTGCAGGTTCAACATTACCTCGCTGTGACTGGCCTACATTTCGCCTACATCGCTGTTCTGATCGGTGGAAATGATTTCCGTTACAAGCGTGTTGATCGGAATGACGAGGTAATTTCCCATCTAATCAAAATCGAATCTGATTTTTGGCGACTGGTTGAAGAGGATATTCCCCCAGCGATGGACGGGGCTGAGACAACAGCGGATATGATCAAGCAACTTTACCCAGAATCTAACGGACAAGAAATCATCCTCCCCAACGAGGCTATGGAGTGGCTTGAGCAGTATCACGAAGCAGCCGCAAGGATCAAGGAATATGAATTCCTGAAAACCGAAGCTCAGAACAAAATCATGTACGCCATGAAAGATTACGCCATTGGTTGGATTGGTGAGAAAAAAGTTACACGGTCAGTAATTGCTGAGAAGCAAATGAGCTTTGTGAAAAAGGCACATACACGGCTTTACCTACCAAAATCATCATAGGAGGTCGAATGATGGGTAACCCGCAAGATATGGCTGGAAAACTTGCTGAACGAGCAAGTAACAACTCTTCTGAGAAAAAGGAGACAACGATTTTCGATCTGATTGAGTCTAGGAAGGACCAATTTGCTCAAGCTGCTGGAAACAACATGGATGTAAACAAGTTCCTACGGATCGCAACATTCTGCATTAGAACAAACCCTACGCTCATGAAATGTAGTGCTCCATCGCTGATGTCTGCATTGATGCAGTCGGCTCAGCTTGGTCTTGAGCCAGGAGTATTAGGACATTGCTACTTAGTCCCTTTTTGGTCAAGCAAATTAAAGTCTTTCGAGGCTACATTCATTATTTCGTACAAGGGCATGATTGAGCTGGCTAGACGGAGCGGTAACATCCAATCAATCGCTGCTCGAATTGTTTATGAAAATGATGAGTTCCAATTTGAATACGGCTTGGAAGAAAAACTGACTCATAAACCTTGTGTAAACGGCGAAAGAGGTCAGATGAAATTGGTTTACATGATCGCTCATTTCACTGGTGGCGGTCATTACATCGAAGTGATGAGCAAGGCGGAAATCGATACGGTCATGATGTCCTCAAAGTCGTATGACAACAGTAAAAAACAGGCGACTGGCCCATGGAAAGACCACTATGAGGAAATGGCAAAGAAAACGGTTATCCGTAGAGCTTGGAAGTACCTGCCTATTTCCGTAGATGATGCCCGCGTGGTTGAGCAAGAAGGGACTGTAAAGCATGAGATTGCAGGTGATATGTCTACCGTTACATGGATAGACGCAGAAGCTTATGCAGTCGAGGATGTGCCTGAGCACCAGAATGCAGATGATCAGCTGTCGGAGTCAGAGTCAAAAAACGAAAATCAAGCAGACTTATTTTCCCAAGGTTAGATCGGTGGGATGACGCCAGATGAAAGGTCAAGAATACGAGCTTCGGTTCATGCGCTGGAAGGTCTCAAAAACCTTCTGGCGCGATGGTCAACGTTGGGTGCTACTGAGGTGCATCAATAAAAGAAACCAGCCTCCTTGGGAGGTAACAGTGACTTTTCTGGAACTGGTTCAGGATCGCAAAGTTTCATAAGGAAGGAGGGATACACGGTATGAGAAGACCGGAAGTATTGGAACGGATACGACCCATTGGTGGAATCCAAAAAGTCGGGCCGCTTGGATTCATCATGATGCAGGTGCTGGAATTGCGCTTTCTTGAGATGAATCAGCAGTGGACTTTCGATATGACCAATGATGAGCTGATGTTCCTAACCGGGATCAAAAATAGAGAGACATTAAACAACAATCGGAACACACTTTTACAACTCAGCATCCTCATAAGCTACAAATCTCAAAAGGGAAAATCAGGTGGAACATACACATTAAACGAGATTTACTTCCCCAAGTTGTCAAACAAGTACGTCGATCAAACTGACAAGTCTCCTGACAACTTAGCAAACCTGTCAAACAACCACGCCGATGAAACTGACAACCTACCTGACAGGTTACTTGACAGGTTGCTTGACAACCTACCTGACAACCGAGTTTCTTCTATGAAGGATAGAAGGATAGATAGAAGGATAGATAGAGAGATAGAAACAGACACGCCTGATACATGGTTTCAAATTTGCGATTTATGGCAGTCCATGTTTCGGGGAATGTCTGCAATGGATCGAGAACGTTTGTCCAGTTATCAAGACGATGATGGCATGGCTCCAGAAGTCATTCTCGCTGCTTTAGAACACACCAAGCAAGAGGCCACCGATAGCCCTAAGAATTATCTCTGGAAGACTTTAAACAATTGGGCAGATGCAGATGTAAAGACGGTGCGAGATGTGATGGTCCATGAGCGTGAGAGGAAGCGGAAGAAGGTTGTTCCCCTTCATGGATCAGAAAGTGGAGGTGTGGTAGGTGGAGGCAATCAACAGCGCCCTTCAAGAGTGGCAGCAGGTGCTCGACAAACTCAAGCACCACCAAGTGCAGCAGACTTCCTCCGTAGACGTGATCAAGCAAAAGCCAACGTATAAGTGCCAGAAGTGTAAGGATCAAGAAGGCTACCTTGTAATGATTGACGGACAACCGATGTACGAGCAGTGCGAATGTCGGGACAAAAAACGTCTACAGAAGATGCTTCAGTCGTCAAACATAACCGCAGATTTCCAGAGGAAGACCTTCGGAAATTTCGTTGACTGGTCAGGAGATGGGCGTCATCAAGAGTTGTATCAGAAGGCTTACACATACGCAAAAGACTTTGAAGAAATACAGAAGAAAGAGGAAGGTCATTCCCTCGGATTGGTCGGTGCGTCAGGCTCTGGAAAGTCTCATGTCGCCTTTGCCGTTGCCAACAACCTAATGGTGAAGAAAGGCATTCAGGTTCTATATTTCAATTTCGTAAATGGCTTCAAAGAGATGTTCAGTCGCTATGATGCCGGGTCATCGGATGTTCAACGGATACGTGAAGGTTTGCAGATGGCAGAGGTGCTTTTGATAGACGACATTCTGAAAGGGAAACCGGATGAAAGGAAAGGGTATCCCGAAGTTTCAAAGGCGGTTTACGACGAGATGTATGGATTGATTGAGTACAGGCATTTTCACCACAAACCAACGATATGGACATCGGAATATTACTACGAGTTAATACCTGCCCTTGGAGAAGCGACAGCGAGCCGCCTATTTGAGATGAGTAGGCCAAACATAGGGAAGGCGCTCTATACGCCAGAAGAAATGACTGCTGGGGAGATAGGGAAGCTGAACTACAGATTACGCGATTTATGAGATCGAGGGTGAGACTTTGTTCGAAGAGAGACTACCACCACAAAATGTACAGGCAGAGCAGTCGGTGCTTGGCGCCATCTTTCTCGCCAAAGACGCGTACGAAACAGCAAACGAAATCCTACAACCAGATGATTTTTATAAAACCGCGCATGTGCGAATTTTTGCTGCCATGGCTGGTCTCTTTAACAAAGGCGAGCCGGTTGACCTCGTAACCGTGACAGCGGAACTACAAGACAAAAAATTACTGGATGATGTAGGCGGGGTTACATACCTGACAGATCTTGCGGGTACGGTACCAACCGCCGCCAACATTGATTATTATGCTCGAATTGTTCGGGAAAAGGCTGAGCTACGAAGAATCATCAAGACTGCAACTCGTATTGTGGCAGACGGGTATGACGCTGAATCATCTCAGGAACTTGTTGCAATAGCTGAGCAGCAGTTTTCAGAAATTAACGAGCGCAGTAGGACAGGTAATGAATTCATTCCGATTCGAGAAGTCCTGGTTGAAACCTACGACAAGATTTATCTGCTGAGTACTCGAAAGACAGATATAACAGGTGTTCCTTCTGGATATAGAGATTTGGATGAATTAACAGGAGGCTTCCAAAAATCTGACTTGATCATCCTAGCAGCACGACCCTCCGTAGGGAAGACAGCTTTTGCATTAAATGTCGGACAGAACGTAGCGCACGCTGGTGAGACTGTGGCAGTATTCTCACTTGAAATGTCAGCCAGCCAACTGGTGCAACGAATGCTTTGCGCAGAAGGTTTGATCGATGCACAGAAACTGAAAGTCGGAGGGCTGGAAGAGGAAGACTGGGAGAAACTTACGAAAGCCATTGGGCTATTAGGGAATGCCCCCATATACATCGACGACACTCCCGGAGTAACCGTCCATGACATCCGTACAAAATGCCGCAAATTACAGAAGGAAAAAGGACTTGGGTTGATCCTGATTGATTACTTGCAATTGATTCATTCCAAGACAAATGCAAATCGTCAGGAACAAGTCTCAGAGATTTCAAAAGCGTTGAAGAATTTAGCCCGTGAGTTGAAAGTGCCAGTCATCGCGCTGTCGCAGCTTAGCCGTGGCGTTGAGCAGAGGCAGGACAAGCGTCCGATGCTTTCAGATATCCGAGAATCGGGATCGATCGAGCAGGACGCCGATATCGTTGCCTTTCTGTACCGGGATGACTATTACAACAAGGAATCTGAACAAAAAAACATCGTAGAGATCAACATTGCAAAACAGAGAAACGGACCTACTGGCACTGTGGAGCTGGCGTTTTTGAAGGAATATAACAAGTTTGTTGATTTGACTCCACGTCAAATGTCCATTGCCGATGTACCGCCCGACGATGAAGACGAGGGAGTCGACAAACCGTGGAGGAGCTAGCCGAAGGATTGTCCGGTGAAATCCCGGTAAAGGTGCCGATTCCTCAGCGACTACAGCTGATTCAGAACGATAAAGAGCGGTCAGGAGCAATGCGGCAATGGTGGAAAGCTTACGCAGACAGGTACCCGGAATTCAAAGTGGATCGTTCGGACAAGGATTTCGTTTACATGGTGAAAAGGGGAGGAGAGCAGACATGAAGCAAGGCAAACGCCCAAGCAGGCGGCAAAAAGTAGAAATGGAAGCATGCAATTTAAACCCAGCAAACTGGCTGGTTGAGCGCGATAGCATGACAGAACTGGTTTTGATTCATCGTTTCTCCGGTAAAGCACGGACCATCAAGAAAGGGGCGTAACATGAAGCGTAGAGCCAGAGCAGCAAAGCAGGAAAGTGATAAGCCGAAGGTGCCCAAATATAACAACAAGATCACCATTGTTGATGGTATCAAGTTCGATTCCAAAGCTGAATCAGAGTATTACGTTGTATTGAAAGAAAAACTGGCGGCTAGGGAAATCCAAGATATGCGACTGCAACCCGTTTACGTACTTCAGGAAAAATGCCAACGCAATGGCAAGAATCTTCAGGCGATAACGTACAAAGCGGACTTTGAAGTCCTTCACCTGAATGGATCGCTGGAGGTCATTGATATCAAGGGTGAAGAGACGGAAGCCTTCAAAATCAAGGCAAAGATGTTCATGTACAAATATCCGAATCTGAAATTGACATTGCTTAAAAAGGTTCAAAAATACGGTGGTTGGATCACCACTGACGAGTGGAAAGAGAAAAAACGCGAAGAGAAAAAAGCTATATAAACCAAGGGAGAGTGTGGAAAATGAGCAATCAAGCACAATTTACGGCAATGGTAAAGAAAATGGCAACGGATGATAAAAAAATGGTTTTGAGCTTGGAGTTGGTAGGGAACATCGAGTCAACTTCCCTAGTGAAATTGGTAGATATGATCGGTGACAAAGTGACTGTAAATCTTGGTAACCCACAAATGGCTATGGAGTTTGACGAGAATGAAAGAGAAGAACGTCGCGGTTTATCCGTCACAACCGATCAGTCTGGCGTGGTAACACAAATTAGCGCAGACACTGAGGATGAACATGACGATGACCACGAAGATACCGATGACCAGCAGGACGAAGGTTCAGAGGGTGAAGGGTCTGAGCATGATGAACAAGCTGGAGAAGAAGGTGACGAATCATCGGAAGACGGGGAAGGTTTCGAAGGCAATCCAGAAATCCAAGCTACGGGTACAGAAAATGACAACAAACCTGATCCAGAATCACAAGGTCAGGAAGAGCCCAATGATAACACAACTGACAGCGATCAGGAGGCAAATAAACAAGAGGATGCTGTCGCTGCAATCGACAAGGATAAACTGGTGGCATTCATCTTGAGCGGACAAGCCCCAGCATTTGAAGAAACGGAGTATGACTTCCCCGCATTGCTTGCACGAAAACAAAATGGCGAAACGTGGATTAAGATTGCATCGTCCATCGGCACCTCTTCCTCCCAACTCCAAACGGCTTGGTCCAAATACAAGAAACTCGTTGCTGAACATATGGCAAAAAACGGTGAGGAACCGGGGGCAGCGTAAAGCTGCTCCTCTCCCCTAGAAAGGCGGAATCATATGACAGCCGTTAAACCAGCGCCAAACCATCCTTGGAGACGAAAATTTATAGCCACAAGTCAGGAAAACGAATATATCAAGCAGTCCATCGTTATTCCACAGGTTAATAACTGGAAAGTAGGCGGAGCATTACCGCCTTGGAACGGGAGGAAATAGACGTGGTTGAACATACAGCAGCCGTTCTCTTTGGCGGAATCGGCGGGGCATCCGTTGGATATATGCGTTCGAAAATTGAATATGGCGGTAAGATTCATAAGTTCCGGTTACTTTGCTCAATTGATTACGACCCGGTTGCTTGCAAGAATCACGACAACATTACGGGTGAAAATACTGCTGTCGTAATGGACCTTTTTACACGAGAACAATACATCGACTGGCACGGACACGAACCACCACCAGAATGGCGCGAAGCCACGCCGTGGGATATGTGGGTAGCGTTCGGTTACCAGATTCCATACTTCCTCTTTACCTCTCCACCATGCAAGGGTCTAAGTGCTCTACTACCAAAAGAATCCGCAGAATCGAAAAAATATCAAGCTTTGAACCAGCTAACCTTACGCGGCATCGAGTTGTCCCTACGAGCTTCCTTGGAGTATGGCGGCGGCGTGCCAGCATTCATCCAAATGGAAAACGTTCCACGAATTCTAACGCGGGGCAAGGCTCTGCTCAAGAAAATTGAGAAGTTGCTCAAAAAATTCGGTTACGCAGTAGACATGCGAGCTGATCATAACCTCGGAGAGATCGGCGGTTTGGGACAGAACCGAGTCAGATTCTTGATTCTGGCGCGGCATGAAGTACAAGTTCCGAATTTCGTCTACATCCCACCGAAGAAGGCTTTGAAAACAATAGGCGATATTATCGGGCCTCTCCCGATGCCAGGGGACACGGAAACGGGAGGTCCACTACATCGGCTGCCTCGACTCGAGTGGAAAACGTGGGTACGACTTGCACTGATCCGAGCGGGTGGTGACTGGCGAGACCTACAGAACATCCCGTATGAGCAATACAGAATCGTTCATGAGCCGCGTAGTGGAGCTTGGGGTGTCGAGGACTGGAACAACACAGGGCGAACAGTAACAAGCACAGCAGGCCCCGGTAGAAGCAACGGTGTGTCTGCATTATCTGACCCGAGGCTTTCTATTAACGGTGCGGGGAAAGCGAATCTATATCGGGTGCAATCGTTTGAGCAACCAGCGGATTGCATCACCGGAGCTGTGGGACCATCAAACGGAGCTGCAAGCATTTCCGATCCAAAGCTCAAACATCGAGAAGGACGACACCCGGGCGTATACCGGATTGTCGGGCCAAACGAAACGGCTCCATGCGTGACAGGGACAAGGTTTGGCAGCGGAGCGATAGCAGTCGCTGACCCGAAGGTACTTACAAAATTGCACCCCGACAGCTACGGAGTGCAGGAGTGGGATAGTGCTTCAAAAACGATTCGTTCTGCATCCCGAATTATGCAATCGGCTGCCAGCATTAACGATCCAAGAGTTGTTAATCAATATCACGATGGAGCCTATGAAGTGAACGAATGGGAAACAACTTCACCCACTGTCACGACGGGAAGTCCTTCAGCCGGCAGTGGCAAAATTATCAGCGATCCACGTATCTCCGATCGACCAGGACGTTATACGGATAAGTACCGCATGCAATCTATGGATCAGCCAGCGGCAACAGTGACAGGAGTAACGGATGTACAGAGCGGCGCACAGCTCGTAGCTGACGTTAGAATGACATGCAGCCCGCGCTCGGGAACGATGGGCGTAACCGCATGGGAAGCGACATCCCCAACGGTCACGGGCAGCAGCGATGTACACTCGGGCTCCTCTGCCGTTGCTGATCCACGACCAGTCCCAGTTGATACAGACCGAGGCGTTTGGATCATCATTGCCGAGGATGGGACATGGCATAGGCCGCTCACGACATACGAGCTGGCAATGTTGCAAGGCTTCGATACACACTTGCCTGATGGTCGTCCGTTCCAGTTGGAAGGTTGCAGTGATGCCAAAAGCCGGGAGTATATAGGAAATGCAGTACCGCCAGCATCGGCAGAGGCAATGGGCAAAGTGATCCTGTTGGCAGCAGCGAAGGCAGAAGCAAATGTTGGTTTCGAGCTAAGCTGGGACGATATTTGGGTCGACTCTGACAGTGTACAGATACCTGCATTGGTTCATTGAGGGTAGGGGATGCCGTCCCCTCCAAATAACTCTCGAACTAAAGCGTAAATCCGTACTGGTAGATCAGGGAAAACGATAGCAATGTGATTCGGCGGAATTTTTAGCTGCTTGGACTGAACGAGTGCAAATGGAATAAAGCGTTCGGATAATGTCCGAACTAATGCATTCGCTTCGGTCCAAGAAATGACATAGTAAAACGACCTCTCCATACGACAACACTCCTTTTTCTTGGAGCGTAACGTGGGAGGCTGGGACAAAAAAAGGAGACGGGGAAATGTATCCGTTTGTGGCTGGTGATAAAGTTGAACACCCGGAATTAGGCCAGGGTGTAGTCATACAATGGCAGCCTGCAAAGCTACTTGTTAAGTGGGAGAAATCCGGGAAGGTTTCGCTAGTACCTAAGCCAGAGGTACGGCTGATCAAAGAGTAAGGCACACAATGCTCAGGGAGATAAATTAGGAGGTCGAGAGTATGGAAGCATTGAAATGCCGTTCTTGCAGAAAAGAACTAACAACGGAAATGGAGATTGAATACAGCCAGTTCATCACAGAATTTTTCTGCGGTCCAGATTGTGCAACTAACCACTACTTTGACTATATGCAAAGTACGCCAGCAGATTTGGAAGATACAGAATTTCTAAATGATCACGAAATCAAAATCGTTGACGGAAAGCTCGTGATTGTGGAAGAGTAACGATTTTACATTTTGTGTAGGGAGTAGCTGGCACGAGCTACTCCTGGATAAAAGATGCGTAGAGTGATCACCAAGGGACTGGTGGTGGTGGTGGAGGATCATCACTTATAGGAGGAATCGTTGGTGGTTTAGGATTTATTCCAGGTGGTGAATCTGGTGGTGCATTCGGTGGCTTCAATACAGGTGGTTCCCAAGGAGGTGGAGTAGGTTGAGGTACTGCACCGGGTGGTGGGAATACTGGATTTGGTAATTGAAAGTCAGGTGGACGGGGAGAATTAGAATTTGGATTTTGATTTGATGGTGTCAAACAGAAATACCTCCTTTTTTTTAGCATCTGGTGATGGAAAGGAAATTATACAAAGTAGTTATTTTGTTGCGGTGACATAAATCATATCCGCCAACACGAAAACTTGAAAAGCGGCCACACCAAACATAATAAAGGCCATCTTACGGTTTTTCTTCAACTCAAACGTTCCTAAAGAAGTCATGACAATAGCTAAGACAAACATAGTTAATATTCTTAAGATAGGAGCTTCTGTTATTAGCGAAGCTGTTGCAATCACAATGCCAATTATTGAAATCACGTTAAACCATAGAGGATTCCTTTTCATAAAATACACCCATTTCCCTTTTTACTAAATCCTAACATATGGGTAGATCAGATGTATGTAACAAAACGGTAATTGTAGAAAGGAAGAGGATCGATGGTAAAGAAGCAATGGTTTCCGATCAGGATATCGAAAAGCGACATCACATATTACGGAAGATGGTATGTCCAGGAATACGAAAAAGACGGAACACCAAAACCATTAGGGCAAGTATTCGCTATAGGCAAGTTGCGGATTGGTCTTGGGGAGTAGCTTAACAAACCACACGATTTGATAAATAGGGAGGATGAATGATTTGACTAAAACAAACGAATTGATTGAACTACTGAAAGAACATCCAGACAGAGAGTTGATTTTCATGTATCCAGATGAGTGCTCGGATCACATGTACACCTTGGGTTCGCCATCGACAATTTTAATTGATGAATATGTGAGTATTGATGAAAGAGTGTGGCTCAAATACGCGGACGAGGGCGAACTTTTTGACGATGTTGCTGACAATGTAGCCGACGATCTGTATACCCAATTCCCACTTTCAGAGGAGCAGGAAGCAGAAGTCAATAAACAAGCTGCGGAACGGATTAAACAGATGGACTGGAAAAAGGCAATTGTCGTGTACATCCAAGCTCATCATTAAGAGGTAGGGAACAAAACAATCGATTTGTAAAGGTGGGATACGAAATGGACAAGCAAGAAGCAATTGACTTGATAAATACGCTTGAAGTATTGGACTACGAAGCTGATGGCGAAGCGCTTTATTACGCGAACGTTGACTTGAACAGCAAAACCATTGGCGTTCTGAAGTCTCTCGGATATTCGGAAGAATGGATTCACAAGAACGCTATAAGTGATTCGGAGTTTGATTTGACCAACATCGTGTGGAAATACGCACAATGGTGGGACGGAGACAAATTTGTCTTGGAGAGACCAGATTACTAATGCTATAGGCTGGATTTGAAAGGGGTGATTTTATGATTGGACAAGGACATGAACGCGATGATGATCTTGAGCTACTTAATGAATTAATCGAAGCAAGTTTGCGAGAAAATGGATACGAAGTAACGCGGTATGAGGATACAAATTATTCAACTACAGCTTACAGAGGGCTATTTATCAAAGCGAGGAACGGGCGTGTGTTTAAGGTAAGCATGGACGAAAAGAGGAATAGTTGATTTAACTTAACATTACTTGTGAGAAGGGGATGAAGATGATGACAGACTTGAGCAGAGCAACTGTCACGCTTGAATACAATGCACTGAAACAGTTGGAAAACAGTGAGGCTGCACTAAATGCGATCGTGCAACACATAAGCAGGTCAACGACTGTGGAGGAAGGCGATTGGATTGACGACGACACAGTTGCACCATCCACCATCAGAATTGATCTGAAAGCGTTGAAACCGTTTTTGCTGAAATACTGCCTATAGGGTCAGGATAAATACGAATTTTTGGAGCCAAGTGAATGCAACATCATTTTTGAATACAGTGAGCAAGCTATCGCGGAGAAGCAGGAGGAACCTGCATGAAGGCAATCACCATTCACCAGCCATGGGCGACATTGATCGTTCTTGGAGAAAAACGATTTGAGACACGAGGCTGGTCAACTAGGTATCGCGGGCCAATCGCGATCCACGCCGCCAAGAAAGTGGACAAGGAGATTTGTCAGCAGGAGCCATTCCTTAGTGTACTGGCTGCACATGGTTATACGGCTAATACACTGCCTACGGGCTCAGTTGTTGCTACGGCCAACCTTATCGGCTGTCATTCCGTAACAGCAACAAAACCATGTAGAGCTGCGTTAGCTGGCTGGGGTTACGTGGAAGGAAACGAGTTAGCGTTTGGATGGTACGATGTGGGGCGTTATGCCTGGGAGATGACGGATGTAAAACAAATCGATCCGGTGTCAGCAAAAGGTCAGCAAGGACTATGGAATTGGGGAGGGGAACGGGATGGAAGCATTGCGAGTGATAAGGATATGTGATTTCCGGAACCAACCATCACGACAGCATTAGATGAGATTTTTACATTTGGAAAGCAAAAGATTTAGAGGAGCTGCTCGTACCACGTTTCTAAGCAGCCCTCTAAATCTTATAACAAATCTAGTTCCACCAAGGACGCTCACTCAAGGCGATGATATATTTCACATTGGGGTCAACTCTTATTGCATCTTGAGCAGCTACATGCACTCTGAGTGATTCGCCAGCCGGCAAATATATATACCAGGCTTCGCGTCCTGTATCTTTAAATATACGATTTCCTGAACCAGCAAAACTCATATCACGAATCATATAGTCTAGGCTGCGATTTTGGTAGGTATCGAAATGAAGATAAAATGCTTTTCCTTGGCCTGTGTTGTTTGTCCATTTAAAATAGTCGTGATCCATTCCGTATTCTGGAATTGATAAAGTGCCCTCAAAACTATCACCAATTCCTTGAAAATAATTCGGTGAGTCAAAACTATCAGGCTCTCTGGCATCACCCATAGCGAATGCTGAAGATGACATGGAAAGTAGGCAGGTCGTAAGTCCAAGCGTTGAAATCAGTTTCTTTAATTTCATAAATGCAACTTCCTAAAATTTGGTAATATCTACTTTTTTAATTTACATTTATTCCTAAAAAATGTAAATATCTTTTTTTGTTACAAACCAGAGGAAAGAGATCGCATTTTAACAAAAGAGAAAAAGTGATTCCATTCAGAATCACTCAGCAAAAACCAATGGTACATTCTTCTGGTTAGCAAGCTGCATGAACTTCCCCAATTCAACAGGGTTACGAGAGATTCGCTCAGCACTGTGACAGATTACTTTGTTTACCAATCCAGCCTCTATGTCCGCAATCAACTGAGACAGACCAGGACGATCAGAGTCAATGGTTTTAACATCGATTTCTATGTACAACTTATGGGCTACATTTTGGACAAGCGGCATGCAGGACTCCATTTGTTTTTCGGTCTTTCTAAAATCATCTGATGCAGTTCTGATGAATACAGCAACCATTATGATCACCTCGAGAAAATAGCATCATATGTCAAACCTATCACAGTGCTTCTACTCTAACTCCAACGAGATAACATTTTTGATTCCCTGCAACATTTCGCGCAGCACTTCGGGAGATAAATCTACATCTCGATCACAGTAAGTATCGACGTCTTCGATCATGGTTCGAACTTGGGCTAAAACTTTATCTTTACGTTCTAATTGTTCTAACAAATTTTCGGGCATGGTTGGACCTCCAAAAGCGTTCTTATGCCAAGCTTACATTGCTCAGAGAGAAAAAAATAGCCCCCTACAGGGAGCCCGTATATATGTTCGGCAAAAACATTATAGCATGGGCTGCCACGAGGGGGAATTGGAAAGATGAGCGCACAGGTACAAGAACAACTGTCATTTCTGCAACCAGTAGATGAGAGAGAAGTCAGGAAGGCTGTTGTGAAAGAATTGAAATCATATAAAGCCCTCCGTGTTGCTGTTCAGAATAAGAAAGAGCAAGAGGAGAAGGGCATCGAGCAATTATTCCCTCGGCTGCAGCTTTCAGAGACACAGAATGAGTTGAAAGCGAAGCAGATCGAAAGAGCGCTCGAGTATTCACTAGATGAGGTAGAGCGACAGATCATCGAAGAGAAGTATCTTAGCACGTCCAGAGTGAAGGACATCAATGTATATCTTGACTTAGGTCTGACAAAAGACCAATACTACACAAAAAAGAAAGAGGCGATTCTTCAAATTGCTACGGCGCTCGGTATGATTTGAGCGTCTTTTCTATTTTTTATGAAACGATACTGAGTTGACTATCGTATTTTCATATAAGTTGCAATGTTTAATTTCCGTTTATAAGAGTGCTTGAAGAAAAGTATTGTAAAAAGTACATTGGGGGAAAAGTAATTTGAATGACTATATAACAACAATGAGAAAACTCATTGGTCATGAAACACTATTAACAGTGGGCTGTGGAGCTATAATCGAGGATAACTTTGGGAGAATTCTGCTTCAACAAAAAAGAGATATTTGGGGTCTACCAGGTGGCCTTATGGAAATTGGGGAAACCTTTGAGGAAACTGTTAGAAGGGAAGTTTTTGAGGAAACTAATTTGGTAATCACTCAATTAAAGTTGTTTGGTATCTACTCAGGAAAAAATGGTTTTGCCCAGTATACAAATGGAGATAAAGTTTTTAGTGTACAGATTATTTTTCATGTGACCAATTTTACAGGTACAGTACAAGGCAATGAGGAAAGTACACAACTTCAATTCAGATATAAATATGATATACCTGACAATTTAAATCCTCATCAAGCCCCATTTATCTTAGATTGGTTACATGGAAGAATCCCACCTGTAATAAAATGATTTTGCCTTTAACGGGTTCAGTTGCTTATATACAGATGTGCCTGAAACCACCTTTGAGGTGGTTTCAGGCTGTCGAGAAACCCCCAGTCTGGATTTCTCGGATTAAGATAAAAAATTTTGACCTTCTAGATTCGCTTCTAAGGCGTTTTACGAAGGTGGGGAGACATATTTGTACCCCCTAAAATGGCACAGAAAGTCCCCTTTTTTGCGAAAGGGGACTTTCTCAACACTCTGAAACCACCTTTGAGGTGGTTTTTTTGTTGGTGTTCTAAATGAAAAATATTAGCTCGAAAAATCCCGACAAAAAGCTGGATAAAAACCGGACAAAATCAGGGATAAAAGGCAGGACGATTTGAAATGTTGGAATCGGTAATCTTGAGTCAAGAGCAAACGACATCGGCTCTTGGGAGATACCGCCTATCCCTTATCAATGGTGTACCTGAGCGAATCTATGGGTGATGACGAATGTGACCTTACGAGAGGGGGACATTCTGAGCCTGAACGCACCAGTTGCGACGAGCGTAGCAGGGAACCATGCAATTATTTTTCATTGTATGCATTACAGCGGTTTTCAAGTTTTGGGAACCCCTCTCGGAGCTTTAGAAAATCGCGAACTACTCTGCTGGGATGTACCGGACAGGGGACTACATGCGAGACCTACGGCTCCGGCCACTCGCCCCTTGTCCAGTATCTCTCATATTCGAATACGCCGATCCTGCCCCAAGAGTGTAGAGGCTTTTTTCCGGTAAGCAGGGGCAAATGCTTACTGATTGTTCTGCACCACCTCTAGAAGTCTGTGACCGCAGCAGGCATAAGGATTGGCTCGCGGTGGAGCTCCCCTGCCGAAACAAGTGGGGGAAATAGTAAAAAAGTTACAGGAAATAGCACCCAATTGTCGAAATGTTAAAGAACGACACGAGGGAAGGAAGAATAATATGGTCGATTGCATACTGTTGAATAAGGTGAAAATTGAGGTCGACGAATACGAAGTAGTTCCGGTTGTTGATGAAAAGACTGGAAAAGAATTAAAAACGATTGAAATAGTGTTTAGGAAGAATACTGAACAGGAAAGAGAAATATTTATTAACTTGCTAAACCAAAATAAATTTTCATTTGAAGTACCTGAGCAAAATTTAGTGCTTGACGTAACTAGATCAAATCTTTCATATCGCTATACTGATAAATCTGATTACACGACATTTACGGTAAGTTTTAAAGAAATCGATCCTGAAAATATAGAGAACGTTCCAGAATCTCCGTATCTGTTCATATTTAAGGGTCTAATAGACGTGGCTATTGGAAATTGGTTAAGGACAAGAGCTATATCTGAGTTGCTTCAAGAGAAGGGGATAATCACGAAAGAAGAATATGATAACCAACTCAGCGTTGTCTTCGAACGGGACCATGATAAATTATTGAGAGAATTATTGGATTCGTTTGATCAAAATTTGGATGAGAAATCAGATAAGTGAATTTGATTAAGCACCTATGTGGTGCTTTTTTTCATGGAGGTGGGTGAAATGTAGTGCGTCAGTACGTCGACTCAACAACAGGAGAAATATACTACACCGAGGAAGTGCTGCGCCGGTCGGACGAGATTGTAAAAGTATTTCGTCCTGTAGGCCGCAGCTCAAAATTCGTGAAGATCAAAGCCAGCCAAAAGGCAAAGCGACGGCTCAGAAAGCTGTCACTCGCTGAGGCTGGCTTTTTGTTGAAGATCGCACCTTATGCCAGCGAGGGAACTAACCTCCTACAAGGCGACAATGAGCGCGGGCAAAAAGGGACGCCACTTACCGTCAAAGACCTTTCCCGCATCGCAGACTGCTCCTATCCAACGGCACGTAAGATCGTGAAGACATTCATTGAGCTGCACATAATGCGTCGAACTGACTTGGAAGGACGGTCAGCATTGGCAATCAATCCATTGTATTCTCTCAACGGGAAGACAGCAGAAGCGTGGCTCATGCACCTATTCAGCCAGGAGATCACAGAGGCAGGAGAAGACCCAAATTTGGACTAGGGGGTCGCCAGAAGCCAACAGCCAGCCAAGTCATGAAGCTCTAAGCCTCAACCAGATTTTTTGTGGTGAAAGAAAACATATACTTTTCCACTTGAATAGTAGTCGTTTCATTACACCTACAAAACATGGCACCAGCCCAACAGCATCAAGGCATACAGCAATTTAAGGGCTGGCAATATTCTTTATTCTTACTTTATTGCCACGAAGGAGCTGAACAGCTTGGACATACGAAAAATACCAGTCTCTAAAATCAATCCAGCCCCCTATAATCCGCGAATAGATTTGCAACCGGGCGACAGCGAATACGAGAAGCTGAAACGATCCATTCAAGAGTTTGGATACGTCGAGCCACTAGTCTGGAATGAGCAAACAGGTAATCTCGTCGGTGGGCATCAGCGTTTTAAAATCCTTGTGGAGCAAGGAACTACTGAAATAGAGGTTTCTGTTGTGTCCTTGGATGAAATCCAAGAGAAAGTTTTGAACGTCGCACTGAACAAGATCAGCGGTGATTGGGATGAGGAAGCATTGACCGCCTTACTTGGCGAGCTACAGGAAACAGGAGCCAACGTTGAATTATCTGGCTTTGATGAAGTGGATTTAAAGCGAATGCTTGGCGACATAGAAATTCCAAATTTTGAAGAAGGCACAGAAGAAGACCAAGGGGATTTAGGGATTCTGAATTCAAAACTGGTGAAGTGTCCGCACTGCGGAGAGGAGTTTGAACATTGACGCAGTTAAAAGTGGCTTGGGCAACTTATGAAGCGGCGAAATTTGCCTGTGAGAACTTCCACTATAGCAAATCTCTCCCTGCGGGAAAGCTAGTCAAAATAGGAGCCTGGGAAGATGGCAAGTTCATCGGAGTTGTTATTTTTAGTCGTGGAGCCAATAGCAGGATCGGTTCACCTTATGGCCTGACTCAAAAAGAGTGTTGTGAACTCACAAGGGTTGCATTAACCAGCCACAAATCATTCGTTTCTGAAATATTGGCAAAGGCAATCAAATTCTTGAAAGAGCAGTCACCCAATGTTCAGTTGATAGTGAGTTATGCAGATGTAGAACAAAATCATCATGGCGGAATTTATCAAGCAACCAACTGGATTTATGAAGGGAAAACAGAAGGTGAACGTTACTTTATCATCCATGGAAAAAAGACTCATGGAAAATCAATTCATTCGAGGTATGGGAAGGGAAGCCAACGATTGGATTGGATCAGAAAGAATATTGATTCCCATGCTGAAAATTACACTACACAAGGAAAACATAAATACCTCATGCCACTCAACAAGAAGATTCGTCGCAAAATCATGCCTTTGCACAAGCCATATCCAAAATAAAAAGGGAGACGCGTCAACGTCCCCCTGATCACCCGGGTCACCCCCGGCTGAGATAGTGGAAACCCGTGGCCACGGAAGATTCAAGCCACTATCTCGTTTTCCATTTTACAGGAAAGCCGAGGGTGTCACAATGAAAACAACTACAGAACAGTCTTCTCCTGAATCTATTGACCTTCTATTGCAATATCAAATCGAAGTAATGGAAGGCATCATGGAATCTAAGGATCAATACAGGAAAGTCGTGAAAGCAGCCATTGCAAAGTGGGTTAAGGACTTTCAATCTGGTCATATCGAAATTAAAACTGTAGATGACCTGAAAAAGCTGATAGAGCTAGACATTGAGTTGCAAAAACACGATTTATGAAACTCAAGTAGTCTCCTCCCGTATGAAAAATCTGGGAGGGAACTTTATGATTAAATTTTTTGAAAAAGGCATTTATGTTGTGATGTTAATTGCACTAGTATTGCCAATGATTGGTGCAATACAAGGGGGAAATTTATCAAATTGGGGTGAAATCACTAAAGGAATAGCTCAATTAAAGGTTACGGTATCCCTTGGATATGCTGCTTTGTTAGCAGCAATTGCAACGACATTCAAGCATGCGGGACAGTTTGCTAAACATAAGAAAGACCTTTACCATATGATATTGGCCTTCGTATTAATGATCTTCTTGGATATCACACTTTATGCGTGGTCGTTTACTGAATACTCAAGATATGGAAACATCCCAGTTTATATAATTGGTTGTTGGGCATTTTTATATGTCACAGCTAATTTCTTAAAAGTAATACGCAACATGATGAATATAGAGGAAAAGTAGGGCGCCAAAAATTGGCGTCTTTTCTTTTTGAAAACAACCCCATGAAGTGGTGAGGTGGTGGTCATGTAGATGGCAAGAAATCCTGAAAAGAAAAGATGCAAAGCAAGGAGTAAGCAGCGCGACGAGCAATGTAAAAACTGGGCTAAGCCCGGCTGGGACGTCTGCCGTTTCCACGGTGCTGGCGGCGGCGCACCAGAGCGTAATACTAACGCGGTCAAGACGGGCGAACATGAAACTATTTGGTATGACACCCTCGACGATGAGGAGCGCCAACTGTTCGAACTAATTAACCTCGATCCATTGGCTCAAGCAAATGAGCAGATCCGTTTTTTAAGTATCAGGGAACGCCGGATGATGATACGGATTCGAAAGCTTACGGAAGGGTTAACGGAGAAACAACGTCGAGTCTTGCAAAAGAGACTCCCCATCAAAACCCCGGTCGAAGTACATGAAGAGAAAACAGGCGTGAGCAAAACAGTCGTTCTCACTCATGAGGAATTGGTAACAGCAGAAATTGAAGAAACCGAGTACCGAGCGATTGAGGATATAATTGCGTTGGAAGAATCCTTGACCAGAGTACAGGACAAAAAATTGAAGGCAATACAGCTCAAGGCACAGTTGTTGAGCAACGGCGGCGGTCCTGAAAAGCAGATCACCGTCCGGAGGTGGTCGCGTGACAAGTCTGGAACTTGACCTCGATCCATTCGCGGATTGGACACCTCATGAAAAACAAATAGAAGTTATGGAATGCGATGCCCGAAACGTAGTCATGAACTGCGGGCGGCGCGGTGGTAAAACGAACGTAGGAGCCCGAAAGTTTTTCGATAACATCCTTGCAGATATTGAAGCAGGGAAGGGGTTACCCTATAAGCCGCCGTTAAACCTGAAAAAAGTGAAGAAACCCAAGCCACGGCTCGAATACTGGTGCGTAGCGCCTGATTACAACATGTCAGAGATTCAACAAGAGGAGCTCTCACAAGTCATTCCAGAGGACATGATCGACACTTGGAACGCATCGGGGAACTTCGTTTGGTTAACGGGATACATTCTGATCCGGTTTAAGTCGGCAGAAAATCCGAAAAAGCTTGTTGGGCGCGGGTTAGACGGAGTATGGCTTGATGAGGCATCGAAAATGAAGCCAGAAACATGGTCAGGCTATCTGGCCTATGCCCTAGCTGATAAAGGCGGGTGGTCTATCTGGACAACTACACCGGAGGGAATCAACTGGTTTGCAGAAGAAATTGTTTTACGTGGTCAATTTATTGATGCAGGATTGGATGACGATCGCTACCAGGATGATCCTGATTGGCGAAACTTCTATTGGACTTCAAAAGACAACCCGATTCCTGAATTGCAGAAGAACATACAGAGAATGATCGAGACGTACCCTGAGCGTTACGTGAAGCGCGAGATTTACGCGAAATTCAACGTTTTCCATGGTCAGGTGTATGAGGAGTTCGACCGAAGCGTTCACTGTGTTGATATACGCCCCGTTGATCTTGCGCGGCGTTTATTTGTCGTTACCTATCCAGACGGCGAGGAACGAGAGGTGATGTTCAAGCGGTATATCGGAGGTATGGACCACGGCTGGAATGACCCAGCGGTGCTATTGGTCTTTGGGTGTACTGACGAAGATTACTATTTGATCGAGGAAAGCTATCGCCAGCAAACCAATGTTCTGGTGGTAGATGCTCAAGGGAAGCTTGAGGACTGCCTTGTTAAGAGGTATTTGGAGCTTCAAAAGAATTACCCGATGGATGTCATTTGGGCAGACCCATCCGAGCCAGAAGATATTTCTACGTATCGTCGTTACAAGTTGCCTGTGTATCCAGCCGAAAATGCTATCGGTCCAGGAATACGTCGGGTGTCGAGTCTCTATAAGGTAAAAGAGTCGTCTGGCCGTCCCAACCTTTACATTGCTCGTACTGCCGTCGAGACGACAAAAGAAACAGGCAATTATAAGTATAAAGAGCAAAACGGCATCATGCTTGAAGAACCAGTCGATAAAGACAACCATACGCAGGATGCGAAGAGATACGCGACGTACAGTGACTGGCTCATGTTACTTCAAGCTAAGAAACGTGAGGATAGGAAAAAGAACGGGAAAGGAGGATGGATTTAATGTCTGGAGCCACAGGATGGTATCCCATTGGAAAGGCTGAGGGGGAGGGGGAAAGCAAGCAGCTTGTTATCGATCAATTCGAGCATGATTACGATGAACACAAACTCATACGCCCGACCATTGACCCTGTAGCCTGTGTTCAAGTAGTAAAGCAGAGCAACATCATTCCTCAATGTGTCGAAGCGTACAAAACAAACGTGGTTGGTTATGGCTATGCACTTACATACCAATCAGGTGAAAGCGACAAGACAGCTAAAGCAGAGTGGGATATTGCTGATCGATTCATGCAGACGGCCAATCTGGAAGAATCGACCGAGCAACTACTGAGCCAACTGGTTGAAGACCTTGAGCATTGCGGCAATGCTTATGTTGAGGTTGCGTGGGGCGGTGGGCTTCCCGCCATTTACCGTATACCCCCTGAATACATGCGCTGCACAGCACCACTCGAAAGGGTAGATATGAAGTATCGGCGTTTTGTGCAGGGAAAGGTTGAAGAGTTTACGCAAACCAAATGGGTGCGGAAATACGCGCAGAAGAGAGGGACAAACATAACGTGGTTCCGTGAATTCGGGGCGCCCGGTGAAGAGAATGAAGTCATTCATCTGCAACTAGGAAACGGGACTTACGGCGAACCACGTTGGTCAGGAAATTCACCGGGCATTGTTGGTTCAAGAAAAGCTGAGGAACTCAACTTTGAATACTTTGATAACGGTCGGATGCTAGATATGATTCTGACCGTGATAAACGGCGAGCTAGTTCCGCAGTCTATCGAATCCCTAAAAGGAGCAAGAGGAAAGAAGTCACGGGGCGGTATTCTTTATCTCGAAGTGCAAGGGTATGACAAAGGGATTTACGGTGATGAGAAGGAAAAGACGAGCATAAAACTGGACAAGCTGAATGACCTACTTCAACAAGATGCCCTTTTCATCGAATACAATCGGGAAAAACGCAAAGAAACTCGGTCAGCATTTCGGCTCCCGCCAATTCTCACTGGTGAATCTGAAGACTATAACAGAGCGACAAGCGACAACGCGCGCAGGATTGCAGAAGAACAGGTCTTTCAGCCATATCGCAAGTGGATTATGGATGAGATTTTCAACAAGCGACTGCTGCCTGCCATCGAGGTACACCGCGTGAATGCTATACTGAACAGCCCGAAAATCAGCGATCCAGAAGAGTGGAAAGCATTACTGGATTTCCTTGCTGACAGAGGAATTATGTTGGTGCGTCATCTCATTCCCATTGCGGAGGAAGTATTGGGAACCACCATTGATGAGTCGAAGTATACCGAGGAATACCTTGATACACCGATTGCCAGCTTAGGCAGTACAATTTCTCAAGGATCATTCGGTACATCTGATCAGCAAGAGCAAATGGCGACGATAGCAAAGCGTTTGCTTCGCGAAACGAGGGAACGCCAGCATGTGTGACCAGTGCCTTTATCTGATTGCCAAGGCAGATGACGACGAATTTCTTGATAGCCTCGACCTTTCTCACGCCGAGCGAGCGTTACTCGAGAAGCTGTACAAGGATGGCGAGGAGTCAATCGCTGATCTTCTTGAATTGCAGGGGAAGGCGCTCGATGATGCTATTCAAGAACTTAGCGACGAGCTTGCTACAGATGCGGATGAGCTATGGAAAGTCATATTACTGGTACAGACCGGAGACTATTTCCAAGAGAAGTTTGAGCAGGCTGTCTATGATGCTTTCATGCCGCTGTTTAATCTGGCCGGTGAGTCCGAAGCCATAGGAATCAATACAGATGCAGTATGGGAGCAGGAAAACAAAGCAGCAGCTCAATATGCCGAGAAGCTGAAAAAAATGGTGCCCGCAATGAATGACACTTCTGCCGATCGTATGATCCGATCGTTTAAGAAAGCGATTGAAGAAGGCGATACCCCTGCTGAAAGAGCTGTATTGGTCAGAGAGGTCAGTAGACAGGCTGCCATAGGCGAAGAGGGACCGTTCAACATGAATCGCTCTGTGACGATCTCTCGGACGATTTCTACAGCAGCAGCCAATGGCGGTAAGCTGGAAGGCTGGAAGCAGTCGGGGCTAGTAAGGAAAAAGCGGTGGCGGGCAGCGAATAACAAGCGCACTCGTAAGGATCACAAAGAGGCAAACGGTCAGACAGTCGATATCGACGAATATTTCGAAGTAGGAGGTGAGGAACTTATGCATCCAGGAGACCCGTCAGCAAGCGCAAAACAAATCGTGAAATGCAGATGCACGATGCAAGCTGTATTTTGATTGAATGGAGGTGAAAAGAAAAATGGGATACGCGTTAAAGGATGCAAGAATCACGCACATTTCCCTTGTGGATAAGGGGGCAAACGGAAAACCGTTCGCTATTATCAAAGAAGAGGGAAAAGAGTCTCTCCAAAAGGATATCCGTATCTCCAAGACTGATAAGGCAGAGCAACTGGTTTATGGAGTTGTTTATGAGCCGGATGTTGAGGACGCCCACGGAGATCAAATGACGGCAGAAGAGATCAAGAAGGCTGCTCATGGCTTTATGGAACGGCAAAGCACATACAATATCGACAAGCAGCACGACCTTGACGCCGACAAAGGATATGTATTGGAAACCTACATCGCACCAATTGACATGACTCTAGGTGATCAGGAGATCAAGAAAGGGTCATGGGTGACTGGCGTAAAAGTAACGGATGCAGACACCTGGGAACAAATCGAGAAAGGCGAGATTACTGGCTTCTCTATGTGGGGAGTGGGTAAGCGCGAAAAAATTGAGGGAGCCTCTTCGGATACCGACGATGAAACGGTAGAGAAGGGGCTTTTGCATTCAATCGCCAAGGCTGTTTCTCGAATTATTAAGGGTGATGTGAAAGACAAGTACGAGCGTAACAAGAAGAACAATGACTTCTGGAATGCTTGGAACGCCTTTGAATCAACAATCAAGCGTTACAACTGGCAGACAGATCGATACGAATTTGAGAGTGACCCAGAGAAGGCCAGAGAAGCGATCCAAGAATTCGCAGACATCCTGCAAGAGGTTCTTGGCGCAGCGGATATTGCGAAATCTCTCGGTAAGCCACCTGAACAGATTTCGAAAGCTGGAAAGAAACTTTCTAGTGCTCGCCTCGAAAAATTAAAAGAAGCCCACACCACCATAACCGACATTCTGGCAGAGGTGGATGACAAGGAGGAAGAAGACGTGAAACCAGAAGATATTCAAAAAGCTGTTGCGGCGGCTATGGCCCCAATTACCAAGCAATTGACTGATTTGCAGACGGAAGTAACAGAGCTTAAGAAGGCAGAAGGTGGAGCTGGCGACGAGGGGCAACAAAACGATCCTGCAACAGCCGCATTGACTGAAGCAGTTGCCAAGGCATTAGAGCCTATAACAAAGCAAGTGGAAACGTTGGGGAACGAGGTCCAACTGATTAAAAATGCAAGAGGTTCCAGTCAGCAACAGCCTGGAGATCCAATCCAAAAAAATGAAGATGATAGCTCCTTTAGCGGGCTATTGTAAGGAGGGTGTTCACATGAGAACTAACGGACAGATCATTACGAAAGCTGCAACAACAACGTCGCGTGACACTTCTGCGCTAAATTACAAACAGGTCGAAAAGTTTATTAACATGGCTTATGATTCTACGAGCTTCCTCAAGGGAATCCGTCATGAAACTCGTACGTCGGCACAAGGAACGATCGATAAAATTGGAGTAACTGGACGAAATCTGCGTTCAAAGGTAGAGGACGTTATGGCGACTAATACGAAAAAACCTGATTTTCCTCAGATTCCTTACTCTGTCTCTCCTGTTGTGCTGCCATTTGAAATTACTGAGGACTCTATTCGCCAAACACAGCGAGTCCGTGGGCAAGATATGGAGCAAGTCATTTTATACCACATGACGATGAACTACGGGGATAACATGCAGGACATCGGATTCAACGGCGACACGGCAACACCAAATACGAATCTGGATTATGATTTCCTAAAAATCAATGACGGTTGGTTGAAACTAGCTAGAACAAAAGGGAATTTTATCGACTGGCCGACAATCACAGCCGAAGAGAAAAAAGGTATCTTGTTTGAGCTTGAGCGTGCCATTCCAACGCGCCAACGTACAGGCGGGACGTTCAAATATTTCATGCACCCGAATACCTATTCCAAACGGTTGCAGAAGCTGGCTGAATTGGATAATTCAGCAGCTGTTCAGTTGCAGATTACGGGCGGAGTAAAGAAAATTAATGCCTACGATGTGGAAGAAGTACCTCATATGCCAGAAGGTGCAATTCTGTTTACCTATCAGCCCAACTTTGTCATGGTTCACACCTACGCCATGCAAATTCGCAAGACGACGGAGGGCAAGGAAGCAATCTACGCTGACAAACGATTCTACGCAATCCATTCCGACTTTGACCCGATCTTTGAGGAGCCAGCGGCTGTCTCCTACGTCGAAGGAGTTGAGTTTTAATGCTCGTCACATACATCGGGGAGAATAGTTCACTCCAGACTTACGGCTTTCGTTTTCAAAAGGACAAGCCTGTTGAGGTAAAGGATAAGAAAGTGCTAGATAAATTGAAAGCACGCGACGACTTCAAGATTCATGAGGCAGAGAAGCCAAGTCAGCAAAAAGGGTCCACAAATACGCCTGCTCCAGAAGGAGGGGCATTAGATGCTGACGTCGGAGAAGGTCAAACAGCAGAGTAGCACACGAGCCGTTCAGGACATGACACCTGAGCGGCTTTCCTATCTCATTGGTGAGGCCAAGGTAAGGATTGAGCTGTTCACGTCTCGCCCGTTCGTGGACAATGACGCCCGGCTCGAAGTAGCTCACTTCCGGTTGGTTGAGGCAATGGTATTGACGGACAATGATGAAACTCTTGGAGCAGAGGCACGCGGTATCACGTCTGAAAGTGATCAAGGTTACTCTTGGTCGGTCGACAGAGCTGCTGTTACCACAGGAAGTCCATTGGTTGATTCCATGCTGCGGCAGTGGATGTCCTTTACCGCCGAGGCAACAGACGGTGGTAACGTCAAGGCGATGATCTTATGAACCATCGGATGAATGATCAGATCGTTTTGAAACGAACAGTAACGGTTCGTGGTGAGCGTAACAGAGTTACCACTACCGAGTTACCCTCTCGTACCGTTATGGGGTGTATACGAGCCGTAGAATCATCATGGCAACGTCCAGCGAACACCGATCCGGTGGAATGGGATTATAAAGCGACCCTCGGCTTCTTACTGGGTGAGGATGTACGCAAAAATGATCGGGTCGAGACAACTGACCATGGGGAATTTGTTGTGGTTGATGTCAGGAAAGGGCGACGACTTCTAGCTGTGACAGCGATCCAGCAAAAACGGGGTGCGGAGTAGTGGACTTTAAACAGTTCGAAGAGCGCATGAGACGCTTGAATAAGAACGCACCCGAAATTATGCAGCGCATTGTTTATCAGCTCGGGGAAGAACTACTGAACGCTGTAACGGACGAAATTCTCAACCAAGCAGATGGGAAAGAACCGAATGGAGTTCTTGATACTGGAACACTTCTAAACTCTTTTAGTAAAGGCGATTCCAGTAACGTTTGGGTATTTGATAGAGAACGAGATACCTTAACGCTAGAGGTAGGCTCTAATCTGACATATGCAGAGCATGTAAATGATGGGTACACGATTGATAAAAGTTACTTTGTACCAGGTTACTGGAATGGTGTCGGAAAGTTCATTTATGACCCGTCTGCAAAAGGCGGATTCATGGTAAAACCACGGAGCTTCATTGGACGGAAATACTTCGACATTGCATTAAAGAATTTTCAGGGCGGCATGAAGACACTACTCGAAAAGCTACTACAAGCTGAGCTGGAAAGGATGGTGAAGTGATGGAGAACCGAGAGTTGTTATGCATTTTCGATTTGATCAACGAGGCATACCCTTCCCTTGACATCCTGGACAGCTTGGACGTGTGGTTGTCTGGCGAGTTTGAACCTCCCGTGGCCTTTATTCAGACCCAAGGGGTATCTGAGCGCGGAAATACTCTGACGTCGTACAAAATTATCTCCGACGCTGGGATAGTGTTGCATCATCGAAAGATGAAGTTGGTCGGGGGCCAAGAGGTTTATGAACCGATTTCTACTGAACCACTCCGACAATTATTAAGGGGCGAGCAGTACAGTTACCGGGGAAAAACTGACGGCCTATTTATCAACATTGATAACACGTCATTCCGCATCCGGTCGGATAGGAAGGATCGCACAGAAATAATATTTCGGTTTGAGTACGCCGCTGCGATTCCACGTCCAGTTGTTGAGAAAATCAACCACTTTGAAATCGAGGAGGACTGGTCCTAATGGCTAGAAAAGATATGCCGGATGAGTCATCCGGTTTGAATCGTTCCAGACGTGAATGGATAGAGAGCGCGGCTTATCTAGGAGCCGAGGGCTTCGAGGTAGCGGGTGCTCTTTTTCATTTGCAGGACCATGAGCAGGTACCTGAGAACGAAGTGAAAAAACGGCTTGCCAAATATAGAGGCGGTGAAAAGTAATCATGACAATCCAAAGAGAAAGACCGGGTGTAACGGTCGAACTGATCGCAAAAGCAAAAGAACGTGTCGTACCGAAAAGTGGTGTCGTACTGGTGCCGTACCAAGCGGAGTGGGGCGCGCCTGATGATCTGGTGAAGCTGGGGAGCTTTGAGGAGCGACTTGCCCAGACATTTGGCAAGGTCGATACCGTGGAGCTGGCAGCAGAAGGTGGCGCGACGATTCTCGCATACCGCATGACAAATGGCACAGCCACAAAAGCAGCGTATGAGCAAGCGGATGCGATCAGAGTCGAGGCTCTGTATCCAGGTTTGGTAGGTAACGAGTTGAAGGTTACGATCACTGCCTCAACGTCCGAGCCAGGTAAAAAAGAACTTCAGGTAACAGGCCCGCTGCAAACCGAGAAGTTTTCGTTTGCGGATGCGAATGAGCTGGCAACGAAAACGAGCCAATCCAACTATGTGCGTGTGAAAAAGCTGGGCGAGACTGCCGTTACAATCGTGCCAGAAACAGCGCTGACAGGAGCGAAAAGTGGCACAGTAGCGCTTACCCCAGCTGACTCTACTAAGCTGTTCATGGCTGTGTCCGGTGCTGATTTTGACACGATGTATCTGCCCTTTGACGATGCGGCTGTACAAGCGGCAGCGAAACAATTCATGAGCGATCGTCGCACGCAAAATAAGAAGCTCAGCACGCTGGTGATCGGTGGCAAGGCGGCGGATGACGAGAACATGGCGAAGCATATCGAGCGCTCTGTGGCGCAAAATGCCCGTTTTGTCGTGAATAGTGCTATCGCTGGTCAGCACAACAACGGAAAAGTATATGGCAGCCTGGAGTGGGCCGCATGGGTAGCGGGTATGATCGCCGCGACACCTGCACATGAATCGCTGACGGCCGTTGTCGTTCCGTTGAAAAAAGCGCTCAAGGATTGGGGCCACACCGATATTTTGAGTGCGCTCGGCTCTGGAACGCTGATCGCAACCCGCGACGGAGATGTGTACATCATCGAGAGCGCCGTCAATACACTGGCTGTTCTGGGTACGCATGAGCGCGAGGACTATGGAAAAATTCGAGTCAGCATGACTTTGGATCAAATCGTCAATGACATCAATCAGGTAGGTAAGAAATACAAAGGCAAGCTTTCGAACAACGACTTAGGCGGCGCGGTATTTGTCTCCGCCGTCAACGCTTATCTGACCGTCCGAGAGCAGCAAGGAGCAATCGATACAGGCTGGACATTTACGGACAAAAAGAATGGCGTGGGTGATCGTCGTGGTTTCTTGCTTTCTGCAAAGCCTCTTGATGCCATCGAATACTTCGATATTGATTGGGAGGTGCAATAATTGGCTATCGCACGCGATATCAAGCTGAAAAACTGCCAAGTATATGACGATAACGGCGATCCGATTTACGGCACGCTGGAGGGCAAGATGGTCCTCAAGGTAGAGTATGGAGATACTGTTCGTCTTCAACGAGGAAAAATTCAAACGGTAAACGATTGGCATGTAGAGGTGACACTGACGATCACAGCAACCAATGCCGATCTGAAATATTTCTGCGTGGAGAACCTAACAAAAGGTAAGACACCTGTCCTACCGTTCCTGATCGGAGAGACGTTGGATAAAGAGGCGGGAAACTCCGAGCGTGTCCGAATCTCCAACATTGTGCTGAATCCCGAAGAAATCGCTTTGTGGGAAGCCAAGGCGGATGGAAACGATAATGCAACATATGAGATTAAAGGCATGTCAAACGAGAAACCGGACTACCTGGACAAGCTGCCAGAGTACTTCGACTAGGAGGAATCATTGTGAGCAAATTGGATAAGTTTTTAGCGAAAGCAAAAGAGCCGGTGCAGAGACGCACTGGCACTGTTGTTATTGATGGTGATGAATGGCAAGTGCGAGAGCTTACGATGTCTGAGACGCGGGCATGCTTCCGATTAGCAGAGGACAGCAACGGGAACCTTGATACATTCCGTTACAATGATGTTCGCATTGTCAAAGCTACTGAGCATGAGTTTCCATGGAACAGTAAGGAGCTCCTGTTAGCTTACAATGCAAAGGATAAATTTGATCTACCTGTAAGACTCTTTGAAAGCAATCGAGACGGTTATTCTGACCTTTTGGACAAGGTAAATGAGGTAAACTCGAAGGTCAAATCAGAACAAGAAGTGGTTGAAGAACTAAAAAACTCATCAGAACCGATGGAGAATCAAGCCACCTCTGTCGGGCATACCTCAGAGGTAGAGGGAAACCATCAGACATCCTAGAGTATGAGGTTGATCCTTATATGCAAAAGTTATTCATTACGGCTTGCCAAGCAATTGAAGCAGAAGAAGAGGAGAAGGCAAGCACATAGCTTTCTCCCTTCTCCCGAGCGGTTGGGGGCTGGGGAGAGGGAGGAAAGTCACTTTTTGTCGTTTGTTGCCGAATGGTTTAATCTGACTTTTCTTATAGCCTGAGGTAGAATTGTGGACGAGGTGAAGGTATGAAACGGACATTAATCTTATTCTCGTTCTTCTTACTTACTGCGTGTTCAAACAATACGATCGATGAAACAGCAAGTGCGCCAACGGAGAAAATACAGGGTACAACTGAGCAAACTGCAAAAGAAAATGAAGCAAAACATACTCCTCAAGATGATTTGGATTTTGCAAAAAAAGCTTTTACATGGTTCGAAGAATCGCGTCTTCCAATGTACAACATGAGAGACACCACTACTAAAGATAAGAATATGTATAATGGGTTAACTGCTAGCATGTCATCCAATGGAGTAAATGTGCTTTTGTTTGATAACGAAGAAAATGCAAAAAAATATGAGAGCGATACATTCTCGATGTTAACTAAAGGGAGAGTGCTTTTGTCTATTAAAGACGAGGCAAACGCTGACAATTATGTAAGAGTGTTATCGGAAGAGAAAGCAATACCTGACCTAGCCATAAAATATTTAAGTCCTCAAGTTGAGAAATTTGTAACTCAATTGAATACTTATAAATCCTATCAAGACTTCACGAATCAATTTCTTAAGTTTGACCAACCAACCAGAACCTCAATTTATCAGACATACTTATATACACGAGAATTCGAATGGGAAGGTACTGTTCTTGACCGTGATACTGTACCAGAAGGTTTAATTTTGTGGTGTGGGCCCCAAGCGAAGAAGCCGAAGCATTGGTTAGATTCTAAGGGGAAAATCGTAAGTCTGTCTGACATAGTAGTAATAAAACTGAAGGATGAAGATACAAAGGCTTATATAGAGGCTGGGAACAAAGTGAAATTCAAAGGCAAGATGAATAGGATTTGGAATAAAGAATGGAACAAGAACTGGGAGTTTATCGATTCAGAAGTAATTAAATAAAAGTGAAAAAGCACTCTTATCAGGGTGCTTTTTTTATTGGAGGTGATACCATGGGTGCAGTTGTAGGGCTTACCGCGTATATCCAAGCGAAAAATCAATTGAGTCCAGAACTTCAAAAGCTAATTAAATCATCTCGAAATGCTCAGAAAGAAATGCGCCAGCTTGATGAAGCGACTCAAGAAATGGTCAAGGAAATGCAAAGAAGTATCAAGCGGGCAGCAGATCAGAGCGAACGAGATTTTAAGCGGGAATTTGCTCAAATGCAACAGGAGGCACAGCACCTAAAACGTCAACTCGAGGAGTTGGGTTCAACAAGAGCTAATCCAAAAATCAATGTAGACGATCAGGCTCGGCGAGAGGTAGCTGCTGTTAAGCAAGAAGTAAAGGCTTTGGATGGCTCAAAAGCAACGGTGCAAATTGAAGCAGCGGCAGGTCCGGGCGCAAACGAAATACTTGCAGGTGGTCTTTTAGCTGGGTTAGCTACATACGGAGGAGCTGGCTTCATAGATCAGCTCACCTCAGAAAGTCAGGCTAATGCACGAAGAGCTTTGTTGGGTGCTACTGCCGACGAATTGCATCAGTTCCAAAAAGAAGCGCAGAATCTCGCAATAATGAATCCAAACGTTGATCGGACGCAAATCAAGGATTTAATGACGATGTCAACCAGATTCGATCCGAAAAATGGTGCAGACATCACCAAACAAGCTATTCAACTTAATGCCATCCGACCTGATTTAGGTGGTGTAGAAGAATATCAAAAAGCCATGTTTACCATGCAGCAGGCCTACCCGGATATCACTGATGTAGGTCGTTTTGGTGATACTCTCGCCGAGATAGCCAGCACTACGACCGACATTCGGGGAGAGGCACTTGACTCAATCGTTGAATACAGCACGCAGGTGACGAAGTTCCTGGACACGCCTGAAAAGCTTGCTGCTTTGACCAAGGAAATGAATAATCTGTGGTCGATTGATAAAGGCTTTGATGCATTGAAAGAAGCAACCATCAAGCTCGACAATCAGGGGGATATGGTCAATGTTTTAAAAACAGCGTATGAGGCGCAGGACATTGATTCTGATGAAGCTCAAAAACGAGCTGAGAAAGAATCGAAAATTATTGCAGAAGCGATCCACTCGTCTAACGCAGCAGATAATCAATTCGCAATAGCAGCACTGATGCAGACGTTTGGCGGCATTCAAGATAAAAAGGTCAGGCAGGAACTATTTAACGAATTGGGAGCTGGTCCAGGGGAAGACATCGCGAAGGCATTTGCGCCACTTTTACAGTCTGCGGGTAGGATTGGTATGGCTGACGCAAGGGAGTATGACTACTCCGGTAAGCTCAATCAAGAATTTAAAACATATCAGGACAATGACTCATTACAAGGGTTTGTTCAGGCAAAAGCATTGCTCACGACTGAGTTGGTTGGGTTAGGCTTAGCATTAGCTGAGGACTTGGAGCCAGCAATCAGATGGACGGCGGATGCATTACAGAGCCTAAAGGAAATGGTTGAAGGAGCTCCGCCTTGGCTCACATTGGCGGGGTTAGGTACAGTTGTTGGAGTGGTGACAATTGCGCTTTGGAAGATGAAAGTTGCGCTCGACGCAGCAACCGCCGCAGCCGTACAGAGAAAGCTAGCTAGGGGGCAGGATTCTGGCCCTGATTTACCGGATTTACCAGATGGACCCGATAAGGGTGGTAAGCCGAAAGGAAAAGGTAAGGGCAAAGGCGGATGGTTTAATCCGTTCAACTGGGGAAGCAAAGGCGACAAAACGCCACAATCAGCAAAGGATTTTGCATTCAAAAATCCGCTGGAAGAAGCGACAAAACCTTCAAACTGGAGAGATAAGTTCAAAAATTGGGGTGGAATGCTGCCGAAAGGTGATGCCGTGCTAGATAGTCTCAAAGGTGCATGGGATGTCACTAAAACCACTGGAACAAATCTGGTTCGAAAAGTACCTGAAACACTCAAAAGCATAGGCGGCATGCTACCATCACGCGACACAATCATGAAGGGCTTAAAAATTGGTTGGGAAGGATTAAAGACTTCAAGCGGTAGTTTAGCACGCAAAATACCAATCGCTGGGATAGGTATAGGCTTGGGACAGATGTTGACTGCCGATGATCCACTTAAAATGGCAGGGCAAATCGGCTCTGAAATACTTGGTAGTGCTGCAGGTGCGGCAGCAGGCGCTTCAATTGGTTCGTCAATACCTGGTGTGGGAACTGCGGCAGGTGGGATTGTCGGTAGTATCGCAGGAGCTTTCGGGGGCGCGGCTATGTATGACAAGGTGTTGGAATGGTGGAATGCGGCACCTGCAACGCCACCAGATTTTACTTCGGCTTTATCTGTTATCCCGAAACAAGCTACTGCTCCAGTTCCGGTTGGTCCACCGATACCCGTAATACCAGCAGTTGGAAATGCTGCAAATAAGCCGAAGGTGGTTTCAGTAACAATCCCACAAGTGACGGTTCCTCTTCAAGTTGCTGGTGTGCTTCAAGACATTCCGACCATGCTGAAAATGCTCAGTGATCCGTCTGTTGGTCAAAAGATAAAAGATATCATTGAGAAATCACTAATGGACGCACTGGAGACAAGAGGAGGTGTTGCGGGTGATCCGATTACAAGGTAAATATCGGCTGACCTTCCCCGTCACTCCGGCTGAAATTCAATTTCGCGGTTATGGGAATGACATCGAGAGCACAACGACAATCAGTTTGCTCACGAACAATCGGATATCAGGAAGACGTCCGAAATCCATTTCTTTCGACTTCTTCCTTCCAGGTGATACGGAAGCACCATACATCGAAGTAGAAGGGTATCAGGGGCCGCGTGAATGGCTTGCGGGTATTGATCGCTTAATGGGAGCTGCGGTGCTGCTGACCATTAGTGAGCTGGATTTGGCTTGGAATGTTCTTATCGGCCCATGCGATGGTAGGTTTGTGGGTAAAAACGTAGATTACCATGGGTCAATAGAATTTCCTCTTTTCATGAAAGATGAGTTCGTGACCTGGAGTAATCAAACGCAGGTCTTGAGTCCAAGCAGTGTGATAGCGAAGCAACAGACTGCCAGACCGAATACGAGCGGCAAGAAGCCAAAGAAGAAAAGCAACAATGAATCTTTGATTGCACCATTGCAGGCATTACAGCGCGACCGTATCCATAGTAAAGTAAAAGGATTTCAACCGTAGATAAGGGGTGAAAGTTTTGAAGGTTATTTACGGGAAAGAATCTACACGTTATGACCTTACCAATCAAATACAGGAACTGTCCTGGTCATCGTCTCGCGGTCAAATTGCACAGAACTGTGACATCAGAATCAAGGATGCCCCGCCGTTACAGTCGGCGGGTTTTCTTATGGCCTTTGCGGGGCAAGACCTTAAGGAATCAGAGCAGTTTTTTCACGGCCCGATGGTTCGCTTCGACCGCGATGGAAAGACAAACGACCTGTCAGCCACGGCATATGAGGTCAGTTGGTACTTGCAAAAGAACGAGACTTCTCGCTTGAAACTGAATGGCGATGCGGGCAAGGAGCTAGAAAGAATCATCAAGGCAACCGGAATCAAATTCAGTTGCCCGGCATTTGGGTTTACAATCAAGGATAGGCTTAGCCCACAGTCCTATACGTCGCTATTCACGTCACTGACAGAGCAAGCTTACGAGAAAACGGGTTTTCGGTATTTTGTACAGCATCAGCGTGACAAGTTGATTGTGTTGCCAGAGGGTCAAAACAGTGTCGTCCCTATGTTCAAGGCAAGCATGCTGGAAAGCAGCTCAACAGGGGAGAGCATCGAGGAAGTGTATACGGTAGTCACGGTCGAGCGGTACAAGGATGATAAGGTAGCTGGCAGCGCAACGAAAGAAGATGCGAGCCTAATCAAACAAATCGGACGCATGCAAAAAGTCATCGATACGGGTGAAGAGAAGAACCTAGCTGCCCTTGCTGCGAAACAGTTGGCCACATTGTCGAAGATACCCAAGACTCGCTCTATCTCCGTAAGGCATGAAGACAATAACGCTGCCCGAATACGAGCTGGCTGGCTTATCAAGATCATGGAGAAAGACAGCAAGACGATAACGAACTGGATTGTTACGAGCTGCAACGCAAGATGGAAGGGCGGGCAATACACAATGGATTTACAGATGGAAGGGAGGTAGTAGTGATGCATTCGGTCATTGCAAAGCTCAGGGGTCATGCACAGGAAGGCATTCAGGACACCCAAGTAGAATTCGGTGAGCTTTTGGCGTTATCACCATTGTCCGTAAAGTTAGACGAGGACCCGGTACCACTGGAAGAAGATGAATTGGTGAAGCTGAACCCGTTGAATTGGAGACCCGAGGATGTCGGAAAGAAAGTGGCTTTAATGCGCTGCACTAACCTTCAGTACCTGCTACTTGGGGTGGTGGAGTAATGTTTCCAGAGCTGAACGGAGATGAAACACAACTGGTTCAATCCGCTGACAACCCGATTCCATGGACTTATAAATTCGACTGGACCACAAAACAATTTCAGCAAGGGCCAGATGGTCGCTATTTGCGAACGACTACCTATGCGGAGTACCTGGAAGAGACAGCAAAGAAAATCCTGAATACACGTCGTTTCCGGTACGAGATTTACTCGGAAAGGTACGGAGTAGACTTCCTATACGAGACAGGAAGGATGCGCTCAGGCATTTCATTGCCAGCGATTAAGACGCAAGCACAAGAGGCGCTAGAGGCTCACAGTGAGGTTGAGCGTGCGGAAGTGGTAGACATTCGGTTTGAGGACAACCGAGTCATTTTTTCGCTTGAAATTGAGGGTACGAGAGGGACAACCAGGACGGAGGTGGATACATGGCAACGATAGACAAACCAGAAATGCCGATACTCAGGGAAACTCCAGATCAGATTTATCAGCGGATGGCGAATCGGATGGCATTGGTGGCGCAAGATCGAGGGGAGACGCCGCCAGCGACAGATGAGGGCGAAATTTACTATGACCTCGGTTACCCGATTGCAGAAGAAATCAGCGACCAGCAGCAGCTATTTGAGTACGGCTTTCTCCAGCGGTTTCTCCCCTGGGCCGACGGAGAATTTCTGGATGCCACAGGCGTATTCTTTGGCTTATCTCGCAATGAGGGGGAGACAGACGACGCCTACCGACAACGACTCATTGACCGAGCTCGGACAGAAGAGGGAGACGGCAGACGCCAAGATTACGAGCGGTGGGCGCGAAATGTTGACGGGGTAGGCGGAGCTGTTGCCATCGAGAAGGCGCGACATGATCTATCTATCGACGTGTATATCACAGACCTGTCAGGAAACCCAGCGGGTCTGGATTTAGCTACGGTTGTACGTACGAAGCTGGAAGACAAACGAAGGGCCTTACACGATTTGCAGGTACTGCCAGCAAACGTTTATCCGGTGACTATCGCTGTAAAACTTGTCTTGCGACCAGACGCAGAAATCGAGAAGATCAAAGACCAAATCACCACACAAGTAAAGACCTACCTAAAAGGGCGTTCTCAGATCGTGTACCAGCAGATCGGGGCGCTCTTTTTTGTGGATGGTGTTATCGACTTCACAGCATACACACTGAACGGTGGAGAGTTGAATTTAACGGTTCCGGCTGATTCTGTATCGACCCTAACCATGGCGGTGACAACATGATTCCAGAACGCTATCGGCGGATGTTGCCGCCGCAATGGTACGAGAATGACGTAGCCGAGTACCATTTCGAAGGATCGGAAGAAGCGGTCGATGCTTTCAATACGCAGCGCGAGGACATTCTACAGCAGTTTAGCCCATGGTCAGCTACCTGGGGGTTGGATATCTGGGATTGGATTTATTTTGGGAGAAAGCAATTGCTGAGCGTGGAGGAACGGCGAAAGAACATCCAGCAAAAGCACTGGTCATATCTTGGATTTACCCCAAGCGTGCTACGGGCTATTGGCTTGAGTTCATCGTCATTCAAGCAAGTACAGATGGTCGAGGATTACGGCAAAAAGGTCATTCGATACGTCTACCAGATTGAGGATCGATTCAATACAAAGAACGCGGTACATGCGGTTGAGAGGATCAGACCAGTACATTGTAATGGGGTCGCTTTTGAACCTGTGGTGTCCGAAAAAATCGAGCTGCGAGACGTCTTAGTTGTCGGGATAAAGGAGTATCACAAGGTCTATGAGTTTCGAGTAGGTATGACACCTATTAGACGCTATGAGGAGGTCGTGAAATGATCCTGCCAAGCTATCTGCAAACCGTCCGTAATGACCTGCTAGATAGGGTATCGGGTGGCGACATTTTGATAAACGGCTCAGTTTCAGTACCTGTACAGGCTGTGGAGATTGCTTCACATCCGATTGCGGGTATCCAGGATGGAATAGCGCTGCAAGTATCTGCTCAGCATGTCGCAAGCGTGCCAGTCATCACGGATGTGAAGTTGAGGACTCGGACGGGAGCTGTAGTTGCTGAGAAAACAGGGACTATCGAAATGAATGGGGCGCAGTTTGTAAACCTGACCTTTGTTATCGAAGCGAGAGGAGGGGTGTAAGTGTCCTATGTAGCGAAAACGGACTGGAAACACGATGATCCGGTAACAGAAGTGGACATTAACCGTTGGGAGCGAGGCATTGCGGATGCCCACGCGGAGCTGACTGTGCTGAAAGCGGATGTTTCGAACCTGAAAGTCCGAGTGAATACGATCGAATCCACCTTGCCTGACGGATTTGTACACAACAATTTTAACGATGACCTGTCCACTATCAGCTCAATCAGAGTGATTCGGGGCTACTATAACGAGGCTCAGAGTCGGTTGGAGGTTTAGATGGGAGAAAAAGGAATGGGTCGCAATAACGGCCACTTGCAGAAGGGAGGCAAGCATCAATGGCAACAGGAGACCTAATTAAACTCGGAACACTTTATCTAGGCTCTAATAAAATGTTAAGGCCCACGAGGCCATGGGATAACCTAACTCCACCAGGAGCTCCTGGACCGGGAAATATACCTGTGCATATGAATTATACATTCTATATAGGAGATACAGATTTTCATGACGCATACAAAATACAATGGCGAGAGGTTAACCATAATGGTAAAAGATTGTTAATCTCAGATAGGGTCATACTTTGGGGCATGACGTGGGATGCATTGAATGATCTAGGTTTAGTATTTGGAAAGAATGTTACTATTGATGGTCAACAATATATCTTACGACTACTTACAGGTGGTTCTAGCAGACGAGGATCAGACGATTATGCAGGTGGTTCTCCTTCAACTAATGAATGGGATCAATACATTGTGAATGAAGCCGGTCTTAGTGGCTTGCCAATTCCAACAAGTTCTGACCTCGATAAAGTGCAAGATGCGAATGACTTCAATGGCGCACACAATCAATTCTGGAATTGGTTCTATGCTGATTCGTGGGGGCAAGAGGCGATTGTTGGTAGTGGTAATCGTGTTATAAGAGGTTACAATTCAGCTCAGTACTTCGATGTTTTTTCAAAATCTAATCAAGCGAGTGCTGGATGGCGACCTGTACTTGAGGCATTAAATACATCACCATCACTTAAACTCACTTCACCACCAGAGAATCTTCTAGGGGCAGATGGTAATTGTGAGGACACAAGTAAATGGACAAAGAGTTCAGTATATATCTCTTTGACTCTTGATTCCAACAATAAGAAATATGGAAACTACAGTATCAGATACTCTATTTCTGGATACGGCAGCAAGGCTACAGGCGGGTTTTGGAGTCGAGATTTATTAAGTCTTGTGGACAAGAATCAATACTACGTTGCATTGGTAGATGTGAAAAACGGTAATGCTGATTCTGCGTTTTGTAAGGTGTCATTCAGGGCTGACGGTTCTGTCTATAGGGATGGTAATAAACTAACTGATAGTACCAAATTCAATACATCTTATGTGAAAATTTCTCCTACAGATCTTGCTGCTGCTAATGCACTCACTGTATGGGGTGTTGCTACAGCGGACGAAGGAGAATATGCGTATTTTGACGGATTCCGAATATACCAAGTAAGTCAGGATACTTACAACAAGATAGGTGTCGATCCTGAGTACACAGGCGAAAAACTCGCTCAAAAGTTTCCGTTTACCGAGACTGCAATTAATCAAACATTATCGGAAGGCAACACAATGGCTGTGCAGGGCTCGGTATCTGATACTGACGCCAATGATCCTGTCACCATTTACCTGCAAATTAATAATGGAACCATATTGGCTGTAGATTCTAAGGTATCAGACGGAGCTACAGCCATTCCTTTTGCCAAAACACTGACCTACAAAAACAAACGGGTCTACTCTGGCACAACCGATTTAGTCGGCGCGGACTTGGCGGAGAATACGGATCACACGTTAAAAGTGTGGGCTGAGGACAACAAACAAGGAAAAAGCACAGAGGTTATCCGCAAGTTCAGGATTATTTGGAATCGTCCTCCGGTAATTGATGGTGAGAACAAGGACCTCGGCGTTTTCATGCAGCCTCCAATGGTTAACTATTCTGCCACCGATCCAGAGGGCAACACCTTCACCTTTAGCGAGTATCTGAACGGGAAACAAATCAAGTCGTTTGCGGGCGCAGCCGGACAGCAATACACAATTGAAATTAGCCATGACGCTTGGATTCGATTGGATTTGGACGTACAGCATCAAATCAAGATCGTTGCCACGGACAGCGCGGGAATTTCATCCGAACGAATTTACACATTCACGCGAAAAGAGACACATATCGAATTCATGTTGGATTATGGCAATCCAGATATTCAAGCAGACTTCACATTAGACGGCATGCCGTTACGTGTATTAGTGACACTTGAGCGATACTTGCCAAAAGGCTCGTTAATTGAAAGTGTGAAAGTCTGCAATAACTATTTAGATGCCGTGCCGACATGGGAAGAATGTACGGGTGCGGTAAAGGGTAATCGGGGCTATCTCTTTACCAACAAAACGAAGACTGCCGCAAATTGGGCAATCAATCTGTGGGTCATTCTTGCAAAGGGAACAGCAACAGAGCGAGTCAGATTGAACGGCTACGGAGGTGCGTTCGATTAATGAATATGCAAAATAAGCAGGCTATCTCAGTGATTAGAGAAAAGCAACAAACAGATCCAGTTACGACGATCGGAGAGGAGCTTTCCACACTCAAAATTAGCAATATCCAAAAAGATGCGTTAATCCAGACAATGGGTGAGCAGCTGGCCCTAGTTAAACTTGAGCTAATCCAATTGAAAGGAGGTGGTAACTGATGGCGTTCTGGGCTTTGGCGTTTAGCATGAAGTGGGTATCAGCAGAAAAGCTGCGACTTGCTGTAAAGACTACGTCCAATCCTTATGGAGAAATCTCTCCAGAGGAATTCACGAAAATCACTAACCAGGAATTCTAGGTTGGTGATTTTTTATTACAACAAGACCTTGAGTGAGCCTCGTACCTAGCGGGGCTATTTTTGTTGCCCCGAGGGGGTGAGGAGGAAGATGAGCTGATGAAGTTTTTACAGAGTTTAGAGAATGTAGTGACTCCAGCAAACGGAATGGCAGCAACCGCGGGAGTGTTTCTTACCCCGATATTCCAGTACCTCTATGGAACGGGTCGGCTCGATATTTTAATCGTGCTTTTTCTTATGATTTCACTCGATTGGATCACCGGTATTTCTGCAGCGAAAAAGGACCATACCTACTCGTCTGATTATGGTCTTTCCCGAATCCCACGGTCGCTGTTTCTTTTTGCACTGCCGGCCGTAGCAAATTTGCTGGATCGGGTGATGGGCACACCCGGTTTTCTGTTTTATGGAGTTACATTCGGTCTACTCTATCACACATGGAACAGCCTCACAGCGAATGCACACCGAGCAGGTTGGCCTGTACCGAAGTCGGTCGTAAACTTGGTCGGTTCGGAGATCAAAGCCAAGACTGAGCGTGCTGCACGAAAGGAGACAAAATAACAATGAATATGACGATTCCCGGCGCGCGTGTGACAGATGTTCGCGCCTCTTTACCACGACACAAAACATTAAGGTATGGACGACGCAAACTATCAGATATACGATCGGCTGCCATTCACCATTCAGCTACAGTAAGCGGGTCGCCAGAGGCATTCGCTCGCTACCATGTTGGCACAAATGGTTGGCCGGGCATTGCCTATCATTTTGTGATCCAAAAGGACGGAGTGATCTACTGGTGCAACGATCCAGAGGCAATCTCTTACCATGTTGGCAACAGCAACCGTCATGCGCTAGGCATTTGCCTTGTTGGGGACTTCCGGACACAGAAACCGACGACTGCGCAACTTGAAGCCGCAAATCGCCTGATTCAGCATCTACAGGTACAGATTCCATCCATGAAGCAGGTGCTTGGTCACCAGGAGTACCCCGGCTATGCATGGAAAAACTGCCCTGCATTCCCAATGGGGAAATTTCGGTTGGATTATTCACAGTATTTACAGAAGCCTGTGGACAAAGCAGACAAGCCACAGCAAGCGCCTGTTGCTATCAGCCTGAATGGTTCGCTGTTATCAGTGACTGGTTTCCTAAAGGATGGTGTGTCTATGCTACCAGTTCGAGCGGTTGCAAATGCAGCAGGCGGCAAAGTGGAATGGATCGAACAAACAAAGGACGTTCGTGTTAATGGTAAAGACCTTACTGAAATGGTTGTGTCGGGTTCAGCTTACGCTCCGGCTCGTGAGCTGGCAGCTGTGCTTGCCTTACATGTTGAATGGGATGGAAGTACAAATACGGTGGGAATGAGAAGAGGAGTGTAGAATAATGAAAGACTTTACTTTCTGAGCAAGCATAGGAAATCTGTGTTGCTTATTATTACGGGTGGGCTGGCTATTGCTGGCACTTATATTGGTATTAATGAGGAAGCACAACAACAGATATTGAAAGCTGTAGAAGGCTTATTTTAAACGAGTGAAGCCCTCCTTCGGAGCAATCCGGGGAGGGGTTTTCTTGTGTGAAGGGGAAGGTGAGAGTGTGTAACATTACACTTGCTTACAGAAGTTTACACTTCCAGAGTTTGCAATGAGTGACTTGAAAATCTGGTAATATATAAGAACAAACAGAGTCTCAATCAAATAACTATTGAATAGAATACGGAGCTATTTTTATATGGAATTATCTGCGCGTGTCATAATGCCATCCATGGAAATTGGTAATTTTGAGAGTGAAATGATAGAATTATCCATATAAAAATAGAAGTATGGGGGCAATTAAAGCGTGAGAACCATTCGTATTCCAGCTATTAATGATAATCAGATGGATTTTTTTTATCTCTTCGCTTTATGGTATTTAATAAATGAAAGCAAAGAAGACATAAAAATAGATTTTTCAAACTGTACATTTTTAAGGCATAATGCTGTCGCAATGTTAGGGGGACTTAAGAGACTAGCTTCATGTAATTCCGTTGAGGTTGTTTTTGACTGGGCTACTCTTAGATATGGCGTAGCATCAAATTTGCGGAAAAACGGGTTTGTGAAACACTTTGGTGTTAATGATTGGAGTTCTACAGGGAATTCGATACCCTACAGAGAAGATGTTAGAGATGAGTCCAATTCTTATATCGAATATCTTAAAAATGAATGGCTATACCAGGGGTGGCTAAACATTAGTACTATGCTACGTGATGCGATTTCAAGTAAAGTTTATGAAATTTACAGAAATGTATTTGATCATGGACTGTCTCCGATTGGTGCATTTAGTTGTGGTCAGTACTATCCAAAATTAAATGAGTTATGTCTCTCGATAGTCGATTTTGGAATAGGAATACCAAATGAAGTGAAAAACTATTTAAATAAACCAGAGATGTCTTCGAAGAAGGCTCTTGAATGGGCATTTAAAACGGGAAATACGACGAAGCCAAGTAATGAACACGGGCGTGGGATTGGTCTTGGAATATTAAAAGAATTTATTAAAGCGAATAATGGTAAGTTAGAAATTTACAGTAATGATGGTTATGTTAAAATCACTAAGGATCATGAAGAATTTAGTGAAACTAATTTTTTCTTTGGAGGCACAATTATTAACATCACTATTATTAGGGATGAGGCATACTATTGCTTTGCATCAGAAAAAGAGAATCAACCACTTTTTTAAAGGAGTTTTCCCAATGAGGATATTTGTGAAAGAGATTACAGGAAATAATTGTATCACTATGGATCAAGGACAAAAAGTTTATGAATTAATAATGCCCGCATTAAGTAAACAAACTTATGTAGAGCTTAACTTTGAAGGTATTAGTATTTATGCATCGCCGTTTTTCAATGTTGCAATTGGGAAATTATTAAAAGATTTTTCGAGTGCAGATTTAAATACTTACTTGAAATTCGAAAATTTGAACCCGACTGGGTTAGAAGTACTAAAAATTTCAATTTCTAATTCACAACAGTATTTTAAAGACGAGAAACATAAAAAAGTCATTGATGAAGTCATTCGGGAACAAGGGGATGAATTTTAGTGCCAGTATCATATAATATCCAAGCTGAGATAGTAGATATACGAACTGACACACCCAAACCAATTGATGAGTTCTTAGTTGATACTAATGTTTGGTTTTGGATGACATATAGCAGGGCGAGTTTAGGAGATAATCCGCCTTGTCATTATCAAGTAACCCATTACCCTACATACATAAGTAATGCGCTTAATTATCAATCCAAACTATATCGATGCGGTTTATCATTAGCTGAGCTTGCTCATATCATAGAACGAAATGAAAAGGAAATATATAATAAATCTAACGTCCCACTTAAACCCAAAGAGTATAGGCATAATCTACCTCAAGAAAGAAAAGGCGTTGTTTCGCAAATTGAAGTTGCTTGGAAACAAGTGAAAGGTTTGGCTAGGTCAATTGAAGGATTAATAATTGATGAGACATCTACAGACCATGTGATGGCTAATATGGCATCGCAATTATTGGATGGCTATGATTTATTTATTTTGGATTCGATTAATAAGACGGGAATTATAAAAGTAATCACTGATGACGGCGATTATACATCAGTTCCAAATATACAAATATTTACGGCAAATCGAAATGTAATTGATGCTGCTCGTACTCAAGGTAAACTTATTTCTCGATGATATTGAAGCCCTATTAGGGCTTTTTTTATTTACACGATTTCTCCTGTTCGTATATAATGCGAACAAACGTTCTTGTTAAGGGTGATTCCAATGGAAAGAATCAATGCTGTTATTGATGGCCAACTCCAAGCGATTCCGGTTTTAACCTCAAAGCATCTCAAAGCTATAAGCAAAATCCACACAGGTGGTATCCCAGGATGTGCTCCTGATATTCTCCGCGATTTGGTAGAGGCTGGGCTGGTGGAGGAGACTTCAAATGACCTTATTGTATGAACATCACTATGAGCAAGTCATAACCCCGTTACCTCCAGTTGATTCAGACGTCTTGGCTGAAATGAACGTCATCATTTACGACTCGGTACGTAAAGACTATGCGATCAACGTCAGCTGGCATGAAGAGTGTATACGTCGGGAATGGGGAGTAGTAAAAGACATCGACCGGGATGAGAACAAGATTAAGCTTGTGCGGGTCGATGGTATATGGTGGGTGCCAGTCGAAAAATTATTGCAGGTTGAGCGGGTGTATTAGACGATGATACAACCTGACAAATGGCGAGAGATACTACACGAAACAATTCTTTATGGCATGCTTTTTAAGGCGATAGCGCTTGACGCAGAATGCCTTAATCAGGATCATCTCAAAATGTCATACCGCCCCATGCTCGATACCGTATCGATGTGGGCTGAGCGAAAACACCACGAATACCGGAGCCAGTTTGGGAGGATGGGTGGGAAAATTCATGTCCAGAAGACAACCGATGGTTTTCTATACGCTGTAGTTGTAACTATCCGTGGCCGACAAGAAGAATGCCTCTATAACGTGTCGCATATAAAAGCTGAATGCCAGGTACGGCTTAACAATTATCTGTACGACGCCAAGCAGCAAGCAACTGGGCGTGTAGAGTAAATACCGAGGGATTACAGTATGCCAAGAACCCGCCTATTCGTAAAGAAGGGTGGGTTTTTATTATTTTGTATATTTGTGTATAATTGTTTCGTTTGTTAGAAAATAGGGAATTAAATATGCTGAAAGAACTATTTTTGAAAGGGGACTGTACTTTTGGCACGAAGAAGGAAAAAGGGAGATGACCCGATAAGCCAGTTGGTCGGACTGCTTTCTTTATTTGCATTTGGCGGGGCATATTACTATACAAATTCATTTATCATCGGTGGAATTGCTTTTGCTGCTGTAATGGGTGCTGCTCTTTGGATTGCATTGCTCAGAGCGCAAAGAGAGAAGAAAGATTAAGGAAATCAGGAATCCGCGAAATTGATACTATGGATGGTCTCCAATTCGAACAATACCTTGGACTGCTTTTTCGTTCGCAAGGGTATAAAGTAGAAGTAACAAGAGCTGCAGGCGACTATGGGGCAGATCTTATCATTCAAAAAGATGGAAAGAAAATTGCAGTACAAGCAAAGCGCTACAGTAAAAATGTGGGGATTGAAGCGGTACAACAGGCGCAGGCTTCGATTGCTCATTACAAAGCACATGAAGCGTGGGTAGTAAGTAATCGTGATTACACAGATGCTGCAAGAAATCTAGCTACTTCAAACAAAGTAAGGTTAATAAATCGGGAGAAGCTTATTGAAATGATTCTCCTGATGAATCCTACAGCAAAACCAGACCCTAAAAAGGTGATCGCACAATTCCAATCGAAAACACATATCTGCGACAAGTGTGGTAACCAGATGGTCTTGAGAAAAGGGGCAAAAGGTGAATTCTATGGCTGTAAAGGGTATCCGAAATGCAGAAACTTTAAAGCAGCTCGGTAAAATCTAATACGTCTGGATATTAGGGGGACTTATTTTGAAACTTATAAAGATATTGGGCTGGATTTTTTTACCTTACATAATGGTATTTGTTGATTGGAAACGACTAGGGAAAGTTGGTAAGCGTGTAGGAGCAGCATGGGCCATATTAGCATTAATCATTGGGGTAGCTGGCAGAGATACCACTAATAAACCAAGTCCAAGTAATACGACTGAATCGGCCAATGTAACATCTGCAGCAGTAAATTCACCGAAAACAGAGGCCGTTAGTTCCTCTCAAACTGTAACCACAGATCAGCAGGGAGTTTCGGCTTCGGCTACCGATGTAAATACTACTCAGAATACACAACGGATTCAAGCAAAGGTCTTGGAAGTGGTGGATGGAGATACTATCAAAATAAAAATAAACGACAAAGAGGAGACTGTACGTTTTCTTCTAGTCGATACTCCTGAAACGAAGCACCCTAAATACGGGGTACAACCATTCGGTAAAGAAGCAAGCGACTTCACGAAGCAACTCCTTACCGAAAAGACAGTGGAGCTAGAACAGGATGTAAATAATGGTCCTGACAAATATGGACGACTTCTCTACTACATTTATGTAGATGGTAAATCGGTTCAAGAGCAATTGCTGGAAAAGGGGTTGGCACGCGTCGCGTATGTGTACGTACCTAACGTGAAATATGTTGAACAGTACCGTAAAATTCAAGAACAAGCCCAAAAAGCCGGAGTTGGAATTTGGTCAATTGAGAACTACGCCCAAGAGGATGGGTACCATTCGGATGTTGTAAAAAAGAACGAACCGGAGCCCAGTAAAAACACCGTGGCTACCCAAACTTCACCGAAGCCTAATCCCCAACCCCAGCCAACTCCTCAGCCAGTACAGGAAGTGTATTATGCTAACTGCAGTGAGGCAAAAGCAGCAGGCGCGGCTCCTCTTTATAGAGGTGAGCCTGGGTACAGAGAGAAGTTAGATCGTGACAAAGACGGAGTTGCTTGTGAGAAGTAAGATTTAAGCCTTCTCATTTGAGAGGCATTCTATGGCATATCAAAATCAATTGTCACTGGCGTGGAACGCGAGTATGTTTACATGATTAAAGCACGCGTCAAAATGCGGAACTGGACAAAGAGCGGTATGCTTCGTTCACCTGTGTTTGTCGATTTTATTCTTTCAGCATAGTTCAGCGCCCCAAAAAATTACGAGGCACCTTCCTGTTAGATAGGAGGTGCCTCGACGTGTTATTTGGTATATTCCATCACTTCAAACGATTGAATCTTGCTGAATGCTACATAATCTTTTCGAGCTGTGAATGGCCCCTTGTTAAAATCCTTGTCGAACATGTATGTCTCTTTGCCACGTCCGTCTGCTCGGCCATTATACCAGTCGATGAAGTCCTGTACTTCTGATGATGATAATTCAAATTCTTTTTCAAGACCGCTGATCATCTTAATTACCAATAAAGCATGATCACCCGTAGGTTCTGGCTCTGGATTCGGATCGATAATATTCGCCTTTTCCATAAGTTCCATCTCAGCAATATTTGATACGATTTCGCCGTTATTTTCAGAAATGCTAATTCGGTAGTATTGATACTTATCTGTGTTGGAGAAAGTGTATTCCCGTTTTTGACCTGCTTCCCAATCAGTTTCATCTACATGTGTATCAAGAATAACCCAATTGCTATCGTCGTTACTTCCTTCAAAAGTCCATGCTTTCGGAGCAAACCCTGGAATTCTTGGATCGCCATTAATATCAACTCTCATTTGAATCGTATATTTTGCAACTTGTTTCTCATTATTGGATCCAAAGTCAATTTTTAGCCAGCCTTTTGTGTTTTTGTTCTCTGTTGACCAAGGTCTGTCATCAATCTGATTGTTGAAAGCCTTCCATGCATCATGATCAGGAGCATAAATTCCGGAAGATGACACAGTTATGTTTCCTGACGTGTTGCTTGAAAGTTGAGGAACTATATCTTCTGAATATTGTGTACTAGCATTTGTAGATGTTGGATTAAGAATCAGCATCGCTACTAATACTACAGCACAAAGTCCTGCGTAAGCTTTTCGTACCTTAGTCATAAAAAGTAAGTCCCCTTTAATTAAATATTTGTAATTAGGCCTAATCACAACATGGAATATACAGGAACGTGAATCGAGTAGCAAAACATATTTTTCCAAGAGAATAGGCTAACCCGTCCCTGTTTTGAGGAGACGGGTTTCCTTATGGTTTATGAAAAATGCCCTCTCCAACTAATGGAAAGGGCATTAAAATAAGGGAAGAAGAGAGAGGACTTTAAGTGCATATCATTTAACATAGAATAAAATCCGTGACCCCGTTACAGGTGAGGAGATGGATCCAGATGAGCGCCTGATGCGTTCTATCGAGGAACAAATCGGCATCTCGGAAAATGCCAAGCGGGCCTTCCGTGAAGAAATTCTCATCCGTATCTCGGCCTATGCGCGTAAAGGGAAGCGTTTTGACTATAGCACGCATGATCGTCTGCGGGAAGCTATCGAGAAGAAGCTGTTTGCCGATCTGAAGGATGTCGTCAAGATTACGACCTCGAACAAAACACCGGATGAGCATCAGCTCAAGAAGATTAATGAGGTCACCAAGCGTCTTATCGAAGAGCATCAATATTGCCCAGTTTGCGCAAATGAGCTGCTGCGCTATGTGGGTAGCCTGTTGAACAGATGACAGAACTTTGGCGACATGAGGAGCACGTCATATTCGGCGCAGATTGCGCCAGTTGCTAGGAGGAGACGGCATGAAAGATGAATCATCGTTCATTGTCTCCCGGGAAGACTGGTCGCTGCACCGCAAAGGGTACCAGGACCAAAATCGACACCAGGAAAAAGTGAAAGAAGCGATCAAAAAAAATCTGCCCGATCTCGTCAGCGAAGAAAACATCATCATGTCGAATGGTCGGGAAGTTATTAAGATCCCTATTCGCTCCCTGGATGAATACCGATTGCGTTTTAACTTCCAAAAGGGAAAACATGGCGGTCAAGGTAAAGGAAACAGTAAGGTAGGCGATGTCGTAGCCCGTGACGGCGATCCGGCGCAAGGGCCAGGAAAAGGTCAAGGAGCGGGTGATCAGCCAGGTGTAGACTACTACGAGGCTGAAATCAGCGTAGAAGAATTGCAGGAGATGCTTTTCGCCGAGCTGGAGCTGCCGAACCTTCAACAAAAAGACGAGGAACAAATCGTCGTGGAAGAGACTCGATTCAATGATGTCAGGAAAAAAGGCTTGATGGGCAACATTGATAAAAAACGTACGCTGATCGCGGCCATCCGCCGAAATGCGCTGGCAGGCTACAGTGATATGGAGCTGGGGATCACCGATGATGACCTGCGCTTCAAGACGTGGGAAGAGATCATCAAGCCTCATTCCAATGCTGTCATTATTGCGATGATGGATACGTCGGGAAGTATGGGCGTGTTTGAAAAGTATATCGCCCGCAGCTTTTTCTTCTGGATGGTACGTTTTCTGCGCACCAAGTACGAAAAAGTCGAGATCGTCTTCATTGCCCATCATACGGATGCAAAGGAAGTAACGGAGGACACCTTTTTCTCGAAAGGGGAAAGCGGGGGGACGATCTGCTCCTCTGCCTACAAGAAAGCGTTGGAGATCATCGATAGCCGCTATCCAACTTCGCAGTACAACATTTACCCGTTCCATTTTTCCGATGGCGACAACCTCACGTCTGACAATGAGCGTTGCGTAAAGCTGGTAAAAGAGCTCATGGAGAGATGCAACATGTTCGGCTATGGCGAAGTGAATCAGTATAATCGTCATTCAACCCTCATGTCAGCATATCGCCACATCAAAGAGCCGAAATTCATGCATTGTGTCATTCGGGAAAAGGGCGAGGTATACAAGGCGTTGCGTACTTTCTTTGGAAAGAAGGAAGCTGTGAGGTAATCCATAGAAGCAACCGGGCGAGAAATCGTCCGGTTGACTTGTATTTGTTTGCATGAGTCGGATGAACAAAATGTGAGGGGTGTTACTATGTATCCACAAAAGCATCGGATGCGCAACACAGGAGCCTTCACTTTCTTGGCATACTTTACATTGGGCGCAGGTGTACTGCTATTTTCCATCGGTTTATACAATGCAACAGGTCTTCAGCTGCACGAAAAGGGGTATTATATCGCATGTATGCTTCTGGTAGCAGTTGGATCGATTTTGACGCAAAAAGTAGTGAGAGATAATGCAGAGGATCGAACGATTATCGAGGAACAGGAAAGAGAATTTAATTTGAAGGTATCGAAAGCGGAGAAAGAAACGCCGAAATAGCCTCTTTTTGAATGACTGTCTGTAGCATATTTTGAACACTCGTATTCAGTAGGAATAAATTACTGAGCGATACAGGCTGAGTAAGTCCTGGCATCGTTCCGAGTGCATACTGAATCTTTTCTGCTTTCGCATTGCCGATATGACCGAGCCCCAATTCTTCTAAAGCGATCGAGGCTAAAAGTAATGTAATGGCATTCTCACGAGTAAGGCTGATTGGATGTTCGCCCAATCTGGTCAAAATTGGACGGGGATGCAGCTAGCGGGGGAACCAATGGATCGGAAAAGAAAACCGCCAGGGTCATGCCCTGACGGTTTTTCGAATGAGCTGCACAAACTCCTCTGCTTTTTCGATATGGGGAGAATGCCCCACATTTTCCATGACAATCTCCTGATAGGAACCACCTGCTCGCTGATATTGATCCAGCACATCGCGGATTTGGGAGACCATCGGTTGAGGGGGATATTCTTCTTCTCCCGGCCATCCCGGCACATAGCCGAGTTTGCCCAACGTACCAAAATCAGCAAACGATTGATCTGAGATAATGGCGTCATCCGCTCCCCGAATCCATAAAATTGGACACTTTGGTTCCATCTGGACAATGCCGGACAAATTGACGTATTTAGGCGAGATCGCATTATTGATTCCCGTCGTTCCAGGTGCGACACCAGGCCAATCGCTTACGTATTCGTGGGCACCGGGATAAAAGCCTTCTCCAGTCCTCGTGGAGAGGATTGCATTCACATAGCGTTCTTCCTGCTCGGGGTTAACTCGAAACGGAGGTTTGAAATACAGCTGATTCATGACATTACGCGGGCTTGAGGGAGATTCATCGTTCATATCCTTGGCCGCAATCCTTTTGACCAGCTCGGAGTTGGTGGCTCCTCCGCCAGATCCGGCGAAGCTGCTGTAGCACGGGGTGCCCGCTATATCCTTGGTTCCGCCAAAGCCGTAAGGGGACATCGGCGCGACCAGAATCAAAGAACGGACTTCCTGCGGGTAATCGATGGCAAACTGCATCACGATCCCTCCACCCAAAGACCAGCCGGCAAGATGGACAGGTGTTGGCAAGTCCAATGCTCGAATAAACGAATGAAGGTCATCCGACCAGTCTCGCAAACCGCGTGTTGCATCGATAGGCAATGCTTCACTTGCTCCATAGCCACGCATATCAGGTGCATACACACGGTACTGTTCACAAAGAGCCGCAATGGTATCATCCCAGAACAAGCTGGCTGATGCATTGCCGTGAATGAGGAGAAGCGGTTCTCCTTCCGATACGCCTGCTGTCAGGTAGGAAACAAGCAATCGATCGGTCTGAATCGTTTTTTTTTCGATTCGTGCATCCATCAATGATGTGCCTCCTTTCATTGTATAAGAGCGTAACTATCAGAATATTTACATTATATATCTGTTCGGTTACAAAACGAGAAAAGAAAACAACCGCCCATGAGAGGCGGTTGCAGGAATGCTACATATGGAGACCACGCATCTGTTGTTCGATTTTCTCAAAGCCGCCAGAAACCTTAACGACTTCGTCTTTTTGCTCAGAAACGAGAACAAGCACTTCTTCCAGGCTTTCTTTGTTCTTGTCGGTAATATCTGCGTTGACTTCTACTTTTGCGCCGACTTCCTGAATCATGCTGTGCACATGGATGATGAACTCTTGCAGGTTTTTCGTTTTATCCGCAAAGTTTTGCATGTAGTTGTCTACATTGGTGAACATTTCTTGTACTTCGAGGATGCCCTCGCTATTTTTCTCAAAAGAAGTCTGTGACTCGGAAATCATATCCGATACGAGCTTCATTTTTTCGCGAATGGTCATGAGCAGACTCGAGATCGACTCAGAGGATAGCTTGGAGGATTCAGCCAGCTTGCGTACTTCATCTGCTACGACAGCAAATCCTCGGCCGTGTTCGCCTGCGCGAGACGCTTCAATCGTGGCATTGAGTGCCAACAGATTGGTTTGTGCAGAAATCTCGGAAATGGTTTGAATGATTTTCCCAATTGATTCGGTTTCTTTATTGAGCTCTTGAATCAGCTGGTTCGTACCTTGGATGTCCGTGATGAATCGTTCAAAGTCATTGCCGATGTTGCCAATGCGTTTGCCGCTCTCGCTAGTGGCTTCTTTGGTCGATTCTACGTACTCATGCATCTCTGTAACAGAGCGAGTCATATCCTCAACTTGCAGATTCGTCGAGCTCATTTCCCGACGCAGCTCGTCCGTATTGCTGGTCTGGACCGTAAAGGACTCCATAATGTCTTGCAGGGAAGCGACGGTTTCGACTGCGCGAACATTCACACCGTCCGTCACCTGGTTCAAATTCTCTTGATAGTCTTGCATAGAGGTAAGTGATTCATTGATCTGATCCAGAACACGTTGCAACGATTCCTTCGAGGCAATCGCTTCTTGCTTTTGTTGCTCACTTTCCTCTTGCAGCTTGTTATTGAATACAGCATGCATCATGCTCGTGACTGAGACGAAGCAGAAGGTAAGCAGGAAGTACATCAGATCAATATTATTAGTCGAATGGAAAATCGTTTCTCTCTGTGTCAGGAAGTAGTAAGAGACAATACCCAATGTCGATACAATCGTCAAAATATTGATGAGTCGGTCTTGATAAATCCCCATGACTGCTACAAAGAACATAATGGTCATGATATTGATCATATGCGGGTCCAGTCCAACTACGATGAACATGAAGATCCCGATTACGGCGAAGTTGAAAAACTTCATGAAGGGCGCTGCTTTTTCACGGAAGCGCGGGCGATTGGAGATGTAAGTAAAAGGTGCCAGCACGCCATACAAAATACCCAGTATCGTGAAAACGAATGTGTACGATACGCCTAGAAAGAGGTTTAAGACCTGAACAATCGTAATAATACTTGCGAATACGATTACGACCCAATTGTTTCTTCTTCTCAATAAATCAATGTTATCCATGTTGTCCATGTTACCCACCTACCTCGACTTTTACTTGGTTGGATGACGACGAATTGTACCAGGAATATTTCGGATCGTGCTTATTGTCATAGACATCTTTTAGATGAAAGAGGGTCGGAATGGCATCGGCCCCTTTGTAAAAGATGATATCTTTGGTCTGAGTCGCTTTTACTTGATACTTCTTGTTAATGAACGAAAAAAAAGTCGGATCTGCTACCCCAATTGCGTGGGTATAACCATGCTTTTCAGCGTAATCTATCATCAAGCAAATTCCCTTTGCCCCTAGTTGTCCGCGGTATTTCGGCAAAACAGCGAGACTGTCTACCTCCATTACTTTCATATCTTCTGTAATAACATCCTGAAAAAGTGATTTCATATAAGCACTTGATTTGGAAAAGGGCGTCATTTCAAATGTTCCACCTGCTTCACCATCTTCGGCAATTAAGAGGAACTGAGCCGAGCCTTCTTTCGCGTACTCCATCTCGAAGCCCATGCTTGTCCATACTGTTTCTTTGATTTCATGAAATTTTGCTAACTCTTGTACCGTTTCTACTTGTTTGTACATAACTTGTCCACTCCATCATTTTCTCTGATTGAACCATGTTGTGTATGTTTGACGTCTCAAAAGTTATGTTTTTCCATCCGTTACGAAAATGAAAGTGCTTTCATCCTCCTTTCAAAAATGTAAACACAAAAAAAGGCCGTTCCATCGAAATGGAACAACCGAAGCTACCAACATCGAATAAATAGTCTCAAGATGATGGCAACCCGGCTATCATGGTCAAAGACTGTAGACCCGTGGTTTTGCGTCGCCACCTTTCGATGACTTTGCCTTTTGCATTTTTTAGCAAAATTTGTAAAAAGGTGTCGAATTTTGCTAGATATAATCATGCAAAATATAAGCCAAAAGATATAGCTTTGTCAAGTTTTGGTAGGGAAAAGAAACTAATTGTTCATAAAGCATAGACGTACAAAAAACCAGTTATGGTATCAACTGGTTCTTCATTATAGGCGTTAGGTTAGGGTACGCAGAATGTCTAAAACTTCGGTTGGCTCCATTCGCTTTTTGTAATCTGGATCTAAACATGCTAACCGGATTACGCACTGGTTGTCGAGGATATAAGTAGCCGGAATGGGGAGCGTCCAAGAATCGTCACTATTAAAATGCTTGAGATCAATATCCAATGATCGGTAGGTATCCTGTAAATAATCAGGCAGTCTGAATCTGAGTTGATATTTTTCTGCTACATGGTTATTGGTATCGCATAACACGGGAAAGCTCAGTCCGGTTTTCTCTTGCATAGTAAGAGAGTATGCAGGAGATTGTGGACTAATGGCAAACAATTGGGCACCCAGAGAGGTTATCGTATCGATCTGTTTTTGGTATGCTTGCAGCTCCAAATTGCAGTAGGGGCACCATGATCCACGAAAAAACGTGAGGACGATGGGACCTTTTACGATTTCTTCCGACAAGGTAATGGTCTTGCCAGTGTGATCGTTCAATGTGAAATCATGCGCAATCGAACCAATCGGCAAGCCCTTTGCGTGTCCAGAGGTCCTCAGCTCCTCGATTGATCTTGTAAATGAATCTGTTACTTCACGAGTGAGGAAGTCTGCTATTTGAATGGTTGTATAATCTAGCTCTTCGCGCAGGCTCTGAAAATGTGGTTTATCCATATGTCGTTCCCCTCTTTTTCGAAAGAATAGTAGAAGCCATAGCTTTACGATATCTTTCTTTTGAAGGGAAAGATGTAAACTGGATTACATCTTCTTTAAAATGTTGTCCCGATGAATGGAAATGGTTTTAAAGCCTGTTTGAATCAGTTCTTCTCTTGCTAAAGCACGTAATGCTACCGTCACAGCTTCCCTGGATGCCCCGACAAAATGGGCGAGCTCTTGATGGGAAAGAGGTAACTCAATTTGTTGAAACGCAGAACTGTTAGGATTGCCAAATTGGTCGGCAAGCCTTACTAACGTGGAAATAATGCGATCTTGTAAAGGGAGAAGGGCAAGATTTTCGGCTGCTTGGCTGATCGAAATCATTCTATCGCTAATGATCTTCATGATCTTCATCATCAGTTGCGGATGTTCGATTAAGTAGCTCTCAAATTTTGCTTTGCTCATTTTACAAATGAGGCAGTCTTCGATGGTTTCTATATACATCTCCCGTGTACCTAACGAGAGCAGATCCACTTCTCCAAACACATTGCCTTCTCCGAGGATATCAAATGTAAACTGCCGACCATCCCGATTTACTTTATATAAACGTACTTTCCCCTGTTTGATGAAGTAGAATCCCTCCGAAAAAGTTTCTGGTGTTTGAATGCACGTATTTATGGGGAAAGGGGTTAAGGAGGTTAATTGATCGATTAAGCGCAAACTTTCCTCGGATAATGAATTCAACAAATAAAATTGGGATAAATATGTGATTCGGTTCATCATTTCTGTTCGGTCTGGGTCTTCAGAATGGTTCTTTTCGCTTTGGTAACAATTCTTTTCGTTTCCTTTGTATCAGAGATTCTTAGCCACTCGTCACAAAGCTGTATCACCCAGTCTGGTTGTGATTTACTCGCATCGTTCAACCAATTCCCTACAGAATCTTGAACATATTTAGATGCATCTGACTTCACTGGCATGAGCAAAGGTAGGCAGAGAGCAGGATCATTTTTCAATGCGTCAATATGCTTACACCAGACACCTCGTGGGCGTGTGGCTTCTACCGCAAAGCGGCGAGTATTTTCGTCGGTATCAAGTACCCATTTGCTCAGGAGTTGAATGGAATGGTTCAGATCATGCACGAGAGAATCTCGAATCGCCATCCATGCGATCTCTCTCACTCCAAAATGATGATCTGCCGCGAATTTTCTTATTTGCCTTAGTTTTTCTTCGAGCGATAAGGTGTTGTCCAAGCCAATGATATAGGCACTCCAACAACGTACACTGTCTGACTTGTGGGTAGCCAACGATAGGAAAACGGGAGACGTAGCTGTGGGTTCACCCGATTTGTGTAAGATCGCAAGTAGTTCTAGTCCAATCAGACGGATAGCTTTCATTCCGCTCATAGATCCCGTTTCTTCTAATTGATCAACAAGTCGAGCGACATGCGCATCTAATTGAACATGAGGCAGAACGCTTCGTAATAGATGAATATGATCAACAGCCTGCCATTCAGTCAAATTGACGCTTTCTAATTCTCCAGTATGAAGGAGTGCTAATACATTTTCAGGGATGAGTGAGGCTTTAACTGCTCCTTTTCTCGTGTGTACCGAATTCGGCATTTTCAACAAACCCCTTTTCACTGAAATGATAGACATTCAAAACGGAATAGCTGCAACAAAAGTATACATAAAAATCACCCGTAACAAAAATTTTCCAACCAACCGATAACTAGAAGGAATAGGAGGGGATTTTATGAAGGAAGTAAAAGTGATTCAATTTTACTTTTCTGGTGGCGGTGAAACGATTAGCATCGAATCGACGGAACCGGAAGAGATCATTCAAATGGTCGCTAATCAAAGCAACGGATGGCTTCAATATGATGATGTTGTCATCAACGTCAGAAATGTTTCGTATATCAAAGTACGCAATCAGGCGTAAGGATAGGAAAAGGGCGTCAAGCTCCAATACGAAAAAGCTCTCCTTTGAATGAGGAGGGCTTTTTCGTGTTGGAGGTATCGCTGCTGGTTATCCTATTTAATAGAAGAAAAAGGAGGGTGGAAAGATGACGTTGGAAGAAATCATGCAGAAGCTCGAAGCGATGGGGACAGAGCAGACGAAAAAAACGTTGTTGCGGCATGGGGCGAAAGAGCCTTTGTTTGGTGTGCGAGTCGGCGATATGAAAAAGCTGGTCAAGGAGGTAAAGCGTGATCAGCAGCTCGTTCAGGCGCTGTACGATACGGGAAACTACGACGCCATGTACTTGGCTGGATTGACGGTTGACCCGAAGAGCATGACAAAAGAGCGGCTGCAGGCTTGGGTCAAGGAAGCGTCTTGGTACGCGCCCGCCGAATATACGGTTGCGAGTGTAGCCGCTGAGAGCCCTTTTGCTATGGAGTTGGCGAGGGAATGGATCGAGTCAAAAGAAGAGATGGTAGCCACATGTGGGTGGAATACGTATTCGAACTACTTGTCGATTACTCCCGATGAACGGCTAGATAAAGAAGAAATCAAGCGGCTCCTCATGAGAGTAAAGGAGACGATTCACCAGGAACAAAATCGCGTACGGTACACCATGAATCAATTCGTTATTTCAGTAGGAGCGTATGTACCGGAACTTCATCAGGAAGCGTTGGAAGTGGCAGCAGCGATTGGCAAAGTACATGTGGACGTCGGACAGACAGCGTGCAAGGTTCCGTTGGCTACGGAGTATATCAAAAAGATAGAGGAACGAGGGAGTGTCGGAAAAAAGAAAAAGACGTGCATCTGCTAGTCGGGCATTTTACTCATTCATTTGGCGTATATTTCTAAGGTGCTTTTGTTTACTAAAGTATCGACTATTCCTTGCTAATGTGCTATCATGATACCTTGTTAACGTATTACCACTTTATCAGAGTAAAATATAGAGTAGGAAAAACGAGGGGGATCATCACGATGAAGAAAATAGCATGGATGTCATTGTTATTGAGTGCGATGGTTTCGTTGGTAGTGGGCTGTTCCAGCGCAAAGACTGGCGCTGACGCGAACAAGCTGATTATCGGAATTGATGATAAGTTCGCACCAATGGGATTCCGGGATGAGAAAAATGAGCTAGTCGGTTTTGATATTGATTATGCGCGTGCAGCTGGCGAAAAGATGGGGAAACAAGTCGAGTTTCAACCTATCGATTGGAGTGCAAAAGAGTCTGAACTAAATAGCGGTCGTATCGACTTGATCTGGAATGGATATACGATTACGGATGAGAGAAAAGAGAAGGTTCTCTTTACCAAGCCTTATCTGAAAAACGCGCAAGTAGTTGTTACGATGGCAAATAGCAACTTGACCAAGCTGTCGGACTTGGCTGGTAAAGGAATTGGTTTGCAAAAGCTGTCTTCCGCAGCTGATGCTGTCAATGCAAGTGACATGAAAAATCAGGTCAAATCAATTACAGAGTATCCTGATAATGTACTGGCATTGAGCGATATGAAGATTGGCCGCGTGGAAGCAGTTGTCATCGACCAGATTGTAGCCGATTACTACATGGCAAAAGAACCTGGAATCTTTAAGCTGTTGGAAGAATCACTTGCACCTGAGGAGTATGGAGTGGGCGTCAAAAAAGGGAACGAGGCGTTATTGAACGAACTGCAAAAAGCCTTGGATACCATGAATCAGGATGGAACAGCAGCTAAAATATCGGAAAAATGGTTTGGCGAAAATCGCGTGTTGAAATAAACGGAAGATACGATGGCTTCGCCGAATGATTGGCGAAGCCACGCTTTATTATAAGGATTAGGAGCATACCAGATGAGCTTAGACTATATTATCTCCATTACCGTGCCTATGCTAGAAGGGGCGCAGATGACAGTGTTGCTGTTCTTCATCGCTATTCTGGCATCGATCCCATTGGGATTTCTCATTACCTTAATGGCGAATAGCAGCAACAAAGGTCTGTCTTGGTTCGCGCACACCTATGTGTATGTCATGCGTGGAACGCCTCTATTATTACAGCTATTGTTTTTTGTCTTTGGCCTCCCCCTCTTGCCAGTGATCGGAGAATACTTGGTTATGGATCGATTCGTAGCTGCATGCCTCGGCTTCGTGCTGAACTACGCAGCGTATTTCGCGGAGATTTTCCGTGGAGGACTGCTGTCGATCGATAAAGGACAGTACGAGGCGGCGCAGGTCCTCGGCTTTAGCAAATGGCAGACAACCAACAAGATTATTTTGCCGCAAATGTTTCGAGTGGCTTTGCCTGCTGTCGCAAATGAATCCATTACTCTCGTAAAAGACACAGCGCTGCTCTATGCGGTTGCCGTCCCAGAATTGCTTCACTTTGCACAAACGGCTGTGAATCGCGATTTTACCATCGTTCCGTTTTTTATTGCGGGAATCATTTATTTGTTGATGACGTTATTGTTGACGTTGTTCTTTAAGTGGCTGGAGAAAAGGTTCAAATTCGAATAAAGGGCTGGCACAATATGGAAATCATTCAAGTATCGAATCTAAAGAAATCGTTTGGCAATCAGGAAGTTTTGCGAGATGTCTCGTTTTCGGTGAAAAAGAACGAAGTCGTGGCAGTAATCGGGCCTTCTGGCTCCGGCAAAAGCACGATGCTACGCAGCTTGGTCAATCTGGAGCAGGTGAATGGTGGCAGCATCCGTGTGCAGGATGATTATTTGGTGAAGGACGGCGTTTACGCCAGTAACCAGGAAATCAAGCAGATCACATCGAGAATGGGCATGGTCTTTCAGCATTTTAATCTGTTTCCTCATCTCACAGTAAAAGAAAATCTGGAGATCGCACCACGCGTAGTTAAAGGTGAGGCGCCCCAGGACATCCACAGAATGAGTGCAGATCTCTTGGAAAAGGTCGGCCTGTCTGATAAGGCAGACGCGTATCCGGCGAGGCTCTCAGGTGGACAAAAGCAGCGTGTGGCGATCGCCAGAGCACTGATGATGAATCCGCAAATCTTGTTGTTTGACGAGCCTACGTCTGCACTCGATCCCGAACTGACGGGTGAGGTCCTGCAAGTCATCAAGCAGCTTGCCCAGGAGCATATGACGATGATGGTTGTGACGCATGAGATGGGGTTCGCACGCGAGGTGGCGAACCAAATTATGTTTATGGACAACGGGGAATTCGTAGAGTCGGGGACACCAGAGCAATTGTTTACAAACGCTAAATTTGATCGGACCAAATCTTTTTTGCATCGTGCATTAAAATAGAGAAGATCAACAACAAATGCCCTCAGTGTCGAGAAGACAGATTGAGGGCATTTTGTATAGACAGGCTACATCACCTGATAGTTCAAGTACCGTTGGCTGATGAACGAATGAAAATGATTACTGAACGAGTCAGCATTTAAAAACGCATTGTAAGCGTAAGGAGTGACCCGACAGTAAACGACCTCTCGTCCATCGTGAAAACGGATGTAGAGGTGGCTTGAAGACAGATCGTAGCGAGCAGCTTTGATCAATTTCGATTCCAGTTCCTTGTAGGTAATTTCTTGGGGTTGATTCTGACGTGGCAGAAATTGGCGGACAAAAGATCTCAATGTACGTGCAAACTCCTTTATCTAAAAATCGGCTTATCTATTTCTACGAGTCTTCATTTTACGCAAAAATTTAGATTCGGAATACAAAAATAGCACACCAATTGCAAAATAGGCTAAGAGAACCGTATTCAGAACGATCATTGGAAAGTCCGCAAGCATGTAAGTGCCTCCTGTTAGAGAGAATGAAGTCACGAATTGAAAGTAACCTGCTCCAAAAAAGTGAAAATCTTCTTTTCGCTTCGTTCTATGGGCCTATCATCTGGTTGTGTGTAGAAAAAATGATCATCCAAAAGTATGTAGACTCATGAAAAATGTTGTCGAATATAGTCTATATTACCTATTTTATTATTGTCAATAATTACATAGCATCAAAACTTCTTTCCGCAAATTTCCTTGGTCAACTACCTTGTATCACGAGGTATAGTGTGATAATCTCTAGGCATGTCACGGGGAGGAGATGCTTTTGTGAACAAGGAGTTGTTGAAAGGAAGCATCGATCTATTGCTTCTCTCGCTGATCGCACAGAAAGATCAGTACGGCTATGAGTTGGCCAAGAAGATTCGCGATAAAAGCGATGAGCTGTATGAAATCGGTGAAGGCACACTATACCCTGCCCTAAAGCGACTGGAGACGCAAAAGGCAGTGGAGTCTTACTGGGGGGAAGCCAGCGAAGGCGGACGCCGCAAATATTATCGGATTACCAAGACCGGCCAGGGACTTCTTCAAGACAAGATGAAGGATTGGCAGAGCTTGAGCAGACTCATTTTGCTTTGTAATGAGGGAAGTGAGTAAACGAATGAAGCTCGAAGAGTATGCAGAGCAGGTTGTCAGTCGCTTGCCGTGTTCGAAATGGGAAAAGCAGGATGTCAAAGATGAGCTGATGGATCATTTGAACAGCATGAAAAGTGAGCTCGTCGAAGAGGGCTACGAAGAACAGGAAGCCGTTTTACTGACCATTCAACGATTCGGCCCAACGAAAGCAATCAGTCAGCAACTGTCTGAGTCCATGCCGCTTATTGATAAGTACATCCGTAAACGGCTCCTGTCCTTGTTTTTCTTGTATGTAGCTATCTCCAGTTATCTCTTGTTGTTGTCACCGGATCGCTTCCGGCGCAGAGCTTTTACCGTGGAATGGAAGCAAAGGATGCTGGAATACGGCGTCCCGCAATATACGCATCTGTTCCAAAATACGAAACCATTTCAAACCTTGGTGGATTACATTTTTCATTATGACAATTACAGCTTTGGCACTGTGATGTATAACCTGATTGGCAATGTCATGTTGTTTGTTCCGCTCGGGCTGTTGCTGCCGTTGATATTTATGTCCTTTCAAAGCGTGCATCGCATGTTTTTTCTCACGCTTTCGACCAGTCTCATCATCGAAGCCTTGCAGCTATTGTTTTCGTTAGGCAGCTTTGATGTCGATGATCTGCTGCTAAATGTACTTGGTGGACTGATTGGCTACGGGATGTTTCGAGTAGGGGCGGCGCTGATCCACAGGCGACGGAACAATAGCAATTTCGATGACGATCTGTCAGCCACATCGTCTTAGTGGGACAAGAATCGTAAAAGCCTTTTGATTGACCGGGGTCGCACAGTTGTGAGGCGGCCTTGGCAAAGGCTTTGGTAATTTTTTTTGTACATGTACATCGTAATACGATATACATAGTAAAACGATTTAGGAGGTTTTTATGAAACGAATAGCGATTTTTATCATGGTAGTTGTTCTCCTGCTCCAAGTCGTCGTTGGATGTGAGAGTAATAATGCTACGGAGCAGGTACAGACGAAGCAGCATGCAGATTTTACTTTTGATGTGAAGCCGGAGACCTTCGAAGTGTTCGTCGAGAGAAACGGAGTGAAGGAAAGTGCTTCGGAGCCGATGCCTGCGCGCAAGGTAACGAATGTACAGAAAGGTGAGCAAGAGATTGCCTGGAGATACCCGGACGATCAGCTGGATGTCTCGATCAAAAAGAAAGAGGATCATTTGCAAATCACCCTGACCTCCACAGGAACAGAGAGCTTTTCCTGGCCGACAGTAAAAGGATCAAGCTACATGTTGCCTTTGGGCGAGGGAAAATGGATTCCTGCGGATGACAGCAAGTGGCAGTCATTTTTAAAAGAAGAGAGTCTTAGCTTTGCCGAGTCTTTTTCCATGCGCTTTTTTGCTGTGAACAAGAGTAAGTATGCGCTGATGTACGTCGTGGACAATTTGTTTAACAACACCGTCGATTTTGCCGTTGATCCGACGATTGCGTTTACGTTTTCGCACGAGTTCCCCACGATTAATCCGGACAAGACCTACGGGTTCCGCTTGTATGTCACAGACAACGATCCGGTTAGCGTAGCCGGTGTTTACAAGCAATATGTCAAGGAGCAGGGAGAACTGCTGACCCTGGCGGAAAAGGCCAAAGCCAATCCGAATATCGAAAAGCTTTACGGCGCTCCGCATTTTTACTTGTGGAACAAGAGCTTTCTATCGGTCGACGATGTGAAATGGAATGTGCTGAAAACGAAACTAAATGAGAACTTCATCGGGGCACTTGAGAAAATCTTGGCCTCCAATGGTGAGGATGGAAAAGAGAGCATTCAGCAATTCCGTGAGATTCAGAAGCAGGATTACGTCGCGGATTATCAAAAGAATGCGATCCTAGGCGGGTTGAACTATGCTTTACGTTCCCGTGAGCTTTACAATCCGCAGCTATTTCCACATGTCGATGAAGAGGCAAAGAAAGCGTTTGGAACAGGGATCGACTCGTTGACGGAATCACAGATGTACGACTTGAACAAAAAGCTGCTGAAGAGCGTGCTGCAGGATGTCGTTCCACCTGTGGAACAGTGGGGGAATGCCGACTCTACTGATCTCTTGAAAGAAATGAAAGCGGCAGGGATTGACCAGGCATGGATAGGTTTGCCGGATTGGACGGCTGCCTACATGAAGCCAGCATTCATCCAAGAGGCGAATGAGACAGGCTATTTGATCGCCAGCTACGATTCCTACCATTCCATTCACAAGGAAGAAAATCCAGATTGGAACACGGCTATTTTCAAGGATAAGAGCTTGTATGAGAATGCGACGATCTCGAAGAAAAATGGAGAGAAAAAAGCTGGTTTTCTCCAGCAGGGCAGATTGCTAAATCCGACCCTATCGCTGCCAAGTGTCAAACAGCGCATGGATGAAATCATGAATAACGATGTCGCTTTTAACTCGTGGTTTATTGATGTAGATGCAGCAGGAGATTTCAACGATGACTATTCGCCACAGCACACGACGACTGAGGCAGAGGATATGAAGGCGAAGCTCGCGCGTATGGACTATATTCGCGATGAAAAGAAATTGGTCATCGGGTCTGAGACTGGAAATGACTTCGCCAGCCGAAGTATCGCCTTTGCCCATGGCATTGAGACGCCTGTCATCAAATGGGCAGATCCTGACATGCGAAAAAACAAGCAAAGCCCGTATTATGTAGGAGGCTACTGGTCCCCGGCGGGAGAGATTCCGGAACGATACGCAAAACAGGTTCCGATCAAGGATGAGTACCGCCATGTATACATTGATCCTGCGTATTCTTTGCCACTGTACAAGCTGGTGTACAATAATGCGGTAATCACGAGCCATCACTGGGAGTGGGGCAGCCTGAAGATCAAAGGTGAAGTCGGCACACGTATGCTCAAGGAGTTGCTTTACAATGTACCGCCACTCTATCATTTGGATAAAAAGATGTGGGATGAAAACCAACCATTGATCACGAACTATTTGAAGGTGTGGTCTCCCTTCCACAAAAAAGCGGTGCAGCACGAGATGACTGATTATCGCGTGTTGTCCGAAGACAGGCTCGTGCAGAAGGCTGTCTTCGGGGATGATCTGCAAGTGATCGCCAACTTCTCTGAGCAAGATTTCACATACGAGGGGCAAGTGGTGAAGGCCAGATCAGCGCTTATCATCGACGGGAACAATATCCAGACCTTTCTTGCCCCTGTGCAGTAGGAACGATTTGAAAAAGGCTGTCCGCGAAAATGAAGCGGCAGTCTTTTTTTGTTAAGGAGTGGGTGGGTATTTCTTGCTTTTCAAATCGTATTGGAGCCGATTGATAAAGTTCATCGAAATCCGGGAATAATGCCGTTCCTCCGAACGCACCCAGCCGTAATAGATGGGTTGTTGATAAGGAATATCCAAATCAAGCGTGATTGAATCGGAGTCTTGCAAATGAGGTTCATGAACAAAAGAGTAGTCCAGTCCGATGGTTACCGCGAGATTTTGCCGGATTGCATTGCGGAGAGCGTCTGTGTTGTTCGACGTAAATAAGATGTCGACAGGACCATAAGTAGCGGCAAAATCCTCTACGAACCATTTGACGTAGTCGTCGTTGTACAGGACGAAGGATTGCTTGCGAAGCTCTTCAGGTGTGACGGAATCCTGGTAGGCAAGTGGCGAGTTTTTGCCTACACCAACGACCATTTTTCCCTCTAGCAACTGTTCGAACACCAAGCCGAGGCCCTCGCTCTTTTTGAGCAGGTTCTCGTGGATGATGACCAGCCCAATGTCCAGCTTGTCCTGAAGAATGTCCTCTAATATTTCCTGCGTGCCTTTTTCTGCAATTTCGGTACGGATGTGAGGATAATCTTTCTTAAAGCTCGCGACGGCATCGACCAGAAGATTCATGGGACCGGGAATCGTGGCGAGTCTCAGCTCACCCGTCAATGTGTTCGTGTAGTTTTGTGCTTCCTCCCAGATCTCCTGGATTTTCCCCAACGCTTCAAATGCTTTTTTGATGATGATGCGCCCTTCTGGGGTCGGTACCGCTCCAAGACGCGAACGTGTAAAAAGAGTAACGCCCAGCTCTGCTTCCAGACTGGAGAGCGACTGGCTGATAGCGGAGAGGGTGACATGCTTATTCTGAGCGGCTTTGGTCAGGGAGCCTGCCTTCGCTATTTCTACGATATATTCCAGTTGTTCCAGATGCATTTGGTAACATCACATCCTTTAGTCGTACTTAAGGAAGGGTAAGTATGTTTACATATTTTTAAATATAAAAGAGTCCTATAATGAAAGCAAGGCAAGAGATCAGGTACAAGAGACATCATAAATGGAGGCGTTTACAATGGCGAGACTCGAAGGGAAAGTAGCGATCATTTCGGGTGGCGGAACAGGAATCGGGAAAACAACAGCGATTCGTTTTGCCAAGGAAGGTGCGAAAGTAGTCGTTACTGATATCAATCTGGAAAGTGCCTCTCAGACGGTAGCCGAAATCAAGGATGCGGGTGGAGAAGCCATCGCGATTGCGCACGATGTAAGCCGTGAAGAGCAATGGCAGCAAGTAGTGGCAACCACCATAGAACAATACGAGAAAGTAGATATCCTGTTCAACAATGCAGGTATTTATATCATTAAACCGATGGCGGAGATTACCGTAGAGGAATGGAATCGTCTCATGGCGATTAACGTAACAGGTGTCTTTTTGGGAATGAAGCATGTGATGCCACTCATGGCAAAACAACAAGGTGGTTCTGTCATCAATGCCTCTTCCATCGCTGGGCTTTTTGGTGCACCGGGTCACGTCTTGTACGGAGCGAGCAAGGGGGCGGTTCGTATCATGTCCAAGGATGCAGCGATGGAGTATGCGGCACAAGGTGTGCGCGTGAACTCGATTCACCCTGGCTATATCGATACAAACATGGTGTCCTATGCTTCGGAAACGACAAAGCATTCCAAAGCAGAGTTGGCACAAGCTACTCCAACAGGCCGACTCGGTACTGTCGAGGATGTAGCCAATATGGTGCTGTTCCTCGCTTCTGACGAGTCTTCCCATGTCACAGGGGCGGAATTCGTCATCGATGGCGGCGCGACAGCGAGATAAAACGGTACGAATACCAATTTCGAAAATAGGAGGAGTTATCCATGAGACTGGAAAATAAAGTAGCGATCGTAACAGGTGGAGCAAGTGGAATCGGTGAAACGACCGTCCGTCTCTTCGCAAAAGAAGGGGCGAAAGTAGTGATTGCTGACTTCTCCCCACGTGGCAGTGAATTGGCGGAAGAGCTGAATCAAGCAGGCTTCGATGCGTTGTTCGTGAAAACGGACGTAACGAAAGAAGACGAAGTGAAAAACATGGTGAGCGCCACTGTAGAAAAGTACGGAAAGGTAGACATTTTGTTTGCCAATGCGGGTATCGCGAAAGACGCACCTGGTCATCTGTTGAGTATGGATGATTGGCAAAGAACGATTGATATCAATCTGACCGGCGTGTTCTTGTGTGATAAATACGTCATCGAGCAAATGCTGGCGCAAGAAACTGGCGGCGCGATTGTCAACTGCGGCTCGATCCATAGCCATGCCGGAAAAGCAGGTGTGACAGCATACTCTTCCGCCAAAGGTGGCGTGAAGCTCCTGACCCAGACACTGGGACTTACGTATGCGAAGGAAGGGATTCGCGTAAATGCGGTCTGCCCGGGCTACATTGATACACCACTGATTGCTGGGCGCAATGAAGCCTTGAATGAGCATCTGATCGGATTGCATCCGATGGGACGTTTGGGTAAACCAGAAGAAGTCGCCAAGGCTGTTCTGTTCCTTGCCAGCGACGATGCTTCCTTTGTCACCGGGACAAGCCTGCTGGTCGACGGAGGTTATACCGCGCAATAAAAAGTTCTTTCTCCTCGCGTAGATTTGTCTACTCGGGGAGATTTTTTTGGGCAAGACCACATCGGACAAATGCCCTCAACCATCGTCCAAGCGGGCGCAAAACCGTTCGAATATGATGGAAATAAGCGATTACGCAACGGGGAGGGAGGAGTTTTGCCGACTTTTGTAGGGAAGGTGACCATTACCAATAATGTCGGGAATATCAACTTTGGCGATACGGCAAACAACTCTCCGAAAAGCGTAACCAAAGCGTTTTCCGGTTCGGGTGGAAACAATAGCGGCAACGTAGTAAAGGTCATTAATGAAAACAGCCAAACCAATACATGGGTGGGTTCAGGAGCGGCTGGAATGAAGACAGTGAAGACAAAGAAACGGGTCCGTCGAGCAGCCAAGAAAGGCAAAAAGAAAAAGTAGCCTTGAAAAAGGTGCGTGTGAGATTGGACAAGCTCGACAATAGAATTGAGATTAAGACTATTGCGAATTTATGTGAATTGAGATAAAAAAGATGAAAGACGATCGCAGAAAGGAAGCAAACCAGATGACGAAAACAAATGAGGAATCACTCTTATTTACCCGTGTGAACAAAGACACGCAGGCACTGCCGATTTCCATTGAGGATTGGGAGAAAAAGGCGCGAGAGGTTTTGCCAGATGGGCCATTTGATTATGTTGCCGGGGGATCAGGGGCAGAAGAAACGCTGGTAGAAAACCGGACAGCTTTTTCCCGTTGGGCAATCATTCCGCGGATGATGCGTGATGTGACGAATCGTACCCTCGGTATTTCGATGTACAATCAAGCGTTGCGCACACCGATCTTCTTGGCGCCTGTAGGCATGCAGACGATTTCACATCCCGATGGAGAGCTGGCGTCTGCCAAGGCGGCAGCAGCAGCCGGAGTGCCGTTCGTAGCCAGTACGGTTTCCGCTCACTCACTCGAACAGATTGCCGAAGTGATGGGCGATGCCTACCGTTGGTTCCAGCTCTATTGGTCGAATGATCGAGAGGTTTCTGCGAGCATGGTCAGACGAGCGGAAAAGTCTGGCTATTCTGCCATTGTTCTCACGGTAGATACCGTCATGCTAGGGTGGAAGCGCAGAGATTTCCGCAACGGGTATTCGCCACTGCGCGAAGGAAGAGGACTGGCGAATTACTTGACAGACCCTGTTTTTTGCTCGCGACTCCCTGAGGTAACGCCGGAGAATGCAGTGGAGGAAGTGTTGAAAAACATTTATCATCCAGCACTGAATTGGAACGATATCGCCTTTTTGCGTGAGCATACTCGTTTACCAATTTTGGTAAAAGGAATTTTGCATCCGGATGATGCGCGACTTGCTTTAGAGCATGGTGTAGATGGAATCATTGTTTCCAATCACGGAGGGAGGCAGATGGATGGCGCCATTTCTACGCTGGATGCGATGCCAGCGATTGCCGAGGTGGTAGCTGGCAAAATACCTGTCTTACTCGACAGTGGCGTGCGTACAGGAGCAGATGTCGTTAAAGCGATTGCTTTAGGTGCCAATGCCATCCTGATTGGTCGCCCATTCCTGTATGGACTGGCTGTTGCCGGAGAGCAAGGCGTAGCGAGTGTGTTAGATACACTCATTCATGAATTTGACGTTGCGATGGCGCTGTCTGGCAGCAATTCTGTCGCAGACCTCAATCGCAGCATTCTTGCCCGTTTGTAAGGGAAGAAACACGAACATACCCATTGTTGAAAAAAGTGAGCCAGGCTACGTGCACTGGTTCATTTTTTTCGTATGAACACCTCAAGAAGTTTGCAAAAATTTGTTTCTACCACAGTTGTTCACGTTGATCTTTCGGAAAAACATGGTAAAATGGAGCGAACTTGTATTCAGAACGTTACGATCCTTCTGTAAGGATCATTTTTTTTGACTGTATCCAAAGCAGGTGACTGAAATGAAAAACCAAATGATATCTTCACTGACACCCCAAGATTGGGTAGGGCTACTACGCGAAAAAGATGGTGAGCTGAACATGGTTGTGAATGAGCTGGCAGATGTCAAATACGCTTTGGACCAATCCACGATCTTGGCAATTACGGACCATAAGGGGATTATTTTGCGGGCAAATGAGCAATTTTGCCGCATATCGAAATATGAACGAAGCGAATTGGTTGGAAATGACCATCGTATTCTTAATTCGGGTTTCCATCCGAAAGGCTTTTTTAAAGAAATGTGGTCTTGTATTCGATCTGGCCAGGTCTGGCGGGGGGAAATTCGCAATCGCGCAAAAGATGGCAGCTATTATTGGGTCGATACCACCATCGTGCCATTTAAGAACCAAGCGGGCGAAATCTATCAATACCTTTCCATTCGCAGTGATATCACAGCTCGCAAGCAGATGGAAGACGAGCTCAAGCGGAGTGAAGAAAAGTATCGCATCATCGCGGAAAACACGTCGGATATCATCAGCATCATCAACCTGGATGGGGAATTTCTCTATTTGTCCCCGTCTCACAAGCGTGTATGGGAGCATACCGTTCCAGATGAAGAAATCCTGAACCTGTTCGAGTGGATTGTAGAGGATGACCGAGATATTTTTGCTTATGCGATTCAGCATGCCTTCTCTACGCGTAAAGAGTACATGGTAGAATGCCGGATTAATACCCAAAGAAACGATGTTATCTGGACAGAAAGCAAAATCAATCCGATCATGGATGAAGAAGGAAATGTGACGAAGCTGCTCCTCGTTACCCGTGACGTCACAGACCGTAAACAGTCCGAAGAGACGATTCACCACTTGGCTTATCACGATGCGTTGACAGACCTGCCGAATCGACGGATGTATGTCCAACAGCTTAGCAAGGAAATGATGCAGGCCAAGCGTTTTCAATCGAATCTGGCTGTGCTGTTTTTGGATTTGGATCGCTTCAAGGATGTGAACGATTCGTTCGGTCATGACGTAGGGGATATGTTGCTGATCGAAGCATCAAAGCGTCTACAGGCATGCCTCAAGACAGGAGATGTCGTGGCCAGGTTGGGTGGAGACGAATTTACGATTATGCAGAACCAGCTGCAAGATCGAAGCGAAGCGACTGCATTGGCAGAGCACATCATGAATCAGTTGCAGCGGCCGTTTGAATTGGACGGTCATGTGTTCAACGTGTCGTGCAGCATCGGCATCGCCTTATACCCGCAGGATGGGGACAACCCCGAAGATTTGTTGAAACGGGCCGATACGGCATTATATACAGTGAAATCGCGCGGGAAGAATGGTTATGACTTTTTCGATCCGACGATGGAGGCGAAGTCGCTGGAGCGTATCTTGATGGAAAATGAGATGCGGAAAGCTATTGAACAAGAGCAGTTCCAAATTTACTACCAGCCCAAAATCGATATCGCGACAAGCGCGATGACAGGCATGGAGGCGCTCGTCAGATGGGTGCATCCGGAGCTGGGCATTATCCCGCCGAATCGCTTTATTCCAATCGCCGAGGAGACAGGGATGATTTTGGCGCTTGGGGAATGGATTTTGAAACAGGCGTGCAAACAAAATAAAATCTGGCACGATCAAGGATATACGTTGAAGGTCTCTGTGAATTTGTCAGCGAGACAAATCTATCAAAAAGATCTGGTCGAGATGATTAAGGATATTCTTCGGGAAACAAAACTGTCTCCTAATTGGCTGGAGTTCGAGATTACGGAGAGCATTTTTGTCAAAATGGAAGAGGCGACGGCAGTCCTGCAACAGATTCGGGACATCGGCATCCAAATTTCGATTGATGATTTTGGGACAGGCTATAGCTCGTTTAGTTATATTAAAAGCTTGCCAGTCGATACGATCAAAATTGACGCCTCGTTTATTCGCGACATTCATCACAACCAGGAGAGTCAAGCGATTGTAAAAGCGATTGTCACGATCGCGCAAAGTCTCAATATGAATGTCATCGCAGAGGGAATTGAGCTGCATGATCAAGTAGCGGCTCTAAAGGAAAATGGCTGCGACCACGGACAAGGCTATTTGTTCAGCAAGCCGCTTCCGACAGATGCTTTCGACCAGTTTTTGCGTCAAGAGCAGCAATAATATGGCAGGAAGCAAAGCCGGGTGAGAACATCCGGCTTCTTCTTTTGTGTGGTACTATAAGAGGCGGACAAAAACATAAGTGCAAGTGTGCAGCTAGAAAGGGAGGCCCCTCGTGGGAAAGTTTTCGGGTAAGACTGTTGTTGCTATTGCAGGTTTGGTATTGATGTGGGGATTAAGCTGGTCGATCTACAAAATGTCACTCGCCTATACGCCACCGATTTTATTCGCAGGAATGCGTTCGCTGATTGGCGGACTTCTGCTCGCTTTATTCATTTTACCGAAATGGAAAAAGATCAACTGGCGTGAAAACTGGTTGCGCTATTGTATATCTGCCTTTCTGAATACATTGTGCTTTTACGGCATTCAGACGGTTGGACTCGTGTATTTGCCAGGTGGATTATTCTCTGTGTTGGTGTACTTCCAGCCAATCTTGATTGGACTCTTTGCCTGGTTGTGGCTGGGTGAGAGCATGACGGTGCTCAAGATCATTGGGCTGATCATGGGATTCCTCGGGATACTTGCGGTTAGTGCAGATGGACTGACTGGACAGGTTTCCATCGTGGGCGTCATTTTAGGTTTGTTGACGGCTCTTACGTGGGCGCTGGGCGTGATCTATGTGAAAAAAGTCAGTGCCAAGGTAGATTCGCTGTGGATGGTTACCATGCAATGCATCATTGGTGGCGCGGCCTTAACTCTTTTGGGGACAGGTGTAGAGAGCTGGTCCGACATTGTCTGGAATGTTCCGTATCTGATCGGTCTCAGCTATGGCGCTACATTTGGTGTACCGATTGCCATTGTCATTTACTTTGGGCTCGTGAATGCAGGTGAAGCGAGCAAGGTGGCCGCCTTTACGTTTCTCGTGCCGCTCATCGCAGTCGTCACTGGTACCATTTTCATGGACGAGCCGGTTACGTATTCGCTCATCGCTGGTCTGGTATTGATTGTGTGCAGTATTTGTTTGGTGAACTATCAGAAAAAGATACAAAAGCCTGTCATTGCCAATACTCTCAATCGTTGATGGAGACGACAAAGAAAACAGCCGACACTTCACAGGTTCGGCTGTTTTTCTTATTGAGATTATACGTAAGGCTCTTTGTAGATTCCTTTTTCATAAATGTACTGAAGGCAAGCATCCGGCAACAGGAAGCTGGGATCGCCGCCCTTGCGGATTTCGTCTCGGATGTAGGTAGAGCTGATTCCCATGTTGATGCCTTTGCTCATAATGAGAAAATGCTCGTCGTGATTGCGCAGCAGCGCGTCCTCTGCGATCAGGTCAGCGGTCGGATAGCCTTCACGCGACATCACGATGAAGTTGAAGCCTGCGACCAGCTTTTCAGCGTTGCCCCAGTTCGACAGTCCCTCTAACAAATCTGACCCCATGATGAAAAAGAGCTCGTCGTTCGGGTACTTCTTTTTCATGTGCATCATCGTATCATACGTATAGGTTTCACCTGGCAAGGCATCCATCTCGACTGTAGAAATTTCGAAAAGAGGCTCGCCATATTTGTTTGTTTTGTGTGTACTGCTTGCTAAAGCCAGTTTGAGCATGTGCAAGCGATGGACGTCCTCTGTCTGCAATTTTTTATCATGACGCTTTGAAGAGCATGGTACGAAAATGACTTTGTCCAGTCGTCTCCGGTGAGCGACGGTCGCTGCCGTGAACAAATGGCTGTACGTTATGGGATCAAAGCTGCTGCCATAAATGCCGATTCGCATAAAAATTGCCTCCTATCGTCATGAGCCTGTTATTTTTTTCGAACAGTCATGCCAAGCTGGTTCTGAAAATGACCGAGAGCCCATTTGTGGCCTTCTGGAAGAAAGCTCGCTACAGCATCCTCGTGGATGACGACAGAAAAGCCGTTATAGAAGCCTTCAATCGCTGTATGCAGTACACAAATGTCCGTGCAGACACCTACCAGATGAATCTCGGTAATACCTCTCGTGCGCAACAATAGCGCAAGGTCGGTACCTTGGAAAGCACTGTAGCGCGTCTTATCCATCCAGTGAATCGTATCTTCGAATTCCTCGTAAATCTCCTGAATGCTGCCATACAAATTCCGGCCAGCCGTACCGATAATGTTGTGCGGAGGGTAGAGTCCAGTCTCAGGGTGGTACGGGTCCTGCTCGCGATGAGCGTCGACTGCCATGACGACAAAGTCGCCTTCTGCGAGGAAGTCGCGGATCAGCTCTCCAATGCGTCCTTCAATAGCCTGGCCAGGCTCTCCACAAGTCAATGCACCATCTGTCGCGACAAAATCATTCGTGTAGTCGATCACAATCAAAGCTTTCATGGCAAAAACCTCCTGAATGTGGGCTTTTTCAGTAAATCATGGCAGTTGGGGTAAAGCCTGTAAAGCGATAGAGCTTGGCTGGTGAATTCGAAAACTCGGTCGAGTAGACAGGTTGTCCGTCAGCCGATATAACTGGCTCGAGGAGTCCTTGCCGTCTGGTTGTCGCAAGCAAGCGCCGCTCGAAATTGCCGCGATCTTTTGCCGAAAAGGACGGAACGACGGTCTCGATCACTTGCAGCAGTTCGCTCAAGGTAAACTCATCTGGCAAAAACGCTTTGGCGATAGTCGTTTGCAGCATCTGCTGACGAACTCGCTGTAAGGCGTCAGTCAAAATTTCACGATGATCAAAAGCAAGGTTGAGGGCAAAAGCTTCCTCAATAGGAAACAGCTGCGCGTCTGATGCATCGTCGTTTGCCTGTGTGTGTTTCAATAAATCTTCATGAACGAGGGAGACATAGGCAACACTCGGAATCCAACCACGAGGGTCTCTACCTGGCTTGTAGTACGTCTTCAACTGCTCGATGTGTACATCGCGGTCAATATTCGTCTCTTCTTTCAATTCACGATAGGCGCATTCGTCCAGTGTCTCCGATTCATGGGAGAAACCGCCAGGCAATGCCCATTGCTCTCCAAATGTATCGCTTTTTCGCTTGATCAGAAGAACGGCCAATTGTTTGAGTGGCAGTGATTTGGTTTTCGTTTGGCGCGGGATGGAAAGGATCGTAAAGAGGCAAATATCTGTAGGAAGTCCATCCGGCGAGCGGTACTTTTTGGTCCGATAGTGGATGCGTTTGGCTCGAAGGGGAGACGTACTCACAAGATCATCCTTTCCGTTTGCTCGAATCTGTTATCATGTTTTTATATTATGATATCATTTTAACAATGTCAATATTACAATGTAAAAATCTGTGAAAAAAGACGTCTGTGAATGTCAGACGTCTCTCGAAGCAATTCCTGCGAAAAGTGATTGATTAAACAGCATCCAGCGCGAGTCGCAATGTAATGTTAATGTTTTCTTCCGTTTTGGCCACGATTGTATGAGGGCTAGTCATTCCGAAGTCACCAAACGTTACGACGGACGTTCCTTCCAACTGCAGCTTACCTTGGGAATAAATCGCGTCAGCATTAATTTTCACGTCTTTGGCAATTCCTTTTACGGTCAGGACGCCATTGATGGTGAACGAAGCTTTTTGGCCTTCTGTCCAAGTGGTTGGCCAGTTCTCAAAAGATTTCGCTTCAAAGGTAGCTGCAGGGTTCACGGCTGTATCAAAGTAATCTGGAGATTTGATATGGGTGTCGCGCTTTTCATTACCGGAGTTCAGCTTATTCAAGTCAGCGGAAGCTGTTGCTTTCATTTGATCTGGTGCAGAGAGGTTCACATCCCAGCTACCAGTAATGCCGTCCATTTCAAAGTTTACCGTTTCTTTCGACGTAGTTACGGAGAAATAGACTTTGGACTGGTCATTGATTGTCCATTTTTTATTCAGTTGATCTGCTGTCAGAGGTGTTGATGAAGCGGTAGATGAGGCTGTGGTTACCGCAGCTGCAGGCTGAATCTCCACATGGTTTCCCACGAAATAGTCATAGAGCATGTAACCTCCGATACCGACCACGAGCGTGGCAACTGATGCTGTCAGGATAACCGAATTCTTTTTCATTATTGTATAACCTCCATGTTTTTGAAGTGTTCAGATTTGAGTCGTATGTATTTGACTACGCAGGGATCATTATGAGAGAGGAAGCTGAGTGGGTCTTGAAAGCTGGCTGAAAGTTTGTTGAAAGTGCAATGGTAAGAGAATTATCAACGTTTTTCATGTTAAACTTACATTTTTTGGTTTGTGATTCTGTAAAAAGCTTTCAGCTCGTACTCAGGGCATATTCAGCAAACATTCAGCTACTCTTGGCCTGTTCAGGTAAAATAGAGGTGAGGTGAAAGAAATGAGCCTAAACAAAGGCATTAAAATATTGCTTGTCGATGATGAACCGACCATCCTTCAATTTTTGGAGATGGGTCTTGAAAATGAAGGTTTTCAAGTATTGACGGCACAAGATGGGATGACCGCGGTGACCATGGTAAAGGAGCATCAGCCCCATATCGTTATTCTCGATGTGATGATGCCAGGCATGGACGGCTTCGAGGTATGCCGGATGCTGAAAAAGATACAGAATGTAGCAACGATCATGCTGACAGCCAGAGAAGACGTAGAGGATCGGGTAAAAGGTCTGACGCTGGGTGCCGACGATTATATGATCAAGCCGTTTAGCTTTGAGGAGCTGCTTGCCCGTATTCAAGCGCGCATTCGCAATCATTATCCACATCTGCTCTCCAAGGTACATCTCGGCCCCTTCCAGATCGATGACAGGCGAAAGGAAATTACCTACGAGGAAACGCTTCTAGAGCTATCGCCAACGGAATACTCTTTGCTGAAATATTTGGTGACGAATCACGGCTTGGTGCTGAGTAAACCAATGATTCTGGATAACGTGTGGGGCTATGATTTCGGTGGGGAGGAGAACATTGTCGAGGTGTATATCCGCTCCCTGCGTGACAAACTGAACGATCGTCAGCATCGGATCATTCGCACATTGCGCGGTGCGGGCTATCGGGTTGATTTTGTATGACGATGAAACGAAACAATCAATGGTCCGCCTTCCTAGAACCGAACTCTTTGCGTTATCAGCTGTTGTCACGTTCGTTATTTATCTTATCCGGGTTGCTGCTTCTAATCGGCATGATTCAATACTTATTGATGGAGCAGTTCTTGTATCGCAGCAAAGCGGAAAGCTTATTAAATCTGGCAGTTACCGTTCCTTATCAGGTCTTGGAAGATACGGAAACGCTCCCGAAATACGATCAGTATGTCAGCGCGTTGCTCTCCTTGCGTACACCTGATATCAAGTACGCCTTTATTGACAACGACGCCAATGTGACGGAGCTGTTTGCGAATCCGAGCGAAGGGTATTCCCCACGCTTTCCTGATAGTTTATACCGCGAGATCTTAGCTAGTGGCGTATGCACTTTTAAATACAAAATTTTGGAAGGTAGCACTGGGAAGGATTATTTGGTCGTGCTGGCACCTATCAAATCACCTGAACAGCTGCAAGGAATCGTACAACTGAGTACACCTGTCGGCCCGATGCGGGAAGTGCTATTTCCACAGCTGATCATTTTCTTCTCTGCATCTGCACTCGCCTTGCTAATCGGCTTGTTAACCTATGTGCCTGTGCTCCGCCGTACGCTGAACCCACTTTCGCGTATTGAGGTTACAGTTGAGCGGATTAATGCGGGTAATTTGGATGAACGACTGCCGATGGATCAAGGCCAAATGGAGATTGATCAATTATCGGCGGTCTTTAACGGAATGCTGGAGCGGTTGGAAACCTCCTTTAAAATCGAGCAAGAAGCTGGAGAACGGATGCGGCGCTTTGTGGCGGATGCCTCACACGAATTGCGAACACCGCTGACATCCATCCATGGTTTTTTGGAGGTGCTGCTGCGTGGTGCGGCGGCAAATCCCGAACATTTGCAGAAAGCTTTGAAAAGCATGCACGGCGAGACAGAACGACTGAATAAACTCGTCAATGATTTGCTCTACCTGGCTCGGATGGATCGGGAACCGGCTTTTCTTTTGCAAGAAGAGCAGTTGGACGCGGTCGTGCACAGTATGGAATCGCAGCTCATGGTCCTGGCAGGTGACCGAAACGTTCATTTCCGCGTAGAGCCGAATGTTACGGCTACTTTCGATTGTGACGGAATGAAGCAAGTTATTCTCAATCTGTTTCAAAATGCCGTGCAGCATACTGACCCTGTGAACGGTGAGATCGAGCTTACATTGAGCAAGATTGCCAATGGGATTGAACTGACGTTCAGAGATAATGGGGCAGGGATCGCATCGGAGCATGTCCCGCATGTATTCGACCGTTTCTACCGGATTGAATCCTCACGTGCACGCAAAAGCGGAGGTGCTGGATTGGGGCTGTCGATCACCCAATCCATCGTAGAAAATCATCGTGGAAAAATTGACGTACAAAGCAGCTTGGGAACAGGGACCGTGTTTCGCGTCTGGTTGCCTAACGGTTTGAAAGAGGTTCAGAAGACAGAAGTTGTTGGTTGACAATGAGAGAAAACGTCATTTATAATCTGAGACATTCAATAAAACAACCAACACAGCCGTGAAAAGGAAAGTAAAAAAGGGATTTTGACGTCCAGAGAGTTGCCTGTTAGCTGAGAGGGCAGCCGCGAACTCTTTTTGAAAGCCACCTTGGAGCTCTGCTTTTGAAAATGCCAAGTAGAAAGCAGCGGATGGCCCACGTTATGGGGCGCATGTCTTTGTAGACAGCACGAGTTTGCCTTTTGTGAGAGAGGCAAAAAAGCTGAGTGGTACCGCGATACCTTCGCCTCAGCAATCAGATTCATGGAAATCATGAGTCTGGTTGCTGGGGCTTTTTGCATTATGAGGTTATGTTAAAAATAAAGAGAAAACTGGAGTGGTGGGGCATGGATCGCTTGAAGCAAAGAGAGCTGTTACACCTGTTGGAAGAAGACAGTCGCATGAGTGCTGAGCAAATCGGAAAAATGATCGGGGAGCCGACCGAGGTCGTTGAGCAGACGATTGCAGCATTGGAAGCCGAGAAGGTCATTGTCAAATATCCAGCGCTGGTGAACTGGGAGCGTGTGGACGATCATCCGTACGTGAACGCCATGATTGATGTGAAAGTGACGCCGAAGCGCGATGTCGGCTTTGATGAAGTGGCGGAGCGAATCTGCCGTTTCCCAGAAGTGAAGGCTGTTTACTTGATGTCTGGTGCAAGCTATGACTTGTCGATTATTTTGGAAGGCAAAACGATGAAAGAGGTAGCCACTTTTGTTTCGCAAAAGCTGTCCACTCTCGATTCAGTTGTCTCAACAGCTACACATTTTATTTTGAAACGTTACAAGCACGATGGCATTGAGCTGGAAGATCGTGACGAAGATCACAGGATGGTGGTTACGCCGTGAGTACACAAGTCAAAGTTAAAAACCGTTTATCCAATACAGTTCAATCATTGAAGCCATCAGGCATTCGCCGCTTTTTCGATTTGGCAGCTTCGATGGAGGGAGTCATTTCCTTAGGTGTAGGGGAGCCTGATTTCGTCACTCCTTGGCGCATGAGAGAAGCTTCGATTTCTTCGCTGGAGCGTGGACATACAGCTTATACATCCAATGCAGGTATGCTGCCGTTGCGTGTGGAAATTCAGAAATACTTGGAAGAACGTTTTTCTGTCAGCTATCATTCAGAGACAGAAATTCTCGTGACGGTCGGTGCCAGCGAAGCGATTGATATCGCACTGCGTGCCATTCTCGATCCGGGTGATGAAGTGTTGGTCGTGGAACCTTGCTATGTCTCCTATGAACCAGTCATTCGCTTGGCTGGCGGGGTGCCGGTTTTCCTGAAAACAACGATGGAAAACCAGTTCAAGCTGACACCACAAGAGCTAGAGACGCACATCACCGCGCGTACAAAAGCAATCATCTTCTGCTATCCCAATAACCCGACCGGGGGGACTATGACGGCTGAAGAGTGGAAAACACTTCTGCCGATCATTGAAAAGCACGACCTCATGGTGATCTCCGATGAGATTTATGCGGAGCTTACCTACGGGCGAATGCACGATAGTATCGCGGCTCTGCCAGGGATGAAAGATCGGACGATCCTGATCTCCGGTTTTTCCAAAGCGTTCGCGATGACCGGCTGGCGCCTGGGGTATGTCTGCGCGTCTCCTGATTTGCTCGCAGGCATGCTGAAAATCCACCAGTACACCATGCTGTGTGCACCGACAATGGCTCAGATGGCTGCATTGGAAGCCCTGCGTCATGGACGTTCTGATATGGAACGAATGATCGAGAGCTACCGTCAGCGCCGTAATTATGTGGTAGATGGATTCCGTCAAATCGGATTGACTTGCCATGAGCCGGACGGAGCATTCTACGCATTCCCGTCTGTAGCTTCTACAGGTCTCAGTTCTTCAGAGTTTGCGGAGAAGCTGCTGATGGAGGAAAAGGTAGCTGTCGTACCTGGAGATGTGTTCGGCGAAAGTGGACAGGGGCATATCCGTTGTTCTTATGCAACATCGATGGAGCAGTTGAAGAAGGCTCTGGATCGTATGGAGAGCTTGATGGGACGACTGTCATAACATTTTCCGGGAAATAAAGGGGGGCGGCTTTCAAGCTGCTCCCTTTTTTACCTAGTGGCTGTGGTGGGGAAGAAGCGCATTTCCAGTCTACGCTTCGGCCTAAGCCCCGCAAGGAGGATTCACTGGCCGCTTCGGAAAAAATGGCGGGAGCGCTTCAAACGTAGAAGTTTGGATGAAGTGTTTCATAAGTGAAGCTGAAATTCCCCGCCATTTTTTCCGAAGCTAGGATGGGCTCCAGAGGCGCTTGACTGGAAATGCGCTTCTTCTTCGCAGCTGTGGTAAGGGAACAGCTTGAAAGTTGATGCAAGAGGATGATTGAGGGTAGAGCAAGAAGTTTTAAAGCCACAAGCCCTTATAGGAGGAGATGCCTAATGATTTCATTGCCGACCCATTTTTCGCAAACAATTATGGGCGTACATAAAGAAGAGGGGCGTCTCTGGTTGGATTCCTTTCATGAGCTGATTGCCGATTGCGAAGTAAGGTGGTCATTAAAGGTACTGGAGCCGTTTCCACTCTCCTATAACTTTGTCGCACCAGTTGTGTTTCAGGATGGGAGAAACGCAGTGCTGAAGCTGGGCGTACCTGGACAGGATTGGCAGAGAGAGCTGGCAGCGATTCGGGCTTTTGCAGGGCGGGGAATGGTGCAGCTACTCGATGCTGACGAGGAAAAAGGGATCATGCTTTTGGAGCGCATCATGCCAGGAGAGACACTAGACAAGCTGAGTAGTGAAGACGAGCGAATTCAATGCTTGGCCGACGTGATCAAAAGGATGCATACACCCGTTTCGAGAGTGGGTAAGCTTGCGTCTACGTTTCCGACGATAGCAGACTGGGCTGTGGGACTGGAAAAGATTCGCCCTCATTTCCAAGGGGGACAGGACCGATTCCCGAGCAAATGGTGGAGCGGGCCATGCAATGGTACAAAAAGCTTCTCTCCACACAAAAAGAACAGTGCCTGCTGCATGGTGATCTTCATCATGAAAATATTTTGCGCGCAGAGAGAGAGCCGTGGCTGGCAATTGATCCAAAGGGGCTGATCGGGGAGACGGAATACGAGGTGATTCCGTTTTTGCTGAACCAGTTGCCAGAGGATGGGGTAGAAGAAGTAATGAAACAGCGGGTCGATGGGCTGACGAAGGCGCTGTTTTTGCAAAAAGAGAGAGTGTTGGCGTGGGCGTATTGCCACAGTGTGCTATCGGCTTGGTGGTTCATAGAGGATTTTGGTGTAGACGGTGGTCGTCTGATGATGCCGGGAGTTTTTGAGAGACTAATAAATGAGTAAAGGCTTCACCCTGTGGGATGAAGCCTTCTTTATTTTAAATGAATAAATGAGATCCTTCGTGATACGAAATACTAATAGCCAGTTGACTGATTCATAGTGGTAGCAGCGAGATTGTATTGATAAACAGATTCGATTGTTTTTGTTTCGGAGTCAAACAGGTTTGCTTCGTCTTCCATCAGTTCTTTCATCGATGCTTTTCCTAATCTATATTGATCGATTGTTGCCTGATAGCGCTCCAATGCGGTTTCTTTCTTTGTTGTACTTTCCTCTAATGCCTTTCTTGCTGCCAGTACCTTCGTATAGTTGTCACTTACTTCTTGACCGATTTTCTTTTGTATTTTTTGTTTTTGCAGTTCCGCTTTTTTGTGCTCGTTTTTTGCGATTGTACCTTTATGTGTACTGAGTGCGGAATACTCTGCGGTGTAATCAATTCTTACTTGGGCAAAGTCTATTTCTGCTTGTGCCTTGATCATCTCAGGACGTTTTTCAAAAGCTTTTGCTTGCAATTGCTCCAGGGAAAGCAGCTCGTGCTGGGTCAGATCAGTAGCGGTCATTTTCCATTGTCTGTCCGCTTTTTCATTCAATAAATCGTTGAGCTTGGCCAATGCTTGTTTGTAGCTGGTTTCAAGGGCAGCAAGATTTTTGTGAGCTTCTGTTTCTTGGGAGTCCAACCAGTACTGTCTTTGCAAGCTTTTCTTTTGCGCTTTGATTTTGGTGTCTAATGATTGGACTTCGAAGAATGCTTTTTGCACTTGCAATTGTATGGTGTTTTTTTGCGTATTCAGGGCGACTTCATCGACAACCACTTCTTTGACCGCTTTGGCAGCGTCTTCGAATTTCTTTTTTGCATCAGCCAGCGACATGATGTCAGCTTTTTTGATTTCTGCTTTTTCTCTCAGTGTGATGGATGTTTCGTACTTCGTAATATCTAAATCAAGCCGAAGCACCTCCAGATCAACGCTGTTCTTTATTGCCTGTTCGACTGCGAAATCTAGCGACAAAGGGGAAACATCCGTCTGTTCAGCAGTGGCCACGAGTGGTGCGGCCAGAGCCATATGGGCGCCACCTGTGAGGAGAGAAGTGACTAATGTTGTACTGTAAATGTGTTTGAAGAGCCTGGATTTCATGGGGCAACCTCCTGATCATATATACAAGAATTTGATAACGATTCTCATTATCAAATTCATGAAAAGTATATATTTCCAATAGAATTTCGTCAATAAGAAAATGTTTTTTCATCATGTTCTTGGTCAGAAATCCAAAAGGAATCCCCTTCAGGAAATAGGCAAAGTGAGCGTCTGCCCGTTTCCCCAAAGGGGATTTGTTCTTCGGGATGGGAAAGAACTATTCTTTGTCCCTGTTTTCTTTTTTTGCTGCAGCCGTCTTTGTAGTTTGGTCCAATGTTCCTTCCTTTGGTGTAAGGGAATAACCATGCATATTGCTTCCGTTATAACCCATGTCCGGTTTTTCCTTTGAGTTGCGATCAGTCATTTGCGTCCCCCTTATTTTGTCCAGTGGGTTCAGAGTCTTGCTGCACATACGGATTGTCGACGTCATTTGGTTCCTTGTCCAGATTGGTTCGGATTGCGAGTATTGGACTAGTTGGAGGTTGAGCGATCAGTCTGTCATCCAGTTGTTTGAAATCAGGCAGGTCGTTTTCGCGATTGTCATCCATGTTCATCTCCTCCTTTACGGGTTAGTATGTCCACCACCTGCCGGTCAATTTCCTTAACTGGAAAAGGAAAGAGACTGGTACTACACACGAAAAAACAGCCCCAGTCCCAGGAAGTTCGGGCGGAGGCTGTGACGATCATCTTTGTGCAGTTAACTCGTTTTCTTGGTCAGGATCTTCATAAAAGAGGCAAGATTCGTTTGTAGCAATGGTGTGAAGGTAGAAAAGGAAGCATTTTCAGCAAGCGTATTCATTTGACGAACAAATTCAGTGGCGTCCTTTGTATTTACATTCTCAAAGCGGTTAGCGATTTTTGTATTTTTTAAATCGGAGAGAAGCGTAGCTTGTTCGTTCCGGTATTGTGCGATCCAGTCTGGACGATGTTGCAGCTTTTTGACGAATTGAATCAGCATGCTTACCTTCTCTGTTTGATTGGTTGTGGCCGCTTGCATTTTTTTGTAGGCTTCTGGGTCATACCGTTCCATCAGCTTGGACGGATTAACATAGTCGTTCGGCGCCCCATGTGGTTTTTGCGGAAGCTCTACGTAGCTGACACTGCCAGTTGCAGGGTCAACCTTTCGTGTTTTGGCAACGCCAGCGAGCAGATGCAGGGTATCCAAAAATTCAGCAGCATTTTTTTCATCACCCATGTATTGGTCCGCCAAATATTTACCTTGGGTTAAACCGACTTCTACCAAAGCAGCTCTTTCTTCATCGGTGTAGGAGGATTGGGAGTTGAAAAAATTTTGCTCCAGGATGTGGTCAAAGGCTTTGCGAGCCTCGGGTGGTTTATCTGCGAAAATTTTATCCAAACGCTCATTAATTTCTGTGCTAAAGAAAAATTGGACGCTGTGATGTTCGATGGCATCAGCAGGTAGCTCGCGTGCCTTGTGTGAACGAAGATCTACAGTATCGGGCTTGGGCAATCCCAGACTAGTTCCTGTCACCATCTTGGGTGCAGGTTGGTTAGTTGGAAGCTTGGGGGTTAGGTAGCGGGAATACGATTGGATTTGCATGTTCTACTCTCCTCACATGGATTCATGTTCAGTCGTGATGGCAGGAGATCTTGTTACCTTTTATCAGATGACTGGTATGAGTTGTGAGAACGGAAGGAAACGGATCTCAATTGCTTCTTGTCTATACTATCGGCTATTTTTAGTCAGTTTTTAATATGCTGGCAAACAGGAAAAAGGACTCCCGTTCAGATAACGGAAGTCCGTATTTTTTTCTTCGATTATTTCGTGTATTCATCCATGCTGAAGTCTACTTGTTCTAGAGGGACGAGCTTGGTTTTTTGCGTGATTTTATAAGCGAGCCAAATGATTAAGAAGAGTGGCAGGCCAATGTAAGAGACCAGGACGCCATACCAGTCGATCATTCCACCCATGAATGCGGAGTAGTTTTGCCCGAAAATAACGATACAGCAAATGATGAAGGCAAAAATCGGTCCAAACGGGAACCACTTTGCCCGATAAGGTAATTCACTTAAGTCACGGCCCTGAGCGATATACGCTTTGCGGAAACGGTAGTGACTAATGGCAATTCCCAGCCAAGCGATGAAGCCTGACATACCGGAAGCATTCAAAAGCCATACATACACTTCGCCTTCCCCAAACAAAGAGGACAGAAAAGCAAGGGCGCCGATGAGCGCAGTCAAGATCAAGGCATTGATCGGTACGCCGTTACTTGTTACTTTTGCGAACCATTTTGGTGCGTTTCCTTCTTTCGCCAAGTTCCACAGCATGCGTGTAGAGGCGTACATGCCAGAGTTACCAGCAGACAATACTGACGTGAGAATAACGGCATTCATGACGGATGCTGCAAAAGCAAATCCGGCATTTTCAAATACAATCGTAAACGGACTGATCGCAATATCCGTAAGGTCGCCACTGATCAGATTTGGATTATCGTATGGAACCAACAACCCGATGATCAAAATAGCGAGGATGTAGAAGAGTAGGATGCGCCAAAAAATTTGACGGATGGCCTTTGGAATGTTGCGGGCAGGGTCTTCGCTCTCCCCAGCTGCGACACCAACCAGCTCTGTCCCTTGGAAAGAGAATCCGGCAATCATAAAGACACCGAGCAGGGCCATGAAGCCGCCATTGAATGGCGCGTCGCCTTTGGTGAAGTTTTGGAAGCCGACTGCTTGGCCGCCCATAATGCCAAAAATCATCAACACACCTACAATAATAAAGACGATTACTGTTACTACTTTAATCAAGGCGAACCAATATTCAGATTCTCCATAGGCTTTCACTGACAGGAGATTCAAGGCAAACAGCAATCCGAGGAACAAAGCGCTCCACACTATCGCTGGGGTATCCGGGAACCAATATTTCATAATGAGTGCGGAAGCTGACAGCTCGACGGCAATGGTAATGGCCCAGTTGTACCAGTAGTTCCAGCCGAGAGCAAAACCGAGAGATGGATCGACGAACCGTGTGGCATACGTCGAAAACGAACCGGATACAGGCATGAAGGCTGCCATTTCCCCCAAGCTGGTCATTAAAAAGTAAACCATGATACTAATGGCGAGATAGGCGACTAAAGCTCCACCTGGTCCGGCGGAATGGATCGAGCCTCCACTCGCGAGAAACAATCCCGTCCCAATCGAGCCGCCGATAGCGATCATCGTCAGGTGTCGGGCTTTTAAACCACGTTGCAATTGATTTTGTGACATAAGCTGCTTGCACGACCTTTCATGATTTTTGAGAAGGAAGGTCGGAAACGAAAAAACCGCCATAGCCAAAAAAATGGCATAGGGCGGTATCATCCAATCCCCACCAAGCCTTCACTGAAGATAGCTCACCACGTTTGCTTGGCATGCAAACGTGACAGTTCTGCCCCTTTCGAGTACAGCCCCAACCCAATCGCACAGAGACGCGATATGAGCTTCGGCGGATTTTCCTTACCTGGAGTCATTGATTTTCTCTGAATCTCGTACAGGATGATATAAAAGCCGCGACCTCTATCCTCACCGTGAAAGATGAGGATAACATGTATGAAGTTATGTGATTCATCAACTATAAAGGATTGTTTATGATTAATCAATGTGAAATTTTGTTATTCAAAAGAGCGTCTGGCAGGCCAGGAGCCTTGCAGCTTGCGAATTTGGACGATTTGTCCCGTATGAAACGCATCATGCAGGACCAGACTCATCACGGTTTGGTAAATGGGCGTATAGGTAGCCGTCTGGTTTAACTCCTCATCCGTCAGCAAGGAAAGCTTTTCATGAATGTGGCGATGGACGCTTTCCATGCGCAAGAGGGTCGCTTGCCAAGCGTCTTCGTCATTCGGACCGCCGGATGGGATGAAGGTATCATCGTTCGTCTCAGCGGAGCCAAGAAATTCAGTGCCCAGTAGACGATGCAACAGGCGTTCTTTGTAATAAAGAAGGTGGCTGACGTTTTCCCAGATTGTGTTGGCTGCTTCTCCCACAGGGCGCCAGTTGGCCTCCGCTACTGATACTCCGGAAAGCGCTTCTTTTAAGGGTGGATACCAGTCTTCCTTGTCATACGTACATTCCCATCCGTGCAAAAGCAAATCCTTCCGATTCATACGCTTCCTCCTCGTCTGTGAAACAGATTGATGAAACGCTATAATAGCAGTAAGAAACAAAGGTGTAACCAACTAATCATATTACGGTAGTTACATATAAAGATTACCATATCCTATATGGTCATACAAGAGAGAAAAATGAGGGGTTTAGTCAGGAGAGATGATGACATGGACTGGCTTTGTATCGATTTTTTAAATAGTGATTGGCGGGATTGGCGAGGTTCTGGTCGTTGGGAAAATCGTTTGGAGAACCAGGAATGGCTGTCATCGTTTTTGCAAACATACAAGCTAACCGCTCCGCTGCCGATGAATGAGGAGTGTGCCGCTTCACTTTTGCAGCTGCGCCAACGTTTGCGACGTATGCTGGAAGCCGTTGTCCGTGGAGACCGAATCCAAGAGGAGGACCTTGAGGAATTGAACAGAGTTTTGGCTCTCGCCCCTTTTCATATGCAGGTGTTGTATGTAGAAGAGGAGGGTAGCTACAGGCAAAAGCAATCCAGCCAAGCAGAGGGCTGGCCCCTCGTCATGGCACAAATTGCAGCTTCTTTCGCAGAGTTGCTTGCCCCGCAGCATCTGGAGCGAATCAAAATATGTGACAACGAGGATTGCCGCTGGGTGTTTTATGATGAAAGCCGCAACCGGGTGCGCCGCTGGTGTGATGACAAAATGTGCGGAAACTTGATGAAGGTGCGCCGTTTTCGCGAGCGGCAAAAGGAAAAAGGCTAATGGAGCCAGTACCAACGACCGTCCGGATTTTGTCTCTGACGGTTTTTTCTATGTTTGAGACATAATAAGTAGCATATACATGGGAACGGAAACGAGGTGGGTGGGATGAGTCAAGCACGCAAAAAGTGGTTACAGGCACTCGTATTGGTGACACTTGGAGCGATTTGTCTGGCTATATGGTATTTGCAGCCATATCAGCCTGATCAGGCAGCGTTAACGGCCATGCAAGGCGGTGAAGGGATTACGGTCATGGATACGAATGACTGGATTATTTTCCAAGGCGGGGAGTCACGCGAACCGGGACTCATCTTATATCCGGGAGCACTGGTCAAACCGGAGAGCTATGCACCGATTGCCCGTGCCTTGGCAGGCTCCGGCTACCATGTTTTTCTCGCACGAATGCCGCTGAATTTGGCTGTAAGTGATATGACGCGAGCCACACAAGTATTGAAGGCGTACCCGAATAAAACGTTTGTCATCGGAGGACATTCGCTTGGTGGTACTATGGCAGCTCAATTCGCAGCAAACCACCCGGACCGAATCAACGGCGTGTTTTTACTGGGAGCGTATCCGAACAGTCAGGGGAACTTGAAGAAGGTGAATTTACCTGTACTGTCTTTGCTCGGGTCTCGCGATGGAGTGATCAATATCGAAAGGTTTATGGAGAGTAAGCAATATTTGCCGGATCGTACCGTGTACATGTCCATAGAAGGGGGGAACCACTCCCAGTTCGGAAGCTATGGATCGCAGGAGGGCGACCAGCCCGCTGCCATTACCCCGCAAGAGCAGTGGCAGCAAACGGTGGCAGCAATCAAGGATTGGCTGCTTAATGAGGTTACGATGATGAATGTGGAATAATACCGGATACAACACCTGTAATGCGAATGTTTTCCGAGGGGAGTAGCATGGGGGTGTCTTGCTCACGTGTGGTTGTAAACAGACATTCCAATGGATTGATGTCTGCTGCGATGCGCACAAGGAACTGCCCCTCCTGTCGGATCAACACAGGTCTGTCTTTTACAGGCTCCATCGAAAAGTCTGAGATCAAGAGAGCATCTCCGGGAAAAATACCGAGACCACGAAGGCCATCATCTCGCATGATGAGAGCAAAGTGGGCCACGTGATAGCTGGCTACCTGCAAGGAGGGTAACAGTGACAGCTCCTCGTCTTGGTCCAAGGCGAGATCAAAAAAATGAGTCGTGTATGCATCTCCGGCAATAAAGACTCGTTTCATCAGGTATCGCCTCCTACATAATAGCGTCTTTAATTACCCATAGACGGGAAAGCCTTTGGCATACAGTCTGCTCAGTATGCGCTCAAAACGGGCGCGAGCAAGAGGCATCGGCACCTGAAAGCGCTGAGCCAACATAGCTGGAGCGTTGTATCGCGAGCAATCGGCAAGCAGGGGGCTCATCATGTAGATGGGAAGCAGCAAATGCTCGGCAAAATGATTCGCCTGCGATTCTTGCCAGTCAATCATCCATTCGCTGCTCTGGGGCTGAATGCCTTCATGAAGGAGCAAATGTCCGAGCTCATGCGCGATTTTAACCCGCTGGGTAGCCGGATCGAGTCGCTCGTCCACCGCAATGACATAACGTCCCGGAGAAAAGGGATGCGCGTGTGCACGACTCCTGCCGCAAATGTGATGGATCTCGATGCCGTACGTCTCGCACAGCAGATGCAGATCGATTTGTTCGGGCTGGTCGATGCCGTGATGCTTAAGCAACAAGTACACGCGACTCTCGAGCCATGTTTGCGGTTCGCAGATTTCTTTCAAAAGGGAGTGAAGCATCAAGGACCTCCTAAATGAATGGTGAGGAACGTGTGTTCTGTTTTGCGCTGAAAAGAAAACCCCGCACTGGGGTTATTTTTATTTTTTTTTGATGTCTTCCGTGATGTCAAACAAAGACGGAGGTCGTTCCTCGCGTACTTTACGGACTTTCCACTGTTTCTTCAAGTCGTACCAGTAGCGACGAATTTCTTTTTTCTCCTCTTCCGAAGCGTCCAGATACCCGTCTAGGAAATAGTAGTCGTCCGGGTCATCGATCTTTTCCTGCAAGAGCTCGTCCAACGAACGTTTATTAGTCTGCTCAGTTGCGGGGAGAATATAGGCCGTGACTTCATCTGTGCGGCCCAACAACCAATCGGTCGTGACGTCCAGCACATCAGCCAATTGCCGTAGCATGTCATTCGGTGGTGTGCTGTGGTTGTTCTCGTAGTTACTGATCGTCCCCTTGGTCGTGCAGACATGCTCTGCCAACTCTTCCTGGGTCAGACCTTTTGTCTTACGAGCTGTGCGTAAGCGCTGAGATAGCATGAGCGTGCCAGTCCTTCCTGTGAGGATGTACAAATTTATTGTACTAAATGAGAATGAAAAAGAAAAGTATGGATATTAATTTTGTTTTCAACGAATTATGTACAAGCCTTTTGTACAAAATACAGATAAGGACGATGTAGGAACGCACGTTCTGTACAGTGACAAAGGGGAGATCAAACATGGAAGATCAAGTAACAACCGTATTACTTCAGCAAGGGCCATTTGCTGCTTTGTTTGTCTGGTTGTTGTTTTATATTATGAAAGCAAATCGCGAGCGGGAGGGGCGTTTACAAGACTTGCTGGACAAATACGGCGACAAATACGATCTGATCCTCGAGGAATTGCGCGAGATCAAAGGAAAAGTGAAGAAATAACATTTTTGACATCAAACCTTCTGATGAGCGTGACGAATACGAATCCATTACTTATGTTGCCCGATTCCTTGAAGAGCTTATTCAGCAAAGGGGGCAAATCGTTGCAGCTTGTACCAGACCTTGATCGGCTTTTAGCCCTTCAAGGTCCTTTTTTACTTGCTGTGTCCTTTTCCCCATTCACACGTCTTCCATAATAACTTACTAATACTTAGCAAAATGGAGCAGCATGACTATGCATTTACCCGTCGTCTACTCAACCATCTGTGAAAAAGCATTACAGAAAGTACTTCAGGAAGCATATCCAACCGAACAAATACAATCGGTACACTACATGCTTCGAGGCATGAACGATACGTACCTCGTGGAGACAATCGATCAAAAACGAATATTCAGGCTGTATCGCAGCGATTGGCGAACAGAGGAAGCAGCAGTCACTTTCGAGATGGAGCTGTTGCTTCATTTGAATAGACAAGGAGTATCTGTTTCTGTGCCAATTGCGGACGGCTCAGGAAAGCATGTCTTGAGATTGCAAGCAGTAGAAGGCAATCGCTTTGGTGCGTTGTTCACGTATGCCTGTGGCAAGGAGCAGGAGATCGATAGCGAGGAACTGAGCGCACGGTTTGGCAGAGCCGTTGCTGAGTTGCATGTCAAAGCAGAAGGTTTTTCCACACAACAAGCTCGCGAGGTGTGAGACGCCAAGATGTTGATTCATCGCCCGTTAGCGATCATCGAGGCACGTCTGCAACATCGGAAGGAGGATTTTCAATTTCTCCAAAAGCTGGCGATTGAGCTGGAAACCAAGCTGAACGAGCATATCCGTGCGGGACTAGACTGGGGGATTTGCCACGGAGACCTTCAAGGGAATTTTAATACGAATTTTTGCGAGGACAACACCTGTACCCACTTTGATTTCGACCTGTGCGGATATGGCTGGCGGGCGTATGATCTGGCCGCTTTCAAGCTGAGCCGAATATTGATCGAAGAAGATGACGAATTGGTGGAGGCGCTGTGGAATGCTTTTCTAAAAGGGTATACCGAAGTTCGTCTCTTATCTGAAAACGATCAGGCTGCGGTGTCGCTTATGACAGGCATTCGCCAATTGTGGCTAATGGGGCTGTGCATGCATGATCCTCATATCATGGGTAGCAGCGAATCGGATGATGTTTTCGTGAATGAGAAGATGGAGTTTTTCAAAAAATATTTCGCGTAAACGAGAAGAATTTGCAAAGCGTTGTCAGAAAAACATGCGACCCGAAGTCAATGATAGGTAAGCCATACATTGACGAGAAAGAGGGAGAAAAGCATGCTATCTTATATTGGAAGCGGCCACTACTGCTACGCAAATTCATCATCAATGCTTTTGGAGACAATTGGGGAAAAGGTATCGCCTGCCGTACTCGAGGTACTTTCCGGCGTGGGAGTCGGAGCCATCTGGTATGAGGAGCAAAAAGTCATTTATTTCGGACAAGTGATTCCTGACCGTGGTGTCAGTCATGCGCTAGAACTGCTTGGTTTTCGTTGGACGGAAAGATCAGGAGATGCGGAAGGCGAGCCACCGTTGGCGGAATTACGGCGTGATTTGGATAAGGGGCCCGTGTTGCTCGGACCGCTTGATATGGGCTACCTGACGTATAACCCAAATGCTCAGTACTTGGGTGGTGCTGATCATTTTGTTCTTGCGTACGAGATGGATGATCAAGCGATCTACGTGCATGATCCCGCAGGTTTTCCTTTTGTCAGCCTGCCGTTATCTCAGTTTGTCTTGGCGTGGAAGGCTGAGAAAATCTTTGATGGTCTCTTTTCCTATCATTATTGGACTGCACCAAAGCGTGTAGGCAGTCCGACAGAGGAGGAGCTGGTTGCAAATGCGCTTCGTTTATACCAAGGGATCTATCAGGAAAGCGCAGCAGCTGAGCCAAACCCTTCGATCCTATACGGAAAGGAAGCGATCTTGCGTGTAGTGAAGCGGATGGAAGATGAAGGTGGACTTTCGCCAGCGGAAATGGGCCACTTATCCTATTTTGCTTTCCAGCTAGGGGCGAGGCGAGCGCTGGATTTCGCTGGATTTTTCTCGAAGCATGAACCAGAGCTGGCGGCGATCAAAGAGAAGCAGGCGAAGCAATTCGGACGCTGTCACATACTGACCGTAGAAAAGAATGAGAAAGAGCTTGCAGATGCCATGCGCGTGCTGGCAGATATCGAAGAAGAATTTCGCCAAGTGGTTTGCGCCAAATAATATCGTTCCCCCAAGTGAGTAAGCAACGCTCCTTGGGGGTTTTTCTTTAATTTAAATATTATTACTTTTTTATGATTCATGACAATCTCATCCCGGATGTGTTACCTTGTTATTCATTAGTCCACGCAAAAGAGACACAGTCCATTCCACGTGGACATAATTTACCAACACGTAACGGGGGTTCAAGTCATGAAACAGCTAGGTTTACTACCCAAAATCCTCATCGCCATTGTCCTCGGGATCGGGATCGGCTCCATTTCGCCGATTTGGGTTGTGAAAGGATTGGCTACATTTAGTGGCCTGTTTGGAAATTTCCTCGGATTTGCGATTCCGTTGATTATCATTGGATTTATCGCCCCAGGCATTGGTGAGCTGGGCAAAGGGGCAGGGCGCTTGCTTGGGGTAACCACGGGGGTTGCTTACTTGTCTACGATCCTTGCAGGAGCGCTTGCTTATTTGGTCAGTACGAGTATATTTCCACATATTCTTGAGGTAGGTGGACTGGTGAATCAGTATGCCAACCCGGAGAAAGCACTGGTGAAGCCGTTCTTTACCGTGGACATGCCGCCGATTGTAGGTGTGATGACAGCATTGTTGCTCGCCTTCACCCTTGGTCTTGGAGCGACTGTCATCAAAGGGAACGCCCTGCAAAATGTGATGGTAGACTTGAGAGATATCGTAGAGAAGCTGATCGCTTCCGTCATGATCCCGTTGCTTCCATTACATATCCTGTCTGTATTTTCCAACCTGACCTATGGTGGACAAGTCACCATGATTTTGTCCGTATTCGTTAAAGTTTTCGTTATGATTATTGCCTTGCATCTATTCTATCTATTCGTGCAGTACTTGATTGCGGGCCAGATGGGACGCAAAAACCCATTCACGCTGATGAAAAATATGCTTCCCGCTTACTTCACAGCGATTGGGACACAATCATCTGCGGCCACCATTCCTGTGACACTGAATCAAACCAAGAAAAACGGTGTGAGCGAAAAGATCGCAGATTTCGTCGTTCCACTCTGTGCGACGATCCATCTTTCCGGAAGCACGATTACGCTTGTCAGCTGTTCCATGGCAGTCATGATGCTAAATGACATGACGCCATCCTTTAGCGTGATGTTTCCGTTCATCTTGATGCTGGGCGTAACGATGATCGCCGCACCAGGTGTGCCGGGCGGAGCAGTCATGGCAGCACTCGGATTGATGGAGTCCATGCTTGGATTTACTACCACGTTGACTTCGTTGATGATTGCTTTGTACATCGCGCAGGATAGCTTCGGTACTGCTTGTAACGTAACGGGGGATGGTGCGATAGCGGTGATTACGGATCGATTGAGTGAAGAGAAGGCAGCTTGATGATGTAATAGAAAGACCCAAAAGACCTGTCCATTATTGGATGGGTCTTTTTTGTGGAATTCTGACAAAAAACAACAAATAAATTCAAAAAACAATATATTTTGACATTTTTTGAATATAATGGTATATTCTAATTATTCCATAATATAGGAGGCAAACATCGTGAAAAAAATCTTACTCGGATTGACACTAGTATTTGCACTATCCTCATCCGCATTTGCTGCGAATACGGAAACAGAGCCTAACGATACTATTGCAACGGCGGATACTTTAGAGGTTAACTCATCTATTTCAGGGACAGCAGATAACAATGATGATGATGTTTTTGTTTTTGTAGCAAACCAAACTGGAAAAATGAGAACGAACCTAACCAATAAGAACCAATCAGTAGCTCCATACGTTGTATGGACTTCGGACCTAACTACCAGCCTTGCAGAGAGTACGGGTGAAGCAGAATTTGATGTTGTTGCTGGTGAAACATACTACATTAAACTCATTTCTTTTGGAAATTCCGATTACACTCTCTCGTTGAACAATCTGTAAATATCTTTAAAAATGCAGATAGCTTTTTACGAAAGCAGATTACGGCTTTGTAAAAAGCTATCTTTTTATTTTGGAAACGTATGGCTATGATTAGGCACTTCAATTTTCCGTTTCCAACTAGTGAGAATTATATTATCATTGGGTATAATTCCATCATTCTACTTTTTGCGAAAAGGGGAATACATAACGCAATGTTTAACGAACGGAAAGCGTTACAAATGACATTGCAGGCCATGCTAGAGCAACGTATGGCACTGCGTCGACAGTATGTCGATCAGGACAAGCAGTTGGGAGCTGACATCAAGCAGCTTTTGAGCCGCATTCGCGAGTTGGATAACGAAGCAGGGATCGGAGACGATGAAAGCTCAGAGGATGAAACTATGCCAACAGAGGAATTTTCCGACGATCTGATGAAGCGAATGAAGGTGAGAAAGGCGCACATTCGTCACGATTATTTGGAAGTTGCGAAGCACATCGAAAACCTGTTACGGGAAGCGATGTCTCCAATGTCATTGGTTGATCTCTGCTCCGTTTTGAAAGCACGGCACCAGGTTGAGTTTGCGAGTCCCTACATTGGTGTACAGAAGTCATTAAAGTATCTACCCCAAGTAAAAGTAGAAAAGGACGGGCGGAAACTGATTTTTTCACTCTAGGCAACCAGGGTGGATAAGCAGTTTCACGGGAGGCAAGACCCAAAAAAGGCGATGTGTCTATGCACAATCGCCTTTTGGTGTCTATTGATTTACTTGCTTATTACAAGAAGGACTTGAGCATCCAAATGTGTTTTTCCAGGCCACTGCGGATTCCCAACAGCATATCGGCTGTCGCTTCATCGTCGGCTTGGTCTGCTGTTTCCATAGCCAGTTTCAGCTCATCTACAAGAATGGAGAAGTCTCTCGCGATTGTTTCTACCATTTGCTCAGCTGTTTCGCTTCCTTCTGCTTCGGTGATGCTCGCTGCGTTCAGACATGCAGCCAAAGTCGCTACAGGCTTTCCACCGATGGAGAGGACACGCTCAGCGAGGGAGTCGAGATTCGCTGCTGCTTCGTTGTACAATTCTTCAAATTTCGCGTGGAGTGTAAAGAAGTGAGGTCCTTTTACATTCCAGTGAAAATTGTGTAGTTTCGTATAGAGGACTGTCCAGTTCGCCACTTGTTTATTTAATACGCTATAGAGTGTGTTTTCCATCGAGAATCTCTCCTTGTTTATAATTATTATTTGTTTAAACTTATTATAAACTAATAAAGATTATTGTCAACACCCAGGAGGAAATTTATGCAGCAGCTGCGTATCGGTGCGGTTATTTTAGCGGGCGGAAAAAGCAGCAGAATGGGCTCGCCAAAGCAAAACTTACCGTGGAGGGACGGAACCTTTTTAACAGAGCTAGTAAAAGAAGTACAAGCGGTTGGCTTGTCTTGTTTCATTGTAGCGAACGATTTTTCGGACACTCAAGTGACACAAAAGGAACAAATTGATGAACAGCCCGTCACAATTACACCTGATCTGGTACCATCCTGCGGCCCTGTCAGTGGACTGGTTACTGCCTTTCGCGTAAGTTCCGAGGATGCTTTGCTGGTATTCTCCTGTGATCTTCCTTTTATGGATCGTGTGCAAATAGCCAAACTCATTGAATTTGCGATGGAGAGAAACGATTGGGATGTGATTATCGCCCAATCAGAGGGACGAATCCATCCATTATGTGCAGTGTACCATCGGAGAACACAGACGAACTGGGAGCAGGCGCTGTTGCATGGACAGCGAAAACTGATGCGGACTTTAGATGAGCTGCGTGTGGTGCCCTTGCCTGATGAATGGTTGGACCCTTGGGCTGTTTTTAATGTCAACACACCTGAAGAGTACGAACATGCTAAACTTGAAGAAAAACGCAGAAAGACAGGACATGCTTGAGACGTGTCCTGTTTTTTGTTTGGAAAAAAGGGGCTCTTCATAGGGGGCTATCATACAAGCGTTTCTCTGGACAAACCGTATGAATAGTAGTGATGGCTAACGAAAGGAGGGAGCGCAATGACAAGAAAGTGCAAAAAACAGGGCAAACACCACGGTCACCACTGTTGTTGCAAAAAACCCGACAAACACGACCACCACTGTTGCGCCAAAAAACACGACAAATATTACGACCACCACTGCTGTTGCAAAAAACACGACAAATATTACGACCACCGCTGCTGCTGCAAGAAACACGACGATTACTACGAGCCTCACTGCTGCTACAAAAAACTCAGTCATTACGATGAGCCTCACTGCTGCTACAAAAAACACAGTCATTACGATGAGCCGCATTGCTGTTGCAAAAAGCATGAACATTGCCACGACCACTGCTGTTGCTGCAAACGCGATGATTGCAAATGCTTTGAAAAACATGACCATCACTGTTGTAAGAAGAATGACATAGATGATGAAGACGAAGATGACGACGACGAAGACAAAGATGAAGAAGATGACGAGGACGAAGATGATGACGACCACCGCAAGCATCACAAAAAGAAACATGGCTGCTGCAAATAAAAAATTCCCACGTACAAAGAACAAAAGCCCGAGAGGCTAACTCGGGCTTTGAGATTACTAGATGAGAAAAACCTAGAAAAGCGGGAAGGCTCTAAGCTTGTCCCGCTTTTGATTGATTCCTCCTTTAAGGTAGGAGGATTCTCTTTGCTTGTGTATACACGTTCATTTTGTCATTGCGGATAAATCCGACTGCGGTGAGCTTCAGCTCATCTGCCAGCTGCAGGGCGAGATCAGTTGGAGCGGACTTGGACAAAATGATGCCAGCACCAATCTTGGCAGCCTTGAGCAGCACCTCAGACGAGATGCGTCCACTGAATACAAGAATTTTGTCCGTGGTGGAAATGTTATCTCGCAAGCATTTCCCATAGATCTTGTCGAGAGCATTGTGACGTCCGATGTCGGAGAACTGAAGCAAAACTTCATCCGGTGTACAGAGGGCTGCATTGTGGACGCCACCTGTTTGGCGGTGGATCTCAGACGACGCTTGCAATTCTTTCATCAGGCGCATGCATTGAGAGGGAGTGACCGTTGTTGTGCTTTCAACGGGCTTTGCTGTGCGCGCATCGCTAAAAAAGTAAAAGGATTGTCTGCTTTTTCCGCAGCAGGAAGTAATTCTGCGTTTGGAGTAAAAGCTTTGCGACAAAATCGTTTCTTTATGCAAATCAACGTAGGCAAACCCTTGGGCCTCATTAATCGTAAGCTGTTTAATTTCCGAGTAGCTCTTGATGACACCCTCGGCTGCGAGAAAACCGATGACCATTTCTTCCAGGTCGGCCGGAGTACATACGATTGTAGCGAATTCCTCATCATTGAGGAAAATCGTGAGGGGGTACTCGGTAACGATTTCGTCGTCTTCCCAGCCATGTTGGTCAGCTGAAATTTTCAACACGGGCAGTCGGGTGGTGATGGTTAGTTCGGACATACGGGCCTCCTTTTTGTCGAAAATATGAAGTTTTTATGGCTATTTTGTGAGGAAAATATTGTCGAGTGAACGCTTACATGGTAGTATACTATGTGAGATGAAAAGTGTCATAAAATTTTCGTCTTTCCATGTATTCATAGCGTAAGGACAGATTGACACGGAGCAGCGACCCTGCCACCGATTATTTTGTAGCCTTGCAGCGAATTACATAGTGAACACAATGCTTGTTGATGCTGATGTAGCGTTCCTGCTGATGATTAACTGCTGTGTTTCATCGTAGCCCTCGTTTCCATTTGTGGAGACCTGGGTGAGTCGGTGAAATCAGCAGTTTTTCTTTTTTTCGAGAAGGCTGCTGATGGATCCACAGCATGCGAAAGACCATTGCGAAGGAGATGAATGATTTGGAACAAAAAGTGAAAAACCGCTGGCTCATCGCGTTGGCTGCGGTAGGCATCCACATCTCGATTGGATCGGTATACGCATGGAGTGTATTCACCAAGCCAATTACCGAGCAGTTCGGCTGGGACTTGCCAGACGTTCAATTTACGTTTAGTATTGCGATCTTGTTCTTGGGGCTGTCTGCTGCCTTCCTCGGTCATTATGTAGAAAAGCACGGCCCGCGCAAAGCTGGCATTCTAGCATCTATCTTTTTTGGAGTAGGAACTGTCGGCGCTGGCTTGGCGATTCAATTGAGCAGCTTGCCCCTGTTGTACTTGTGTTATGGGGTACTTGGCGGTATCGGTCTTGGTGTAGGTTATATTACGCCAGTATCGACCTTGGTCAAATGGTTTCCGGATCGCCGTGGTTTAGCAACAGGTCTTGCGATTATGGGCTTCGGCTTTGCTTCCATGATTGCCAGTCCGATTATGAACGCTTTGATTGCAAATGTAGGAATCGCGAACACCTTTTATATTTTGGGCATTATTTATTTCGTTGTGATGTTGGCTTCGGCTCAATATTTGGCTCCACCTCCAAAAGGCTGGGTACCGGCTGGATTTTCCGCTGAGGGAACAGCTGGCAGCAAGCAAATCAAAAAGGATTTGTGTCAATTGACTGCCAACGAAGCGATCAAGACACGCCGTTTTTACTGGCTGTGGCTGATGCTGTTTATCAATGTGACATGTGGAATCGCCGTTATTTCGGTAGCGTCGCCGATGGCGCAAGAAATGGTGGGCATGTCTGTCGGAACAGCAGCTCTGATGGTAGGGCTAAACGGTTTGTTCAATGGTGGTGGACGAATCGGATGGGCGTCTCTGTCTGATTTCATTGGACGACCAAATACGTACACTGCTTTCTTTGCCATTCAAATGGTTTTGTTCTTCCTGTTGCCGAATTTGTCCAATCCAATCCTGTTCATGGTTGCGATGTTTATCATTATGACCTGTTACGGTGGGGGCTTTGCATCTATCCCGGCTTACATTGGTGACTTGTTTGGAACGAAGCAATTGGGCGCGATTCACGGCTACATTTTGACGGCATGGGCTGCTGCTGGCTTGGCAGGACCGATCTTTGCAGCATGGGTTCGCAAGACGACAGATAGTTATACAGGAACTATGAGTGTTTTCGCAGGAATGTTCGTTGTCGCTCTGGTGATCTCGCTATTAGTCCGTTTGGATATCAAAAAACTGAAGGAAGAAGCCAAACAAAGAGAAAAGTCTGTTGAATTGGCTAGTTAATCAATGGTAAAGTTTAAGTAGAGAATGATTTGAAGTAAAGGTGATTTTCCTCGATGAATAAGTTCGAAGCAGAATTCAGTAATTTGGTCAGGGCTTTCCGAAAGCGCCATATGGGAAAGGGACCTAGCAAGATCAGCACCACGTTCTGCAAGAATTGGGCGATCTGCGAGATGGAAGGCAACCTTTCTCCGGTGGAAAAGTTCATCGCCACTTCGGAAGACGGAAAGCAGACATTACGAGCTGCCCGAACCGAAATGGTCAAAGAGATCTATCGGAAACACCAGCCAGTTGACATGGAAGCGTTTCTTGGAGCAAAACTCGTTGATCTATTCGTCGATATTGACATTGAACGGGATTTTGGAATGTCGATCTTTGTTTTTGATCAAGACATCGAAAAAAGAATGAAAAACGAACCGTAAGTCTAAACGAAGCAGCGTTCCTGTTCACCGGCTTAGACGTAACGGAATTCGCGAAAGCAAACACGAAGTTGAGACTAGGTAGCGAACCTGCCGTAGACAACCACCGTGAACACGCTCTTTTCCTTAGGATGAGGGACTGTTTCATGGTGGTTTTTTTCGTCTTAATGGAGTTTATAAGAGGGGAGACTAAAGAAATGGGCAAGACCAAGCATGGTGGACCAATTAAGCTGGATACTTCTTGGAAGCCTTCGTTGTGGGCTTCACTGATGCCGATGGGACTCGGAAAAATTAAACCGCATCACATTCGCGATACGATGAAGGTAGCATATGACAATCGCGATAATTTGGGCTACGCCTATCGAATTTTAACGCAAGGTGTATGTGATGGCTGCGCTCTCGGCGTATCCGGTCTCTACGATCAGACGCTGACTGGCCCGCATTTGTGCACCACGCGCTTGAACGTGCTACGTCTCAATACGATGTCTGCGATGGATCCAAAATGCTTCGAAGATGTACGGGCGCTACAAAAGTTATCCAGCGAAGAATTGCGCAAGCTGGGAAGAATCCCGTATCCGCTGTCCAGAAAACCTGGAGAAAACAAGTTCACGCGCATTAGCTGGGATGAAGCGCTGAACCGCATTGCGAAAAAAATCAAAGACATCAGCCCAAAACAACTGGCCTTTTTCTTGACAGCTCGTGGTATTACGAACGAGGTATACTACACGGCAGCGAAAATGGCTCGTTTCCTCGGAACCAACAACATCGACAACGCATCGCGTATTTGTCACTCGCCGAGTAAGACAGCATTGAAGCGTTCTGTTGGTATTGGTGCGTCGAGCTGTAACTATCAGGATTGGATCGGTACCGACGTGCTCGTATTCTGGGGCTCAGTACCAGGTAACAACCAGCCTGTATCGACGAAATACATGTATGCTGCGAAAAAAGCAGGAACGAAAATCATCCTGATCAACCCGTACAGAGAGCCAGCGATGGAGAAGTACTGGATTCCGTCTGTACCGGATAGTGCTTTGTTCGGGACGAAGATCGCGGACGATTTCTACCAAGTGAACATTGGCGGCGACATCGCGTTCATGAACGGTGTCATGAAGATTTGGTTCGAGATGGAAGAAGCGAAGCCAGGTTCTGCGATCAACCATGAATTCATCAAGGAGCACGCGAACGGCATCGAAGAGCTGCGCAAGCATGTGATGAATGAATCGTGGGATAAAATCATTGAATCCTCTGGTCTCAGCCGCGAGCGTATCAAAGAATTTGCGGTGCTGCTCGCAAACTCCAAAAATGGTGTATTCGTATGGAGTATGGGACTGACCCAACACAAATTCGGTACGGACAATATTTCTCAGGTAGCCAATCTGGCCATCCTTCGTGGATTCTTCGGTCGTAAGCACACGGGCCTCATGCCGATTCGCGGTCACTCCGGCGTACAAGGCTCCGGTGAAATGGGTGCCGATCCATTCAGCTTGCCTGGTGGCGACTTCGAAGAAAAATCCTGGAACCGCATTGAAAAGATCTGGAACTTCCCGATCCCGAAATGGCAAGGAGATATCGTCGGTATTTCTTTGGAGAATGCAGTGTTACCAGATGGACACGAGCGCAAGACCAGATTGTTCTATACGAGTGGCGGCAACTTCCTGGAGACGATGCCAGATCCGGATTTCATGCAAAAATGCTTGGAGAGCATAGAAGTGCGTGTACATCAGGACATCATTTTCAATACATCTACGTTGGTGGATGCGAAGGAAGAAGTGATCGTACTGCCAGCAATGACTCGTTACGAGCAGCCGGGTGGCGGAACTTCGACAAGTACAGAGCGTATGGTTTACTTCAGTGCAGAAGTGGAAGGGCCACGTATTGAAGAAGCGCGTTCGGAATGGGAGATTTACGTAGATCTGGCGGCACGGGTAAATCCAGAGAAAAAGCATCTGATGCACTTCTCAACCGCAGCTGAAATTCGCGCAGAGATTGCCCTGGCGAATCCGAACTACGATGGTATCCAGCATCTGAAAAACCGCGGAGATGTTTTCCAATGGGGCGGTGCATGGTTGTGTGAAGGCGGCGTATGCCCGACACCGGACGGTCGAGCGAATCTGATTCCGACTGAGATTCCGGATTTGAACAAGCCAGAGGGACACTTCTATGTAACGACTCGTCGCGGTAAGCAGTTCAACTCAATGATTTACAGCAAGAAAGACCCGTTCAACAATGCGGACCGTTATGATATCCTGATCAATGCAGAGGATGCAAAAGAACTGCGCATTGCAGAAGGCGAAAATATCGTCGTTTACAATAAATATGGAACGTTCCAAGGACGTGCCAAATTCGAGGACACTAGACGAGGAAACATTCAAGTACACTGGCCGGAAGGGAACGTACTCATTCCGAAGGGTGTATACGAGACATACGCTGGTATTCCCGAATACAATACAGCCGTGAAGGTTGAAAAAGCGGACACTTTCCACGCCAACAAAGATTTGAAATACGTGGAGAGAGAAGTAGAAGATTTGGAAGTAAACGTCGGCTGACAAGCTGCAGCAATGGGTGGTCAAGATTAGGAGGAGCAAGCCATGCGTTTTTCGCGACAAACACTCTCGGTTGAAGAAGCGATGAGCAAGCTGTTGGCAAAATTGCTGACAGGGAGAACGGAACAAGTGCAGATCGGGGAGGCATACGGGCGGATACTGGCCTCTGATCTATGTGCAACATACGATTTGCCGCACTTTGACCGCTCGCCGCTGGATGGGTTTGCCGTGAGAGCTGCGGATACGGTGGGAGCCTCGGTTGACCATCCGATTACGCTAACAGTGCTAGAGACGGTTGCGGCCGGGCAAGTACCTACAAGAGAATTGAAAAAGGGCTACGCGACGCGGATCATGACAGGTGCGATGATGCCTGCGGGTGCGGATGCGGTCATCATGTTTGAGCAAACGTACAACCCAGCCGAAGAGGCGGATACTGTACGGATCAAGCGGGAGATGAAGCCTGGGGAAAATGTATCGCGTCGCGGTGAAGAGATGGCCACCGGAACGATCATTGCCAAGGCGGGCGAGCGGATTAACGCAGGTACGCTCGCCAGTTTGGCTACGTTTGGCTATTCGCAGGTTGAGGTGTTCTGCAAGCCGCGTGTCGGTCTGATTTCGACTGGAAGCGAGCTGCTGGAGATTGATCAGCCGCTTGCTCCAGGCAAAATTCGCAACAGTAATACGGTGATGCTGACTGCCTTGATTGCTGAGGCAGGGGGCATCCCTGTTTCGTTTTCAAGACTGCCGGATGATCTGTCGGTGGCAAAGGCGAAAATCAGTGAATGCTTGCGGGGCGTGGATTTGGTCATTTCAAGCGGCGGTGTGTCCGTTGGGGATTTTGATGTGATCGCGGCTTTAGTGGATGAGCCTGAGGTGGAGCTTCTGTTCAACAGGATCGCGATACGTCCGGGAAGTCCGACGACAGCCATGATCATGGAAGGCAAGCCTCTTATTGCCCTATCAGGGAATCCGGGTGCCTGTTTTCTCGGGTTTGAGTTATTTGCGCGAGCAGCCATTCGTCGCATCTCGGGAGAAGCCCATGTGGTGCAGCAGGTGATTAAGGCGAGACTTGGTGTCGATTATACGAAGCCTTGTCCATACCCACGTTACCTGCGAGGGAAGCTCCTCGAAAAAGACGGGGTTTTGCATGCGATCCCTGATTTTAATGAAAAGGCAGGGAATCTGGGGACGTTGAAGGACAGCGAATGCTTTATGATCATACCAGCCGGGGGAAGCGGGCAAAAAGCAGGAGAGCTGGTTGATGTTCTCACGCATGCCGCCCCAACCTGGAGAAGAGAGGGATAGCGAATGGTCAAGCCACCTTGTGTTTTGCAGATTGTCGGTTATTCGAACAGTGGCAAGACGACGCTGCTCACCAAGCTCATTCCGATCCTCGAAAAAGCAGGGATAAGAGTCGGGGTCATCAAGCATGATGGCGGACACGATTTTGAGTGGGATCAACCAGGGAAGGACACCTGGCGTTATCGTGAAGCCGGAGCCTCGCTAGTCGCGATCACATCCAAAACGAAAACGGCCATCGTGGAGCAAAAGCCGCAGGAGTTGTCCGTTCTTATTCAGCGCTTAGCAGATGCCGGGGCTGAGCTCATTTTGGTAGAAGGCTTCAAGCGTGAAGGCTATCCCAAGCTCGTCCTGCTTCGCAGGCCAGAAGATGAGGAGCTCTTATCGATCGTTACTCATCTGGTAGGGATCGTAGGTTGGTCAGACAATCGTCAGCCGGGGTTGCCATTTTTCGATATTAATGACATAGACAACATGGCCAAGTTTGTGAGGGAACGGGTATCCGGTTGGTATTGTCAAAACTGATTAGAAACATTGAGATCATTCCAGCTTGATTTGGGATGATCTTTTTTTGTAGCATGGCAGATTATCCATGTAATGAAATATGTGGTAATCTAAATAAAAAATCGGCGAGAAACGATAAGGAGCAAAAACATGAAATGCCCTCACTGTAACAACGAATTAAATGAACTTCCTTTCTGTTACGGAATGGAAGCACCACATTATTTTTACACGGTATCAGAAGAGAAAAGAACAGAATTAATAAGAGACTTTTGTGTAATTGATGAACAGCATTTCTTTATTAGGGGACATATTGAAATACCAATAATGGATAGTAATGAGACGTTTATATGGAGTGTTTGGGTTTCTCTTAGTGAAGAAAACTTTTTGAAATCGAATGAATTGCTGCTTGTAGAAGGAAGAGAAAATGAAAAACCTTATTTTGGTTGGTTATCGACTGAACTTTCCATCTATCCAAAAACTACACTATCATTAAAGACATTGGTACATACACAAGAAGTTGGTGCGGTTCCCTTAATAGAATTAGAACAAACGGATCATCCACTTGCAGTTGAACAAAGAGAAGGAATTACAATGGAGAGAGTGAAAGAAATTGCTCATTTAATCAATCATACTGAGTAATAAGAAAATGCCTGCTGCCGGGATGATCCGGCAGCTTTTTAGTTTTCTCATGCTTTAGACGATAGTTTATGGATTGCTCCAATCTGGTGGTTTTGGACGTATATATTCACTCCAATGGCTGATAAACTTGCAGCATATTTCAAAATAATAGGAGTGATAACAATGGATGGAGTGCGTTACAAAATTAGAGAAGTATTGGATCAGAGCAAGATTGAGACATTTTTGCAGCAAGCTAGAATCGGACATCTTGGAATGGTAGATGGTCATTTGCCGTATGTTGTTCCGCTCAATTTTGTTTGGACAAATGGGCAACTTTATTTCCATGGAGCCACCGGCGGGAGAAGAAATCAGGTTATGGATGCTAATCCAGAGGTCTGTTTTACGGTTTGTGAAGAATATGGAACGATTACTGATCCGGTGCCAGCTAAGACGGACACAGCGTATATGAGTGTAATGATTTTTGGCAAGGCACAGCCTATTGCCGATCTGGATGAAGCTACACACATGTTGCAAGAAATGATGAATAAGTATGTGCCTGGCTACTATAATCGGCCTTTACCCAAGCAGCACGTGGACAAATACCGTTCAGCAGTATTCGGTGGTCCGGTTCAGGTGTACCGAATAGATCCACATCATATCACTGCGAAAGAAAATCCAATGGAAGAAGAAAAAATGTTCAACCCTGGTAAAACCGTGTAATCTCCGCAAGACGAAAAATGCCTTCTTCAATGGTTGATTCATCTACTTTAGCAAAACCCAGTACCCATCCTTTTCGATCGCTTTTCAAGCAATACTTGCTAAGTGGATAAACACGGATTCCTTTGTCGAGTGCTAGGTTCGTCGCGGCTTCTTCGACAAACGATTTATCAGCTTCAAGAAGGATATGCAACCCCGTTTCTACGCCGCTTAGTGTGAAGTGTTCGCCGAGACCTGTCGTGATGATGGCCTTCGTCATGGCTTCATGTTTGCGCCGATATACATTTCGAACTCGTCTCATATGGCGCATGAAATGACCATGCTCAATAAAATGAGTAAGCGTTAATTGCTCCATAATCGGAAGATGACGATACGTTAATTCATGGACTTGGGCGAGCTGACGAATGGCTTCTTTGGGACCAACGATTGCCGATATCCGAATACCAGGAGCAATCATTTTGGAAAAACTCATCATATACAACGTGTTCTGCGGTCGCTGACTGAACAAGGTTGGAAGTGGGTCGCCGCGATAGCGAAATTCGCTGTCGTAATCATCCTCAACAATCCAAAACTGCTGCTCGGCAGCCATATGTAACAATTGTTGCCTGCGAGGTTCCGACATAATGACTCCAACCGCACACTGGTGCGATGGCGTAACATAGACAAGCTTGGACCCCGGATGAATCTGGTCTACGCATAACCCGTACTCGTCAACTGGAACGGAGAAAACTTGCATACGCCGATACTTCATTGCCATCCAGGCAGCAGGGAAGCCAGGATCTTCAACAGAAACGCTATCTCCTTCATGTAAAAGGGCTTGGGCAATCAAATCGATGCTATGTTGTGCACCTGAGGTTAACATGATTTGATCGATATTCACATGAACGCCCCGTTCAAGTGACAAATAACGTTGAATCTGTTCCCGTAGCGGTTGGTATCCATAGGCATTGCCATAAGCCCAACTGTCCAGATTCGTTTCTGTGGAAGCCTGTAAAAAAGAACGTCTCCAATTCTTTTGAAAATGTTCGTCCAAATATGGCTCATGGGGACTGAAATCGATCTCAATCTTTTGACTATCTTTGTCCCCGAACCAACCGTGCAAATGACCGATTGTAGCGTTTAATAAAGGCAATTCGGGAGGGACAGGTCCTTCTGGCGCAGCCTCCTCTGAAGGACGAGTTGCATAAGTCCATTCGCTAACTCTAGTCCCGCCACGACGAGAGGTGACAGTGTATCCTCGGCTGAATAACTCCTCATAAACAATCTGTATGGTTGAACGGGAAACGCCAATTAAAGAAGCGAGTTCGCGGGAGGGGAGCAGCAATTCACCTGGCTGCCATTTTCCGGTGGTAATATTATGGATCGCTTGGTCCAGCAGTTGCTGCCAGATTGGACGTTCGTCTTCTCGGTTTACTGTTAGCATTCATTCACCTTCAGTGTTTTTGTTTAATGATGGATTTGGCTGATATGCTATCATGGCAATCGTTTCTTTTGCAACAATGGTGTTTTACAATTGTCACAAATTGTTTCTATTTCCTGTGACCAGAATCACATGTGTATTTCTGAACCTCCCGTACACTTGAAATATAGAAAGAACGAAGCACTTCAAGGAGGTTCTACGATGTTAAGCCCAAAAACCATTGAAATTATAAAATCAACCGTTCCTGTGCTAGAGGTGCATGGAACTGCCATTACAAAACGTTTTTATCAAATGATGTTTGCTAAGCACCCTGAGCTTCTCAATATTTTCAACCACGCCAATCAAAAGCAGGGAAGACAGCAAACAGCTCTGGCAAATGCGGTGTATGCTGCGGCTTTGTATATTGATAAGCTGGAAACGATTTTGCCTGTTGTGAAGCAGATTGGACATAAGCACCGCAGCTTGGGAGTGAAGGCCGAACACTACCCAATCGTCGGGGAAAACCTACTTGCTGCGATCAAAGACGTGCTTGGGGATGCCGCTACGGACGAGATTTTACAGGCGTGGGCGGAAGCGTATGGCGTCATTGCGGATGCTTTCATCGGTGTAGAACACGAAATGTATGAAGAGGCGAGCGGGCAGCCTGGAGGATGGGTAGATTTCAGAGAGTTTATCGTCCAACGCAAGGTGAAGGAAAGCGACGTGATCACTTCCTTTTATCTGGTTCCGGCGGATGGTCAACCGATTTCCAGCTATGAGCCAGGGCAGTATGTCAGCGTCAAAGTAGAATTACCGGGCGAGCAATTTACGCACATTCGCCAATACAGTCTCTCTGATGCGCCTGGGAATGCGTACTACCGCATTTCTGTCAAACGCGAGGATGCTATGCAAGATAAGCCAGCAGGAAAAGTATCCGTTTATTTGTCAGAGGAAGTGAAGGAAGGAGATAGGCTGCAGCTGTCTGCTCCGGCTGGAGATTTTACCTTACAGCAAGAGGGCAGCCGTCCGGTTGTGCTGCTCAGTGGTGGTGTAGGATTGACCCCAATGATCAGCATGCTGAACACACTGATCAAATCGGGAACAGACCGTCCGATCACCTTCATTCACGCAGCCAAAAACGGAAATGTGCATGCCATGAAGCCGGCAGTAGAGGAGCTGGCCGCAAAACATCCGCAGCTCACTGTCCACTGGTGCTATACACAGCCGACCGAGCAAGATCGAGTGAACGGTGCTTTTCAGAAAGAAGGATATATCGACTTGCCGTGGCTGCAAAAGGTCATCGATACAAAAGAGGCGAGCTACTATTTCTGTGGTCCAATTCCATTCATGAAGACGATCAACGGTGCTCTGGTGGAATGGGGAGTGCCAACAGACGATATTCATTTTGAGTTTTTTGGTCCGGCCGCTACATTGGCATAAAGAGGCTCTTACAAAAAATACCAAACTTACTCGCGATTCGCAGTTTGAGCGCGCAGCAGTCGATTTACCGTCTCGCGGCGAAGCCCGATGAGTTGACCGATTTCATCCTGAGTCAGCAACTCCGAAAGCGAGGCGACAGGAATGAATGTCTGAAACCAAAGCTGGAGCTTGCGAAGCTTTTCAGCAGGAGAGACTTCGGTCAGTTGGTCGATACGCTGCTGCATCATCCGCAGCTTCCCTTGCAGCTGTAGCGCGATATCACGACACTTTTCAGGATTGTCATCCAGATGGCGATACCAATCAGGGGCAGACAGCACTTCGACCTCACAGGTCACGAGAGCGATTGCTGTCCCGTAATAGGGATTCGGGCTCATCAACGAATGATGCGGGATGATCTCATCCGGAACGATGATGTTGACCAGCGTCAATGCTCCGTCTGCATGTACCCGAACGATTTTTAACAGACCGTTCTTCAGATGATAGAGCGGTCCTGTTTCTCCTTGTCGAAACAGGACTTCTCCCTTGTGCAGGATCATGGGTTTCTCCTCGATTCTCTAAGTTTTTCTCTAGCAATTATAGCAAGCCCGGCATGAGGAAGTAAGCAAGCGTAAAAAGCAGTTTGCCGCTTTTTTAGGCTTGCTACAGCAATAATGCCTTTTGCTATAATGGGGAAATCACAGCTAGATAAAGGGAGTTGTCTGATGCTCAACTTTTTTACATGGGTAGGCTCCATAGTGGGGGTACTCCTTATCGGATTGATTGGCTATGTGGCTTACCGCTACTGGTACCATATGGGACAGCTTCCGAAGCCGGAGTTTCGTCATCTGGACACGAAAAAGCCAGTGCCTGCTGACTGGAGTCATGATGAGGTTACATTTACATGGATCGGTCACTCGACGATTCTGTTGAATATGTTTGGTACGAAAATACTGACGGATCCGGTTTTGGGAGAGAAGCTCGGGATTAAGCTTGCAGGTGTCCATTTTGGTCCCAAGCGCTTTACGCCTCCTGCTCTCGACTTTGCTGAGATTGGCGAGGTAGATATCATCTTGCTATCGCATGCCCATTTGGATCATGTCGATCTGCCTACCTTGCAAAAAATAGCGAATCGTTCCACACATGTCATTACGGCGCACCAGACGAGCAAGCTGTTCAAGCATATGCCATTTGGTTCGTATGAGGAAATGCAGCCGGGAGAAGCCGTTACAACCAAAGAAGGAATTACGGTTACTGCGATTCCTGTTCGTCATTGGGGCAATCGCTTTCCATGGAATCATGAGTACGGCTACAACGGCTATATGATTGAGAAAAATGGCGTGCGCATCCTCTATCCAGGCGATACTGCTTATATCTCCATGGAAAATTTGGCGAAGCAATTCGGGCCTATCGATCTGGTGTTCATGCCGATTGGCGCCTACAAGCCAGACTCGTATCAAGCAGCGCATTGTACGCCAGAGCAAGCATGGCAAATGTTCAAGGAGACCAAAGCCAAGTGGCTGGTGCCCATTCATTGGAATACGTTTGTACTCTCGCGTGAGCCTGTTGATGAGCCGTTCGAGCGTCTGTTGGCAGTAGCGGGGGACGAGAGGGACAGGATCGTTGTTGAAAAACAAGGGGAGACGTTTTCCATCCCTGTTCAGTAGGTGTGAATAGTTGGCGACTGCTTACATGGCAGTCGCTTTTCTAACGATATGAATAAATAGGGAGGGAATAGCTACCTTATTATAGAAATATTTTTATCGAAGGAGTTTTTTGAGGAGGGGTACATATGACAAAAGCATTTCCACAACGCTGGGATATGGATGTGATTTTTCCTGGTGGTAGTGAATCGGAGGATTTTCGGGCGTTTTTAGGAACTTTGGAAGCGGATATTGCGAACCTGAAAGCGCGGTTGGAACAATCTAGCACTGGTTTGCATGAAACAGCGGCTTTCAAGGAAGTTGTCACTCATGTCCAAAGCATTGCCGTGCGTGTGAGACAAGCAGGTGCATTCATTTCCTGCCTGACTGCTCAAAATGTAAAGGATGAGCCAGCCAAGCTGATGGGTGGGCGTGTAAAGAGCATCTCGGCTGCGTTTGGTGCAGTATTGACGCGCTGGGAAGAAAAGCTTCTGGCTATCGATGAGGCTGCGTGGGAGAATCTGTTGGCAGACGAAGAATTGCAACCGCTTGCTTTTGTGCTGAATGAGCGCCGTCGCCGTGCACAGGAAAAGCTGTCGCCTGAACAAGAAGTGCTGGCAAACGATTTAGCTGTAGACGGGTATCACGCTTGGCAAGATTTGTACAATGCGGTCGTGGGACGTATGAGCATTGAGGTTGAGGTCAATGGAGAGACGAAGCATATGTCCGTCGGGCAAGCTTCTAACCTGATGAGCAGTCCTGACCGTGCCGTTCGTGCCCATGTTTTTGAAAAGTGGACAGAAGCTTGGGGCAAGGAAACGGAGCTGTGTGCGCAGGCGCTGAATCACTTGGGTGGTTTCCGTCTCTCTCTGTACCGTCATCGCGGCTGGGATTCCGTCCTGCGTGAGCCGCTGGACATTGGACGGATGCAGGAAAAAACTCTCGACGCGATGTGGCAGGCCATCGACAATCGCAAGGATCGTTTGGTTGCCTACCTGGAGCGCAAGGCGAAGCTGCTCGGTGTAGACAAACTGAGCTGGTACGATGTAGGGGCTCCAGTCGGGAATGTACATAAAGAAGTGTCTTACGATGAAGCAGCCGCCCTGATCGTTGAGCACTTCAACCGTTTCAATCCGAGCATGGCTGAGTTTGCGCAAAAGGCATTCGATGAGGGCTGGATCGAGGCAGAGGATCGTCCTGGCAAACGCCCAGGCGGATTCTGCACGAGCTTCCCAGTCAGCAAGCAGTCCCGCGTGTTCATGACGTATGCGGGAAGCGCAAGCAATGTATCCACACTGGCACATGAGCTGGGGCATGCGTATCATCAGCAAGTCATGTGGGATTTGCCAGCACTTAACCAAAACTACGCGATGAACGTTGCAGAAACAGCATCGACCTTCGCAGAGATGATCCTCGCTGACGCTGCTGTGAAAAATGCAGCCAATGACGATGAAAAACTGGTGCTCTTGGAAGATAAGCTGCAATCCATCGTCGCGTTTTTCATGAACATCCACGCTCGCTTTATTTTCGAGAAAAACTTCTACGAGAAGCGCAAAGAAGGTCTCGTGAGCGCGGCTGATCTCGACCGAATCATGGAAGAGGCGCAAAAGCAAGCGTACAATGGAGCTTTGGCAGATTACGAGCCGCACTTCTGGGCATCCAAGCTGCATTTCTATATCACGTCGTATCCGTTCTACAACTTCCCGTACACATTCGGGTACTTGTTTAGCATGAGTGTTTATGCGCGTGCACTCGAAGAAGGCGAGAGCTTCGCACCGAAATACGATGCACTGCTCCAAGATACGGGCCGCCTGATGGTAGAGGACTTGGCGAAGAAGCATCTCGGCGAGGATATGACGACAGTTGAGTTCTGGCAAAAAGCTGTTGATCTGGCTGTGGCAGACATCGACGAATTCCTGCGCCTGACAGAAGAAGCATAAATTCACGAATAGATAAGCTCCAAGCAGTCTGTCGCTTTTCTGACAGGCTGCTTTTTCGTTGAGAGATTGTTAACATCGCAGACGAAATCTTCGGATAACCTTTACCTGCGGTTTATAGAATCCTCGCTATTTTTTCGTACAGTAAAAGGGAAGGGAGTACTTGCAAAGGGAGGCATCGTAATGGACACTGGCAGTCATCTTTTGTTGGGTGTCACACTGGCGGGCTTAGCTCATATCACGCCAGTAGTGGCACATGATCCGGCGCTTGCTCAGGCGCTGATGGTCGCAACGGTAGTGGGATCTCATGCCCCGGATTTCGACACTGTGGCCAGACTTCGCGGTATTTCTTTTTACATTCGCTTTCATCGGGGAATTACTCATTCGATTCCTGCCTTGTTTCTGTGGCCCCTCATCATCAGTCTTCCTCTTGCCTGGGGGTTTGGTCTCATGGGGCATTTCGGGATTTTGTACGGATGGACGCTGCTGGCTGTTGTGCTGCATGTTTTTCTCGATATGCTAAACGCCTATGGAGTTCAATGTATTCGCCCTATTAGCAAGCGTTGGGTGCATTTGGATGTGCTCGCGATTTTTGAGCCACTGGTGTTCGCGATTCATTTAGCAACGGCAATATGGTGGATAGCTTTTAAAGGAGATCCCAGCGTGCTATTTCCGGTAGCATATGGGATGACGCTCCTGTATATTGGCGTGCGGGTTTGGCAGCATCACCGTAACGTCAGACGGGTAGCAAGGGCTTTGGAAACAAGAGGCATATCCCATGTTTTCCCGAGCATACATCCTTTTCACTGGCGATTCGTCGTAGAGACGGAGGAACTGTTTTACACAGGGAGAATCGAGTATGCACGTGTGATACTGGAGGATGTGTATCCGAAACAGCAGCGTGATGCGATCATCCAGGCTACTGTCGGTGTGGACGGGGTTCGTGCTTTTCTCGGATTTGCTCAACGAATCCACGTCACGTGGAAGGAGATTGCCGACGGTTATGAAGTCACGTGGAGCGATGTGCGCTTTTGGTACAACCGCAAACTGCCATTTGGCGTAGATGTTGTCTTGGATCGTGATTTGAACGTCGTTGATCATCGGTTGGGCTGGCGAAAAAAAGCGTGGGACCCGCCGTTTGTATAAGGAAAGCTAGTATAGGTAAGCCCCGTCAGTTTGGTGAAGCTGGGGGCTTACTTTTTTTGTGTGAACAAGGAGCCTCAGCGTCTGCTTCTTGCATTGTTTCAGTAAAACTTTCTGCTTAAACGCGGTCGCCCCCCCTTGAGGATGCCTAGATAGAGTTTTTTTCTTCGCCAATGGTTTAAGTGGTATCGATAAACCAACAAAGCTGGTGAGAAGAAAAAGCACAGGGCTCGTAGACCTTGACAGCGCCTCCCCAGTCGGAACTTTCAAAAGGGGACCACGCTTGTCGAACACTTCTTCTATGAGAAACTTCCGCCCATAGGGTGGCTTTGGCTCGACGGTCCCCTTTTGGAAGCGGAGACGGACAGTGAATCACCCCTGCTGGCGTGTCAGAGTCGAAGAGAACTGTGCTTTTCTTCTCCTCCACTATGTTGACCCCATTCATAAGGACCTTTATAAGTTATTCTAACGAAATAGCGCTATGCAAAATCCTACAAAAATGATACACTGAAAAAAACTAAACGTTCGATGGTGATAGAATGAATGGGTTATATTCGATCAGAGTAGAATGGTCTCCTGCGTATGAATGTATCATTAGCCTCTACACTTACATCTACGAGAAGGAGCGCAAGCATTGTTTGCTTGGCACGGCTTGGTTAGAGGAGACAAAACAAAAGCTCCCGGCGTCTTTTGCAGATGAACTTGCAGATGAACGCTGGGAGGTACTCCACCGTTTGGTGCTGCTTGTAGCGCAATCGCCCCAGACCAAATCCGTTGAAGAATTTCTTGAGTGGCTGGAAAGCATCCCTCCCGGTGAAATTTATGAGCGTCTCGCTCCATGGGTAGAGACCATCCCGCTGAACCTGGGGGAAATCCGTGATCGCAGCCTTTCGTTGCTTACCCGTTGGAATGAACATTATTTTTCGAAGGTGCAACCACGCATTTTGGAGAGTCTGCAGCGGAGTGCCGATGAGCTGACAGTCCGCGCCAAAGAAACGCCTCCAATCGATTTGGTCGATCATGTTACGAACGGCATCTGGATTGAGCCGATGGCAGATTTGCGAGAGGTTGTATTGATCCCGCAATATCATTGTGCCCATTCTACTGTTCTCGACTTTTATCGGGGGCTTGCCACTTGCATGTACCCTGTCAAAGATGCGGCAACGACCAAACCACAGCCGCTCCTCGAGCTGTTGCCCATCACACAGTGCTTGGCGGATGAGAAGCGCCTGCAAATCTTGCGCTGCCTGGCAAAAAAGACGTGTACCCTCGGTGAATTACAGAAGCATGTATCATTGGCAAAAAGCACCGTCCATCATCATGTAACGGCGTTGCGCAGAGCGGGGCTGATTCGTGCTCACTACACAGGAAGTACGACGATTTCCTACTACAGTCTGCGAGAAGCCTTCGTCGAGCGTCTCCCAGTCTTACTGCGTTCCTTCTTCCATACACCAGAGTGATTTTGCTTACGGAAATGGCATGATTTTGTTGAGAGGGTAGGTTGAATCAGTATGAGCAAAATGAGGCAAGTGTGGGAGGCGTATCACCCGATTGTTCATCTGTTGATGGCAGGGACGGTGTTCGTTCAGCTCACCCAATCGATGAGTATCCCTTTTCTGGCCATCTATCTTGGTGAAACGACGAAGCTCTCTCATGCCTATATTGGACTGATTATCGGTGCAGGTCCCTTGGCTGGAACAGTCGGGGGATTTGCTGGCGGGATTCTCTCGGATTTATTTGGCAGACAAAAGCTGATGTTTTTTTCCTTGCTCGCTATGGCGTGCTCGATTATCGGATTCATTACAGTAGCGCATCCGATCGGTTTGCTTTTGATCAGTATGCTAATGGGATTGTCGGCCTCGATATTTGCGACGGTTTCAAAAGCATTGATGGGAGACTTGACTCCCGAGCATAAGCGTTTTCGTGTGTTCTCGAACCGCTATCTAGCGAACAATCTTGGCTTTGCGATTGGTCCTATGCTCGGTGCTTTTTTGGGGATTTCCGGCAGCAATCTGGCATTTTTTTTGACGACGGTATCCTTGGTGAGCTTTGCCATCATTTTAGTAGTAGCATGTCGGAGATGTGGGGTCACTGATGATGGTGGGGGGAACGGAGAGGTAGAGAGAGCTAGTTTGGCTGAGATCTGGCAAGTGCTCAGAAGGGATGTCGTCCTTCTTACCTTTGTCACAGGTGGAGTCTTGTTAGTGACGGTGTACGGTCAGATGTCAGTTACGCTCTCCCAATACTTGCGGGAAAACTTTTCAGAGGGAGTCGCCTTGTTTGGAACTTTGATGAGCGTCAACGGATTTACCGTCTTGCTTTTACAAATTCCAGTGACGAGGCTGGTTGAGCGTTATTCCTTGTTTGCGCGAATAGCAGGTGGCGCTGTGCTGATGGGCATAGGAGAAGTCGGCTTTGCTTTTTCGCTAGACTGGGCTTGGTTTATAACGGCGATGATCGTCTTTACGCTAGGGGAAATCTTGATCGTACCGGCGGAGTATGCGCAAATCGACGAGATCAGTCCCGCGAATATGAGAGGGACTTACTATGGGGCACAAAGCGCAACGATGCTGGGTAGCTTCCTCGGACCATGGGCAGGTGGTATGGTACTCACCGCATATGGTGGCCCCGTGATGTTTTTGGTCATGGCAGTATTGGCACTGGTCAGCTTGATCTTTTATTGGCTGGGACGGAGGTTGCATGAAAAGCGGAAGCAGCCTAGAACTGCGATTGTAGAGACTGCCATGTAGCTTCTTGCCGTTTAATTGCGAGTGCTGTATAATGGAAAGTATCTTTTCAAAAAGGGGACGTTTTGATGTCGGTGTGTGTTCTTAACTAGGCAATTGGATAGGGTACTCCCAGTATTTTTGGCAAAATCCACATTTCATGTCGGCTTATTTGCTATGGAAAAAGGGAGGCCTTGATTAGTTAAGAACTTACGGTCATCCATCTACCCATTTGCTCGACTACGGGAACCGTGCTCTTACGCACGGTTTTTTTGCGTGACTATCCACGCGCGCGTAGCGAACGTATGCCCTCAAGGCGGAGATGAACGAATGTTCATGCTCTGCTTTTTTGCATGCATCGATGGGTCCATCCCTTTTGAAAAGAGGTTTTCTACATGAAAAATTATATCGAAGACACCTATAAACAAGTGCGTTTACAAGAAGGTCAGCGTGTAATCGAACAGTTTCTGCTCGCGTGTTATTTTCATCCGGGTTTGCCTACGAAAGAGCTGGCGAGAAAAGTACTCTTGCCTGTACCTGTGGCGACTGCGATCAAAAAAGAGCTGATCAAGGCCGGTGCCATACAGCAGGGGAGCGGGGTGAGATGCACTGCAGAAGGGGAAGCGTTCATTGAGCAAAAGCTAGGGTTTGGTGGGCTGGATCGAGAGCTGTACGAGAAGCTGATGAGAGACGATGAAGCTTGGAAAACTGAGCTGGCTGACTTGCAAGCGGAAATGGAGACGATTTTTGCTGGGCGTCCACAAGTCGATGTACAGATCGATCAGTCCAAATGCACAGTCGAGACGAGCTTGCGCAGGGCAATCTTATGCTTACGGCATCAGAGCTTAGTGGGCAAAAAAATATTATGCGTCGGGGATGATGATTTGGTCAGTATCTCGCTGGGGCTTTTGCTCAAGCGCTTGTTTCCAGGGAATCAGCAACGTCCAGGGCAAATTGACGTAGTCGATATCGATGAACGTTTTCTCCAGTACATTACGGATGTGTCCAAGCAAAAAGCATTGACCGTGGCGTGCCATCAGGCTGATTTGCGGCAGCCGCTGCCGAAGAAGCTGCAGGGTGGGTACGATTGCTTTTTCACCGATCCACCTTATACGCTGCAAGGAATGGCTTTGTTTTTATCCCGTGGAATCAGTGGGCTGCAAAAGCAAAAAGGATTGTCCATCTTCTTGTCCTTTGCGCATAAATCGCCTGATTTCACGCTGAATATGCAACGGGAGTTCGTGCTGGCAGGCTTGACCGTACGAGAGGTGCTCAGTCATTTCAATGAATACGAAGCGGCGCAAATGATTGGAAACAAGGGACAGATGATCGTGCTCACCACCACAGAGATGACGGATCCGACGATCAAGCATCCATTTCTGGAGTCGCTGTACACAGGCGAAGAGACTCCTTCCAAGCGTGAGTATCAATGCAAGCGTTGCAAAAGATCGATCCAGGTAGGGGCACAGGCAAAAATAGTGACGATAGAGCAATTGAAAAAACGCGGCTGCCCTCGTTGTAAGCACCAGAGCTTTGAGCTGTTGTCCCGCCGGAGAGCACAAGACTGATTGTCTGCAAGTGGGCATATGGTAATGGTGGAGGGGAGGGAGATAAAATAAGATGGCTTACGAAAAAGCGTTTGCTTTATTACGGATCGGGACGGGAATCTTGTTTTTCATCCATGGCATAGCCAAGCTGCAAAAAGGGATGGCTAATGTTGTGATGACGTTTGGAGATCTCGGCTTGCCGGGGTGGCTAGCGTATCTGGTTTTGATCGTAGAATTGATCGGCGGTCTCGCGCTGATCATCGGAGTCGGGGCGAGATATGCTGCCTGGGGATTAGCTGCGATCATGGCAGGAGCAATTGTGACAGTGAAATGGGCGAAAGGGTTTGTGGGCGGTTATGAGCTGAATTTGATCCTGTTGCTTGTCACGATTTGTGTGGGTCTAAAAAGGTGAAAAAGAGATCCGGCTGAACCAGTAAGTGGTCAGCTGGATCTCTTTTTTTAAACAAACAGCTCGTAATACTCAGGAGAAACGTTATCTAAAAATGGACTTTTTTCACCCGAATAGTAAAGGTGCAGCTCGTGCATGGCACGTGTACATGCCGTGTAAAAAAGCTTGCGTTCACTTTCTTCGCCATAGTATGTGGCCGAAGCATCATAAAGGATGACCGCATCGAACTCGACCCCTTTTGCCAAGTAAGAGGGAATGATCAAGATTCCCTTCTCAAAGGAAAGAGTAGCGGGCTTGATCAAGCGAATCGGCAATCTCTCTTGCAAAGCGTCATGAACGACTTGGGCTTCCTCTAGCGTTTTGGTGATAACAGCGATCGTCTGATGACCACGATCGGCGAGCTCACGTATGCGTGCTTCGATTTGATCGGTATGAGCTTGTGGTGATGTCACTTTGGTTAGCGTTGGCAAGCGACCGTCGCGCATAAAAGGCTCAATCATATCCCCGTTTCGCAAAAGTTGTCTTGTAAACAAGACGATGGGATAAGTGGAGCGGTAGCTTTTGGTCAGGACGAAGGTCTCCGTCTCATCAGGCTCAAACAGGGATGTGACAGCATCAAAGCTATTCTGGTGATACGCATGGGCGTAAATCGCCTGATTCCAGTCTCCCAGCACGGTCATTTTGGCACGGGGAAACAAGCTCTTGATGAGAGCGAACTGAAAGGCGGAGTAGTCCTGGGCTTCATCGAGAAAGACATGGCGGACGAGGTTGTTCGTCTGTTTGCCTTCCAATCGTTCCTGCAAATACAAATATGGAGGGATATCTTCACATGCCAAATACTGTTGTTCTAAACGCTCTGCTGTCTGTTCGCACACTGCGGGCCAATTGTCCAATACATCGTGTTGGAGAGTGTCTGGCGCAAGTGTCCCGAGCAAGTCAGGTGACAAGAAGAGCTGGCGGTAAATAGCGCGCGTATCAATAAATTGTAGTTCCCGAATAAAATTGCGCAGAGGCTGAAACTGCTTTTTGACGATCCAGTTGGCTAAGAGCTCCTGCTCGCGTTCGAAGTCATCGAAGGTATCCTCCCGAAACTGCTTTTTGCGGCGCAGCGATTGATAGGCAGCTACATAAGCATCTCGGTCAAGCAGCTCCATTTCCTCTTCTACCCATGGTTTTGATCGTTCACGCTGTTCCAGTTTTTTCAGCTCTGTCAGCAGTGATTTCGCAACGAGTACCATCCGATTGGTGATCGGCAGATTCGTATCGAGAGAATAAAACAGTTCATGGATGTGCGCAGCACTGATCAGAGTCTGGTTTCTAAATGTAACGGGGCGAAAAATGATACCAGATTGTTTCAAGCTATCCGCGTATTCATCCATGGCCTGCAAAAATAAGGTGCTTGATTTGAATCGGATTCCTTCCAGCCGCGCCTCGTATCCAGACTGATCATTTGCTGTCAGTGCATACTCCATCTGTTCAAGCGGGTTTTCCAGACGGAAGTCGTCACCGAGACGATGCTCCGCGTATTCCTGAAAAGTCGTTTGCTGCATATTTTCCTCGCCGAGCTCAGGAAGAACAGTCGAGACGTAGCTGTTGAACAAGGAGTTAGGCGAGAACAAGACGATTTGCTCCGCGGTCAATGTCTTGCGATAACGGTATAACAAATAAGCGATTCGTTGCAAAGCCGCTGACGTTTTTCCGCTACCAGCAGCTCCGGAGACGATGACGAGTCGGCTGCGTTCGTTGCGGATGATGCGGTTTTGATCCCGTTGGATCGTGGCCACGATGCTTTTCATCTGCGAGTCAGCCTGTTTGCCGAGTACCTCCTGAAGCAGCTCGTCACCAATCGTCACGCCCGTATCGAACAGGTGCAGCAATTTGCCGTCGCGAATGATGTATTGTCTTTTGCACGTAATCTCTCCATTTACGTTTCCGCTTGGGGTATTGTAATCTGCTGGCCCCGGCGCGTAGTCGTAATACAGACTGGAGATCGGTGCGCGCCAGTCGTAGACGAGAAACTTCTCGTCGTTTTTATCCAGCAAGGAAGCAATGCCGAGATAGATGGCTTCTGGCTTCGATTCCAGCTCTTCTTGAAAATCAATCCTGCCAAAATAGGGAGAGTGCAACAATCGCTGCAGCGTACGCAACTGATTTTGGGCATGGCGATGGATGCGTTCACGCTCGGACAGGACTTCCGCTTGCTGCTTGATGCTGGCGTAAGTCTCGACAGCTTCGATGGCATCTTCGAAGTTGACTGTCACATCGTCCCAAAAATGCTTGCGAATTCCGATGATATCCTCGCTCACGACATTCACATGCTCTTTGAGGTCATCTATTCGGTTCTTTATCTCTGAGATGACTCGTTCAACACGTTGTTGTTCGTTTTGCCTATCTTGATCAGTCACGCTCATGGTACCGCTCCTTTTTCGTTCCCCATTTTTGGCCTGAAGGTTTGACAATCGAAAGTGAATGTGATACTATTATATTGGAGATAGAATAGTTACAAATTATCAATTGACCAACAGACCAATTCTCATTTTATCACGTGGAAATTGGCTTTTCAACATGGTATAGGGAAAATACAAAGTGAATTGACAGGGAACTCCTTTTGGGGTTCCCTTTTTTGTTGCGGCTATACTTGTCCGTCAAGCATTCCAGTGAGAGCTACCCATATACGGGTTGTTCCCACCAGTCTATTGAAAAGTAAAAGGATGTCTTCTCACCTGTGTTTGGAACGCGAACGATGAGTGCCATTCCTGGTCCGAGAATCCACTGTCCGCCAGGGGTCGCCTCAACGGTGGAGGACGCCGGAATGATTCGCGTCACGGCATGAATGTGATCAGAAAAGGTATCCGCCATACCAGTGCCATGCAAAAGTTGCCCTTGGGCGGCGGGACAAGCGGGGAGTTGAACATAACCAGAAGTCACTTGACGTGAGAGAGTTGCACCAGTCAGGGAGGAGCCTTTGCCAAACAAGAAATGTGCTTCTATCGGGTGCGGGGATGGATTGGTGATCATCCAGTGATGGACAAATAAATGAACACCGGAGCGTAAGGGATTCGACAAGGTAGCAATCCCGATAGCCCCATCGCTCACGATCATTTTTTCCGATTGCCCCATAAAGTATTTACATTGATCCGCCATCGACATCGCATACGGAATGTGAACACTCCGACTCAGCTGTTCCGTAGCAGAAGGAGTGGGAAACGGATAGTACCCCATCTGCATGTAGACATCTGGTATTCCGCCAAAAAAGTACGAGGGGCGTGTATAGGAGGGCTTTGTCATGATTTCCTCTCCTTGTGAGTGGGGTAACTGCTAACCCTACAGCATATGGCAATCGTCCATAGAGGGTGTCAGGAGCTGGCGTTATTGGCAGGCAAAGTTCCGATGAAGTCATGGCGTAAAGAAAAAAGGTTGGGAGTCAGAATCCCAACCTTTAGCAAGCTTTTGTCTACGATACGTTTTTCCAAGCATGAATCGCAAGCAGCGCCCATCCAGCGAGGAACAAAACTCCGCCAATCGGGGTAATCGCTCCGAGAACCTTGATACCGGTCATTGCCAGCGTGTAGAGGCTGCCGGAGAAGACCAAGGTTCCGGCTGCAAAGCACCAGCCTGCCCAGACGAGGCCAGAAGAATCCGGGTACCATTTGAGCAACAGGGCAACCAGCACGAGAGCCAGCGCATGTGTCGTCTGATAGGTCACGCCCGTATTGAAAATGCCCAGCGAATAGGCGTCCAGTTTTTCCTTCAGTGCATGTGCTCCGAATGCTCCTAACGCAACCGAAAGAAATCCACTGATACTGCCAAGCATCAAAAACAGCTTCATGAGTGCGTCACTCCTTTTTTCACATAACCTGTGCATTTGTCTGTTTTCTATTTTAACGTAAAAATCCAAGTTCAAAAAGTCGACTTTTCAGCACCGAGAAAGTGGCGAGAACCTGAAGAAGGAGGAGCGGAGTGTAGGCATCCTACATGAGCACCGGACTTTGAAGGTGAACGTCACTTTCGATGTCGAATATGCATGCAGAATTACTTCGTGATCAAAAGTCGATTTTTTGAACAACCGCTAAAGCCCAATTGTAATTTGGTGAACACGCCTTGGACTACCATACAAGCCGCTTGTCAACCTCAGACATAGAGTAAAGTATCGCAGTGGCAACGCTTACAGGCTGCTGCGACGGGAGGTGACGTAATATGAACAAATGGATTTCCAACGTTGGAGGTCTCCTCGGTGGTTACGCATTGCTGAAAGCACCGTTGGAAGGTTCCTTCCTAAGTGGGGTGGACTCGTTGGTGGATGGAGTTGGTCTGATCACTGTGGTCGTATTCTCGGGAGCTCTTATTTATTCTGGTGTACGCGACTGGTTCAAGGGTTAAGTAGCAAGATGAAAAACAAATCAAGGGTGTCTCCAATCGGGGATGCCTTTTTTTCTGGATGAATAACAGAGCAAATTTACGTAAACAGCCTTAGTCCGAACTACTACCGGACTAAGGCTGTTTAGATGTATCTTATTTGTGCTTTACTTGGTTACTCTTTTTATTCGTAATGAAATCCATGATAACGATCAAGGCCACTATAAAAATAGACTGCAATAGAGGTTTTACATAGCTGGATTGATCGTATATAAAGTAAGCTACTATCAAGTTGAGTATGAAAGTAATTAAGTACCCAAAAGTTTTAATTATCTCACCTCATCTCAGAACCAAGGGTCTATTATAGTAGATTCTCTTACATCTACTTCAAGATTACCACCAGTATAATTTGAATTTTTTGTAACTCTTATTTCTTTTTTGATTTCATAGTCTCCAATGAAGTTTCCGTTCATATCAAATGTACCAGCCGATAATTATCAATATATTAGGGGAATAGTTGATTATTTTGTTTGAATCAAAAGCAATATCTTTTCTAAATGCTGGCGTCTTTTAGCGCGGTCCCCCATATACATAAAGTAGACCGACGGCAAAAGGGGGAGGCGAAACGATTTGACCAACGACGAGCGAAAAGAACTGGAGCGATCCATTGACGAAATTACCGAGATCGCTAAAGGGTTCAATCTCGATTTTTACCCGATGCGATACGAGATATGCCCGTCTGACATCATTTATACATTTGGCGCATATGGAATGCCCACACGATTTTCTCATTGGAGTTTTGGAAAATCCTTCTACAGGATGAAGCTGCAGTATGACCTGAATCTGAGCAAAATCTACGAGCTCGTCATCAACTCCAATCCTTGTTACGCGTTTCTTTTGGACGGCAACTCCTTGATCCAAAACAAGCTCATTGTGGCTCACGTCCTTGCTCACTGCGACTTCTTCAAAAACAATATGCGCTTCTCCAACACCAATCGGGATATGGTCGAAAGCATGGCGGCCAGTGGAGAGCGGATTCGCCAGTATGAGATCGAGTATGGCAAGGAGGCTGTCGAGAATTTGCTCGATGCGAGCTTGGCGATTCAGGAGCATATCGATCCGAGCTTGATGCGTCCGAAGCTGCGGTGGAAACGAGAGCCAGAGGGGCTGAACAAAAAGACGAAGAAAGAACGTCAATCCCCATATGACGATCTCTGGGGATTGGACCGCAAAGCAAAAGAGGAAGCAGAGCCGGTAAAAGCACCACGCAAATTCCCGCCAGAGCCGGAAAAAGACCTGCTGCTGTTCATTATGGAATACAGCAATATCCTAGAAGAGTGGCAGCGGGATGTTCTGACGATCATCCGGGATGAGATGCTGTATTTCTGGCCGCAGATGGAGACGAAGATCATGAACGAAGGCTGGGCCACCTACTGGCATATGCGCATTCTGCGGGAAATGGAGCTGACAGAATCGGAGACGATCGAGTTTGCCAAGCTGCATTCCTCCGTCATTCAGCCTTCGACGACGAGCATTAATCCGTATCATCTGGGCCTGAAAATTTTGGAGGACATTGAAAAACGCTGGGATAATCCGACGAAGGAAGAGCAGGAACGCTTTGGACGCAAGCCCGGAGAGGGACGCGCGAAAATATTCGAGGTGCGCGAGCTGGAGTCCGACATCAGCTTCATTCGCAACTTCCTGACCAAGGACCTCGTCAGTGATCTGGATTTGTATATGTTCGGCAAGCAGGGCAACGATTGGGTTGTCGCGGAAAAGCAGTGGGAGAACGTACGCGATGGTCTTGCGGGCACACGGGTTAACGGGGGATTCCCTTATGTACTCGTGCACGATGGGGATTACTTACGCTCCGGCGAGCTGTACTTGAAGCATCATTTCGAGGGGCTGGAGCTTGATGTCAAATACGTAGAAAAAACATTGCCTTACGTCTATACCTTATGGGGAAAATCCGTTCATCTGGAATCGATGGTGGAAGATCGACAAGTGTTGTTTACGTACGACGGCAAGAAAGTGCATCGCCGCTTTTTATAGGGAAAAAGGCCGCATGCCGGGTGGAAGCTAATCGAGCGTGCGGCCTTTTCTACGTGTCCGAACTAGGACAACTGATCCGTAATTCCGATGTGACTGCTGATCCCGCCGTCCATGGTGATGCTAGCTCCGTTGATGTACCCGCTATGTGGTCCGACGAGATGATAAATCATCTGGGCAATTTCCAGCGGATGAGCTACACGTTTCACCGGGCTTTTGGCGATGACCCGATTCATGTAATCTGAAATATCCTCCGGACGTACGCCCATCGCGGTATCCACATACCCCGGACAGATGGCATTACAAGTAATCCCCTGCTCTCCCCATTCCGCCGCAATTGTTTTCGTATAGCCGATCATGCCGTGTTTGGAAGCGACGTAGGTGGATGAATGTGCAGAGCCTAGCAAGCCCTGAATGGAAGCGATGTTTACGATCCGCCCGTAGTTCCTTTCTTTCATCTTGGGCAACAGGTTTCTGCAAAATAGGAATACACTCTTCAAATTGGTATTCATGATCCAATCCCACTCTTCATCGGAGACTTCGTCTACCCGGTGGAATGGTCCGCCAACTCCTGCATTATTGACCAAGATGGTGACATCCCCGAAATGCGATTCCACAAGCTGGATGGCTTCTTCAACTTGCGCTCGTTGACCGACATCACAGCGAATGGACAAGGCTTGACCGCCTGCCTGATTAATTTCTTCGGCGACTAACTGTGCCTTTTCTTCTTGTACATCAAGAACAGCGACACGGATCCCATGCTGAGCCAAAAGCTTTGCTGCTGCGGCCCCGATCCCATTGCCTGCTCCTGTGATCATTGCTACTTGCTGCATTTGTAAACTCTCCTTATTAATCTGTTATTTAGAGAATGCCTTTAGGGGGAAGGATTTTGACTTCATCGATTCGAACGTGGAGGGGACGGGAGGCGATATCTAACACGGTATCTGCCACATCTTTTGGTACGAGCATCGCACTCGGATCAAAAAAATGCCGGTCCTCCGTCATGTTTGTATGAACGGCGCCGGGAAAAATGGTGGAGACTCTTACATTGTCGTTTTTCCATTCTTCATTGCAAATTTGGGAAAAGCCTTGGACGGCAAATTTCGAAGCACCATAAACGCCGTTTTCTGCAATGGGAATATAGCCTGAGACACTAGAGATATTGATGATTCGACCCCCGTGAGCTTTCATTACCTTGTATCCTTCGCGGCTACAAAGAAAGAGTCCGGTTACATTGGTGCGGAAAACATTCTCCCATTCTTCTAAGCTTGTTTGTTCAACAGGCTTAAACACGCCGACTCCTGCATTGTTGACGAGGACATCTAGACGCCCGTATATCCTTTGTACATGCGCAAATAGGGCAAGGACACTTTGCTCGTCTGTCACGTCTAGCTGTATATTCGTCACACTTCCCGGTTCAGCGTGTGCGATTTCGTTGGGATGAGGCGCGGATCGAGAGGTTGCCCAAACAATCGCTCCTTCTTTTGCCAGAACATTGGCCATTTCAAGACCCAATCCTCGACTGGCTCCTGTGATGACCACGACTTTATTCAGTAGTTTCATGTGTACCTCCGGATATAAAACGTGCATTCCAAGAATTGGGTTCATTCAAGCGTTTTTAATGGTACAAAAATTTGCTTTCCCCAACAAGCGCCATAGGAATGAATTTCGGTAAAAGTAGTAGGAATTTGCTTGGCAGGAACTAGGTATTTGATCGTGGAAAGCTTTGTTAGTAAACCTATTTCACCCTGGGAGGCTCTTTCTATGGAAAAGCATGCGGCTGTTATCGGATCAGGTGTTATGGGACATGGAATCGCGCAGCTATACGCATTGGCTGGATTTCGTGTTTCTCTTTACGATTTGCAGGAAGAGTTTTTGACGAAAGCGAGAGCTAGCATCGAGCACAGCCTTTCCCTTCTGGTTGCAGAGGGAGTGATTGCAGACCAGTCTAGAGTAGCAGCGCTCGAGCATATCGTCCTGACCACGGATTTGCGAGCGGCAGTATCTGATGCAGAAGTCATCACAGAAGCGGTACCAGAAGTCATCGAGCTAAAGTGGGAGCTGTTTGAAAAGCTGGAGAAATACGCAAGGCCAGATGCGATTATTGCTTCCAATACGTCTACGTTTTCGATTGCGCGACTGATCGAAAAAGCAACTACGCCACAACGCTATATGATTACACATTTTTTCAATCCGGCTCAATTGGTTCCGTTGGTCGAGGTAGTCAAGCACGAGAAGACCGCGCAGGAAGTGGTTCACAAGACGATGCAGCTAATGGAAGTGATCGGGAAGTCCCCGGTGTTGCTAAAAAAGGATGTACCGGGCTTTATCGCCAATCGGCTACAAACAGCCCTGATGAGAGAAGCCTTTCATTTGCTCGCAGAAGGTGTAGCAGATGCAGCCCAGATCGATACGGTGATGAAAGATGGCATTGGCTATCGTTGGGCTTTTGTCGGGCCTATTGAGACGGCGGATTTTGGCGGACTCGATACGTGGAAGCGTGTGATGGATAACCTGGCACCGGAGCTGGATGCGTCGACAAAAGCACCCGCTATCATTGAAGACAGAGTAGCAGAAGGCAATCTCGGCACCAAGACCGGAGCAGGTATTTACTCGTATAAGGATACGTCTGTCTCAGAAAAGCTTCGTGTACGTGACGAACAGTTCATTCGCTTGGGGAAAATGAAGCGCGGTTGAAATGGCTTACAGATAAATACTTTATTCGTAAATTTTTCACTAAATACTCATTCATTCCTAGCCGATATTAGATTGGGGTTATATCATGGAAAAAATTTCCCCCAATACAACCTAGATAGTAGTTGAGAATGAGTGAGAGTTGGCCTAATAAATTGGAGTAGAAGCTTTAAAACGAGATTAATCGCAGCCTTTCTATTGATTCTGCTTGTTCCTACTATTGTCGTTGGAACACTGGCTTCCAATCAGGCGAAGCAGGAGATGGAAAAACAGATCTTGAACAGCGCTAAAGAAAATGTCGGGCTGGTCAATTCGATTGTGACGAGTACGATTAAACCCAAGCTGGACACCATTGAGTTTTTAGCCAAAACCGTTAACAAAAGCATGTACCCAACCAAAGACAGTGCAGCGCTCGTCATGCCGCATCTGGATATTTACAGTGGAATGCTTCCAGACACGAATGGCATTGGTTTGGGGACAGTGGACGGACAGTATTATCAATCCCCGAAGGTAACAGTAAAGGCAGGTTTTGATCCGAGAACGAGAGAATGGTACAAGAAAGCGATGGAAAATAAGGGGAAGGCTGTCATTACGGAGCCGTATGTCTCAGCAGCATCAGGCAAAGTCCTCGTTACCATTTCTAAAACGACGGATGATGGATCAGGTGTGGTCGGAATTGTGATGGGCGTCGAGCAGATCAAAGGTCTGGCTGATATGGTCAGTATCGGAAGCGACGGGTACGTCATGATTTTGGACAGCAACAAGAAGTTCGTTGTTCATCCAGAAAAAGAGACTGGCACTGTAGCTGAAGAGAGCTATTTTGAAAAATTGTACGAAGGTGCATCAGGTGACTTCCGTTACGACGAGCAAGGCAACGAACAAGAAGTGCACTACACGACGAATGAGCTGACTGGCTGGAAAATCGCTGGAAAGCTGGATCGTTCGGAGATACAGAACTCTGTACAGCCTATCTTCACCTTTACGTACGTGACAATTGCTATTTGCTTGATTGTAGGAGGATTGATCGTAACGGTTGTTCTGCGCTCGATTATCCGATCTATTCAAGCGGTCAAGGTACATGCAGTCAAAGTGAGTGAGGGTATACTTACGGAGCCTATCCAGGTTCGTTCCAATGATGAGATTGGTGAGCTGGGTCGCGCGTTCAATACGATGCAGGACAACCTGCGCACGCTCATTTCGGATGTAGAGACAAGAGCAGAACAAGTGGCCGCTTCGTCTGAGCAATTGACCGCGAGTGCGCAGCAGACGAGCATCGCCACTGAGCATGTTGCCACAGCCGTGCAAGAAGTTGCTGGAAGCGTAGAGAGGCAAACGAATGGAATTGACCAAAACGTCCACTCTCTCCAAAATATATCAGACGGCGTAGCGCAAATTGTGGAGAGTGTACATGGATTGACGGATATCGCTGAGCAAACAACTATTCACGCTGGTGACGGCGGCGAATCGGTTCAGAAGGTAATGGGCCAGATGAACTCGATTCACGCATCTGTGGAACAGCTCAATCACATGGTTCATTCCCTTTCTGAACGCTCCAGAGACATTGTCGCCTTCTCCGAAGTGATCAGTGGAATTTCGCAGCAAACCAACCTGCTTGCACTGAATGCAGCGATCGAAGCGGCGCGGGCTGGCGAGCATGGCAAGGGATTTGCAGTTGTAGCAACAGAGGTAAGGCTGTTGGCAGAGCAATCGCAGGAATCGGCCAAGCAAATTTCCGACCTTATCGTAGAAATTCAACGTGATACGCAAGAATCCGTTGAGACTATGGAGAAAGTCAGACGCGATGTTTCGGAAGGCTTGCGAATTTCCAAAGGTACGATTGATAAATTTGAGGAAATTTTGACAAGCACGAAACAAACGAATCCTCGTATCGTGGAGGTATCGTCGATCGCTCAACAAATCGTGGCAACTGTTGCGGAAGTAAAGGTGACAGCGAACGAGTTGGCGATGATTGCAAAAGGCAATGCTGAGACCGCAGAGGAAGTAGCCGCTTCTACAGAAGAGCAGCTCGCATCGATGCAAGAAGTTTCAGCATCTGCCCAATCTCTGTCATCGTTGGCAGAAGAGCTGAATGCGATGATCAATAAATTTCGCTACTAAATAGTCAGTTAATACCGACCGTCCTGTCTATCATATATAAGCAGGGCGGTTTTTCTATGGCCTCTGGGGCCGCTTTTTTTATATCTATGACAGTTCTATATATTTTTTACTTAATTAACCTTCCTTCGTTACCGATATAAAAAATTAGGACTTCACCAACACGAAACATTTATCCAAATACAACTTAGAAAGTAGATGAAATGAAGTGAAAGTTAACTTGCGAAATTGGTTTCGAAGCTATCGAACCAAACTCATCATCACATTTCTCTTGATTCTGTTAGTCCCTTCCCTTGTCGTTGGAAGCCTGGCTTACCATCAAGCGAAACAAGAAATTGACAAACAGATCATGGACAGCGCCAACGAAAACGTCGATTTGGTCAACTCCATCGTCAGCAATACGTTTGAGGGCAAAAAGAAGGACGCTGACTATTTGGCAAGAGATATCACACCTGGCGTGAAATCAGCTGAAGTTCAAGAAGAAATCATGCATCATTTGGATATGTATATGGGTATGCATGCGGAAGCGTCCAGTATCAGTTTGGGAACGGTTGACGGACAGTACTTCCGCGCTCCTAAGCAAGAAGTACAGGCAGGGTTTGATCCGCGTACGAGAGACTGGTACAAAAGAGCGATGGAAAACAAGGGGACTGTCGTCGTTACGGAGCCATATATTTCAGCGGTATCAGGTGAGGTTTTAGTAGCGGTAGCAAGAACGACGGAGGATGGCGCAGGGGTTATCTGCATTACAGTTGGGATTGAACAGATCAAACAACTGGCAAACTCAGTCAGCATCGGTTCAGATGGAGATGTCATCGTAGTGGACAGCAATAAGAAGTATGTCGTCCACCCGGAAAATCAGGCAGGAACGCTGGCACAAGAAAGTTATTACGATAACATGTTCCAAGCAGAAACAGGTAAATTTAATTACGAGGAGCAAAGCATCCCGAAACAGATTTATTATGTGACGAATCCGGCTACTGGCTGGAAAATTGCTGGGTCGATGTACCTGTCAGAGGTTGAGGATGCTGCACAGCCGATTTTCGCGCAAACGTTTTGGACGATCACGATCTGCTTGCTGCTGGGAGGACTCATTGTAGCAGCTGTACTGCGTTCCCTTCTTCAGTCCATTCAGGAAGTGAAGGTACATGCGGTCAGAGTGAGCCAAGGTATTTTGACTGACCCGATTAAAGTGCGGTCAACCGATGAAATCGGTGGGCTTGGTCATGCGTTTAACACGATGCAGGATAACCTGCGCACGCTCATTTCCGATGTCGAGGCCAGAGCGGAGCAAGTAGCAGCGTCTTCGGAGCAATTGACTGCGAGTGCGCAGCAGACGAGCATTGCAACCGAGCATGTAACGACTGCTGTTCAGGACGTAGCTGGCAGCGCGGAACAACAAACGAGCGGAATCGACCAAAATGTTCGTTCATTGCAGGACATTTCGGAAGGGGTCACACGGATTGTAGAGAGTGTTAATGTGTTGTCGGATACTGCTCAGCAAACGACAGTTCAGGCAGAAGAAGGAGGCAACTTTGTCGCTCAGGTCATGAGTCAAATGAAGTCGATTCATGAATCGGTAGAACAGTCGGATCGCATGACCAAATCGCTTTATGATCGTTCGAAAGAAATCGGTACGATCTCGGATGTCATCAGCGGAATTGCCCAGCAGACGAATTTGTTGGCATTGAATGCAGCGATTGAAGCGGCGCGGGCTGGTGAGCATGGTAAAGGCTTTGCGGTTGTGGCTACAGAGGTGCGCCTGTTGGCTGAGCAATCACAATTGTCGGCCAAGCAAATTTCTGAATTGATCACAGAGATTCAGCGGGAAACCAAGCAATCCGTCGACAACATGGAAAAAGTCAGACTGGATGTTGCAGCAGGCTTGAACGTTTCGGAGGAGACGATTCACAAGTTTGAAGGCATCATGGAAAGTACCAGACTGACCAATCCACATATCGCAGAGGTTTCCTTGATCGCACAGCAAATCTTGGCTGCTGTTCAGGAAGTAACCGCGACAGCCAATGTGCTTGTCACCATTGCGACAAGCAATGCCGAAACAGCCGAGGAAGTAGCAGCCTCTACTGAGGAGCAGCTCGCCTCCATGCAAGAGATCTCATCCTCCGCTCAATCTTTGTCGTCATTGGCGGAAGAGCTGAAAGTTTTGATCAATAAGTTTACTTATTAATAGCTGAATTCCTATACGAAGCGCCCTGCTCTATTTGTCGAGCAGGGCGCTTTGCAGCAATAGAAGCCATTTTCACTTGGTTGCCATTTAACTTGGAGTTCGAATCGATTTCATAACTTGCTCCACTAACATGTCCACAAATGTATGATCAAGTTTCTTTTTGTGAATGAGGACACGGAAGTACACAGGTCCATAAAACATGTCCAAGAGCACATCAAAATCTTCCTGAGGCTTGATTTCTCCTCGATCGATTCCGCGCGTCAGAAGCTTTTTGGCCAATTCACGATTAGGCTTGAGGTAAGCAGAGGCAAATGCTTTTGCTTCTTCTGAATCTGCCCCACTGTCGGCTACCATCGCGATTGTCGTTCGACCGATAGCACTGTTGAAGACTTTGGCTAGGTTCTGCAATTGATTGCGAAAGTTTTCTTCAACAGATACCTCTTCGTTCAAGCGTATGTTGGGTTCGGTTGTCATGAGAAAGGCATCCAATAAAAGGGCGGACTTGTTGGGCCACCAGCGATAGATAGTGGCCTTGCCGACACCTGCTTGGGTAGCAATGGCTTCAATGGTTAAAGCAGCAAATCCCGATTCCTCCAGCAGCGTGATTAAAGCTTCAATGATCGCATTTTTCGATAATTCACTGCGGGGTCTCCCTACTGGTCGGCGCTTGTTGCTATCGTTATCAGACATTTTCGTTCCTCGCTTACCTTCCTGTTTCTTCATGGAACTATCATACCAATATTTTGGTTACGATGCAGCCAGCGTGTTTTCTTCTTTTTTGGGAGGACGCCAGCTATGTTCAAGAAATAGGGAGATCAGCATTCCCACCATGAGACCATTACCCAATACGTACTGTAAGACGGTAGGTAATGCAGAGAAGATCGCTTGAGGCAAAAACATGACACCGATTCCAAATGACAATGATACCCCCAAGATCGTCAATCGACGCTCGTCAAGCGGTACCTTGAGTACAGCGCTCAAACCGATGCCCACCATCTGGGTAAAAGAAGCTAGCATAGCCGCATAAGCAACGGGTCCCGGAAGTAGAGAGAGAAAAGAGTAAATGCTTGGTACTAACGCAACACCGGTCAGGGCCAGGCAGGCAATGAAAAAGGGGAGCAGTCGGCTCTGACTTGTCATCCGTACAAAACCCGCAGCAATCGACAAGGGCACAACACCTACGGAAGAGAATACCGAAGACAGCACATTGGCTACTCCCCCCATAAGACCGCCGCGGTTCAAAGCTTGCTTTTCCGGTTTTCCTCCGAGCACCTGCTGCATCGCTGCCATACTTGCAATGATATTGGTGACGAGGACAAAAGCAACGATGACAGCGGAAACCGCCATGCCCCCATCCAAGCGAGGAAGCCCCCAGGCGAATATCTCAGGTAATAGCACAATGGACGAAGCCGTTGGAACACTTCCTGACCCATTTACCAGAGTAAAGGCCAGCCACCCCATGATGATTCCGATCAAAACAGCATAGCTTTTTAGCCAGCCCTTTCCCCAGATCGAGAGTGAGAGGACCAAAGCAAAAACAGCAAAAGCAATGACGACATTCACGGGGTTAATCTCGGAAGAGGTCGCGCTGACGCCAATCATGCCTTTCAAAAATACACCGCTTAACTGAAAAGCAAGCAGCATCAGGTACGCTCCGGTAACAAGCGGAGTGAATAATGTAAGCATCCGATCCATTAAACCTGTTGCCCCAATGATGATCAATAGGGTACCCGTTACGAGCATCCCTCCCTCGAGTAATTGCAAGGTCACAGATTGATCGGTTCCTTGAGATACTGCCAATTCTCCCATGAGTACAAAAACCCCGAGCCATATCCCTGCTGGACCATCCGGAATAGGTAATCGATGTCCAAGCCATGCTGTCAAAAAAGAACTCAGACCAACTACCATAAACGTTCGTTGCATGAGACCTGCTATCTCATCCGCAGGAAGTTGATAGGCCTGCCCAATCACAATAGGCAGTGTCAAGGAATTGGCAAGTAAAAAGACAAACCATTGCAGCGAACCGATTCCTGTCTCCAATTGTAGACTTCTCATCAGATACCCCTTTCTAAAAGTAAGTAAGATAAATACAATACTATACGTATCGTATTTTAAAATCAATAGGCTTTTGATGATGAGAAAAAGAACAAAACACCCTGCTCATATGTGAAGTGCACCCCTTAAAGTAGACATTGGAAAAACCCCCGTGGTTTTACCGATTAACTTTAAGGGGTGTATTTTTATGCCAGCAAAGAAAGGGCAGAAGTTTAAACATTACAGTGAAGAGCTTAAGTTGCAAGCAATTCAGATGAGATTAAAGGGTGTTTCCAAACGGGTGATCATGGAAGAGTTGAATATTCATGATGAGGACCGACTAAAGGTCTGGATGCGGAAGTATAAGAAACTCGGAGAGTTTGGTCTTCTAGATCAACGTGGCCGTCGCGAAGAATACATAGATACAAACAGATATATAGAAAAATTAAAGCGGGAGAATAAGATGCTAAAAAAGTGTTTGGAAATCTGGATGCGGGAGGTGCAGTCCATAAGTATGCCGCAATCAAGAAAGCCACAGGAGAATACACCATCAGTGAGCTCTGTAAGTTGTTTGGCGTCTCAAGAAGTGGATACTACGCATACTTAAAACGCCAAGGAATAGATCGGGACAAGTCTATGAAAGATTTAGTCCAGGCTGTTTATAAGAAGTACCACGGTAAATATGGGTATAGACAAATCCAACTATTTCTCCTGCAAGATCATGGGGTGTGGGTCAATCATAAGAAGGTACTACGTCTCATGCAAGAAATGGGGCTCCGCTCTCGAATACGACGCAAGTATCGCTATCACCTTGCTTCATCGGTTGGGGAGCGAGTTGCCCAAAATATTCTACAGCGTAATTTCAAAGCAGATGCGCCTAATCAAAAGTGGGTAACGGACGTCACACAGTATCGTGTTGCGGATACTTGGCTCTACCTGTCTGCTATTAAAGATTTGTTTAATAACGAAATCGTGGCCTATCACATGGATGTTCGCAACGACAATCAATTGGTCCTACGGACCTTTGAGAAAGCTTTTGAAAAGACGAAAGACGTGACTGGACTGATCGTTCACAGCGATCAAGGATTCCAATACACGTCCTACGCTTACCACGACATGCTGCCAAAGGTTGGCGCCCAAATCAGCATGTCTAGAAGAGGCAACTGTTATGACAATGCCTCGATGGAGAGCTTCTTCTCGCATCTTAAAACGGAAGGGCTCTATCCTTATGATATCCGAAGTATCGATGAGGCACAAAGGCGAATCGAGAAGTACATTGACTTCTACAACGAAAATCGCCCGCAGAGAAAATTAAAAAAGCTGACGCCTGTTGAATTCAGACGCCAGCTAGTGGCCTAACAGCCCGGGTTTTTCTTACTGTCCACTAAACGGGGCCTTGACCATATGTATAGGGCAGGGTGTTTCATCGAATGGATATGATAAGATACGGGTAGCAAAAGCGAAATGGAATCAGGAGATGGAATAATGACAATCACGATCCGAATAGAACAGCCAGATGATTACGCCATAACCGAACAGGTCGTAAAACGTGCATTCGCGAATGCGGAGTTCAGCGATCACAAAGAACATGAATTAGTCTGTCGTATTCGAAAATCGGATGCATTCATACCGGAGTTATCCCATGTCGCCATCCATGATGAGAATCAAGAGCTTGTAGGGCATATTCTTTTTTCAAAAATACACATCTGCAATGACAATCAGAGCATAGAGTCACTTGCACTTGCCCCGGTGTCTGTCTTGCCCGATTACCAAAGCAAAGGAATAGGAAAGAAATTAATTCTCGAAGCCCTCCAAAAAGCCAAAGAACTGGGATACCAATCTGTTGTTGTCCTCGGGCATCCCGAATATTACCCGAAGTTTGGCTTCCAAAAAGCTTCGCACTGGGGAATAAAAGCACCTTTCGACGTACCGGATGAGGTATTTATGGCTATGGAGCTGCAAGAAAATGCCCTTGTTCATGTCTTTGGCGTCGTTGAATACTCCCGTGCTTTTCTTGAATAAGGGAGTGAGCGGTGGAAGGAGAGAAGTTTTTGCCAATTGGACGGCGCAGGTGAGGAATGGGTTTATAAGGCACTTTGCTCTGCATCCCCTGTAGGGGGTGCTAAGAGCAAACAAAAATAGTTCTTTTTTTTGTCGATCTCTGTTAGAAATGTCTTCTCTATCTAACGAAGTGGTATAATTAACCATAGGTGATGGTTTTGAATAGATCAGTGGAAAGTAACCATAATGTCGTATTTGACTGTAAATATCACGTTGTTTTTTGTCCGAAGTATCGTAAAAAGGTTTTGAAAGAGCCAGTAGACATTCGATTAAAAGAGTTGTTTCTTGAAAAGGCAATGGAACTCCGTGCGGAAGTTGTTGAAATGGAAATCATGCCTGATCATGTTTATTTGCTCATCAAATGCGATCCGCAATTCGGAATCCACCGAGTCGTAAAACATTTGAAGGGCTATACATCCAGAGTGTTGCGGATGGAATTTAAACATCTCAAAAGCAGACTTCCCTCGCTATGGACAAACTCCTACTTTGTTGCAACGGTTGGCACGGTGCAACTCGATGTGATTCAGAAATACGTTGAGTCTCAAAAAGAAAGGAATGATTGAACTTGCATAGAGCCTACAAATTCCGTTTGTATCCAAACAAAGAACAAGCAACTCTCATCAACAAGACAATTGGATGTACTCGCTTTGTATTCAATCACTTTCTTGCGAACGAAAAGATGCTTACGAACAAGAAAACAAAACGCTGAATTACAACGACTGTTCTGCTTTGCTCACGCAACTAAAAAAAGAAATCGAATGGTTGAAAGAAGTGTACTCCACTGCCCTGCAATCAACTTTAAAAGATTTGGATTCCTCATACAAAAAGTTTTAGAAAAAAGGCTATCCCAAATTCAAGAGCAAGAAGAACCCAAAGCAATCCTATACATGCAAGATGAACATCAAAATAAAAGGGAATCGCATCAAACTTCCTAAGCTGGGATGGGTATCGTTTGCTAAATCCAGAGAAGTTGGAGGGCGAATCCTATGTGCTACGATTAGATGTAATCCTTCAGGTAAATACTTTGTGTCAGTATTGTGTGAAACAGAGAGTCAATTCCTCCCAAAGGTAGAACAAACAGTTGGGATTGACCTTGGGATCAAGGATTTCGCCATTCTCTCTACTGGTGAGAAGGTGGCAAATCCCAAATACTATCGCAAGTATGAAAAACAACTGGCGAAGTGGCAACGGATTCAATCTCGTAGACAAAAAGGCAGCAACAACCGGAACAAGGCGCGTACCAAAGTAGCTCGACTCCACGAAAAAATTGCAAACACCCGTAACGATTTCCTACATAAGCTGTCAACCAAGCTGATCAACGAAAGCCAAGTGATCTGTTTGGAGGACTTGCAAGTGGAAAATATGGTCAAAAATCACAAGTTAGCCAAATCCATTGCAGATGCTTCGTGGTCTATGTTTCGTACGATGTTGGAGTATAAGGCAGAATGGTATGGAAGAAAGGTCTCAATTGTTGGAAAACAATTTCCTTCAAGCCAGCTCTGCTCAACTCCAAACTGTGGATACCGCAACAAAGCAGTGAAAAGTCTCAACTTGCGCAGTTGGTTATGCCCGCACTGTGGCGTACAACATGATCGTGACCAAAACGCAGCGATCAATATTGAGCAAGAAGGACTTCGATTGTTGGCGTAGTCAACTAAACTGTGGGACACACAGGGATAGCTTGGTAAAATTCACTCCGTTAGAGTGACTACCCAAGAATCCCCCGCCTTTAGGCATGGGGAGTGTCAAGGTAATATGAAGTGCCTACCAATTCGAGAAAAAACGGAATCGTATGTCGGAGGGGAAAAGGAAACGATGGAACTCAGGCGAAACGAATCGATCGTGCAAGAGAATATAGCGGCAAACCTATTCAGAGGAATGGAAGGAGTAGGTGGGAAGTTAACGATTACGAGTGAAAGACTCTATTTTCAACCACACAGTCTCAATATTCAAACACAACCTCTCGAATTAAACTTGAATGATATTGCGGCAGTTGAAAAGCGGAATACGCTGTTCGTGATCCCAAACGGAATGAAAATCAAGATGCATAATGGGCAAGAGCATAAATTTGTTGTATGGAAACGAGCGGAGATCATTGGAATGATTCAAGATACAAAAGTGAAGCAAAAAATGACGGTGATCATTAAGACGAGGTAAGCTATCCGTTCAATGAAAATCGCCCTGCCACAAGCAATACTGTGCAGGGCGATTCCTATATTTTACAAGTCCTTTGCAATGTGCGGTTTGCTATAATGACTGGTACCCCCACCGCCAACCAATACTCTTCCACCTTGTCTGAAGATGAGCAATTTCCTAGAGCCATTTGAAAGCAGAACAGTTATTTTTGCTCGATTTGCTGTTGCAATATAAATAACGTAACCACTTCTGGAGATTACTGTACGCCAGTTGCGATCGAATTCAGAGCGCAGAACCCGATTGGAATACACTTGGTTTTCCACGCGTCTCGCAGTGATTCTTTTCTTTTTCATCGAGTACCAACACCTCCTGTCAATCTATCCTATTCAGGAGATAGAAAAAGGAATGGACAAGAGTTATAGGCGATTTTACTATTTTCGTTGCAACAACACAGGAAGCGTTCTATGATAACACCAAGGACGGTATTCATCGTAGTAAGCCGTCAAAGAGGAGTGAATAATAACTTATGGCAAAAAGCGCAGCACGCAAGCAACGTGAAAAACTGGCCCGTGAAGGCAAAAGAAACCCAGAGCTCAACAGAAGCATTTTTGCTTTTGCAGACATGAGACAACGGACGACGAAGACGAGAGAAGAAAAACTGAATCAACAGAAACACAAAAGGTCGTTATCCTACCAAAGTGATGATGGCCTTTTTTATTTGCGTGCGAAGCGTGCTGTAATCGTTTAACATAAAGTCATCCCGTACCAAAGTGAGGCATGACATCATGAATAATACCATTCATCCCGAATGCGCGAGAGCCATTCAACATCTTCTCCAGCTGAAGGACCCAAAACGCGAAGACTTTTTGGCGTTGAAAACGTACGGTAATGACCGCTATTCAGCAATGGGCTGGGAGGAGCTACAGACGTACATCAATGAAAAGACCGTCATCATTGTCGAGCAGTTTGAAAATGAACAAAATATAATGTCTGCCTTGCGTTGGGTAGCGAGAGGATTGCCGGTTTGGCTAGCGATTCGAAAAGTGCGGGCGGATTATTCTGTGTATGGATACAAAAAGTAGCCTGTCTTTCAAAAAAAATATATGCAAATAATAGAAATAATACTGCACTAGCGAAAAGATAGGTCTATTATTGTCAGTATCAGCAATATTGGAGGGAGACATCATGACAGATTACTTACTTAGCTTACTACAAATCATTATGATCAACCTGGTCCTGAGCGGAGACAATGCAGTCGTTATTGCTCTTGCCTGTCGCAACCTGAGTCCAGAGCTGCAGAAAAAAGCCACCTTTTGGGGGAGCTTTGGTGCAATCGGGCTGCGGATCATCCTTACCTTCATTGCCATCTGGCTGTTGAAAATCCCGTTTGTCCAAGTCGTCGGAGGGCTTTTGCTCATCTGGATTGCGGTCAAGCTGTTAAAAGGTGAAGATGAGGACAGTCACATTGGTGGCGGAGCGAGTTTTGTTGAGGCACTTAAAACCATTATTTTTGCTGATCTGATTATGAGTCTGGACAATGTCATTGCGGTAGCGGGAGCAGCGAACGGGAACCTAGTTTTGGTCATCATCGGTCTTGCCATCAGCATTCCGCTCATCATTTGGGGAAGCCAGTTGCTGATGAAGCTGATGAACCGTTTTCCCATCATCGTATTATTGGGGGCGGCATTGCTCGGATATACAGCAGGTGAAATGATTGTAGGAGACAAAGCAGTTGGCAGCTTCCTTGATGGGGTAATGCCTTCGTTGCATATGATTTTGCCGGTAGCATTGGCACTTCTGGTAATTGTGATTGGAAACTATTTGAAAAGGAAGGAGAAAAATGTGTTAAATAAAGAAGTGACAAATAATCATGCGGAGACACTATAGCCATGGAATATCGCGATTGGTACATTCTCCAAACCTTGTACCAGGAACAAAACATCACAAAAACAGCCGAAAGCTTGTATTTGTCCCAGCCTGCTCTGACCAAACGGCTGCGGCAGATTGAAAAAGAATTTGGCGTACAGATCGTGCAACGGGGGAGTAGAGGCGTTCATTTCACTCCTCAAGGCGAGTATTTGGCAAAATGTGCGGATGAAATGCTCCTCAGACTGCGCAATATCAAGGAGCATGTCTTGAACATGGGAGACGAGGTTAATGGTACGCTCCGGCTGGGGGTTTCCAACTATTTTGCACGGTACAAGCTCCCGATCATCTTGAAAAAGTTCAAGGAAGCCTATCCAAACGTCGAGTACAAGGTGATGACCGGATGGAGCAAAGACGTCTACAAGTCCGTGTATAATCAGGACGTGCACGTAGGTTTCGTCCGGGGAAGCTACAACTGGTCCGACCAAAAGCACTTGCTGTTCGAGGAATCGGTCTATGTCGTTTCCACGGAACCCATTCATATCGACGACCTGCCCACCCTGCCGCGAATCGACTATGAGACCGATCCGATGCTGCGGGCGTTAGTGGACAACTGGTGGACCGAACGATTTTCCCAACCACCGCTGATCGGCATGGAGGTCGACAAGGCGGATACATGCAGTGAAATGGTAGCAAACGGTTTGGGGTACGCCATCCTTCCACGAGGCGTGCTGAATGGCAAAGACGATCTGCACATGATTGAGCTAACCACAGCAGAAGGGGAGCCGATCAAGCGAAGTACCTGGATGTTTTATCATGCCGACTCAATGGACTTGCAAATGGTCAAGGCATTTGTACGCTTCATGGAGCAGGGTGAGATAACATTTCTCGATTAAGCAAGGAAAAAGGAACTGCTGGGAACTCTCTGAATGGGAGCCGGCAGTTTTTTTGTTATTCATTCAAGGAATCGCCAACGATAACCATTTTGTATTTTTGCTGCGAGAACAATTGTTTTACACTAGGTGTACCCCCACCCTAGAAGCTTCATACAACGTCGGAGAGTAGGAGAGGGAACGCTTATGCTGCTACGCATTTTGTTTACATTGCTGCTCGGATCACTGGGAGGCTGGCTGTTTGCTATCATCCACAGTCCACTTCCTTGGCTGCTCGGAGCGTTAGTCACGACAGTTATCTGTAATATACTTGGGGTCAAATATCTTTGGATTCCCCGTTGGTTTCGTCAAGCTGGATTGACAGTGATCGGGATCACCCTTGGTCTGCGAATGACACCTGAAATCGTTGATACGATGACGGGGCACATCGGTTTGATGCTCATCACCACGATTTTGACCATCTTGATCAGTTTGGTAAATGCTTGGATATTTTATAAGGTCTGCCGAGTAGACGGAATAACGGCGATCTTCAGCAATATTCCCGGCGGATTATCAGAAATGGTGTCGGTGGGGCAACTGGCAGGGGGAAATCAGCAAGTCATCACGATTTTTCACTCGATTCGTGCGATCAGCGTCGTGCTTTGTACCCCTTATCTTGTGACATTTCTACCTACCCATGCTGCCATACAGACGGCTACTACAGAACAAATGCTGGGGATTGGGCAGACGGTCATGATTCTTGTGGCTGGTGTCATTGGAGCGTTGATTGCGTCACGCTGTTATATACCGGCTCCGTTCTTGCTAGGTGCCTTGCTCGTGACCGCTTTGATTTCGATGAATACGTCGCTTGTGGGAGAGAGTCCTGCTTTGCCAAGCATCTTGGTCCAAGGGGCACAAATATTCATCGGGGTCAGCATCGGTCTTGGCTTCAAACGAGAGGACATCGCCAAAAACCGCCGATTCTTTCTGTTCGGTCTCATGCATTCCCTGTTTTTGTTCATCATGGTGATTGCGCTGGCTATCGGTATTTCTTACGTGACGGCTACCGATATCGTGACGGCGATTTTGGCTACGGTGCCAGGTGGACTTGCCGAGATGAGCTTGACTGCCTTGGCGACAGGAGCCGATCCGCTCTTAGTGACGGCGTTTCATCTGTTTCGTTTGGTCCTTGTCCTTACGTTGTTTTCCTTCGGCGCTCGTGCGTGGACGAACCGCCACAGCAGGATCAAACAGCCAAAGGAGACCAGCGCCTGACGCAGTAGTAAAGTCGAATTAATGGTAAGGCCTGTACGTTCCCTGATCGGAACGGCAGGTCTTTTTGGCGTGAAAAAAATGAAAATAATCATAAATATGGTGTTTATCCAAATTATCTGAACAAACTAGGAAGCGTTTTCATCGAATGCTATGATCTCCTTAACTTATTTGAAAACGCTATCAATCGAGGGGGTTATAAAGATGAAAAAATCAAACAAATGGACAAAGTGGACCGGAGTACTCCTCACAACGGCAATGGCACTTAGCCTCGCAGCCTGTGGAGGCGGCGGTGGGCAGACAGCATCCTCTGGAGGAGCTTCTACCTACCCAGAAAAACCAATCTCGGTTATCGCTCCGTCTGGGGCAGGCGGCGGTTTGGATAAAACAGCGCGTTCCCTCGCAAAGGTGATGTCAGCAACGAAGCTGGTAGACAAGACGATCTCCGTTGAAAACAAGCCAGGTGGCGGACAGGCAGTAGGCTTGGCTGATTTCGTGACGCAGGACAAGAAAAACAACTATAAGCTCCTGCTTCCCTCTACACCAATCGTCATCAACAATGTGAAAAAAGAAGGAAACAGCCCGCATTCCTACAATGATATGACTCCGTTGGCACAATTGACGAAAGATTACGGCGCGATCGTAGTAGCAGCTGATTCTCCATACAAGGATCTGAAATCGTTAATGGATGCAATCAAAGCTGATCCAACCAAAGTAACGGTTGCAGGCGGTTCGGCTCCTGGCTCACTTGATCACTTGACCTTTTTGATGCCAGCTGTAAAAGCGGGAATTGATCCAAAATCAGTGAAATACATTTCTTACGATGGCGGCGGAGAAGCGATCGCATCTCTCTTGGGTGGCAATGCTGACGTACTGGCTACAGATGTATCCGGTTCGGGTGAATACTTGAAATCCGGCAAAGTAAGAATCTTGGGCGTTTCTTCCCCTGAGCGCTTGAAAGGTATGTTCAAGGACATCCCGACGTACAAAGAATCCGGTTATGACACGGAGCTGATCAACTGGCGCGGTGTATTTGGACCAAAAGACATGACGCCAGATGCTGTTGCTTACTGGGAGCAAAAATTGAAAGCGATGACAGAGACTCCTGAGTGGAAAGCAGAGCTGGAAGCAAACGGCTGGGACGATGGCTATAAAAACGGTGCAGACTTCAAGAGCTACCTGGGTGAGCAAGAAAAAATGTTCAAGGAAATCCTGGGCTTGCTCGGAATGGCGAAATAAAAAGGTTTGATGCGGGATGGAGAAGGAGCGATTCTTCTCCTCCTTCATTCTGGATTCTTGTACGAACAGGAGGGAACATACGTGAGCAAAACATTTGACCGCTTCGCCAGTCTGATTTTTCTCGTGTTGGGCGTAGCGTTTGTGGTCGGCAGCCAAAACATCTCGGCGAGCGCTTACGGTAGCAATGTCGGACCAAACATTTTTCCGATGGGACTTGGAAGTCTGCTGATCCTGCTCAGCCTGCGATTATTTTATGAGACGTTCAAATACAAGCAAGAGGGCGAGAAAGAGAAGCAAAAGCTCGATTACAAACGCTTCCTCATCATACTTGTCGCGGCCTTATTCTACGTATTGCTTTTAGAGGAAATCGGCTACGTGATCAGTACCTTCCTTTTCCTTTTAGTTGGATTTCAGACGATGCAGAAAGGGAAATGGCTCAACAGCGTGCTCATTTCCGGTGCGTTTTCATTCGGTGTCTACTTGTTGTACGTGGAAGTTCTCGATGGCACTTTGCCCGGTTTACCAACATGGTTAGGCTTGTAGGAGGTGGATGAAATGGGTGCGATTGACTATTTGCTGAACGGATTTGCCACTGCCCTGCAATGGCAAAATATCATCTTTGCGTTTGTCGGCGTCTTGATCGGGACAGTAGTCGGGGTATTGCCAGGGATTGGCCCAATCAGTGGCGTGGCCTTGTTGATTCCGGTGACAGCTTCGTTGACGAGTGGACTGCCGCCAGAAGCAGCGGCGACCAGCGCCATTATTTTGTTGGCAGGGGTTTACTACGGAGCGATGTACGGCGGCTCTACCACTTCGATTTTGTTGAATACACCTGGTGAGTCATCTTCTGTCGTTACCGTACTGGACGGATACCCGATGGCTAAGCAAGGAAGAGCGGGAGTCGCTCTCTCCATCGCTGCGATTGGTTCGTTTTTTGCAGGGCTTGTCTCGCTTATCGGTCTGGTATTTTTGGCAGAGCCACTCTCGGAAGTAGCACTCAAGCTCAGTCCGGCAGATGAGTTTTCGCTGATGATCTTGGGATTATGTGCACTAAGTGGGCTGGCAGGCAAGTCTGTGACCAAAGCATTGATGATGACGGTTTTTGGCTTATTGATCGCGACAATCGGGCTGGACAATGTATCCGGCGTGGCGCGTTTTACTTTTGATATGCCCGAGCTTTATTCCGGTTTGGAATTTTTGACGATCGCCGTAGGGGTATTTGCGCTTGGGGAAGTGTTCAAGACGATCCTTGAACGTGATGTGAATGAGGGGGAGATCGCCAAAATCTCCCGAATCATACCGACCAAGGAAGACTTGAAGGAAAGTGCTGGACCGATTCTCCGTGGATCACTTGTTGGATTCTTTAAAGGAATTGTTCCTGGTTCCGGTGCTACACTGGCCTCCTTCCTCGCTTATTTGCTGGAGAAGAAAATCAGTAAAACGCCTGAAAAATTCGGAAAAGGAGCAATCGCTGGGGTAGCGGCTCCAGAGTCGGCGAACAACGCAGCATCTGGCGGGGCGATGATCCCACTTCTGACCTTGGGGATTCCGGGTACTGGGACGACAGCGGTATTGATGGGTGCATTGATTATGTACAACGTGCAGCCAGGCCCACTCTTGTTTGAAGATCATCCGGACATTGCTTGGGGCTTGATCGCTAGTATGTTCATCGGAAACGTGATGCTCTTGATCCTCAATATGCCGCTCGTAAAGGTGTTTGCGAAGCTGATTGAGACGCCGCCTAAATATTTGATCCCGATGATCGTTGCCATTTCCGTGTTTGGTGTATACGCAGTCCGTGTCTCCGTTTTTGATCTGGTCTTGCTGCTCCTCTGTGGACTTGTGGGTTACTTTTTGGCGAAAAACGATTTCCCAATGGCACCACTCGTTCTTGGCTTGGTCTTGGGTCCGATGATTGAAAACAATTTGCGACGCGCTCTGACGACGTCCAATGGTGATTTTTCTATCTTTATTGAAAAGCCAGTATCGCTGGTGTTCCTCATCATTGCGGTTCTCTGGATCACCGTTCCCTTGATTATGAAAATGAGAGGGAAGAAAGTAATCGTGAACGAAGAATAGAGGAGGGCGATTCTCATGCGCGATGACAAAAAGATCAAAGAGGAAGTCAAACAGCAGTTCGGTGCGAATGCCGAAAAGTATGTGAACAGCCAGACACACGCTACGGGAGAGGATCTCGCTCTCCTGAATCCTTGGTTAAATCCTTCGCCTGATTGGGTGTTTCTCGATGTGGCAACGGGTGGCGGTCATCTTACCAAGGCAATCGCTCCACATGTCGGTCAAGTCTTTGCGACTGATTTGACACAGCCGATGCTTGCAGCGGCGCGAAACCATCTGAAATCTCACACTAGCAATGTCTTTTATGTGGTTGCGGATGCGGAAACACTGCCGTTTTTGAGTGAATCCTTTGATGCAGTCGGGTGCAGAATTGCGGCTCATCACTTTCCGAACCCAGAGGCGTTTGTAAAAGAAGTGGCCCGTGTCTTAAAGCCAGGTGGAAAATTCGTGTTGATCGACAATATCGCAGCAGAGGATGAAAAGCTCGATCGATTTGTGAATACGCTGGAAAAACTTCGGGATCACAGCCATGTACGAAGCTACTCACGCTCCGAATGGTTAGCATGGATAGAGCAAGAGGGACTGTTGGAGAGTCATTCGCGCATCCGTAAAAAGACGTTCCCGTATGCGATTTGGGTCAGACGTACGACTGAGACTGAGGAGCAGGTTGAGCAAGTAACCGCGCATATCACAAGCGCCGATGAGGAAATCCAGGCCTACTTTGCTGTAGGAAAAGAAGGAGAGCAAGTCGTTTCCATCCAAGTTGATGAGTGGATGGCGTTGTTTGAGAAACCAGAATGATAAGGACGATGCTGCTAAGCTGGTCCCCGCTTATAATCAAGCGGGGGCTTGTTCTTTTTTTATGGGTACCTAAGTAACGATTCGTAATGAGAAGGGGGCTTTCACGACGGTTTTGGGCATTATTTTTTTGGGATATCTTGCTCTGTATTTACTATTCGTTTGAATTCGGTCAATATAGAGTACGAATGGTCTATATGAAGGAAAATATGCTACTATAACCACAGGAGGTATGTGATGGATGAGGTTGACCTGAGAATTGTTCAATTGCTCGAGGAAAACGGTAGGATATCTCATGAGGAAATCAGCAAGCTGCTGCACATCTCGCGACCGGCTGTCCACCAACGGGTTGCCAAGCTTGAAAAGAATGGCGTTATCAAGGGATACCGTGGCATCATTGATTGGAGAAAATTAGAGCAAAGGCTGAAGGTATTGATCTTCGTCAAAGCAAGATGTCAGGACTTCAAGGAAATCACAGCAAAGATTGTGAACGTTCAGGTACCGAACGTGACCATCATCGAATGCCAGCGGCTCGCGGGAGAGTGGTGTATGATGCTAAAAGTACGTGCGACGGCACCGGAGGATATCACCAATCTGATCGATGAAATGGTTCAGTATGACGAAATACTGGAAACCTCCACGACCTTCATCTTGTCGACGATCTACGAGGATGGTTGGAAAGAAATTTGAAAACCAAGGTGGAAACACAATGACAGGAAAAAAAGATTCGAAATTATTTGTCGTTACGATTGCGTTGTTCGCGGTCTACCTGTTTTGGGGAGGCACTTATCTCGGAATGAAGATCGCCATTGAATCGATACCACCCTTTATTATGGCGGGTGCGCGATTTTTTCTAGCGGGATCGATCCTGTTCCTGATCGGGCGTTGGAAAGGGGCAGAGTTGCCCAGTGCTGCAGAATGGAGAGGGGCCGGAGTTGTTGGGGCGTTGCTGCTTCTCGGAGGTAACGGTGTAGTTGCATGGGCACAGCTCAAGGTACCGTCAGCAATCGCGTCCTTGTTGATCGCTACCGTTCCATTATGGATTCTTGCTTTTAACTGGATCGGTGGTAGCAAGCAAAAGCCAACAGTTGGAGTCATGGGAGGAATCCTGTTTGGCTTGGCGGGGATCGCAGTGCTGGTTGTCAATCCCGAGAGCACAGGCAATCAAGGGATCGATACCATCGGAATCTTTGCGCTCCTGTTTGCCTCAATCAGTTGGGCAGTGGGATCGTTGTATTCGCGAAAGGCAAAGCTCCCTGCATCACCGGTAATGGCGACGGCCTTGCAAATGATCATCGGAGGGAGTTTGCTGGGGATCACGTCGCTGTTTCTCGACGATTGGACGAAGCTGCACCTATCGGAGATCACCCTGCGTTCCTGGATTGCTTTTGGCTATTTAGTTGGATTTGGTTCCATTGTCGCCTACACAGCATACATTTGGCTTTTGAAAAATGCAGAGCCTTCCCTGGTCTCCACATACGCTTATGTGAACCCGATTGTCGCAGTATTTCTAGGCTGGCTGATCGCTGATGAGCAATTGACAAGCCAAACCTTGATTGCTGCTGTCATGATCATCGCATCCGTTGCCATCATCACGATGTTTCGGGAAAAGAGTCCAGGTGCAACACAACCGGTAGCAAGAAAAGAAAAAGGGAAGCTTCAGGTTCATAAATGAAGCTTCCCCTTCTTTTTGCTATCAGGCATTATTTGGCCGTTTTTTGCGGCACCCAGCGGTATTTTCGTTCCGGACGCCCGACGGTTCCATAGAACGTCTCGACAGTCACTTCATTAATAGAGACGAGAAATTCGAGGTATCTGCGCACGGTCGAATGGCTCATGCCAGCCAGTGCAGCCAAATCATCGGCATTCATGCTTTGGGTGGTCTCCTGCATTTTGTCCCTGATCAGCTTTAACGTCAGCTTGTCGATGCCTTTCGGGAGTGTGGTGACTGTCTCAACGGTTTTGGTAGCAGGAGTGTGTGCGGCTTTTGTAAACAGCTTGTCCACGGCTGTTTGATCAATGGTTGTATGCTGCTGCAGCTGGATTCTTGTATTTGCATATTGTTCCAAGGTAGACATGAATTTATCGATCATAATCGGCTTGATGATGTAGCTGTATGCCCCGCCACGTATCGCTTCTCTCACGGTTTCCACATCGTTTGCGGCTGTGATCATGACGACATCGATCCCGCGAAAATGCTTCCGAACTTCACGCAACAGGTCAATCCCATTCATATCCGGCAAATAAATGTCCAAGAGCAGAACATCCGGCGTAACGACGTGAAGCATCTCCAATGCCTGTTTTCCAGTCGTGGCCGTGGCAATAATCTGGAATCCTTCCAGTTTACTTGTGAATTGTTCATAGATTCTAGCTGCAATTTCGTCATCTTCCACGATCATGACGGTAATGGGTTTCTCAGACATCATGGATTGCCTCCTCTCTACTTGCTTTGTCCCATTTCTTGGGGACGACGACGGTGAAACGCGCTCCGCCAAGATCACTTTTTCCGAGTGAGATTTGCCCCTCTAATAGCTCGATGGCGTTTTTCACAATAGCCAAACCGAGTCCTCGATTTTCACCTGATTTCGTAGTGACACCGCTTTCAAAGATGCGTGGCTCCAATTCGTTTGATACCCCATGTCCATTGTCTTCGATGTCAAAAATGATATCGCCACCTAAATCAGTAAAGGATACGTGAACCATTGCGTCAGAGCCTTTGTATTCGAGGGCAGCTTCCATCGCGTTGTCGATCAAATTGCCGAGAATAGTGACCAATACCTTTGTATCCAAGCTGTCAGGTACATTTCCCAAATAGCTGTCCTGATCTATTTCGAGTAATACCTTCAGTTCTTTGGAGCGATTGATTTTCCCTAGCAGACAAGCTGCGATGAAGGGTTCTTTGACTGAACTCATAATGAAAGCGAGAATATCCTGCCGTTCTTTTACTTCATCGGTGATGAGTTCGATTGCTTTGTCGTACTCCTTTAGCTTGAGTAGACCGTAAATAGTGTTCAAACGATTTAAATATTCGTGATTTTGTGCACGCATATTGTCCGAAAAGGAACTGATCTTCGTAATTTCTTCGGTGAGCTGCTCGATTTCAGACTCTGGACGAAATGTGAAGACCACGCCTCTAATTTCATTATTGCTCAAAATAGGAGAGTAGTCGGTTATAAAAATTTCGTGCCCCAGCAAAATTTTGTAGTTCATTTCTTGCGTATTTCGATTGACAGAAAGAATGATGTCGCGCAATTGCGGGCTAGCGATCGATTTCCCTACGGTCAAATCCTCTTGGAGAAGGGAACGTGCGCGTTTATTCATCGAGACGACACGCCCTTGCATATCGACTGCTACCGTAGCATCGCGAATCGATTCAAGAATAGCTGCTTTTTCCGTAAACAAAAAGGAGATTTCTTCTGGCTCCAGACCAAAGATCAATCGCTTGACTCGTCTGGCAATGATAATAGCGCCAATAATTCCGATAACCAACAGCACCAAGGATAAGGAGACGACTCTTTCCTTGTATTCCGCGACCTTTTTCTCTACATCACTCATGACATAGCCGACAGAGGAGACGCCGATTGTTTCGCCTTTCTTGTTGACGATCGGTGTTTTCGCTTTGATGGCTGGACCTGAAATGCCTGTCCCCCGATAAATGACCGAGCGGTTTTCTAAAAAGACGGGGTCATTGCTGGTTCCCATCGGTAATCCAATCTGCTTTGGGTCGTAGTGAGAGTACCGAATACCGTCCTTGTTTCCAATCACCACATAGCTGGCGCCTGTTTCCATCCGAATGGTTTCGGCTATCGGTTGTATCACCTCGGAAGGATGATCGGTCTCGAAGGCTGCAATGATGCGTTCGTCCATGGCAGATAGCTTGGCGACCGTCATGGCTTGCTGTCCAATATATCGATCCAATATGTCATCTAATATGAAGGAAAATAAGGCAGTTCCTATTCCCATGCTGATCAGAACAACGATGGAAATGAGCAGAACCATTTGGGTCAAGAGGCTGATGCGGGCTTTTTTGGGTGTATGAACCATGGGCAAACCACCTTCGATGACAGTTCAAGATGTTAGGAATGTATGAAACCGTTTACTCCATTCATTATAACAATAACGCTTTCACATTTGTGACACAAAGTAAAAATGTAACAATGCGACAGCCAATAGGTTTACGAAAAAAGTTTTGACAAATTTTTTATAAAAAATTGAACAAAATATGAACAACAAGTGAATGTTATGTTACAATAAGAGCATCAAACAAAAACGGTCACGCAAAAAATCTATAATGATAGGGGTTTTGTGTTATGAATAACGATCGAAAAGCGGCGGATGTATTAAGATGGATGGCTTGGACAGTATTATTTGTCGGTGCTGTTATTATGGCTTTCACTGCAAGCGATTTCAGATCGCAGAACATGCCGTTGATGGTGTCGATCGGATTTTTGATCGCTGGTATGAATATCTTCATTATGAGCACGGTATTTCGCTTGATGACACTAAAAAGAACTGACGCCTGACAAAATAAAAATAGTCCTATAGAGAACCTCTCATTTTCTTCATTATTAATGAGAGGTTTTTTTATTTATACGGAATTTTGCCGTCAGCCAAATGCGCTGGCGTTTTTTTGATTTTTTTATTAAAAGTGAAAAGAAACCTTGACATTAAAGATTGGGTGAGATGACCAAAAATGGGTGCCGGACTTCATTAGAGGAGAATCCTAACAAGAATATGATCAACTCGTGAATGCTATGTGAACACTTTGTAACAGAAAAGCTACGAAATATTGAACGTCGTTAAAAACGAGTACAAAAGCTCGCCGACTCTGATAGTATGTATATGCGACGAATAGTGAAGTTCACTTGTGTTAAAAAACCTCTATTGTGAGGAACTCTCGAAAAGTGTAAATGCACGTTAAAAAAGAAGGTTTTCCAAAACCTCGTTCGAGACCTCTCCATAGAGAGTGACTGCACTATCGACATATGTGAGGCGAAGTTCACCTAAAAAGAACTGCGCTCTCAAAGTATTACATGCTTGTTGTTTGTGACTAGGAGGGATTAGGAGAATGAGCGGAGGAAAAATGCTGAGGCATATCCAGTTTTGGATCTTGGCAGTGTTGGGCACCGTTCTGCTGACAGGCTGTGGTAGCGAATACCTCGTCTTGAATCCAAAAGGACCTGTAGCAGAAACGCAGTACAATCTCATTATTATTTCCACGATATTGGTCGCTGTCATTATCGTTCCGGTTATTGCGCTTACCGCTTTCATTGTATACCGCTATCGGGATACACCGGGCAATAAAGCAAGTTATAAGCCGGAGTGGGCACACAGTACAACCCTAGAGGTAATTTGGTGGATTATTCCTATCGTTATCGTTGCATTGCTGGGTTACTTTACTGTCCGTGATATTTATTTGTTAAAAGAGAACCCAAATAAAGAAGTTGCCCCTATGACCATTCAGGTTACGGCATTGGACTGGAAATGGATGTTTACGTATCCAGAACAAAATATCGCAACGGTTAACCATCTGGAGATTCCAGCAGGCGTACCGATTCGCTTCCAGGTATCTGCTGATGCACCGATGAACTCTTTCTGGGTTCCAGAATTGGGTGGACAGATTTATGCGATGGCGGGAATGGCTACCGAGCTGTATCTGCAAGCAGATGAACCAGGTACATTCGCTGGATTTAGCTCCAACTTCTCTGGTGAAGGCTTCGCCAAAATGCAGTTTAATGTAGTGGCAAAACCGAAAGAAGAGTTCGATAACTGGGTCAAAGAAGTAAAAGGTACGACTCCAGCTATGACGAAGGCAGATTATGAAGAACTTCGCAAGCCTGGCGTGACAGATAAGTTTACGTATTCTGCATTCCCAGAAGGTATGTTTGAAGAGATTGTTGCCAAATATGGCCATGGTCACGATATGGACTATGTGATGGAGAAACCTCCTGCGCCTGCAGGTGACAAGTCTTCTAATGAGACTTCGCAAAATACGCAGCAAAAGACTGAATCGCACAACATGCCTGGAATGAATCATTCCAGTATGAACCACTAGGCGAGAGGGAGGAGGAATACCACGTGTGGGAGAACATTAAGGATTTTGCATCCACGTTCTTTGTAACAGGTGACCCGCTGATTTACGGTGCGGACGTATCGATTGTACTATCCATGGTTGCGATCGTATTCGTTCTGACTAAGTATAAAAAATGGGGTTGGCTATGGCGTGAATGGTTGACTACAGTTGACCATAAGCGTATTGGTATTATGTATTTGATCGCATCGCTTCTGATGCTGTTCCGCGGTGGGGTTGACGCCCTGCTGATGCGTTTGCAACTGGCATTCCCGAACGTAGAGTTCCTTAACTCGGATCACTATAATGCCATCTTTACGACTCATGGTACGATCATGATTTTGTTCATGGCGATGCCGATGATGTTTGCCTTGTTCAACATGGTAGTACCGCTTCAGCTCGGTGCTCGAGATGTAGCGTATCCGTTCTTGAACGCACTCAGCTTCTGGCTGTTTATGCTCGGTGCGATGCTGTTCAACATTTCGTTCGTAATCGGGGGCTCCCCGGACGCTGGTTGGTTGTCTTACCCGCCATTGTCACAAAATGAATTCAGCCCTGGACCAGGTCAGAACTTCTATATATGGGGGATTCAGATCTCCGGTATCGGTAGTTTGGCGACAGGGATTAACTTTATCGTAACGATTCTCAAAATGCGTGCACCTGGCATGAAGCTTTCCAAAATGCCATTGTTTAGCTGGTCCGTATTGTCCAGCTGCATTATGATTATCTTCGCTTTCCCAATCTTGACTGTAACACTTGCACTATTGTTCCTTGACCGTTTTGCAGGTGCTCACTTCTTCACGATGGACGGCGGCGGTAATCCGATGATGTACCTCAACCTCATCTGGATGTGGGGTCACCCTGAGGTATATATCGTAGTAGTACCAGCTTTCGGTATTTTCTCTGAAATCGTGGCTACGTTCTCACGTAAAAAGATTTTCGGTTACAAATCAATGGTTTGGGCGATGATGATCATTGCCGTTGTATCGTTCTTTACATGGGCTCACCACTTCTTCACGATGGGTACGAGCGCAAGTGTTATCGCCTTCTTTGCAATATCAACGATGATTGTTGGGATCCCGACCGGGGTTAAGGTCTTTAACTGGCTGTTTACAATGTACCGTGGTCGGATATCCTTTAAACAACCAATGCTGTGGACGATTGCCTTTATCCCGTGCTTCGTAATTGGTGGAGCGACAGGGGTAATGCTGGCAGTAGCTCCGGCAGACTATCAGTATCACAACAGTTACTTCTTGGTTGCCCACTTCCACCAAGTATTGATCGGTGGGGTAGTGTTCGGTTATCTGGCTGGTATTTACTACTGGTGGCCAAAACTGTTCGGTTTCAAGCTCGACGAGAAACTGGGCAAATGGGGCTTCTGGTTCTGGAATATTGGTTTCTACGTGTGCTTTATGCCGCAATACGCGCTCGGTTTCATGGGTATGACTCGCCGTTACTATACGTACGGTTGGGATCGCGGTTGGGCAGACATGAACTTGGTATCCACTGTTGGGGCATTCATGATGGGTATCGGTTTCATCTTCCAAGTATGGCAAATCGCTTACAGCATCAAGCATGGTGAGCGCGACACGACAGGCGATCCATGGAATGGTCGTACGTTGGAGTGGTCGATTCCGTCACCTGCACCGTTCTACAACTTTGCTGTTGTTCCACAAGTGAAAGAAATGGATGACTGGTGGGCAACAAAAGAAGCAAAAGCAAATGGCACCTATAAAGAACAACCGGCGAAACTGGAGCCGATTCATATGCCGAAGAACTCTGGAATTCCGTTTATCATGGCGAACTTCTGGTTCTTGGTGGGTTTTGGTTTCACATTTGGTTGGGTTTGGATGGCCGTCATTGGATTCATTGGAGTATTCGCATGCATGTGGGCACGCTCCTTCCAATACGACACGGATTATTACGTACCGGTGGAGGAAGTGCGTCGCACTGAGGCTTCACTGGGGAGGGTGGTGTAACGATGGCGCAGCATCATGACCATGGTCACGGCCACGACCACGACCATCATGAAGAGCATGAACAATTAAAGGTTCTTGGTTTTTGGATTTTCGTTGTAACAGACTGCGTACTGTTCGGTACATTGTTTGCAACATATGCGGTAATGATGAATAGCTTTGCTGGTGGACCAACTGGACAGGAATTGTTCCAGCTGCCAGGTGTTATTGCTTCAACCTTTATCTTGTTGACAAGTAGCTTTACCAGCGGTCTCGCTGTTCTGGCGATGAACAAAGGCAATGTCAAGCAGCTGATTGCTTGGCTGGCTGTAACTGGTCTTTTGGGACTTTCTTTCGTAGTGTTGGAAGTCACTGAGTTTATGCACTTGATCAGTGAAGGTGCAACTATGGGTACTAGCGGCTACTGGTCCGCTTTCTACACACTGGTTGGTACGCACGGATTGCACGTAACGCTTGGTTTGTTCTGGATGACTGCGTTGATCTTCCAGCTGAAGCGTCGTGGAATCACCGCGGTTACTCGCCGCAAAATTACCAACCTGAGCTTGTACTGGCACTTCCTTGACGTTGTGTGGATCTTCCTCTTCACAGTCGTTTACTTGATGGGGGTGATGTAAGGTGGCACAACATCAAAACCATGGCGGACATCATAGTCACGGATCGATGAAAGAGTACGTGATCGGTTTTATCCTGTCGATCGTGCTCACCATTATCCCACTCGTGCTGGTCATGAACCCGATTTTGAGTAAAACGGCGACCATGATCACGATCTTGGTAATGGCGCTCTTGCAGTTCGTAGTTCAGTTGGTCTTCTTCATGCACATCCGCGAAGGAGAAAAACCACGCTACAACGTACAGACATTGATTCTCGGACTTGTGTTTGTATTTACAATCATTGCAGGTTCCCTCTGGATCATGTTGTTTAACAAATATTAATCAGTTAAGAGTGTGGCACAGGCGATTCGTTGCTTGTGCCGCGTTTTTTTTGTTTATAATTTGTAGCTGTAGTGGAGGGAAGAAGCGCATTTCGTCAACCAATGGAAGTAATTCAAGAAGGTGAAAACTGGTAACAGCCTCTTCTTGCAGCTATAATAGAAAGAATTTTACGCCAAATATGCAAAGGAGTGAGACGATGGCTGGGCAACTGTATTTAATGAAGCCTTGTGCAGAACTTCAAGCAGAGTATATTTCCTTTTACGAAGAGTGGAAAGAAAGTGGAGAGCCTATCGTACCGTGGGTGGTGGATCGGGAGCCTTATGATTTTCCTGCGTATCTGGAATTTCTAGAGAGTGAGAGCAGCGAGGAAAATCTTGCGGATGGCTATGTTCCTCATTCGACGTATTGGCTCATAAATGAAGAGCAGCGCATAGTGGGGGCGGTGAATATTCGGCATCGTCTCAACGAGCGTTTACGAAAATACAGCGGGCACATCGGATATGGAATCCGGCCTTCCGAGAGACGCAAAGGATATGCGACGGAAATTTTAGCGCAAGCTCTAAACATCACGAGTGAGCTGGGGATAAACGAAGTATTGGTGATTTGTGATTATGATAATGTTGCATCGGAAAAAACGATTCGGAAGAACGGGGGCGTCTTTGAGTCGGAATGTACAGACGAGGATGGACTGGTCATTCGCCGCTTCTGGATTACGCGACCTTCGTAAAAGAAAAGGGTTATCTCAACGTCAGTTTACAAGACGTGTGAGATAGCCCTTTCCCTATTTATTAATCTACCTCGTATGCAATCAACTTGCGAACCCATTGCTCCATCTCGTCAAGTATATAGTCCGGGGGTGGAGTTTTTCCGTCTTTTTTTGGTAGAGTGAGCCATTGTAATGGTTTTGGGACATGGCAGATTTTCTCAAGCAGTTGTATCCCCTGATGTTCACTAATGATATCTCGTAAAAAGATTACCATTTTTTTGTCTAACGTATGGATTAGCTTTCCTTCATATTCTGCATCAGAGATAGTGACAGAAGGGTGCCCGTGCCTCTCAATTCCCCCTAATACTTCAACCCATACAAAATCGTACAATTGGGAAAGCTCAGCTTCAAGGAGATCGGGATCTTTAATGGGTACCTGTTCTGTGGAAGAAAAGGGACGATTTAGAAAAATCTCTGGGTCCATCTCCATATAGTCTAATACTACCTTACAAGATGCAGCTTGTTTGTTTTCATGGGTGTATAAAATCTCGTCGATTCTTTCTAAATCCAATTTTTTACCAATCAAAAAACCTATTCGCAGTTCGATTGTCATTCACTCCTTAATCAAAGAAGAGAAAATCTGGCTAACTAAACTACCACTTCATTAATCTTCTCCCCAATGCTCTGGAAATTGATTTTTTCTGGTAATTTGAGTCTGACCATGATGCCACTTAAAATTATCATCTTTTTTATGCCAATGAAAGTCTATGCTTTTACCTCTATCTACTCTTTTCATATGGAATCTCAATAAGTCTTTTCCCGTCCTCTTGTCAATAATATCAAAAACTTTTTCTCCTTGGATAATGCTATTTCTAGCATTCTTGGACTCTGGACCGTCATAATCAATATCGCCACCATATTGCTCGTGCAAGGCTTCAACTTCTGCCCATAGTTCAGGCTCTATTCTCTCCTCAAATTCGTCATAAGCCATTCTCTGTATTTTCTTCCCCATTTTTTTCTTGACTGCTTCTTTAAGAGCGAGTCTTAAGAGAATTGGTAATATGGTAGCTTGGACCTTTTCTTCGTTTCTTAAGCTTGAGTTACTTTGCAACAGCAGAACTTCTGTTATTTCAGGTAAAACCAAATGATTATCAGCTATTTGCTCTTTTACGCCATTAACTAATTTGTTCAGCTCTTTTTCATCATCTTGACTGGTGGAAAAATACTCCTCCAAATCTCTTTTCAAATCATCTTCAAGTGAAGTCTTTTCTAAAAATGCCTCTCGAAGATTCTTGTCGAATTTCATACCTTTTAGAACAAGGTCTAGGTTGTCGAAAGTATCGGTAAGTGATTTTTCAAGATCATCTTTGTCTTCTGACATGACCTCACTTGAAAATTCGTATTGAAGCATTTCATTCACGGATGATTTGGTTAATACATCAGTTTCTGCAGCAAAACTAGAGGTAAGAACAGTGCTGAATAGCATCATTGAGGCAAGAGAGGTTAAAAACAATCTTTTTCCTTTTTTAATAAAATCAATCATTTTAATCCTCCTATTTCAAATATTTACCAATTAATAAGATAATATAAACTTATGATTATATCAATTGCTTTTTGAATATTTTGTTCGAAGCTAAAAATCACTGGATAAACTAGTTAAAAGATATTGTCTTATTTATCATACATAGTATATAATTATGTTACGAAAGTTATTTTGGAAGGGAGAGATTTCTTTGTTTGATATCGTAATTATTGGAGCAGGCCCGGCAGGAGGAAGTGCAGCGTTGTTTGCTGCAAAAGCAGGTAAGAAGACGTTGCTGATTGATAATGACAAAAGCATGACCAAGCGCGCGTGGATGGAAAATCACTACGGCATCATGGAAATCTCAGGTCCAGACCTCATTGAGATCGGTAAAAAGCAAGCAGCGAAATTCGGTGCGGAGCTGGTAGCCGACCAAGTAAGCAGCATTACCAAAACAGAGCAAGGCTTACTCGTAGAGACAGCGGAAAAAGGCAGCTTCGAGGCAAGGCATGTGATTCTTGCAACTGGAGCGCTCGTGACTTTGGCAGAAGCGATTGGGGTAAAAACTAAAGAAGGTACAGAGCCACGGATCAAAACTGTTGTCGATGTCGATGCACAAGGGAAGACGAACATCGAAGGAATTTGGGCAGCAGGTACGTGCGCGGGAGTAAGCGTACATACGATCATTACATCTGGTGATGGTGCCAAGGTTGCAATCAATGTCATCAGTGAACTGAATGGCGAGCGTTACGTCGATCACGATGTTTTGAAAACAAACTAAATCAGGTTTGAAACACCTTCTTACCATTTTCGAGAAGGTGTTTTCTTTTTTCTTCCAATCGACGATAGCTTGTATCGTGATCTCGTTTTTGACATAATGAAGCTAATTGTGCTCAGCGAAGAGAAGGATCCTGTCAAGTTGAAGAGCGTTCTGTTGCTCTGGAGAATTGATGCGGATTCTATTTTTATCTAGATGGTCCTATGTAAGAAGGGGGGGGGAGACAGGTAGCATGTTCATCAATCATGTGGTGATAAGCTTGATCGTTTCTTCCTGCACGATCGCACTTATTTTCTTGATTCGAAAAGTATTTCGCTCCCAGTTGTCGGCTAGATGGCAGTACAATTTGTGGTTTCTCTTGCTGGTCGCTTTGACGCCAGCTTTTATCCCGAATTACTTTTTTGATTTTGGAAATCTATTTGCTTCAGGGATGAATCAGCGCAATGAAGCCAGCAGCTCGATGCTCGCTGCGCAAGCTCCTGTGTTTGAAAATGCGAATTGGGTAAAGGATTTAACGTTGTCCGTAAGTCGCTATACATCGGACTCCTTTCCTACGATTTTCGTCAGCATATGGGTAGTCGGCATGATCGTTTGTGCTTCGATCACGTTATCAGCCTGGTTAAAAATCCAGCAGATCAAGCGGACAGCATCTGTGATCACCAATCAAGAAATCATCGATATATTTGAACAATGCAAAAAGGATGTAAAAATAAATCGGCACATCGTGTTGGCAGAATCCAAGCAGGTCAAATCTCCGATGACGTTTGGCGTTTTTACGACGTATGTTGTCCTTCCCAGTCACTTTGACGAATGGCTGTCAAACAGGGAAATGAAGTATATCTTTTTGCATGAACTCATGCACCAAAAAAACCATGATATCGTCATGAACTATGTGACCGTCGTGTATCAGCTTTTGTATTGGTTCCATCCATTGGTTTGGCTGGCTTTTCGGGAAATGAGAGTAGACCGTGAAATTGCTTGTGATGTAGCTGTATTGAACTTTTTAGATAAGCGAAATTATCTGGAATATGGTCATACCATCATTAAGTTTTTGGATAAAGAAAGTCGAGCCGAAAATGTCGTTTTGGCGAATCAGTTAAACGGTTCCAAGAAGGCCGTTAAAAAACGAATCGAGAAAATCGCTTCCCACAAGGCAGAATCAAAGCTGTTGCAGTTGAAAAGTACAGTCATTTTTTCCATGATGGGCGTCTTGGTTGTCAGTCAGGTTCTTGTTGGTTCCGCTTTAGCCGACGATCGCAGCCGCTATCATTTTCAACATGATCGAACGATTTACGAGGATTTAGACAACTATTTCCGTGGCTTTGAAGGTAGTTTTGTCTTATATGATTTGAAAGCCGACCAGTATCGGATTTACAACGAGGCAGCAAGTACACAACGAGTTTCACCGAACTCCACCTACAAGATTTTTCTCTCCTTGTTTGGTTTGGAGGCCGATGTGATTTCGAGCGAAGATTCCCTGTTAAAATGGGATGGAATCCACTATCCATATGAGCAGTGGAACCGGGACCAAGATCTATTTACAGCGATGCGAAACTCCACGACCTGGTATTTTAAAGAGATGGATAAGAGTATCACTCCGGATACGTTGCAAGCTTTTCTGGAACAATTGAACTACGGGAATTACAATACATCTGGTGGAATCGGCGAATATTGGATAGAATCTTCCTTGAAGATTTCTCCGGTGGAGCAGGTACAATTATTAAAAGCGTTCTATACGAACCAGTTTGGCTTTCAAGAAAATAATATCCAGACGGTGAAAGACTCCATCCGGTTATCGGAAAAGGCGGGTTCGATTCTTTCCGGGAAAACAGGTACGGGCACCGTCAATCAAAAAGATGTGAACGGTTGGTTTGTCGGATATGTAGAGAACGAGGAAGGCACCTACTTCTTTGCTACAAATATACAAAACGAAGATGACGCGAATGGACCTGCAGCAGCAGAAATCACCTTGTCTATTTTGAAAGCGAAAGGTCTCTACTAGCCTTTGTTCTTTCAGTCATGATTATCGAAAGGGGGAGACTTCATGTCTACATCCATGCCAAGTATTTCAGAAGCGGAATGGCGAGTGATGAATGTGCTATGGGAAAGGTCACCGCTGACGGCCAACGAAATTATTTCCTCCTTGGAAGGTCAAACGGATTGGAACCCAAAAACAGTACGTACTCTTTTGAATCGTTTGGTTCAAAAAAATGCCGTTGGAGTCAATCAAAACCAAAGAGTCTATTCGTTTTATCCGTTGTACTCGCAAAATGAATGCCAGCAGGCCGAGGCACAGTCCTTTCTGGAGCGGATTTATAGCGGAGCTCTAAAAGCGATGCTGGTTCAGTTCATCCAGAAGGAATCTTTATCGGACGAGGAGATTCAGGAGTTGCGTTCCATATTGGATGCGAAACAAGCATCGACTGATCATCCTAAAAAATAAAGCACGCCCTTTCAAGCTGACTTGGAAAAACCATTTACGGTTATCCAGTTTTCTTGAAAGGGCTTCTTTTTTTCAAGAAAGGATGGATGTAGCTCTTTTCCTTGCATAAAAGGAGATTGACACTGGTGGATTACGCGTGTAATATTATCGTGAAATCAGTTGATTACAAACGTAATACGATATTACTAATGTAATCCATAGTTGTTATCTTCTTAGAAAGAGGTTTGTCGTCCATGAAAATTCACCATTCTAAACTGATCGGATTCACAGTGAAAACGATTTTTCTCACGCTTCTCACGCTCACTGGTTGCTCTTCTCCAGAAGCACCTGTCGTAAAAACGGAAACGCCAGCATCTGCAATGGATCTAAAGTTCGCTGCGCTGGAAAAGAAGTTTGATGCGAGGCTCGGCGTATATGCGATCGACACCGAAACAGATTTGGCAATTGCTTATCGCGAAGATGAACGATTCGCTTTTGCCTCTACGTACAAGGCTTTAGCCGCAGGTGCAGTCTTGCATCAGAAACCGTTGGAAGAGCTAGACAAAGTCATCACCTACACCAAGGACGATCTCGTTACTTATTCACCCATCACAGAAAAACACGTAGCGACCGGGATGACTCTTCGCGAGGTTGCAGACGCCGCGGTTCGTTATAGTGACAACACGGCGGGAAATCTGTTGTTCAAAGAATTGGGTGGACCTAAAGGCTTTGAATCAGCTCTGAAACAGATTGGTGATAGTGTTACGACATCCGAGCGCTATGAGACGGAATTGAATGAGGCTAAACCAGAAGATGTTCGTGATACAAGCACACCGAAAGCACTTGCAACGAGCCTAAGAGCCTATACGATAGGGGATGTACTGTCGTCTGACAAGCAGACGATTCTTATCGAGTGGCTGCAAGGCAACACGACGGGAGACAAGCTGATTCGGGCGGGCGTCCCCAAAGACTGGAAGGTCGGAGATAAGACGGGAGCCGCAAGCTACGGAACGCGAAACGATATAGGTATCATATGGCCGCCGAATAAAAAGCCCATTGTCATTGCAGTGCTGTCTAGCAGAGATAAGCAGGACGCCACTTATGATGATGCGCTCATTGCCGAAGCTACCAAGGTTGCTGTTGACGCACTGACGGCTGCAAAACCGTCATAGATCAACAAGCGAGGTGATCACCAGATGATAGACAACGGTGCATACTTACTCGTAAAAAAAGGGGACCTCAACCAATTTGCCACGCGCAAATATCTCACCAAGGATCGCTGTACAATTGGGCGGAAGGGGACAAGCTTTCAACTGGACATTACATTTAATAGTCCGTACATTTCGAGAATGCATGCAGCCTTTCAAAGGATCGGGAACGATTACAAGATTATCGATCTGGAAAGCAAGCATGGCACAGAGGTAAACGGGACGCCCCTTCATTATTCCTCTCACATTCTTCGTCACGGGGATCAAATAAGCTTGTCAAAAGGGGTAGCAGAGCTCGTCTTTTTACGAGAGGTCAATAGATTGGATGATACGGTGGAGCTCCCTTTCACGCAACCAAAGAACGCGTCGCCTTTGCCAGGTTTGGAGTTTCATTTGGAGAGAAGAGAAGTTCGTCTCGACGGGACTAGACTGCATTTGACCGGAAAAGATATGGATTTGCTGAAGCTTCTCTACCAAAAGGCGAACCAGGCCGTTAGTTTTGAAGAAATTATGCTGACAGTTTGGCCAGAGCGAATGCTGCATGAGGGCAATGTCCCAGATGTCGGACGAGTGGAAGTCAATGCGCTCGTCTATCGATTAAGGAAAAAGCTTCGGTGCTTCGGGCAGCAAATCACGACGATTCCGCGATATGGATATCGCTTAGATGTTTAAAACAGGGAAAAGCATTGTGTTAACAAAATTAAATGACAAAGTATGGTTACATACATCCTATAATGAATGGAATGGCACAACCTATGACCACAATGGCTTAATCGTTTCTACGTCCAAAGGAGTCGTCCTGATTGATACAGCATGGGGGGACACCCAAAAAACGGAAGAGCTATTACAGATGATCAAGAAGCATTGGAAGAAAGACGTTGTTCTGGCGCTGATTACACATGCACATGATGACAGCATTTCAGGTATCCGTGCGTTACTCCATCAAAAAATAGATGTACGCAGTACACGTTTGACGGCAAAATTAGCGAAAGAATATGGATATCCTTCGCCCAATCCGACACTTGATGAAAAGCCAGTTATAAAGGTAGGCGACACCATCTTGGAAGCCTATTATCCTGGGGAAGGGCATTCGAGTGATAACATTACCGTTTGGCTTCCCCAATCCAAAATATTATTCGGTGGATGCTTCGTCAAATCATTAGATGCTAAGGACCTCGGAAATCTTTCAGATGCCAATGTAGAACAATGGGATGACTCCGTTCAGAAGGTAATCGAAAAATATCCACAGGTCTAAACCGTTGTACCTGGACATGGAAACACGGGAGGCAAAAACTTGCTTGATCACACCATTGAGCTAATCAAACAACATTCTCAGAAGCAAGAAGCTGCCTTGAAATGAATCTCCTTCAAAACAAACTCCTTCTCAAGACCAACATGAGAAGGAGTTTGTTTATGTAAGGTGTTTTCTTTTTTCTTCCAATCGTCTAAACTTTTGATATAGGCCAGAAGTCATTGCTCTATTACCATAATCATTCAGTCATAGGAGTCCTTATTATGAAAAAAATCGTAGGTATTTCCTTGATGGTCGCTTTACTAGGCTTCAATGCCTATTTGTGGCCGACACTGATTCACGCAGTAAAAACAGATGGACGAACGGATACAAAAACAGCATTTGTCTCGCAAAAAGCAGGTACTGCAATGCCCGCTATGGATTTGGCCAATCAAGGTCCGCGCAACGCAAATGTTTCGGCCTATCCGGTTGAAAAGCCTGTGGCAGTGTCAGCACCTGTACAAGCGTCAGCGCAGAAACAAAGCGAAGTCAAACCAAAAGCAAAAGCGGTAGCAGCTGCTAAAACGAACACACCGAAGAAGAAAACACAAAAGACGAAAACCGCGACAAAATCAGTCAAGAAACAGACGGCACGTCCTCCGGTAAATAAGGTGCCAACGTATCCGGCCTGGGACGATAACGGCCTCTACGTCGTAGACGAGGGAGGACCAGGAAGTAGTTGGGTGAGGCTGTCGGATGGTTCTTTGCTGCGTAAGAGCGACGGGACACGGACATTTAACATGCCCTATGATAAGAATCCATTCACTGGAGAGATTAAGCCGACAGTGGAGCCGATGTCAGAAGCGGCGTTTAAAATGTGGAAGGGCAATCAAGCCCAGCAGCCATCGCCATTCAGCCCGTCACCGTTCGGGCGATAATAGATTGCGAAAAATTGCTCCGCGAAAAGGAGCAGTTTTTTTCGATAAGTAGTCAAATTTGAATATAATAACGTATAGTACTTTGATTTGACCACTCAGGAGGGTGAAGCAATGATTGCAAGAGAAAGTAAAGTGAATAGGGTAGTAGCGGGGCTGCTGCTTGGTCTCCTGATGGCTTCCATGGACAATACCATTGTTGCGACGGCGATGGGGACGATTGTCGGTGAGATGGGCGGCATGGATAAGTTTGTTTGGGTGACATCAGCGTACATGGTCGCTACGATGGCGGGGATGCCGATCTTCGGTAAACTCTCGGATATGTATGGGCGAAAACGTTTTTACATATTTGGTCTCATCGTATTTTTGTTAGGGTCCATTTTATGCGGGACGGCAAACAGCATCGTTGAGTTGAGTATTTATCGGGCGATTCAAGGGATTGGCGGCGGAGCGCTGATGCCGATTGCCTTCACGATTATTTTTGACGTATTCCCGCCGGAGAAGCGTGGAAAGATGACGGGACTTTTCGGAGCTGTATTCGGTACATCCAGCGTATTTGGACCTTTGCTGGGTGCGTATATTACCGAATATGTCAGCTGGCATTGGATCTTTTACATCAATGTACCGATTGGTGCTGTGTCCCTCTGGTTGATCTCGATGTATTACAAGGAGTCTCTGGAATACCGCAAGCAGAGCATTGACTGGTGGGGAGCGATTACGCTGGTGGGTGCTGTAGTGAGTCTGATGTTTGCACTGGAGCTGGGCGGCAATCAATACGCATGGGATTCGATACAGATTATTGGATTGTTCTCTTCCTTTTTCTTGTTGTTTGTGATTTTTCTATTTGTCGAGAAGCGGGCATCTGATCCAATTATTTCGTTCTCCATGTTCAAGAAGCGGTTATTTGCCACGACAAATGCGATTGCACTGTTGTATGGAGCTGCTTTCATTATCGCTACGGTGTACCTGCCGATTTTTATCCAAGGGGTATATGGCGGGTCAGCGACGAATGCCGGATTGTTGTTGACACCGATGATGCTCGGTTCGGTTGCTGGTAGCCAGCTAGGCGGATTTTTGACGACGAAGACCAGCTTCCGCAATATTATGCTTCTGTCCGCAGTCTTTTTCATACCAGGTATTTTCCTATTGAGTACACTGACGCCTGATATTCCTCGTTCGATCGTTACGCTTTATATGGTGATTGCAGGGTTTGGTGTGGGCTTCTCTTTCTCCACCTTGGGAATTTCTGCGATTCATGGCTTTGATATGCGTCAAAGAGGATCGGCAAGTTCGACGAACTCTTTTTCCCGTTCATTGGGGATGACATTGGGAATCACCGTGTTTGGTATCTTGCAACGTAATTCGTTTGAAAACGGCATGTTCTCAGCCTTCGGGGGTCAAGGGATGACGAATGCCATTACAGACCCACGAGCGATTTTGACACCAGAAGCGCGCGAAGCCATTCCGGCTCCTGTTTTGGATCAAATGATCGATATTCTCGCTTCTTCGATTGCGAATACGTTTATGTGGGCGCTCATTCCTGCTGTTCTTGCTCTCGTGTGCATTTTACTGATGGGAAATGATCGGGCGCTGGGGAAATCGCCTTCCGCACCGAAACCGGAACCGGAACGCGGGTAGAGGAGAATCGTCATGAGTCTAAAATTGCTTGTTCTGGGATTACTGATGGAAGGGGAGAAGCATCCCTATGAGGTTCAGCAGCAGGTGAAGGCCAGGGGAATGGATTGCTACATGAAATATGCCAAAGGCTCCCTCTACTATGCCTTCGACCAACTGGAAAAGAGCGGGATGATTGAGGTCAAAGAAGTCATTCGTGAGACGAGCCGCCCAGATAGGACGATGTATGGGATCACGCAAAAAGGCGAAGAGCAATTTCAACAGCTTCTCTTGGAAGAACTGCAAAAACCAATGCAGCTGACCAATCCGATCTACGCTGCTCTTACTTTTGCTTCGTACGGTGATTCACGGAAAATGGATGAGGCGCTTGAAGTTAACATTCAGGAGGTAAGACGGTTAGCTGGATTATTGGAATCGATCCAGGAGGAAAAAAGAGAGAGGCTTAGCTGGGGAGCACGAACGATTCTGATCGGTGCCATTGAGCATTTGCACGCAGAGATGCGCTGGATGGAACGCATCCGAGAAGAAGCTTGGGGCCGTTGATTTTGTATATATTATGAACATTGGACTATTTTCATCATTATGATAGTTTTTCGTTTATAATAGTGGTAATTTCAAAGGCAAGGATGGTACCCGCACATGATGAATTCTGCCCTCGGACGTTTCCGTCTCATCGGCCTGATCGAAGGTATCTCGTATTTGGTGCTTCTCGGGATTGCTATGCCGCTCAAGTATTTTTGGGATTATCCAGCCGCAGTAAAAATTGCCGGCTCGCTTCATGGATTGTTTTTTGTCCTGTATATTTTGGCGTTGGCACATGTTACAATGACCAATAAGTGGTCCTTTTTGAAAGTGATCGGGGCATTTATCGCTTCATTACTGCCATTCGGCAACTTTGTTCTGGATGCACGCCTGAAAAAAGAGCAGTAAGTATACACATTACAAATTACGTAAGGCACTAGAAGGCGGGTCATTGTACCCGTCTTTCGTACATATTCAAAAGAGAAAAAATGGAGGGGATCTGTGTGGAGACCAGAATTTTAGCAGGAATTCTTTTGTGGGACGAAGAGGAACAGTACTTTCTTGAAACCGTGATGGAGGACCGTTACAAGCTGGTTTTGCCGCAGATTATCACGCTTGCGAGCACAGAAGAAAAGGTAGCGACGGATGAATTGAACGAGCAATATGTCGGTCAAAATGTGATTGCCAGATGCTTTGTTTGATGTGAACTGATAATTCCGAAAAAGGTGTGGATAGGTGTGGAACTGCGTGACCGCTATGCTGGAAGTTTACTAGGGTTGGCCGTTGGAGATGCACTCGGCACTACTTTAGAATTTCGTAAACCGGGTACCTTCGAGCCGCTTACAGAAATGGTCGGGGAAGGGCCTTTCGATTTAAAGCCAGGAGAATGGACGGATGATACATCGATGGCGCTGTGCCTGGCTGAGAGCTTGATTACGAAAAATGGATTCGATCCAGTTGATCAGATGAACCGATACGTAGCCTGGTTTCGAACGGGGTATATGAGCTGCAAGGATCATTGCTTCGATATCGGGAACATCACCAAAGAAGCGCTGTGGCGCTTTGAGCAAACGAAAAATCCGTTCAGCGGATCGGATCATCCGATGTCGGCAGGGAATGGCTCCATTATGAGGCTAGCGCCTGTCGCGCTCTATTATGCCAATCAACCGGCGCTCGCTATTGAATATTGTGCGCAAAGTTCTCGAACCACTCACGCGACGGCAAAGGCAGTAGACGGCTGTCGTTTTTTCGGGGCATTGCTGCTGGGGGCTCTACAGGGTATTTCTAAAGAGGAGTTGCTTGCTGATTCGTTCTCTCCTGTAGCCGATCTATGGGAAAAGCAACCGCTTGATCCTGATATCGCCCGTGTCGCGAATGGCTCCTACAAAGAGAAAACTAGAAAAGAGATCAAAGGATCGGGATATGTCGTCGATTCGCTTGAAGCGGCGCTTTGGGCTTTTTATTCCAGTAGTTCTTTTGAAGAAGGCCTGTTCCTAGCGGTAAATCTCGGTGATGATGCGGATACGACGGGAGCTGTCTACGGTCAATTGGCAGGTGCTTATTACGGAGTAGAAGGCTTGCCTCAACGGATGCTTGCGCTGTTGGCCAAGCGGGAATTGATGGAGGAGTTCGCGCAGAAATTGTACGAGCACGCTACCCGTTAACCGACAGAATGGGATGGCTTATTTGGATTTTGTTCGCCTATACAGTAGCCATCCGATGCCAATCAGCACAAGTGCGAATATATCATAATATATATCGTATAAGAATTGAGACGGGCCCGGCTTGACGTGATGAATTTGCAGGAAATGGTGATTCACGATTCCTTCCATCAAGTTAAATGTACCAGCTCCGAGGAAAAAACTACTCCAGAAATAATACGCAGTCCCTACAGGGTTGCTTTTCCACAGAAGAATACCCGAAATGAATATGATGACCGTCACGAATAAATGGAAAAAACCATCACTCATGATTTGATGGTGTCGATCTCCATACATGTCTACACTATGCCACTGCAAAATTTGGTGAAAGATAATGCCATCCAGCATGCCAATAATGCCTACTCCAAAAAGAAAGGCACCGATCATTGTTTTTTTCAATCGCGTATCCCCCAGTCCAAAAAAGGTGAAAAACGATAAGCACTACCAAACAGGTAGTGCTTATCACCAAGATTAGGCATGTACAAGTTCTGGCGCTTGCACATGAAGGGGCGGCGGAATTAACCAGCCTTTTTCTTTTAAAATGCGGAGCAATCTGAGACCAAATTGGGCTTTTGCAACATGGTACTGACCAAAAAGCATTCCGATATCTTCTCGAATAGATTGAGCCATTATTTGACTGCAAGTAACCATACCGGCTGCAATGTCTCTTGAAATACCGGCAGCGATTTCAGGGTCGCTGATACGAGCACCCGCAGGAATGCTCTCCAAATTAGCTACAGGGCGTTCTGGCGGTGCAGGAGGTAATCCAATGCCATTTACTTTGAGCAATTCATCCAGTTGTTCCACTTCTTGCTTCATGCTTCGCGTAATGTCTTCGAGGAAGCTTTTCAGATCATGATCCCCAGTATGATTGAGCGCTGTTTGATAAGCAGCAATCAATCCCTTTGTCGTTGCAAGATACATCCATACTCCAAAAACCTCGCCATAATGCATCGGTTCATTCTGAGGATTGCCTGATAAAATACCCATTAACGTCCTCCCAGTACTCAGTAGAGTTTTGATATCCATTCGGGTTCTCCTAACTTTGTGATGTAACCCAAAGATATGGTTAACGAGGGGGACGGGATATATCCCGTGAATTATTTTCCAGGTTCTTTCTTGATACGATTATTGTCGTATATTCCCAAAAAGCGATGGTACGCAAGTTCTGCCACGCCTAAAAGGGCTACCGTAATCATTAACTCGCCAAAACTTAGTGGCCAATCAAGCCATTTGGCAACTGCCCATAAATAAATAGCAGCGATCACTGCATCTGCAATCGTGGCCGTAACATTATTGGTAGCTCGTAATATCAATTGATCGCCAATCAGATATGCGATGACGGTCAAACCGAGTGCCGTTAAAATAGCGGATGTCCAGGACGCATTTGCAAACCACCATAAACAAGTGACAACAATAATGCCGTTAACAGCAGTCTTGATTAAAAATCGAGTCATTTTTTACTCTCCTCTACTTACAGTCTGAAACAAAGAGATTTTCAGCCAGCTTTTCTATACAAAAATAAATGTTCTCGATGCTTACTGTTTTACAAAACAACAAGGTTTATGCGGATGCTGCTTGGCCCCTATCATAGAAAGGGGGGGGGAATTTATAGAAAAAAAATCTTTGATAGCCGAATTTTACCGCTTTTATAAAAATACCTTCAATTATATGATTATCACGATTGCAAAATCATCATGGTACCCGGTCTGGGTGGGGGTAGGAGAGCAATGGGCTTGGCGTTTGTTTTGATCATCATCGGGATCAACATTTTGTACGTTTCGTTTTTTACGCTGCGACTGCTGATGGTGATCAAGGGATATCGGGTGTTGGCATCCCTATTGGCGATGGTGGAGGTATTCGTGTATTTGAAAGGGTTGGAGATTGTTCTGGACAACCTGGACAATCCGATCAATCTCGCAGCCTACTGTATCGGTTGGGGAATGGGTGTATTCATCGGCAGCAAGATCGAGGAGTATTTGGCCCTGGGCTATGTCACGCTGCAAGTCGTTGTGGATTCCGTTGACTTGGAGGTTCCTGTGAAGCTGCGTGAACACGGCTTTGGCGTTACTTCCTGGGTAGCAGAGGGGCGCGATGGACATCGTCTCATGATGCAAGTGTTGACGAAGCGCAGCAACGAGAAAAAACTGTGGAACCTCATTCATGAGATTGCGCCAAAAGCATTCGTGATCTCTTTTGAGCCGAAGCATTTGAAGGGCGGCTTCTGGGTGAACCGCCTGCGGGGATAATCCCTTGTGATGAAAACAAAAAAGCAGCCAGTCCTCTTTTGCAGATACAAAGCAAGAGAGGGCTGGCTTTTCGCATTGTTATTGCTGGCTTGCTTTTGCAGCCTGGAGCAGCATTTCTTTGGAAACTGTTGGCGAATCGGAAGCTACCCGATACATAATCGGTTGCTCTCCATCTTGATCCAACCAGGACAGCTCTTGATACTGACCGGATTCGCTAAACAAGAACTGGTCGTTTTTCGTGTAATGCGCTTTTTTTCCGCTGACAGTTACTGTGTCGTATTTCGTTGTTTCTGGCGTTCTCAATTGTACATCTAGCTGTTCTTTCGGGAATTTCTCTACCGTGACAAAGATGCGTTCTTTTTGCTCGTTCTCATACAGGCTCGTATAGGCTTCAATTGGAGATGTTGCTTGTGGAACGACTTTCCATACGACACTTTTTCCTGTTTCCTTGCTTTCTTCTTGAAGCTCATGCAGCCACTGCTGTCCTTCTTGACCCATCATGACACCGTAGGGGGTACCTTGTTTGCCCTCAAGGAACGAAAAGCTGTCAGGAAGCTGTTGCGGCAAGGCAGATGAGAGAGAAGCTTCTTCACTGAGGACGGCAGTCCATGCTTTCCAATCTTTCACCACATCTGGCTTTTCTATGCCGATCATGGGGTTTTGTTGAAAGAGAGGGTGTTTCTCTTTTTCCAGCGCTGCGAAATAGACGAGGGCGGTCTCGCCTGTTGCCAATTTGTTCTCTACGTTTGCCAATTCCAGTCGTATTTCCTCAGGCGTGATTTGCGTCAATGTAAAATCCTTAAGCGCTTGAACTTCCATACGGACAGAGCCTTCATCAATTTTGTACAACAAGCTGTGTGTCGCATAACCAAAACCAGTGAGCAGGGCGAACGCTGCTGCAACATGTACCAGCTTTGGACGAAAGCGCATCCCTTTGTGTAAACGCCATTTGCCAGCTAACTTATTTTTGACTATTTGTTCGATTTTGCTGTCCAGTACTGGATCAATGTGGAGCTTCCCTGCTACCTGTGCATACTCTTTTCTCAACTTTTCCTCAATGAACATGAAAAGATGCCTCCTCACGATTAATTCGATGCTCAAAATGCTCTCTCAACTTTTTCATTGCCAAGTGATGTCTCGATTTCACCGTTCCGAGCGGGATGTGGAGAATCGCGGAAATTTCCTCCAAGGAACAGTTTTGATAGTAACGCAGTACGACGATTTCCTTGAGCTTGAAGGATAATTTCTCTACGGCGGGAATGACCTCCAGCTCATCACTGATCGCCCCCAGCTTATCCTCCATCCCTGCAACAGGTGCTTCATAGCCTTTTTCCTTTACCCGCTCCAGCAGGCGGAATCTTCGCCAAATACTTCGATTCCAGTTGCGAACCTGCCGCACAATCAATCCGTTGAACCATGGGATAAAGGGCTGCTCCATATCGTACCTGTCGATGCTTCGAATCAACTCCACGTACACTTCACTCATCATGTCGTCTACATCCTGTTTGTGCGGCGCCAGAAAATAGATCAGGTTGTAGGCGTACGTGCGAGTTGCTCGATAGACTTCTTGAAAAGCTTCTTCCTCTCCTTGGCGCATCCGGATGAGCCAAGGCTTTACAATTTCCTCTTTCATAGGCCGGCCTCCATTCAGGTCTTACATGATATATTGGCTCCCATTTGTCTGGTAGGTTCACTTCGTTTTTTTATTGTGTTTTATTAGAAAATTTTAAACAAAAAAACTTTTCTTTGTCTTTTTCAGTAGTTTTGAGTAGTTCGACATTAGTATACAAAATAAGACATAGAGCAAGGGGGGATTTAAGGTTGATCAGTTTTCATCAAGTAAATAAACATTACGGAAGCTTTCACGTCCTCAAGAACATCAACCTGCACATCAACCAGGGAGAAGTCGTCGTGGTCATTGGCCCGTCAGGATCAGGTAAAAGCACGATGGTTCGCTGCATCAACAGATTGGAAACGGTTACAAGCGGAGAACTGGTGGTAGACGGGGTGAAAGTGAACGATAAAAACACCGATATCAACAAGCTGCGTCGGGACATCGGCATGGTGTTCCAGCACTTCAATCTATACCCGCACAAGACCGTATTGCAAAACATCACGCTGGCACCAACCAAGGTACTGGGCGTATCGCAGAAGGAAGCCGAAGAAACGGCACTCTACTATTTGGAAAAGGTAGGGATTCCGGAAAAGGCAGAAATGTTCCCATCGCAACTATCTGGCGGTCAACAGCAACGCGTAGCGATTGCACGCGGACTGGCCATGCGACCAAAAATCATGTTGTTTGACGAACCTACCTCTGCACTTGACCCCGAGACGATCGGCGAAGTTCTCGACGTCATGAAGAAGCTGGCGAAGGAAGGTATGACGATGGTGGTCGTGACGCACGAAATGGGCTTTGCCCGCGAAGTGGCAGATCGCATCGTGTTTATGGATCAGGGAACGATTCTTGAAGATTCTACACCAGAGGAGTTTTTCGCAAGTCCGCGTGAAGAGCGTGCGCGTTTGTTCTTGAGTCGGATTTTGAATCACTAGAAAAATAAAACGATAGAGAAAAGGGGTATTCAGATGAAAGCAAACAAGCTTTGGAAAAAAGTAACAGGGATGGGTCTCGTTCTGATGCTGAGCGCAACTGCGTTGGCAGGCTGTGGTGGGGGTAGTACAACAGAAGGCGGCGCAAAAGGTACACCAGCTGCAGCAGGTACAGGCACATTGGCAAAAATTAAAGAAAGAGACAAATTCGTAGTCGGAGTTAAGTATGACCTGAACTTGTTCGGCTTGAAAGACCCGGCAACCGGAAATGTAGAAGGCTTCGATATTGATATTGCGAAGGCAATTGCGAAGAAAGTACTCGGGGACGAAAACAAAATCGAGCTGAAGGAAGTAACCTCCAAAACGCGTATCCCGATGCTGAAAAACGGAGAAATTGACGCGATCATCGCAACGATGACCATTACAGAAGACCGTAAAAAAGAAGTAGACTTCTCTGACGTATACTTCCTGGCAGGTCAATCTTTCTTGGTGAAAAAGGACACCTCAATCAACGGTCTGAAAGACATGCAAAAAGGCATGAAGATCGTGACCGCAAAAGGTTCTACTTCTGCGAAAAACATCAGAGCAAGTGCTCCTGATGTAGAAGTACTTGAATTCGAAAACTACGCGGAAGCCTTCACAGCACTCAAAGCTGGTCAGGGTGACGCGCTGACAACTGATAACGCTCTTTTGTACGGCATGGCGAAGCAAGATCCGAACTACCGTGTAACAGAAGAGACCTTCACTGAAGAGCCATACGGTATTGCAATCAGCAAGGGTGATGCTGAATTCGTGAAAACCGTGAACGATGTGCTGAAAGAAATGAAAGAAAACGGTGAATACGACAAGATTTATGAAAAATGGATCGGAACAAAACCTAAAAAATAATGCGGTTCGACTCCATCAAGAATGAGCGGTTTACTCTGCCGCTCATTCCCTTATATTCCTAACAGAATTTTGCACACAAGGAGGATCGCATAAGAGATGATCGATTTTTCTATCTTGTTTGATCACATGGATATGTATCTCGAAGGCTTTTGGAACACCTTGCAGGCGAGCCTGCTTGCTCTCGTCGGGAGCTTTGCGTTAGGGACGCTCTTTGCGATCTTTCGGATTTCTCCGATTGGACCACTCAAGTGGATCGCTACTGCTTACATCGAGTTTGTGCGTAATATCCCGTTGATTCTCGTCGTTTTCCTCTTTTTTGTGGGCTTGCCGGCAATTGGTATCGTACTGGAGCCTTTTATTGCAGGTACGCTAGGCTTGACAGTGTATACCGCAGCATTTATCGCGGAGACGATCCGCGCAGGCATTCTGGCGATTCCAAAAGGACAGACAGAAGCCGCTCGTTCCTCGGGATTGACGTACGGACAAACGATGCGCTATATCATTTTGCCGCAAGCGATCAAGGTCGTGATCCCGCCAATGGGCAACCAGTTTATCAATCTTGTAAAAAACTCCTCGGTATTAGGCGTGATTGCAGGTCTGGACCTGATGTATTTTGGAGATCTGATTTCCGCTGATACATTTGTTACCTTTGATGTGTACATCTTTGTAGCTGTTTTCTATCTGATTCTGACCCTTCCGTTGAGCGCGTTCGTCAGTTATTTGGAGCGACGCTTGGCTGGAAGCCGCTAAGAAGGAGGGGACATCATGGACTTTACCGGAGCTTATGCGCCCAGTCATTTGACCTTCCTGCTCGAAGGCTTTTGGGTCACCTTGCAGGTCGCTTTCTTGTCAATTGTCTTCAGCTTTACTATTGCGATTATCGTAGGGGTTTTGCGTTACGCAAAAATTCCCGGAGTCTCACACGTTCTCGGGACAATCGTAGAGCTGATTCGCAATTTGCCGCTCTTGTTGATTATTTTCTTTACGTATTTTGCTCTCCCGGAAGTGGGAATCAAGCTGGACAAGTTTTGGGCCGCTGTTCTGGCATTGGTTATTTTCGAAGCAGCGATGTTGTCAGAAATCGTACGAAGCGGTTTAAATTCGGTCGAAAAAGGACAGATTGAAGCTGCACGTTCTTCTGGTCTGAATTATGTCCAGACCTTGTGGCATGTTGTTCTTCCACAGGCTCTCAGAAGAATGGTTCCTCCGATTGTGAGCCAATTCATTTCGCTCTTGAAGGATACGTCGCTGGCCGTCGTAATCGCATTGCCAGAGCTGATGAACCATGCGCAAATTATCAACGGACGCAATGTCAACTACGTCATCCCGACCTTCCTGATGGTGGCAGTGATGTACTTTGTCGTCAACTACGCGTTGTCAGTCGTCTCCAAACGACTGGAAAACAAGCACGCTTAAGCGTTTTATCTTTGCAGATCTCCGATTCTTAGTAAAATAAGAATAGGAGATCTTTTTCCGTACGAAAGGAGCAGCTATGCGAGAACGCCTTTTGATCCTGTTTATTATCATGCTGGCAACTGCTTTTTTTGGTGAGATGAAGGTAAACCCCGTAGGAGGGTCTTTTCGTTTTTCCTTGGGCATCGCTGCTTTCTTTTTCGGGTTGTTGTGGTTTTCGTCCGTACCTGTATTGTTGACGGGATTTTTTACAGGGACGTTTATCTTCGGATTTCGCGTCGGAATGGATGTCTTTTTTGCGTACCGTCCGTACATGGAGAGTGTGGCTGCGCATCTTCCCTCCGCCTTTTATTATTTCAGCTTTACCGTCCTGTTTTATTTGCTCCGTGCACGTAGCTATCGCGAATTTCCTCTATGGTTGGGGCTGATAGGTGCATCCATTGATTTTATCTCCAATGTGGTAGAGATCCAAGTACGGCAGTATTTCACTGATTTTCCGCCGATCACCTGGCAAAGCTTTTTGATGCTTCTCTTTTTTGGGGTCCTGCGCAGCTTTTTTGCTGTCGGCTTGTACAACAGCTTTTCGATCAGGCAGTTGCGGGCAGTGGGTGAGGTGCGTCAACAAGAGTTGGAGCGTCTGCGGATGATCAATACGGAGCTGTATGAAGAAGCCTTTTACTTGCGCAAATCGATGACGCATCTGGAGGAAATCACGCGAGAGAGCTACCAGCTCTACAGGCGTCTGCTCACCTCGGGTCATGCGGAATCCCCGACGGCCTTGTCGATTGCCGAGAATGTACATGAGGTGAAAAAAGATTCGCAGCGGATGCTGGCGGGCATTTCCAAGCTGATTAATCAGGAGGGACTAGCACCACAGCTGCCGATCAAAGAGCTGTGTGAGTTGGTTGCACGCGCGAATCAGAAATACGCAGAGATGTTGGGAAAAGATATACGAATAGAGTGGAGCTGTAACATCAACCTGTCGACCAGCCAAATCTATGCGCTGCTCTCCGTGCTAAACAACCTGGTAGCCAATGCGGTAGAGGCGATTCCCACGTCGGGACGGATTGAGCTGAATGTGAAACTGATTCATCGTCATCTGGTGTTCAGTGTACTTGACAGTGGTCCGGGAATCCCGCTAGAAGAGCAGGAATGGGTGTTTCAGCCCGGGTATACGACCAAATACGATGAACAGGGAAATGCATCTACCGGAATTGGACTGACGCATGCCCGCGGAATTGTCCAAAGCCTGCAAGGAAGCTTGCGTATTTTACCTGATCAGAAGCAAATGACACACTTAGAACTACAAATTCCGACCGACCAATTGCTCGGAAAGGAGGGAGTGTAAGCAATGATACGTTTCTTTTTAATTGAAGACGATGCTGTAGTGCGCCGCATGCTCGAACGGATTATTCAAGACAGCGGGTTGGGCGAAATTGTAGGGCAAGCCAGCGACGGCAGTCACGTATCGATTGATCAACTGTATGGGGTCGATGTTATTTTGATCGACTTGTTAATGCCGGGACTCGATGGCATCCAAACGATCAAAAAGTTGCAGGCAGAAGGCTTCGCGGGTCGCTTCATCATGGTGTCACAGGTGGAAAACAAGGAAATGATCGGGGAGGCTTATTTGCAGGGGATTGATACCTTTATTCAAAAACCGATCAACCGCCTGGAAGTCATGGCTGTGCTGAAGCGGGTATCGGATTACTTGTCGCTGGAAGCATCTCTGCAAACCATCCGCAAATCATTGCAAATCTTGGATGTCAAAGCAAAAGAACCGCATACCAGCGGCTTGAAAAGTCAGTCGTCCGATCAGGATATTCTGGCACAAAAAGCGAGAAAACTGCTTTTGCAGCTAGGGATCGCGAGTGAAGCCGGGGCTCCCGATCTGCTATTGATCATGGAATGGCTCGTACAGGATGAGAGACAGGGAGACAAGCTGCACGAATTGCAGCTCAAGGAACTGTATACACAAATTCTACTGAAGGTGCATGCCAGCCTGGATGAGCATGGAATTACCAAAGAGGTGCGTGCCATGGAACAACGAATTCGCCGGATGGTCCTGCAAGCCTTTACGCATCTTTCCTCATTGGGGTTGACCGACTATGCCAACCCTACCTTTGAACACTTTGCACCACGACTGTTTGACTTTCAAGAAATTCGCCAACGGATGCAAGAGCTGGAGGCGGGCGAAAAAACGACGAAGTGCCGGATTAGCGTGAAAAAGTTTTTATCTGTCTTTTATATGGAAGCAAAGTCGCTATAAATAGCAAAAACGCGGGAGCCGATCAAAACGATCTAGTCTCCCGCGTTTTTTTATTCAGGCCTTTGCCTGATGAACAAGCTCGGAGAAGGCACCGTATAAACCAATTGCCCCATACTGCTGCTGGTACTCCTGTATCGACCCATCACGCACGATTTTCCCGTTCATCAAGAAAATCGCTCGATCCGCTACCGCATCTGCCACCTGCAACTGGTGTGTTGTAAAGAGAACGGATTGACCCGCGAGCTTTACTTCCCGCACGAGATCGACAAAGGCATCCATCCAATACGGATCGAGTCCGTTGGTCGGTTCATCGAGGACGACGAGTGCAGGTTTTGCCAATATCGCTTGGGCAAACAAGAGTCGCTGCTGCATACCTTTGGAGAACTGAGACACCCGTTTGTTTCTCACTTCATGCAGTCCCACCATTTTCAGCAGTCGATCCGCCTCTTCTGCGGTGCGATTGCGCAGGGAAGCGTAAAATTCGAGCGTTTCTTTCGCAGTAAGTCCGGCAGAAAACGTAAAGTGATCCGGCATATAACCGATTTCTTGAAGATACTCTACGCGATTATCGTTCCAGTTTAACCCGTTTAGCTGAATGGTTCCCGAAGAAGGAGGGAGTATACCGACCAGCATCCGCAGGATCGTACTTTTCCCTGCACCGTTACCGCCGCATAAGGCGACGACCTGACCGGGTGCAATGTTCATACTGAATGGGTGGACGATTGTTTTGCCATTGATTTCCTTGTTGACCTGATCGATGGTAAGTCCTAACATATTCATCGCATTACCTTCTTTCCCATACCCGGATGGCTATGAACAAGGTCGCACTGATCCAGAGCAGACTGAGTGCGACAAAGATGAGATCACCAAGCGGAGAATCAGCCCAGTACACCCATTTGTAGTATTCAGGTCCAAAGATCGAGCCACCGCCTAATCTGGCAACGGAAAAGATTCGTACAAACTCCGCTGGGTTGAGAAAGGTTGCGAGCTGAAGCAGAGGCTTGATCCATGTATAAGGGACGAAGCTGAGCACAGAGATGAGCAAAGTAGGCCATGCCAGAATATAGAAGAACCAGACGCTGACTCCCATTGTCAAAGCCTGCCAACGGTTTTTACTGATGGCGCCAATCAGCATGGCTAGACCTAAAAATAACAGAATGAGACAGATGGAAAAGGCAAGCAAAAACAAGAGAGTCGAAAATGCAAAGCTTTTTCCTAACAGAATGCCAGCTACACCAGACAACCCATACCCGAAGGCGACAATCGCAACTAATACGAGTGCTTGTCCCAAGTATTTCCCCAACAAGAAGGAGGAGGTTGTCATGGCGTAGGTAGAGAGGAGCTGCCAGCTTCCCTCTTCTTTTTCCGCCGTCAAGGAAAAAGAGGAGAGAAGCATCGTCATCAGTGGCAGCAAGTACAAAATCAGATTCAGCATGGTACCTGTCGTATACGTATAACCCTTCATGTAGGACTGCGATTGGATGATCAAGAGTCCCAAACTAAACAGGGAGAACAGAGCCATGAACGAGTAGGACCATGGATTGCGGAAGCCTACCTTCACTTCTCGTTTGGCAATCAGATTGATGTGCAAAGACTCCACTCCCTCTGTTAGTTATGTGTGGTTGGGGTAGTACTGTTGCTTCCGTGGTCGGCTGGTTTGCTTTCGTGACCGCTATTATGTTGCCCTTCGGAAGACTGACCGTCTTTGTTCATGTGCTTGCTCATGCCATTTTCCCAGCTATGATTTTTCAACTCTTCCGCACTCATGACAATGCCTTTCTTTTGTTCCTGAACGAAGCTGTCTGCAGCAGACTTCTCTTTGAAAGAATAGATGCCATATGTCATTGGTGTTTTGAAGTCTTTGTCGTAAGCGTAGGTTGCTTGCTCTGCTTTTGTCCATTCTGCTGTGTAGTAATCGCGGACAAATTGTACAGCCACGTTATCGGTTCCATTCTCTTTCGTCCAGTTATTCATGCAGCCGAGATCATCGAACTTCAGTGCTTTTCCATCTTTTAAGACGATTTCAGTAGCATTGTGATCGTTAGGGACATGCATTTTGCAAAGGTCGCATTTGTCTACGCCTTCTGCGATATCTACAGGTTTCGGTTCTTCGCTTCCGCAGCCGACCATAAGCAGGCTAATGCCGATAATTGCTCCGATTGATGTGCACCATTTTGTCATTTTGTTCATGATTTTCTCACTCCTATATAAATGATCGAACTACTTCCTATTAACAAGATAAGTCCAAGAATGCCTGCACCCCAACCGCTCGTTTTCCCAGATTCCATTAGCACGGTGTCCGAGGGTTGCATTAAAGGAGATGCGTCCTTGATTGCTGAGCCTGCCCCACTTGTAAACAAGCCTTCCAGAAACACGAATCCCGGGGCTTGGAAAAACAGCTGGTAGGCAGGAACCGCGTCGGTCAAACCCAGGTAAAAAGGATTCATCTCGTACGGCAAATCACTGCGGGAATCCCCGTTCACATCGAGTCCTTGCAGATTGTCCCAGTAGTTTTTGTTTAAGTTGTTGTTCTGACTATCCTGGGCTTGCGCTTGGATGACGTTGGAGACAAATTGATTATCGGTTAATACGTTGTCAGAAGAGGACAAAAACTGCATGCCGATAAAGTTGAGACTGAGTAAATTGTTTTTGACCGTAATGCCGGATGATTGCTCTAAATACAGTCCAACGCGGTTCCCCTCAATCGTGTTGTTTGCAACCAGCGTATCCTGTACGGTAATGAGAAGAATTCCTTGTGAACCAGGATTTTTTTGCTGTTTCAAAAATTGATTCCCGGTAACCGTCAATTTGCGCGACTCCATAAGCTGGGAGCCTGTCACATTTTCCATTCCAATGTTGTTGATGACCGTCGTATCAGAGGTGCCCATGAAGTGATAGCCGTACCGCGAATTCGTCACCAGATTTTGTTCCAGATGGTTTCGATCGCTATTTTCGACGTAAAAGCCATCTTCGACATTCGTCACCTGATTTTTAATGAACCGGTTATGATCCGATTCACGCACGTCAATTCCGTTTCCTCGTTTCGCTTTTTCTGTTTGCTTTGGCTTTACTTCAGGCTGTGCTCCGTGATTATGTCCAGAACTGGTCGTTGGGCTGCCATCACCTTTGATTTTTCCGATGACTTGAACGTTGTGCAGCGTGTTGTAGTCTGCTTGCCGTAATTGAATACCAATCCCTTTCGTTTCAACGATGACATTCTCCAGGAAGTTTTGATCGCCACGGATGACAAGAGCGGCTACGTCACTGTTGATTCGCTTGTCCACGATATGGATTCCTTGCACGCTCACATTGTCGCTTTCAATCGTGAGCGTTGCCTCTTCCTCGGTCGGATTGATGATCTTCACTGGATCATTGGCTACCAATTGAATCGGCTTGGTAATGCGGATAGGACCTTTGTACAAACCATACGGAATGGTAACGGTATCGTTAGGGCGTGCTTGATCAATCATCGCCTGCAAGGAGTCAGAATCTGCAGGCGTCGCCTTGGCTGTGATAGGCAACTGTAGAGCAACGATACAAATGACGGAGACGAAAAGTAGCGGGAGAGATAATTTTCGATTGTTCCATCGTAATAACAGGGTGCATCCTCCCCTATTCCACTAGAGAGCTCTCTGGTTTATTGCCGGATAATCGGCTGCTAGCTACATTTAGGATAACAGCCTCTTTTCATTTTCGTATGACTCAACCGGGCTATAAAACGTGTCAAAAAACGCAACGATTTTAAAAAAAATGGAAGGGTGCGAGAGGCATACACCTGAGGTGGCATTGTGCAATCAAAGCGGTCATACTAAATGGGAGAGAAGGAAGAGACGAAAAGGAGAGACAATAAATGGATACAAACATAGAGAAAGCACTGCGCACGACGCTGGAATATTGGGATCGGATGAAAAAGAGCCACGAGGACGACGCGGAGGACGATGCGAATCAGTTTGAGGCTTCGTTTTACCGCATGATGGAGCAAATCCGCGAGTGGTACGTTCAACTGGAGACGAAGCCTGATACGCTAGAGGATGCGCTGCTTCTTCCGGACATGGCAGAGGTTGCAGAACAGCTGCCTGTAGAGATCATGTTGAATTTTGAAACGGAGCTGGAATTGATCGTAGATGGGCAAATACGGGAGGATGATGAGAAATACGATTAAAAACAGAGAACTTGTTGCATCCTATCCTTGACATGATTTACTAGAATATTGTGTTTGGGGAGGGTAAGCACAAGTGGTACCTACTCTGTTATGCGTCATTATCTTCATCCTTCTTCTTCCACCCATTGTATTTTTTAGTTATATGTACGCCCTGTCTAAACAGCCGAAGCACTCCATTATTCGTTCCCATCCTTTTTTGGGGTGGATGCGTTATTTGCTGGAAAAGCTCGGGCCTGAGTTTCGCCAGTATTGGTTTGAATCGGATACAGAAGGGAAACCGTTCTCCCGTTCTGACTTTGTCGGTATGGTTTATGCGGCCAAATACAGGACCGACCTGATTTCGTTTGGTGGAAAACGCGATTACGAGAAGCCCGGCTTCTATTTGTCCAACGCGATGTTCCCGAGGCTGACGAGTGAGCTGCGGGTAGATAACGAGAAAGTCGTCCCTGGCAAAAAGTATGAGATTACCCATGAGGGACTGTTTACAAGAAGAGAAAAGTTTATCGAGGAACAAGAGGTTAAGCCGTGGATGCTGCATGACGAGGATGTCATTATCGTGGGCGAAAACAGAAGGCAGCCCTGGCGGATAAAAGGGATGTTCGGTGCTTCAGCTACCTCCTTTGGAGCAGTGGGAGAAAACTATATCATGTCCACTGGGTATGGGGCACGTATGGCAGGCGGCTCTTGGATCAATACAGGAGAGGGTGGCGTTGCAGAAGTTCACCTCTCAACAGGCGTAGATATTATTTCGCAAATCGGGCCGGGGATGTTTGGTTTCCGTGATGACAAGGGCAAGTTTTCGCTCGAAGAATTCAAGAAAAAGGCAAGCATCCCGAACATCAAAGCGTTCGAACTGAAATTTCATCAAGGCGCAAAAATACGCGGAGGTCATCTCGAGGGCTCCAAGGTCACGGAAAAAGTCGCGGCAGCCAGGCTGGTACCTGTGGGACAAACGGTCAATTCACCGAACCGCTTCGAATTCCTCACCAATCCGGATGAAGCCTTGCGTTTCATCGGTAGTTTGCAGGAGGCGGGAGGTAAGCCGGTGGGAGTGAAAATCGTCGTCGGCGATCCAAAGCGGTTGGAGCATTTTTTTGAGAAAATGCTGGAGCTGTCCATTTACCCGGATTTCATCACGGTAGATGGCTCTGAGGGCGGTTCAGGCGCAATGTTCAAGGCAATGGCAGATGGCATGGGCTTGCCGCTTTTCGCCGCGCTCATCATTCTCGATGATACGATGAGGAAATTCGGCGTACGGGACCGCATCAGGATTTTTGCTTCCGGCAAGCTCGTTACCCCTGATAAAGTAGCGATCGCCATGGCATTGGGAGCGGATTGCGTCAACTCCGCGCGCGGCTTCATGATTGCAACTGGCTGCATCATGGCGATGCAATGCCATACGGGTAAATGTCCCACAGGGGTCACTACGACGGATTCCAAATACCAGGAGGCGTTGGTTCCGGCAGAAAAGCAGTGGCGTGTGATGAACTATATTTTGCAGTTGAGGGAAGGCTTGTTCTCGCTGGCGGCAGCATGTGGCTTGGAGAGTCCGATCGAGCTTCGGAGAGAGCATGTTGTGTTTACCAACGAAAGCGGGGAGACCATGCGTGTGGTTGACTTGTTTCCGTACCCGGTCGTGTCCAGATGAGCATTTACAAAAAAGATAAATAATGGTATGGTGAATAAATCAGGCTATAGTACACCTTCCTTCTAACCCAATCCGATATTAGGGGTACTGCTTTCCTGATTTTTTTATGCCTATTAAAAAATGAAAAAGGCCGTGTGATCCTGTGCAAGCGATCATGCGGCCTTTGTTTATGTCTATCGATTAGGATATCGTGTTTTGTCCAGGCTTCCAGTCCATTGGGCACAATCCGCCTGATTGCAGAGCTTCGATCACACGGAGCGTTTCATCTACGCTTCTGCCCACCTTGGAGTTGGAGATGACTGCGTATTGCAGGATGCCTTCGGGATCGATGATGAAGCTGCCGCGCAGCGGAGCTTTGGTTGCTTCGTCCAGCACACCGTAGGCAAGGGTCGCTTCTTTGCTGTAATCGGAAGCGAGCGGGAACGAGAGTGGACCGATGCCTTCACTCGATCTCATCCATGCTTTGTGTGTATGTATGCTGTCGCCGCTAATGCCAAGCACCTCGACATTCAAATCCGCGAACTCCTTGATCCGGCGGTTGAGGCTGAGGATTTCGGTCGGGCATACTTTCGAAAAGTCAAACGGGTAAAAGAATAAAAGAAGCCATTTTCCACGATAGTCTACCAAGCTCTTTGGCAGGGGAAATCCGTTGTCAAACGTCACGGTGTCCATCGTAAAATCAGGTGCAGGAAGTCCAATACGTGCTGTCATAGATCGATCTCCTCGTTTCTGATACCGTATGTCAGGTACTGGTAACAAAGTATCACGAATGATATGGAGAATCAATTAGTTCGGAATATCAGAAGTGTTGTGGAGCTTTTTTACATCGTTTTTTTGTAGAAGGAAGAAAGCGATTGGAAAGAAGGCGACCAAGAAACAACAGGCGGCGAGAATCGGAAATACGGACATTTCCAAAACAGCATGACCGAGATAGGTTTGCCATCCGATTGCAGCTAAACCAAGCAAGTAGGCGATACCTGTGAGATGGATGAATCCAGTACGAGCAGTGGACACGTGCTTCTTACGTTTCGCTAACCAAGCGACAAAAGGTACTGCTTGCAAAGCATGAAAGCCAATACCATGGAGCCAAATGATATTCCCGTGCTGCCCGACCACTCGACCAGCATTGAATGAAATCCAGAGGCCTGCCGCAAACGATAGCATAATCGCAATCATTGCATAGCGGATGCCAACTGCCAGCTCTGGGTGTAGTGAATAAGCTTTTCTGCGGAAAAACTGAATGGCAATGAATACATAAAAGAGGACCAAGAGAAGAGCCACAAAAGTAAAAATGGAACCGACAGCGACGTCGAAGGGTGTGCCATTTTTGACGAACCTCGGGTCCACGCCGCGGAAGTTTTGTACGGTTTCCGCTCCATAAGAATAGAAAGCAAGCGAGATATAAGACCAGCGAAAGAAAGCTCTACTTCGCGTGCCTAGGGCAGATAACGGCATAATTGCGGCTGTCGACAATAAAAATATTCCAAGTGCGGCGTTAAAGGAAAACGCTTTCGAGACATCGCCATTAGGAGCGACGGGTCCTCCGTTCAGCATGACCCAGATTGCGCATATGGCAGCGAGTAAGAAGCCGAGCAAGCCGGTATACACTAACCATTTCTCCCCTTGAAAGAAAGGGGGTGCTGTATGACTTTTCATAACAGATTGATTCATGAATCGAGTTCTCCCTCCTGTAAAGTTTTGGTACTCTGCTACTCACTTTACAGGGATGAAGAATACGGAATAACGGGCAGCGGAATGAAATCGAATTAGGTCCGGGGACGGATTTATGTCTCGTTCCTGGAGGGAAGCTTTACCATCAGGAAAAATTGAAGTAAGATGGTTAAAAATTACAAAAAGGAATAAAAAATCAGGCTATCGTACACCTTCCTTCTGAGCTAAAGGTTTGGTTCACCATTAGGGGTACTGCTTTCCTGACTTTTTTCGTGATGCCAATGAAAAATCAAATCTACCTTCGTCGGAAAAATAAAATCATCGTACATCAGGGGCAGCATGAACTGCCTACCTCTTATTTAGCTGCGGCTTTGCGCAATATTGAGAGCTTGGGCTATACCTTTTCACTGGATTTACTAGAAAGAATCCGGACGCTGTCGGAAGGAGAGTTTTTCGCGCTCTATTCGGACGTGGTAGCTGTGCTCAAGGTAAAGATCGGAGCATCCCGCCAGTACAAGCCGATGTATCCGAATTTTCCTAAGCAAGTCATGGAGGCTAGCGAGGGTGAGCTGTTTGTAAATGCGATCATTCATTATTTGACGTTGGACCTTCCTGTGCACGAAGTGAAAAAACGTTTGCCTTTGCTAAGAGAATCTCGACTGAAACTGATTCATTTGGGCACAGACGAAGAGCTGCTACAGGTAGGAATGAACTTGCTGCGCTCCAATAGCTCGCTTTCTGCAACTGACAGGGAAGACTTGGAGGGCTTGATTCAGACCTATGAAGGCATCGCAGAAGCTCTGCCAGCAGAGATTCCTCAAAAGGAAAACGTGGCGATCGCTGCTAGCCTGCTGCTCAAGTATGACAAGCTTCCTACTACTTTTTTTGCCCACTATTGCAAGACCGCGACAGATGTATTACGTCTGGCTGTGGCGCTGTCTGACGGGGATGTGAGCTTGGCAGAGCCTGCAAAATTTCGCAAGTTCAAACGCGGGGAGAGGAGGCTGCTCCTCCGCCTGCTGGAAGCCGGCTCGAATATCGTAGAAGACATGAATCGTTACAAAAACAGATGGATTCGTCTCGGGGAAATCTTGCATCCGTTTGAATATAAGGATCGCTATCCGAAAGCGGCAGAAGCATTCGATATTGTGCGCAACAATCACAAGATCGAGACGTTCAATAGCCAAGTAGAGCAGGCGCTGGTCCGTGCGGATGTGAATACGGCGATCAAGCTGCTTGAACAGCGTCCAGGGGAATTTGCCCGTCGTCTGGATCATTTATTGCGTTTGACGGAGCAGGGGAGTCCAGTCCTTTCTGCCTTCGAGAAAATTGCGGATGGTGTATCGACTCCAGTTCTTTTGCAAGTCATGAATCACTTCAACAAACGGGATAGCTACGGGGAATGGCGGACCTTTTTTCCGAAAGGGCAAGTGGCGAAAGTACAGGCAATCGAAAACCGAGTGCCAGGGCTGCAAGAGGACATCAGACAGAAGGCAGCGGATATTTGCCGGACATCCTTGTTGAACCGTTTTGGCCAATTGCCGTCGCTGGGTAACGTCTATATCGACCCGCGGCTGCAGGAGCATCTCGTTCCGTTTTCGATGCGATCCGCCAGCAAAGCACTACGCACGATTGCACGTGGCTCCCGGCTATCGATCCCGGATGGAGGAACGATTCGCTTTTTCCTGTGGTGGAGGGAAGGGATCGTTAACGATGTCCCTACAGGCAGAGTCGATATCGATTTGTCTGCCGTGCTCTATAATGAAGACTGGAAATACATGGAGCATATTTCCTATACCAATCTGCGTTCCGACAAGTATCAAGCGTGCCATAGCGGGGATATTGTGGAGGCTCCCAAAGGCGCGTGCGAATTCATCGACATCGACATGGATTCTGTCATCCGCTATGGCGGTCGATATGTCGTCATGAACCTGTATTCGTTTACGAGTCAGCCATATTGCGATTTGCCTGAATGCTTCGCTGGCTGGATGATTCGTTCGGCGCCACAGACAGGGGAAATTTTCGAGCCGCAGACGGTACAGGACAAGATTGACCTCGCCGCAAACACGCGGATTTGTATCCCGGTCATTCTGGATCTCGTGGAAAGAAAAGTGATTTGGACGGATATCGCCTTGAATTCCGATCCGCGGTTTGCCAACAATGTGGAGTCCAATGCCGGAGGGGTGGAGCTGATGGGAAGAGCGATCACCTCGTTGGTGAAGCCTACCCTGCATGAGTTGTTCATGCTTCATGCACAGGCGAGAGGGACGCTGACTGATCAAGCTGAGGAGGCAGATACGGTATTTTCCTTAGAGGAAGGAATTACGCCGTTTGATACGGAGATCATCATGGCAGATTTTATGCAGTGATTGTTTCATAAAGGAATAAGCAAGACCGTCAGGCAGAATGCACTGACGGTCTTTTTCATGGACGTTATTTCTTACATCGACAAAACCCCGCCATAGATCGGCTCCTGCTGCGTTTTTTGTCCCCAGGTGCGCGTCCCATACTCGAAATGCCACCATTCTTTCGGATAGTTGACGAATCCGGCGGCGGTCATCAAATGATAGAGCAGTCGGCGATTGTCTCGAATCTCGATGTCTTTTTGTGTAGGCTGTACGAGTTCTTCATAATGGCGAGTTGCAGCCCTTACACTGAAATCATCGAAGGCTGTCCCCATCTCCAACCAGCCATCAGGTCCTGCGATAGTCAGATCGACTGCGCCACCGGATAGGTGAGGGGACGGCTTGGAGAGGTCTGTTGTTGGATAAGCGACGAATTTGCTCAATTCATCGGTGAGCGCGGGTCCTTCCTGCCAGCCTTGTGAAAGCAAGGCTTCACGGAAACGTTCATACAAGGATGCCTGTACCTCGAACGAGCGCCAGCCGTCCAACACGACGAGCTTGTAGCCAACAGGCAGTTGCGCGACTGCTGTGGCGAGCTTGCGTGCTGCCCCTTCTCGCAAAAAGGCTTCTGGCTGTGTTCCGGCATAGCCCTCGTGGTAGTAGGCTGGATAGACTGTGATTTGTTCACAAAGGGAAGAGAGTGGGATCATCGGTTCGCCACATTCATTGATCGGCAGTGGGCTGGGGAGGACCATGTCTGGTATTTTTGGAATCGGAGGAAATAGCATGACTGCACACCACTTTCGATTGTTTTGCCAATAGGGTAACGAAAAACGTCAAGTAAGTAAATGATAATTATCTCGAATTTTCTGCCAATTGACACCTGCGACGAATCGGCAGCTTTTGCTTGAATCCTCGGTAGCTTTTGCTATTATTAAAGCAAGTGCTTGTCAACGAAACGAATGACATTTACATATGGAAGAGAAACAGGTCCTTGTTTTTGCGAAACCGATTCGCAGGAGCAAGGTTAAAAGGGAAGTTTGGTGAAAAGCCAACGCGGTCCCGCCACTGTAAGAGAGTAGCTGTTCTTCAAGGCACCATGCCATCCACTGCCCATCCGGGAGCGGGAAGGAGAAGAAGAGCGATGATCCTCGAGCCAGGAGACCTGCCTGTTTTTATGTTTACACTGATTTCCTTCGGGTCAAAGGAAGAGGTGAGGATTGTTGCTTTCAGCTATCCGCGCTTTGTTTTTCCTTACGTACTGGGGGAAACAGAGCGCTTTTTTTGTTGGCTTCGGAAAGTATTTGGAGGAAACAGCGGAGTTAAATACGTCACTTTTTGAGGTGGTCACGATGGAGAAAAACGATAAGAAGAGGGGCTTGACCCTCGTTTACACAGGAGACGGCAAAGGAAAAACGACGGCAGCAGTCGGATTGGCTGTGCGGGCGACAGGGCGCGGAAAAAAGGTGCTGATGGTTCAATTCATCAAGTCGCCGGAGCGTACTTACGGAGAAAAGATTGTTTTCGATAAATTGGGCATTGAAATTGTGCAAAAGGGCGTTGGCTTCACATGGACGAAGACACCGGAGGAGCATCGTCAGGCATTGAAAGAAGCTTGGGCGTTTGCGAGCGAAAAGCTCTCTTCCGGAGCGTACGATGTCGTCATTCTGGATGAGCTGAATAATGCATTGGCGATTGACCGCTTCCCGATTGACGATGTGTTGCCATTGTCCGATGTCTTGGAAGCGATTCAAAACAGGCCAAATCATATCCACCTCGTGATTACGGGACGGGCAGCAAAGCAGGAGATTTTGGACATCGCAGATTTGGTGACAGAGATGAAGCCAATCAAGCATTACTACGATGAAGGGATTCCAGCTGTGCTGGGGGTAGAGTTTTGACAAGCGCAGGTGTAATAGAAACGTACGGTCATGGTGGAGACTTGCTGAGCGCAGCGCAGCGTTTTGGTCGAGAGCCAGGGCAGTTTCTGGATTACAGTGCCAATATTAATCCGCTGGGGATGCCAGCAAGCGTTCGTGAGATGCTGCTGGCTTCGTTAGCTGCTGTAGCGCATTACCCAGACCCTGGACATCGTGTGTTTCGTCATGCACTGGCAAAACGGCTGCAAGTGCCGGAGGAATGGTTGCTGCCTGCCAATGGTGCAGCAGAGGCAATGGCATTGGCCATTCTCGGTCTTTCGCCGCAAACGGTTGGTGTGGTATATCCTTGCTTTTCGGAATACGCGCAACTTTCCGAGCAGTATGGTGCCCATGTCATTGGCTGCTTCGGGAAGGAGGCGAACGGGTACAAGCCCGATCCTGTAGAGCTGCACACTCTTTTTACGCAGTCTGATCTCGTATTTGTCGGGTCGCCAAACAATCCGACCGGAATCCTGTATCAACCGGATGAGCTGCGTCAAATGGCGGAATGGACGAAAGAGACCAATACGTGGCTCATCGTGGATGAGGCTTTTCTCGATTTTGTGGAGGAAGAGCGGCAGTATACATTGGCAACGCAACTGGAGCGCTTTCCCCGTGTGATTTTGATGCGTTCGATGACGAAAATGTACGCGATCCCGGGATTGCGCCTGGGTTATGCGATTGCGCATCCAGATGTCATTGCGAAGATGCGCCAGAAGCAAGTGAGCTGGAGCGTGAATGCACTAGCCCTTTTAGCTGGAGAACTGTGCTTGCAGGAGCAGGCATACGAGGAACAGACGCGCAGGCTCATAAAAGCAGAACGTGCGTATTTGACTGATTGCATCCGTAGTGAGTTGGGCTGGCAGGTATGGCCGGGGGAGGCAAACTTTTTGTTGCTGCGATCGCCAGAAGGATTGCCAGCTGAACAATTGCAGGCACGGCTCGGCAAAAAAGGCGTTCTGATCCGCAACTGTGCGATGTATCCCGGTTTGACGGCACATGATGTGAGAATCGCAGTGCGTGGACGAGAGGAAAATGAACGACTTCTGGCAGCGCTTCGCGAGGTCCATGCGGAAGGAAGTGAACAGCGATGAGCTTGGTGCTGGTAACAGGCGGTGTCCGTTCAGGAAAAAGCCGCTACGCGGAAGAGCTTGCGATGACGTTGAGCAGTCGAGTCCTGTACGTGGCGACAGGCAAGGCCTGGGATGATGAAATGAAGCAGAGAATCGAGCTGCATCAGGCACGTCGTCCGTTGGAATGGGGCTGTGTGGAGGTAGGAGAGCGCTTAACCGATTACCAAGCATTTAGTGAGCAGTATGATGTGGTGTTGATCGATTGTCTGTCCACCTGGGTGAGTAATCGGTTGATGAGCGTGGATGAGTCGGAATGGAGAAGTCCTTCACACACGCAAGCCCTGTTGCAGGAGGCAGAGGCATGGCTGTTCCTCGTTCAGAATTCCCCGCAAAGAGTCATTGCTGTTACAAGCGAGGTCGGATTGGGCGGTGTAGCCTTGAGTCGTTTGGGCAGATGGTTCGCGGATGTGCTGGGCGATGTCAATCAGAGAAGTGCGCGACAAGCGGACGCCGTCTACGCGGTTTTGTCAGGGATACCGTGGAGGATCAAAGGATGAATGCATTTTTACACGCGATCTCGTTTTTTACGCGTATTCCGGTTCCGTGGCTTCGTCCTTCAGAGGATGCGTGGAGAAAAAGCGTCAACTGGTATCCCGCAGTTGGTTTGATCATCGGTTTACTGCTATGGGGTGTACATCAGGCAGGCCTGCTGTTGTTTAGTCCTTGGATCGCGGCTATTTTGACGTTGGTCGCATGGGTCTACGTGACTGGTGGTCTTCATATGGATGGGTGGATGGACCTCGCGGACGGTCTTGGCAGCAGCAGACCGAGAGAGCAAATACTGGCGATTATGAAGGACAGCCGCGTAGGTGCGATGGGCGTTCTTGCTGCGATTATGCTGTTGCTGATCAAGGCGGGTGCAGTCGTAGAGCTAGCACATCCGGGATGGGGCAGCTTTTTGATCGTAGCACCAGTGGCAGCGAGGACACATGTGCTTTTGTCGATCAAGCTCTGGCCCTATCTTTCGGCAGACAAAGGGATTGGAAAAGGCATCAGTGCTGGGCTTTCCGTTTCCTCTATCATCGTGAGCTACATCATCGTGTTTGCCGCAGGTTGGTATCTTGGGGGCTTGCAGGTCATCACAGCCACTTTCCTGTCGCTATTGTTCGCTCTACTGTTTTCACGCTCGGTTGCAAAAAAGCTAGGCGGTTTAAATGGAGACTGCTACGGGGCTGTTATCGAAAGCAGTGAAGCGGTCGTTCTGCTGGTGTTAGTCGGGAGCTGGTGGTTATGAAGCTAGTTTGGATACGCCACGGGGAGACAGACAGCAATCGTGAGCATCGATATTTGGGGCATAGCGATATTCCTTTGAATGAACGCGGTTATCTGCACGCGAGTGAGTTGGCCAAGGAATTACCAGTGCTCATTGGGGGACCTGCTGCGATTTACTCGAGCGACCTGCTCAGATGCATGCAGACTGCCGAACCACTCGCAGCTGCTTTGGGGCTAACGGTAATTCCGGAGCCAGCATTGAGAGAGCTGTCTTTTGGTGAGTGGGAGCTGATGACCTACGACGAGCTGATGGTGTCGGACTCTGTGCGAGCTACGAGGTGGTACGACGATCCTTTTCGAAATCGACCTCCACAAGGGGAGAGCTTGGAAGAGCTGGGGATGCGCGTGGATCGTTGGCTACGGTCCTTGTTGGAGAGAGCGGACAAGGAGGAGGCATCCGATCCAGTCGTCATCGTCACACATGGCGGCGTGATTCGCTGGTTCCAGGCCGCGTGGCTCGAAAACAATCCTGACCGATATTGGCAGGTCGATGGCGTTAAGCATGGGGAGGCTCTGGTAGCGGAATGCTTGGATGCGCAAGGGCAGAGTTGGATGCGACAACCCCTGAAGAGTAAGAGAGGGACAACATGACAGAAGTATGGATATTATGCGCGGCCTACTTGATTGATCGGGTGGTAGGAGACCCCAGGAGCCTGCCACATCCAGTGATCATCATGGGCTGGTGGATTACACGATTGGAACGGGTCATACGTTTTCTCGTCAAAAAGGAGTCGCATTTGAGGCTAGCAGGAGTCCTGTTCCCGCTCGTGATCGTTGGCGGCAGCTACGCTGTTGTTTGGCTGCTCCTGTGGGGAGCGACGTTCATCCATCCAGTGCTTGCCTGGATCTTGGGTGCCTGGTTGATTTCCACGACGATTGCAACAAAAGGCTTGGCCGATGCCGGGATGGAGATTGCCCGTCATCTCGTGGCTGGGGATATGGAAGCGGCGAGACGCTCCTTGTCCATGGTAGTCGGACGCGATACAGAGCGGCTAGATGAACCGGAAGTATGTCGGGGAGCAGTGGAAACCGTGGCGGAAAACATCGTCGATGCGATCGTCTCCCCGCTGATTTACGCAGCGATTGGGGGAGCGCCGTTGGCAATGGCGTACCGTGCCGCCAACACCCTCGACTCCATGGTTGGCTATAAAAACGAGCAGTATATGAATCTCGGCTGGGCATCTGCCCGCTTTGACGATGTACTGAACTACATACCCGCCCGTTTGACAGCTTTGTTGCTCGTTGCCGCAAGCTGGCTGCAGCGATTGGATGGGAAGCAGTGCTGGGCAATGATCAGAAGAGATGCGCATTTGCATCCGAGTCCAAACAGCGGTTTGCCGGAAGCCGGAGTCGCTGGCGCATTAGGCGTGCAGCTCGGGGGACTGAATTATTACCAAGGTGTGGCATCGAATCGAGCAAAAATGGGAGATGCGAAGCGACCATTGCAGGCAAGTGATATTGTCACGACGATTCGTTTGATGTATCTCGTTTCGCTCTTAAGTCTGCTCGTTAGCGTGATGATATCGATTTTATTATAAACAGGAAGCGAAAAGGGGAGGGGCCTTATGAGCGGCAAGTTGTTTGTGATCGGATTTGGTCCAGGAAGTTTTGAGCATATCACCAAGAGGGCGCGGGAAGCTCTGCAGGAGTCCGATGTCATTATCGGCTATTCCACCTATGTAGATTTAATCCGCGGACTTTTGACGAATCAGCAAATCGTCAGCACAGGGATGACAGAAGAAGTGACGCGTGCACGGGAAGCCGTGCGTCAGGCGGAAGAGGAAGGCAAAAAGGTAGCGGTCATTTCCAGTGGAGACTCAGGAGTTTACGGGATGGCAGGTCTCGTATACGAGGTGTTGGTGGAAAAAGGCTGGACAGAAGCAACTGGCGTACCAATCGAAATTGTACCAGGCATCTCGGCGATCAATTCCTGTGGGGCAATCCTCGGTGCGCCTATCATGCACGACGCATGCACGATCAGTCTGAGCGATCACTTGACGCCGTGGGAACTGATTGCCAAACGGATTGACGCAGCAGGGATGGCTGACTTTGTTATTGCGTTGTACAATCCGCGCAGCGGACGACGTACCCGCCAGATTGTCGAAGCCCAACGCATTCTTTTGCAGTACCGCTCACCAGATACGCCAGTCGGTATCGTGAAAAGTGCTTATCGCGAACGCGAAACGGTTGTCGTGACGACCCTGGCACAAATGCTAGAGCATGATATCGGTATGTTGACCACGGTGATTATCGGAAATACATCGACATTTGTATACGACGGCAAAATGATTACGCCGCGCGGCTACCAGCGCAAATACACACTGTCTGCCGATGAGCAGCCACTGAAGCTACATCAGCGTCTGCGTGTAGAAAATGAGCCTTGGTCGCTCGAGGCCTCCGAGGAGAGCAGCCTAGCTTCAGCTCCGGTAGCACCAGCAACACCGAAGGAAGAAAGACCAATCGCCGTTACCGAGGACAGAGTAACTGCTACAGAACCAGCAAATCGTGCAGCAACGAGCACGGCAGTACTGGAAGCGCCACCTGTAACAGAGGCAGAGGCACCAAAAGCTCCTTTCACATGGGCCATGGAGGCGTTGACTGCTATCAATGCGGCGAAAGGCATTGAAACCAAGCCCGCTTCCGGGCAGGTCCATCGTCCGGTATCTTCCTTTACGCCAGAGATGATTTTCGAATGCGCGGTAAGTCCGGGGGTCGCCAATAAAAAAATCACGCCGCTGCAAATGATGACGATTGCCGAAGTGGCCGGCGAAAAAGGCGAGATCGAATACACCCCACACCACCAAATGATTTTGCGCATACCGACTGCCAACCCTGAGAGCATCACTAGCCGCTTGCGAGAGCTTGGATTGATTCTCAGCCCGATCGGAGACGTTTTGCAGGTAAAAGCGTGTGATTTCTGCGACGGCGAGAAAAAAGACAGCATTCCTTATGCCGACGAGCTGCACCAAAAGCTGGGTGGAAAAGAAATGCCGAAGGAACTGAAGATCGGCTTCAACGGCTGCGGGATGGCGTGCTATGGCGCGGTTCAAGAGGATATCGGGATCGTATTCCGCAAAGGAAAGTTCGATTTATTCCTGGGAGCAAAAACGGTGGGACGCAATGCACACTCTGGTATTCCGGTAGCAGAAGGCATCGAAAAAGAAGAGATTGTTCCACTCGTGGAGCGAATCGTGAACCGATTCAAAAAAGACGCGTTTCCGAACGAGCGGTTCCACAAGTTTTTCCAACGTGTAGGTGAGCTGGAGGGCTACGCATGGTACGAGCCAGCAAAAGCTGAAATCGAGAACGCTGCATGCGGAGATTAATGCAAGAACACCGAATAAAAACGAGGGGGACATAAAATGGACGCAGTATTATTTGTAGGTCATGGAAGCAAGGACCCGGAAGGCAATGAAGAGATTCGCCAGTTTGTAGCGACGCTTACACCGGACTTGGATGTACCGATTATCGAGACGTGTTTTCTGGAGTTTGCCCGTCCTGACATGCTGCAAGGATTGAATACATGCGTGGCTAAGGGAGCGACCCGTGTAGCGGTGATTCCAATCATCCTGTTCTCTGCCGGACATGCAAAAATTCATATTCCAGCTGCCATCGATGAGGCGAAAGAGCTGCACCCACACGTTCAGTTCATCTACGGACGCCCGATCGGCATTCACGACGAAGTCATCAATATTTTGACCGCACGTATGGAAGAGGCAGGCTTTGCCCCTGGGGAAGACCACGATGACCTGGCTGTACTCGTAATCGGACGCGGCAGCAGCGATGCAGATGCCAATAGCGATATTTACAAAATGTCCCGACTGTTCTGGGAGCGATACAAAGCCAAGTGGGTAGAGACTGCCTTCATGGGCGTGACGTATCCACTGTACGATGAGGGTGTTGAGCGTTGTCTGAAGCTGGGTGCGAAGCGCATCGTTCTCTTACCGTACTTCCTGTTCACGGGTGTGTTGATCAAACGGATGAGCGACCAGCTGGAGAAGTTCCGCGAGCAATATCCAGAAGCCCAGTTCGAAATGGCCGAGTATTTTGGCTTCCATCCGTTGTTGAAAGAAGTGCTCAAGGATCGTGTGGAGGAAGCGTTGCACGGTGAAGTGAAGCTGAACTGTGATACCTGTCAGTACAGGCTGGCAGCTATGGAGCACATCGACCATCACCATCACCACCACGATGACGAGCATGGACATCATCACCACCATGGTCACCATCATCATCACGACCATGACCATGATCACGATCATGACCACGACCACAAGCATGATCACAAGCACGACCACAAGCATGATCACAAGCACGACCACAAGCATGATCACAAGCACGACCACAAGCATGATCACAAGCACGACCACAAGCATGATCACAAGCACGACCACGTTACCAAGTAGGAGGAAGACAGCATGATTCTGGTACTGGCTGGAACGAGCGACGCGCGCGAGTTGGCTTTGCAAATCAAGGACAAGGGCTACGAGCTGTTGACGACGGTCGTCACTGACAATGCTGCGAAAAGTATGGAGGAGGCGGGCGTGCCTGTCCAGGTCGGACGCCTGACCGCCGAAGATATTCAGCAGCTGATCCAAGAGAGAGCCGTGAAATGCGTGGTCGACGCGAGTCATCCCTTCGCAGAGGAAGCCTCCAAAAACGCCATAGCAGGAGCACAGGGCGCGGGAGTCCCCTATATTCGCTACGAGCGGGAAAGCCTCTCCTCACCGGGCAGCGAGAAGCTGATTGTGGTAGAAGACTACGTCCAGGCGGCTGAGCTGGCGGCTGAAAAGCGCGGCGTCATCATGCTGACGACAGGAAGCAAGACGCTGAAAACGTTCACGGATCGGCTGTTGGGCCTGCCGGACACGACGCTGGTAGCACGCATGCTGCCGCGTCTTGACAATATGCAGAAATGCGAAGAGCTCGGTGTCGAGCAAAAAAACATCGTCGCGATGCAAGGTCCTTTTTCCAAGGAGCTGAACAAAGCGCTCTACGACCATTATGGTGTCACGCTGATGATTACCAAGGAGAGCGGCAAGGTAGGCGCTTTTGACGAAAAGGTGGAAGCGGCACTGGAAATGGGCATCGAAACAATCGTCATCGGTCGTCCGAAGATCGATTATGGAAAGAAGTTTTCCGACTTTAACAGTGTTTTAGAACAACTCAAAGAGGTTGTTCAATAAGTCGTCTTTTGATCACGAAGTGGTTCGTGAAGCATATTCGACATCGAATATGGCGTTCACCGTCAAAGTCCGGTGCTGAAAATCCGACTTTTTGAACGCGCATTTAAATTGTGACTGGAGGAAACTAATCATGGATTTCAAAACGGAATTTAAACCAATGACTGTACAACCACAAGAGATTGAGGAATTGAGCTTTCAAATCATTACAGATGAGCTGGGCGAGCATTCTTTTACAGAAGAACAATATCCGGTAGTACAACGCGTCATCCACGCATCCGCAGACTTTGACCTCGGACGCAGCCTTGTTTTCCACCCGGATGCAGTAAAATCAGGCATCGAAGCGATCCGCAGCGGCAAAATCGTCGTAGCAGATGTACAGATGGTGCAAGTCGGTATCAGCAAAAACCGCATTGAGAAATTCGGCGGAGAAGTGAAGGTGTACATCTCCGACCGCGATGTAATGGAAGAGGCGAAGCGTCTGAACACGACCCGTGCGATCATTTCCATGCGCAAAGCGATCAAGGAAGCGGATGGCGGTATCTTTTGCATCGGAAACGCACCTACGGCACTCCTGGAGCTGATCCGTATGGTGAAGGAAGGTGAAGCAAAGCCAGGTCTGGTGATCGGGATGCCAGTTGGCTTCGTATCTGCGGCAGAATCCAAGGAAGAGCTGGCAAAGCTCGATATCCCATTCATAACGAATATGGGACGTAAAGGCGGAAGCCCAGTAACCGTAGCAGCATTGAATGCCATTTCGATCATGGCGGAACGGTTGGGCTAAGCAGATGGCAGCCAAAGCAGCAACGGACGAAAAAGAGGCAAAGCCCCTCCGCCACGGATATACGACTGGATCATGTGCAACGGCTACGACCAAGGCTGCTTTGATCGCGCTGATTACTCAGGAAGAGCAAAGCCAAGCGACGATTCGCCTGCCAATCGGCGAGGACGTCACCTTTCAGATGGAGAGCTGTGAATTTTCATTGGAGAGGGCGACAGTAGGCACGATCAAGGATGGGGGAGACGACCCTGACGCGACACACGGTGCCCTTATCCTCTCTTCCGTAGAATGGTCGGATGAGCCCGGCATTATTTTGGATGGCGGACTCGGTGTGGGACGGGTGACCAAGCCAGGTTTGCCCGTTCCGATTGGCGAGGCAGCGATCAATCCCGTCCCGCGCAAAATGATCAGGGAAACCGCGCAGGCCGTTCTGGATGAGTACGGGACACAACGCGGGATCAAAATCGTCATCTCCGTGCCTGCGGGCGAGGAAATCGCCAAAAAAACATTGAATGGACGACTCGGCATACTCGGCGGCATCTCCATTTTGGGGACGCGTGGAATCGTGGTGCCGTTTTCCACTTCTGCTTACAAGGCAAGCGTGGCGCAAGCGGTCAATGTCGCCAAGGAAGCCGGCTGCGATCATATTGTGCTGTCGACGGGAGGAAAGAGTGAATCCTACGGGGTCGCTACTTATCCAGAGTTGTCGGAAGAAGCATTCGTGGAAATGGGCGATTTCGTCGGCTTTTCCCTCAAGCAGTGCAAGAACAAGAAGATGCGCAAAGTGACCTTGGTCGGGATGATGGGCAAGTTTTCCAAGGTAGCGCAGGGCGTCATGATGGTTCACTCCAAAAGCGCACCGGTTGACTTCGGCTTCCTCGCTCAAATGGCGGCAGATGCGGGAGCTTCGCAGGAGCGTATTGACGAAATTTTGGGCGCCAACACCGCTTCGCAGGTAGGCGATATGATGGTGGACACGCCCGCCTTTTTCGAGATCATGTGCGAAAACTGTTGTCGCGCTGCACTTAAGGAAGTGGGCGGCGGCATCGAGGTCGAAACCATCATCATCACAATGAAAGGGTCCCTGTTGGGAAGGGTGACGATCAATGACACAGGCGATGAAAGTAATTGGAATCGGGGATGACGGACAGCAGAGTCTACTGCCGTTGTATCGGACTTGGATAGAAGAAAGTGAACTGTTGGTTGGAGGAGAGCGACACCTCAGTTTTTTCCCGGAGTATAGAGGGGAAAAGCGTGTACTGAAGGGCGGTCTGACTGCCATGGTGGAGGAGCTGCGTACAGAGACGCGCAAGACGGTCATTCTGGCGTCAGGTGACCCGCTCTTTTACGGGATCGGCAGCTTGCTTGCAAAAAAACTGAACGTGGAGATTTACCCGCACCTAAGCTCCATCCAGCTCGCTTTTGCCAAAATGGGAGAAGCATGGCAGGATGCGACACTGGCGAGTGTGCACGGACGCAGTATCAAAGGTCTGGCACAGCGGATCGACGGGAAAGAAAAGGTTGCACTGTTGACGGATCGGGAAAACTCGCCAGCAGCGATCGCCCGCTATCTCCTATCGTTCCACATAACCGAGTACGATGCGTTCGTGGCGGAGAATCTGGGCAGTGCGGAAGAGCGGACAGGCTGGTATTCCCTTGAGGAAATGGCAGATGGTATCTTCTCTGATCTGAATGTCGTGATTTTGAAAAAACGCCGTCCAAGCCCGGTATGGCCGTTCGGAATCGCAGACGAGGAGTTTTCCCAGCGCAAGCCGGACAAGGGACTCATTACGAAAAAAGAAGTGCGCATTTTAAGCATTGCACAGCTGCAATTGCATGCCAAAAGCATCGTCTGGGACATCGGCACCTGCACAGGCTCTGTCGCAATCGAAGCGGCACGAATTGCACGTGAGGGTGAAGTGTACGGCGTAGAGAAGAACGCGGACGATCTGGAAAACTGCCGCCAGAACATGGCGAAGTTTCGCACGGATTTGACAGTGATCAATGCACGTGCCCCACATGGCTTGGATGAGTTCCCAGACCCGGATGCCGTATTTATCGGCGGCAGTGGCGGAGAATTGCGCGAGCTGTTGAACATCTGCTGCACACGACTGCGCCCGAATGGCCGGATTGTGGTGAACGCAGCGACCATTGAGACATTGTACGAAGCGACACAAGCATTCGCGCAGGAAGGATTCGAGACATCGGTGACACTGGCGCAGCTATCGCGCAGCAAGCCGATTTTGTCCCTGACGCGCTTTGAAGCATTGAATCCGATCTACATCATTACGGCCTGGGCCAAGCAGGCAGAAGAACAAGGAGGAGACAGCAAGTGACTAAGATCGGAACATTGTACGGACTGGGCGTAGGTCCCGGCGACCCTGAATTGATTACGGTTAAGGCATTTCGTCTATTGCAGCAATCGCCAGTGATTGCGTACCCGAAAAAACGAATGGGCAGCAAAAGCTACGCACATCAAATCGCGGAGCTGTACGTGCAGTCCCCAGACAAGGAAATGCTCGGACTCGTATTCCCGATGACGCGGGACAAAGAAATTTTGGAGCGTGAGTGGAACAACACGGTGGAGATCGTCTGGGAGCGTCTGTCTGAAGGCAAGGACGTCGCGTTTGTAACGGAAGGCGATCCGATGTTTTACAGCACGTTTATCCACATGATGCGCGTCATGCATGAAGAGCACCCGGAAGTGCCAATCGTGACCGTACCAGGTGTCTCTTCGTTTCTGGGAGCAGCTTCCCGCTTCAATATGCCACTGGCGGATGGTGATGAGCAGATCGGTATCATCCCGGCAACAGAAGACAAGGAAGCCATGCGCAAAGCGCTTGAGAACCACGATACCGTCGTGTTCCTGAAGGTAGCAAAAGTACTGCCAATGATCATTGGCTTGCTGAAAGAAATGGGGCTGGCTGAAAAGGCAGCGGTAGCGACAAAGGTCACTTCCTCCGAGGAAATGGTTTGGACCGATATGCGTGAACTAGAGCGGGCAGAGCTTAGCTATCTTACACTGATGGTGGTGAAAAAGTAATGAAACTGTACATAGTGGGAGCGGGTCCCGGCGACCCTGATTTGATTACGGTAAAAGGCTTGAAGCTACTGCAAAAGGCAGACGTCATTATGTATACCGACTCTCTCGTGAACGAGGATTTGGTAGCAATGAGCAATCCCGATGCAGAGGTACTGCAAAGCTCGGGTATGGCATTGGAAGAAATGGTAGAGCTGTTGGTAGACCGGATTCGTAGCGGAAAAACAGTCGTACGCCTGCATACAGGAGATCCCTCCATTTATGGCGCGATCATGGAACAGATCGCACTGTTGAAGGAAAAGGGCATCGAGGTAGAAATCGTTCCAGGTGTGAGCTCCGTATTTGCGGCAGCGGCAGCAGTAGGAGCCGAGCTGACGATTCCTGATCTGACACAGACGATCATCCTTACCCGCGCAGAAGGTCGCACACCAGTGCCTGAAAGAGAAAAGCTGCGTGCACTCGCTGAGCATCATTGCACGTTGGCTCTGTACCTTAGCGCGACTTTGACGAAAAAAGTAGTCCGTGAGCTGGTCGATGCAGGCTGGAGCGAGGATACGCCTGTCGCAGTCGTACAACGTGCAAGCTGGCCGGATCAATTGATCATTCGCACCACACTGAAAAATTTGGACGAAGACATGGGCAAAAACGGCATTCGCAAGCACGCGATGATTTTGGCTGGCTGGGCATTGGACCCAAACATCCACGACAAGAGCGAGCAATACCGTTCCAAGCTGTACGATAAAACCTTTACACACGGGTTCAGAAAAGGTGTGAAGGAATAATGAAGATCATCGAACTGATCGAGGGAGAAATCCCTGTTATCGAGCAGCGCGGAGACTATGCGATCGTCGCCATCACGAAGCATGGAGTAGAGATGGCGCGCGATCTGGTACAGAAATTCCCTGGGACAGACCTGTACTACATGAGCAAGTTCGAGCGCGGAGATGAGGAAGCGCGCGGCATCCAGCTGTTTTCGAACAGTGTACGGATGCTGTTTCCCGCTCTCTGGCCTGCTTATAAAGGTTTAATCATCATTATTTCACTGGGTGCGGTTATTCGGATGATCGCACCTTTGCTCGAAGATAAAAAGAAAGACCCGGGTGTCGTCGTGGTCGATGACCGTGGGGAGAATGTCATCAGTGTGCTGTCCGGCCATTTGGGCGGTGCCAATGAGCTGGCTCGCGAGGTAGCGGCAGTCATGGGTGCTCGTCCGATTATCACGACAGCATCTGACGTACAAAAGACGATCCCGGTCGATCTATTCGGTAGACGTTTTGGCTGGGAGTGGGATTCCGCTGAAAAGCTGACCCCTGTCAGTGCATCTGTCGTAAATGAGGAGCGCGTAGCCGTCATCAATGAATCCGGTGAACGTGACTGGTGGATGCATGACACGCCGATGCCACCGTCCATCAAGGAATACGCGACAATCACTGAGGCAAAAGCCGATCAGCCGCAAGCTGCTCTAGTCGTTTCTCACCGCTTGCTCACACCGGAGGAACAAACGATTTTGGACAACGGCGTCCTTTATCGTCCGAAGGTAATCGTGCTCGGGATGGGCTGCAACCGTGGAACCTCCGTAGAGGAGATCGAGGCAGTCATCAAGGAAACGCTGGATGAACTGCAATTTTCAATCAAAAGTGTAAAAGCACTGGCGACCATCGAGCTGAAAAAGGATGAAGCGGGTCTGATCGCCGTTTGCGAAAAATACGGCTGGCCATTCGTCTGGTATTCGCCTGAAGAGTTGAATCAGGTAGAAATCAGCGATCCGTCTGATACCGTCTTCAAATTCACTGGAGCGTACGGAGTGAGCGAGCCTGCCGCGAAGCTGTATGCTGGCGTGGGCGAACTCGTTTTGACCAAGAAGAAGTCGGGCAACACCACCATTTCGGTCGGATTGATGCCCTATCATGAGGAGGAGCGCGCATGACGGACAGCCGCCGTATTGTGATTGCCGGAACAGGCAGCGGAGCGGGTAAGACAACCGTTACCATCGGACTGATGGCTGCTCTGAAAAGAAAAGGGCATACCGTACAGGGCTTCAAGTGCGGACCTGACTACATCGATCCTACGTATCATACGGCTGTGACGGGCAGAGCTTCGCGCAATCTGGACAGCTTTATGCTGGAGCACGAGATCGTGAAGGAGATATTTGTCCGCGGCAGCGAGGGTGCAGACATCTCGATTATCGAGGGTGTCATGGGTATGTACGATGGCAAGGAAGCGACCAGCGATAAAGGCAGTACGGCCGAAATCAGCATCCTGACTGGCTCTCCGGTTCTGTTGGTGGTCAATTGTCAGAGCATGGCGCGCAGTGCGGCTGCGATTGTCAAAGGCTTTCAATTGCTCAATCCACAGGCGAGAATCGTCGGTGTCATCGCGAACAAGGTCGGCAGTGAAGGGCATCACAAAATCGTGAAGGCAGCGATCGAGCAGGAGTGCGGGATTCCGGTCGTGGGCTACTTGAAACGGGAGAGCGAGCTGGAAATACCGGAACGTCATCTCGGATTGGTGCCATCTGTCGAACGTGGAGAGCTGACACCGCTGTTTGAAAAGCTGGCTGATATGATTGCGGAGACAGTCGATCTGGAGCAAATCTGGGAGCTGGCAAAGGCAGAGCCGCTGCAAGCGGAACCTACGCTGTTTGCTCCGCGAAAAGCATCTGCCAATGTCACCATTGCTGTAGCGAAGGACCCTGCTTTTCATTTTTACTATCCGGAAAATTTGGAGCTGCTCGAAGCATATGGCGCGAAGCTCGCGTTCTTTTCTCCGCTGGCCGGTGAGGGAGTGCCTGAGGACGCGGAGGGCTTGTACATCGGGGGAGGCTTCCCGGAGGAATTTGCAGCAGAGCTATCGCAAAATGAAGCGGTGAAACAATCGATCCGATCTGCGATCACAAAAGGCTTGCCTACCTTGGCCGAGTGCGGCGGCTACATGTTTTTGACAGAGGCAATCGTGACGACTGAGGGCGACAGCTATCCGATGGTGGGGCTCATCCCAGGCAAGGTGACCATGCAGAAAAAGCTCGCAGCGCTTGGCTATCGGGAAGTGCGCGGTAAGGAAGGCAATTTCTTGCTCAGCACCGAAGAACAGGCAAAAGGGCATGAATTCCACTATTCTACGTATGCTTCGGATCAAGAGCTGCCAGCAGCATATGAGACGAAGGGGCTTCGCGGTACGAAACCGGAGGGCTATGCCCAGGATGATCTGGTCGCTGGCTATACTCACTTGCATTTCGGCTCCAATCCCGACCTGGTCGAGCGTTGGCTGAACCGATGCGCGGAGGTGGCCGCTCGTGCCTAAAACCCTCCCGTTGATGGTGCAAGGTACCAGCTCGGATGCAGGAAAAAGTGCGATTGCTACAGCGCTGTGCCGGATTTTTGCCCAGGATGGCTACAAGACAGCTCCGTTCAAATCGCAAAATATGGCGTTGAACTCCTACGTGACGCTGGATGGAAAAGAAATCGGCCGGGCACAGGGCGTTCAGGCGGAAGCAGCAGGAATTCTGGCGACGACCGATATGAACCCCATTTTGATCAAACCGACGCGAGATTCTGAATCGCAAATTGTTGTCAACGGCGAGCCATACGGCAACATGAAAGCCATGGCCTATCGGACGGAATTTTACCACGAGGGCTTGCGGATCATTGAGGAAGCGTATCAACGACTCGCCAGCACGTATGAGCGGGTTGTCATCGAAGGGGCTGGCAGTCCGGCAGAGGTTAATCTGAATGACCGCGAGCTCGTCAATATGCGGGTCGCCCGTCTCACGAATGCGCCCGTCATTTTGGTGGCAGATATCGAGCGCGGGGGTGTGTTTGCCAGCTTGGTCGGTACCCTCCAGCTGCTCGAACCCGAAGATCGGGACCGCGTGATTGGTGTCATCATCAATCGTTTTCGCGGTGATTTGACACTTTTGCAGCCGGGGCTGGACTGGTTCGAAGAATATACGGGCAAGCCTGTCCTAGGTGTCGTGCCATTTATTCCCGACTTGTGGATCGATGCGGAGGATTCGCTGATTTTGCACCGTTATCAAGGTCAGCGTGAGACACCGCGAGAGATTGACATTGCGGTTTTGCGCTACCCGCGAATTTCCAACTTTACAGACGTGGACCCGTTTTTTGTAGAGCCGGATTGCCGGATGCGTTTTGTGACACGTTTGGAAGAGCTGGGTGAACCAGACCTGATTGTCTTGCCGGGCAGCAAGAATACACTTGAGGATTTGCAATTTCTGCGAGAGACAGGTCTTGCCGCGGCTGTAAAAGACCTTCATCATAAAGGGAAGACGTATATCGTCGGCTTGTGCGGCGGCTATCAAATGCTGGGAGAATCCATTCACGATCCAACTGGGGTCGAGTCTCCGTTGCAGCAGCTTGATGGGCTAGGTCTCATCCCGATGATCACGACGATGGAGCAGAAGAAAACGACAGTTTTGTCCCGCGGAGAAGCAGTATTTGCGAAAGAAAAGCTGACGGTGGAAGGCTACGAGATTCACATGGGGCAATCCGCTTATTCGAGCTATGATTTTCCTTTTATCCAGATGGAGGGGCGTACGGAGGGCTATTGTCAGGAGGAGCGGCAGTTGATCGGCACGTATTTTCATGGCCTGTTCCACAATGACCACTTCCGCACGCTGTTGCTAAATACCATCCGTGAGAAAAAAGGTCTCACACCCATTACGGATCGCCCATCCTTTGTCGCTCTGAGAGAGCAGGGGTACGATCTGTTGGCGGATACCGTTCGTCGCCATGTGAAATTGGATACGATCGAAGAGTACATGAAGGCTTTTCAAGAAAAAGAGGTGCAAGTATAATGTCAGTCATTTATCCGGCGATTGAGCCACGAAATCAGGAAGCAAGTGAGCAAACGAGACAGCATGTGGATCAGTTGACCAAGCCGCTTGGCAGCCTTGGTCGCTTGGAGCAATTGGCTATTGAGCTGGCTGGGATGACAGGTGAGACGATGCCTGTTGTGACACCGCCGGGCGTGCTTGTTTTTGCGGCCGATCACGGTGTGGCACGGGAAGGTGTCTCTGCCTATCCGCAGGAAGTGACAGCGCAAATGGTGCTGAATATGGTTCATGGCGGAGCGGGAGTCAACGTCTTCGCCAGACAAATCGGAGCCATCCAAAAAATCGTAGATGTCGGTGTAGCGGTCGAGGTCGAAGCGCCGGGTGTTTACAACAAGCGAATTAGAGCAGGCTCGGGCAACATGCTGAAAGAAGCAGCGATGACCGCAGACGAAGCGCAGCGCTCCATTGCTGTTGGCCTCGAGATGGCAGAAGCGATTATCGGGGAAGGTGCCAAAGTCCTGATCGTTGGTGAAGTGGGGATTGGCAACACGACAGCTAGCAGTGCGATTCTGTCAGCCTTAACCGGAGCTGATCCTGAGCAAATCGTCGGACGAGGAACAGGACTGGATGACGCAGGCTGGCAGCGCAAAAAGGCAGTTGTTCGTGACGTGCTTGCGCTGCATAGCCCGGATGCAACCAATCCGTTGGACGTTTTGGCAAAAGTCGGCGGATTGGAAATTGGAGCAATGGCAGGGGCGATCATGGGAGCAGCTTCTCGCCGCGTTCCTGTGCTGCTGGACGGCTTTATCGCTACGGTAGCGGCTTTGCTTGCTGTTCGAATGGAGCCACTCGTTGCTGATTATTTGATCGCGGGTCACCGTTCTGAAGAGCCGGGGCATGATTTTGTCCTGCAAGCATTAGGCAAGGAGCCATTGCTCAGCCTGAAATTGCGACTGGGTGAAGGAAGCGGAGCGACATTGGCATTTCCAATCGTGGAAGCAGCGACACGGATGGTTCGTGAGATGGCGACATTTGCATCAGCAGGAGTAAGTGACCGATGAGCGGCGCGGGTAAAGTCTATCTCGTAGGAGCTGGCCCTGGCGATCCAAAGCTGATTACCGTAAAAGGAATGGAATGCCTGCAAAAGGCAGAGGTGATTGTGTATGATCGTCTGGCAAATCCAGCTCTGCTGGAGTACGCGCCACAGACGGCGGAACGCATCTACTGCGGCAAGCTGCCAGATCATCACACGATGAGACAGGAATCAATTAACGAGCTGTTAGCGGAAAAAGCGCTGGAAGGAAAAGTCGTCGTTCGGCTAAAAGGTGGCGATCCTTGTGTATTTGGCCGTGCGGGAGAAGAAGCGCAGCATTTAGCTGAGCGAGGAATTGCCTTCGAAATTGTCCCAGGAGTAACAGCTGGGATTGCGGCCTCGGCGTACGCAGGTATTCCGGTGACACACCGCGATCACGGCTCGTCATTTGCTGTTGTGACGGGACATTTGCGCGAAGACAAGCCGGAGTTAGCTGTAGAAAAATGGCGTGCTCTCGCAAATGGCATCGACACCGTTGCCTTTTACATGGGAGTAGCCAATCTGCCGTTAATCCGCACCCAATTAATCAAGCACGGACGCGAACCGCATACGCCAGTAGCCGTCATCTCTTGGGGAACACTCCCGCAGCAAGCGGTGGTAACGGGTACACTGGCTGATATTGAGGAACGTTTGGCCCAAAACAGTCACATCACGAATCCAGCTATCATTCTGGTCGGTGAAGTTGTGAAAATGCGTGAGAAAATCAACTGGTTTGAAGCTACGATTGGAATGGAGCAAGTGTAATAATAGGAAGCCTGGGGGAGGGAACGCTGGTGACGCACTATGCCATGATGGTTCATCTACAAAACAAGCGTTGCTTGGTGGTCGGTGGCGGGCAGGTAGCCGAGCGGAAAATCGGCAGTCTGCTTGCTGCTGGTGCGGATGATGTCACCGTTGTGAGTCCCTCTTGTACGGCAACCATCCTTGAATGGGCACACGCTAAGAAGCTGATGGTAGCACTGCGCCCCTTTATCTCACAGGATGTAGAAGAGGCAGTGCTCATTATCGCGGCGACGAGTGATCCCGCCGTCAATCTGGCTGTATACGAAGCGTGCCGTCCGCATCAGTGGATCAATATCGTTGATCGCCCCGACCTCTGTTCTTTTACCGTTCCATCCGTCGTTGCACGTGGAGACTTGCAGATTGCTATCTCTACGGGTGGGAACAACCCGGGTCTGGCGAAGAAAATGCGCCGCCAGCTCGAAGAATGGGTGGGACCCGAATACGAGGACTACACGCTTTTTCTCGGCAGCATGAGAAGACAAGTACTCTCGCTGGCGGTGAGCGAAGCGGATAAACGGGCAATCTTGGCAGAGCTTTTGGACGACCGATTTTTACAGTGGACCAAAAGTGGCGAAACCGACCGAAGGGATCGGGAGGCAGAAGCGCTGCTTAACATCACAAAAGAGTAGATCAACACTGAAAATAGGATGGCTCTCACTTAGCTACTTGGTGGGAGCTTTTTTCTATCTCTTTAGCCAGAGCATTTCGAAATGCCTGCCGACCTCTTGAAAGCCGAGCTTGCTGTACATTTTCTGTGGCGTATCATCCGCATAGGTCGTTAAATACATATGGGTGGCGCCGAGTTTTTTGGCGTCCTCCATCATGACCCGAATGATTTCCGTGCCGAATCCTCTACGCTGCCAGGCATCCAGTATAAAAAATTCCTCCATACGAACGAGCTCCTTGTAAAGATGCCATTCACATGCACCGACTGGCTCCTGATCGACAAAGCACACATACGGAATGATCTCACCTCTTTCATAAATCTCTCTTTTCCGGTTCGCTTTACGGACAGCAAAATCAGGATTGATCATGACGGAATCACTAGCGGTAAGGCAGCGTATGCCTGCTTCCATGACGTCAGTTGAATGTCCTCGTAAAACGGAGCAGTGTGGATTCGGCGCCAGTTTATCGGCAACATCCAGCGGAGCAAGCATGTACAGCATCGTATTTACTTCAAACCCAAGCTGGGTCGCAAAAGACACTAACTCTTCTGAAAAAGGTAGCGACGGGTGCAGCTCCAGCTTCAAGTGGCCAAGCTGTTGCTCTTTGGCATGTCGAAGCTCTTGCTCGATGTACGCTTGCACCCAGTCTTGAGTGGGAACCGACATAATCTCTGTATAATTATGGCTATACATGTCCGGGACCGATTCATCGCGATATACGCGCACTTGTGGATGCTCCGTTCGCGTAGAAAAAGCAAGGGCATAGCGCTCCTGCAAAGTAAAAATATTCGTGAGCATTCCTTTATTCCCCATTTCCTGATATGGTGATAGTTGTTTGGATACTTGTCTTCCCTAGAGTAAGACATTTTCCTAAAGGAGGAAACGAAAATGTCGGACGCTTTTCAAATGGGCCCTTTTTTGTTGAAAATGAGCATGCTGGCGGTCATTGTTTCGCTTTCGCTCGGCTTTGTGGCCATATCCGCTCAGCTTAAAAATAACAGAGAAATGAAATCAGCCGTTATTGAGCTGTTGAGCAATGCATTGGTGCTGGCATTTCTCGTTTGGAAGTTCAGCTACGTCCTGTTTTATTTTTCGAAAGCGGTGGAGAATCCCTCATCCATTCTTTATTTTTCCGGGGGAGAAAACGGGGCCATGCTGGCAGTCGTGGCAGTTGTCGTCTACCTCACCAAGACGGTACGCAAAAAAGCGATTCCTGTTCATTTCGTCGCCTTGGGAATGGCGACAGGTTTTCTTGCTGCAACGGGCGTTTATCAGCTGCTCACGGTAGTGTTAGAACAGAGCAGCATGTGGTATCACGTACAGCAGGTCGCCATATGCACCTACTTTCTTTGGTGGCTGCAACGGGCAAAGGAAGGACTCATTCATCTGGCGGCTTGGCTTGCACCCGTGATGTGGTTTGCCATTAGCCAAGTCTATGTGTACTTTTTTGTACCGAATCGAGAAGCTGTATTTGCAGGACTTTCAGGCGATCAGCTCATGTACTATGCATTCGCTCTCTTGCTGTTCTTTTTGTCCAGACGAGTGAAGCCGTTAGGGGGAACGACCGATGAAGAAGCATCATAATGTTTGGGCGATCGTCGTACTCTTGGGGCTTTTGGGATGGGGCATTATTGATGCGGAATTCTTGAACAAGCAGGAGCCCATCGCTTCAGGCAACGGGCAGATTGGAGTTGAAAAAGGAAATACCGCTCCGGATTTTGAACTCCAGCAGATAGGTGGCGGTACGGTCAAGCTATCCGATTTACGGGGGAAAAAAGTCATTCTCAATCTGTGGGCGACATGGTGTCCTCCTTGCCGTGCAGAAATGCCGGACATGCAGCGTTACTATGAAGAGAACAAGGAAAAAGGCGTCGTTATTCTGGGTGTCAATCTGACTGATACGGAGACGAGTCCGGAGGCGGTGGCTGATTTTGTGAAGTCGTATGGCATTAGCTTCCCGATCTTGCTCGATCCCGATAAAGAAGTGGCGAATGTGTACAAAGCCATTTCGATTCCGACCAGCTACATCATTGATTCGAGCGGCGTGGTCCAGAATAAATACATCGGCCCGATGAGTGAAGAAATAATGGAGAATATGTTGTCTGCGATCAAATAGAAAAACCGACAGCAGGCATATCTGCTGTCGGTAGTGATATCTCTCCTATTATCCAGCGTCTACTTTGTTTTCTGGTTCTTTGAGTGGTGTTTTTCGATCCAGACGAAACACAGCATTGAGCAACTTGTAAATATGCTTGGATTCCTTGGTCAACAATGGACCTAAAATGGCGAGAATCAAAACGTAAAGAGCCGCAAATGGTTGCAAAATTTCCATGAGTGCGCCCGCTTTTCCGAGATTAGCCATGATGATGGAGAACTCACCGCGAGATACGATGGTCAGTCCAATATTGGTAGAAGCCTTGGGAGACAATCCGGCACTTCGTCCAGCCAAAAGTCCGGCGACGACGTTACCGAAAAGGGTGAGGGCAACTGCACCAATCGACAACCATACGGCTCCACCTAATGACAAGGGATCAATTGTCAAACCGAAGCTGAAGAAGAACATGGCTCCGAAGAAATCACGAAACGGCAGGATGAGGTGCTCGATGCGCTTCATGTGTTGTGTTTCTGCCAAGACGAGACCTACGAGCAATGCTCCGATGGCTTCGGCAACATGGATCGTTTCGGAAAAACCCGCAATCAGAAACAGAGCGGCAAACACCGTAATCATAAACACTTCGTTTGATTTGATGTTCAATGCCCGATTCAGGAAAGGTACGAGCTTGCGTCCTACGATAATGAGGAGAAGCATGTAGCCGAGTGCAATCAATGCGGATGAGAGTACGCCAGCAAGAGAGGTTGCACCGCTTAATACCAAGCCGGACACGATCGAAATATAGACGGCCAAAAATATGTCTTCGAACATGATGATCCCCAAGATCATCTCTGTTTCGCGATTTGCTGTACGTTTGAGATCCACCAGTACTTTTGCCACAATGGCGCTGGAGGAAATAGTGGTAATACCGGCGATAATCAATACCTCTTTGAGAGGGAAGCCAGCGGCCCAACCAAATACGAGGCCGAGGGTAAAGTTAATCACGATGTAGATCGTACCGCCTACGGCAATGGATCGACCAGCCTTGATCAGACGGCCTACCGAAAATTCCAGTCCGAGGTAAAACAACAGGAAGAGTACGCCAAGTCTGCCCATAAATTCGATGAGCGGGGCGCTTTCAATAAAGCGGAGATCAAACAAACCGATGTCGGGAGCGTGTGGACCCACGATCATCCCGACGAGAATGTAGAAGGGTACAATGGAGAATTTTAACTTCATAGAGAGGAACCCCGCAATTGCTATGAGTGCGAGGGCCAGACCGACTTCAAAAACGATATGCTCCAATATCACTCACCTCCGTTGCTGAGATTAGTCTTGAGAGCCTTCACCTGCTTCCGTTCACCTGCAACGACCAACGTAGATCCTGTACAAAGGACATACTCGGGGCCGGGATTAATCGTTTGTTTATGGTCTTTTTCGATAACAGCGATGATGGTAGCGCCTGTTTCTTGACGAATGTTTAGTTCCCCAATCGTCTTGCCAATGGCAGGAGCGTTGGGCTCAATTTTGTACCACTCAATCATGAGTTTGTCTAACGCAACCTCGACTGTTTCCAGTGCAGATGGTTTGTACGTCAAGCCGCCTACGATGGCAGCAATTTGTCTCGCCTCATCATCGTCAAGGGTAACCATGGAGATCGTTTCGTCCATATCATCACGGTCAAAGTGATACATTTCCCGGCGGCCGTCATCGTGAATGACGATAACCAGCTTGTCGCCACTTCTGGTTTCGACCTGGTACTTCCTGCCGATTCCTGGCAAATCGGATTCTCTAATAGAGAACATGTAAGATCCTCCTTCGCGCAAAACACTGTATTGGCATAGATAGCTGCTCTTTTCTCCCAGTGAGCAACAAGTCGTCAATAATTATTTGGAATTATATCCATTCCGGTGATATTTTAGTAATAATCCCCCCTGTTGTGCGGATTATTGTCGACATTCATACCTACATCAACTATTATACACGAAATGACGTCATTTTTCTTCGAAATGAAACATTTTTATTAAAAAGTGACACACTTATAAACGAACAGGAATATTAACCTTCCTCTAAAACGCGGTCTCTCCACCATGAGTGGGCTTCGATAGAGGTTATTTTAAGGATGATGAAACATGGCGAACAAACAGTATCGATTAACAGAAGCTGAATGGATCTTTATTCAAGACATGCGGTCCATGGATATGGATGAGCTATTGGACATCGTGATCGCATTGCGCAATGAGGTAAGAGAGCTGGAGAAAAAGGCGGAGCTGATCAAGGAGCGCGAGAAAGAGGGCTGGCAGGAGGAGTATCAGGCAGCACAGAAGCGAATTAATCACCTGCGTCAATTTGAGCAGGAGCTTCGTAAGACATGGCCAAATGACTAAAGCAAAAAGAGGTTCTCTCTCAATAGGAGAACCTCTTTTTTATAGGGACTAGGCCATGATCGGTTTTGCTTCTGAATCGTTGTCCGACTCGATGGCGGTTTCATCTGCTTGCTGGACGCGTCCCGGATGGAACTCATTTTCATGCTTGGCTATGACCACGGTAGCTACGCCATTTCCGATCAGATTCGTGATGGCACGAGCTTCTGACATGAATCGATCAACACCGAGCAAGAGGGCAATGCCTTCGACCGGTATGATAGGGAAGGCTGCCAAGGTAGCGGCGAGTGTAATGAAACCAGAACCTGTGACACCGGCAGCCCCTTTTGACGTAATCATCAGGATTCCTAAAAGGGTGACCTGCTCCCAGAAGCTGAGCTCGATGCCATATGCCTGGGCGATAAAAATGGCAGCCATAGATAAATAGATCGAGGTACCATCCAGATTAAACGAGTAGCCCGTCGGTACGACCAGACCGACAACGGATTTGGAGCAGCCGTACTTCTCCAGCCGATCCATCATTCTCGGAAGAGCGGACTCTGAGGAGGATGTACCGAGCACGAGCAGGATTTCCTCCCGAATGTATTTGATAAACGAGAAGATGTTGAATTTGTAGTAGCGGGCGATTCCGCCCAGTATGAGAATAATGAACAAAAACATCGTGATGTAGACAGCCGTCATCAAAAGGCCCAGTCTGGTCAGCGAACCAATGCCGAATTTGCCAATCGTGTACGCCATTGCACCAAATGCAGCTACTGGAGAAACCTTCATGATCATGTTGACGACACCAAAAAATCCGTGTGCCAGCTTGTCAAACAGCTTGATGACAGGCTGGGACGCTTGCCCCATGGCAGCGAGTGAAAGGCCAAACAGGACAGCGAAGAACAGAATAGGCAACAGCTCGCCATTTGCCATCGCCCCGACGACGTTTTCCGGGATGATCCCCGCAATAAAATCAATAAAACCGTTGTTACTCTGAGCAGCAGCCTCCGTGTACTTGGAGACGTCCCCACTGGTCAGTCCCGTTTTGTCAAAGCCTACCCCAGGCTTGATCATGTTGACCACGAGTAGTCCGATTGCCAATGCGATTGTGGTAACGATTTCAAAATAGAGCAGCGCTTTGCCGCCGATCTTACCGACCTTTTTCATGTCTCCCATACTGGCGATTCCATTCACTACGGTGAAGAAGACAATCGGTGGAATGACCATTTTGATCAGTTTGACAAAAATATCGGCCAACACCTTCAGCTCTGCGCCAAATTTGGGTGCAAAATGACCAACTAGGATACCGAGAATGATGGCAATAACGACCTGTACGGTCAGATTTTTAAAGTTGATCCGCATGAAATTCGTTCCTCCTCCAGATTTTGAAAACGCTTTATTCCTCTCTTTCGCATTGTATAAATTGTGTGAAAAATTGAAAATGATACGGTCATATTGGTTGTTTTGGTCCTTTTGGTCATAGAAATCCCCTCAAATTGGAAAGGAAAAAATCAATTGTTGACATACTCTCGACACGAACGATAGGTAAAGTAAGAGATGTACATAGTGACACGAAAGAAATAGACAACGGGGAGAATGGAGGATTTTCTATGTTCAAGAAGCAATATCTGGCGATTGCCTCAGCGTTGATTCTGACTACCACACTTATTCCGACGAGCTCTCAAGCAGCGACTGGAACGAAGAATCTGCAAGCTAAGTACAACAACATTAAAGTTATCTATAACGGTGCAGCTGTTCCAACTACAATCGAACCATTTATCGTAAACGGAACCACGTACATCCCGCTGCGTATGATGGCGGACGTGTTCAGCAAGGATGTAGCATGGGATGGCACGAAGTACACCATCACGGTAAAAGACAAGGCGAACTCCCAGCACGCATCAGAGTTGGCTGCACGTGATGCTCAAATCAGAACCTTGCAAGGCACAATTGACAGCCTGAACAAACAGATTACTGATTTGAAAAACAGCAAGAGCAACAGAGATGATGACGATGATGTCCAAGATGACCTGGACGACCTGGAAGATCAACTCGACAAGGACTACGATGACTACGAAGATATCGAGTGGAAGTTCACGCTGAGTGGCGACGAAGATGATATCGATGTAGAAATCGCGGTCGACAAGGATGAATTTGAAGACGAATACGACGCTATGGATGATTCCGATTTCGAGGATCTCGTTGAAAAAGTAGTAGAAGATATCTGGGATGAGTTCGAAGATGCAGACATCGATGGTGAAATCGTTGATAGCAGCGATGACGACGAAAACCTGTACGATTTCTCTGCTGATGCTAGCGATGAAGAAATCAAATTCGATGGTGACGTTATCAACTAACTTCCCGCAAAGTGGGGACGTTTCTCACAAAAAAAGCCTTGCTCCTTTACATGGGATGCAAGGCTTTTTTCCTATTTTCCAAAAACATCAAAGGCAAATTTTAATACAAGGTTGTAAACTGATAGAATAGGAATACGTAGAGTATAGAGGGGACCATGCGAGAATTCGCGAATAGGAATGATTATATGTCTGTAAATCAGGTAGGGAAGATATGAAAAGCATATTATTGGTAGAAGATGAACTAGTGATATCGCGCGTGCTGAAGGCTTACTTGCAAAAGGCAGGGTATGAGGTCTGGCAAGCGAATGACGGGATCGAGGCCATGCAGCTTTTTGATGAAAAAAAGCCGGATTTGGTTCTATTGGATGTCATGCTCCCTGAACGCAATGGCTGGGAAATCCTCCAGTATATTCGCGAAAAGAGCTCCTGTCCGGTCATTATCATGACAGCGCTCGGCCAGACAGACCAAAAGCTCAAGGGACTGAATCAAGGAGCAGATGACTACATAACGAAGCCTTTTGTCGCGGACGAAGTAGTTGCGCGAGTAAATGCGGTGCTGCGCCGCTCTGTTATTTTGGTGAAAGATCAAGAGACTCGACTATTCGGAAGCTTGAAAATAAACTTTCAGTCCCATCACGTGACGTTGCACGGTCTCGAACTGACGTTTCACCCGCGCGATCTGTCCTTGCTGCTTTTTCTGGCACAAAATCCGAATCAGACCTTTACCCGTGAGCAGTTGATTGAACAAGTATGGGGAATAGACTACGGGGGGAGTGATCGTGCCGTAGACCTGGCGATCAAGCGGGTCAGAAAGACTCTGGAGAATTGGCCGGTTCATGAGGGCGAGATCAAGACGCAAAGAGGGGTTGGGTATCAATTCTGTGTTTATAAAAAATAATGAGCCCGTATCGCTGCTGCGCTATTGGACCACACGCTATCTGCTCACCCTCGTGATCGGGCTGCTCATCATTGGGGCTGTTTCTGCTTATTGGATCAAGTACGCTGCGATTGAAAAGCAGATCGAGGTCACGCGACTGTTTGCAGAGGAAGTGGCAGATCGAGTCGTCGATGATGTTGGGAATATTTTGGTGGGGGAAAAACTTCATCAGGTATTGGATAATCGGCGCAAGTTTATGGGTGTTGATCGCAACCTGATTTTGTTCATTGAAGATGTAAAGGGAGAGGTCGTTTACAGTCGACCAACCAAGCTTCCACCTCCCTTGCAGCAGGCAGCACCTGAATTGTTGGAGCAGGCGGATAGGTGGGATAAAGTGAGGCATCCGTCAGGTGAGACACTGTATGTAGTGAGGAAAAATTTGGAATACAATAATCAAGTCATTGGCATGGTGATCTTGCTTTTCCCAGAAACAGATATCAAAGTAGGTAAAGAAGAAATCCAATATTTGGTCATCATGCTGGGCAGTTTAGGTGTGCTTGGCTGGGCGGTTATTTATTTTCATGCGCGGAAGCTGTCTGAACCGATTCAAAATGTGGTGATGTCTGCTCGCCAGATCGTAGAAGGAAACTACGACGTCTTGATCAATAAAACGATCAAGGAAAAAGAAATTCACGAGCTGGTGCATACGTTTGCGGAAATGGCCGATCGTCTTCGGCAGCTGGAAAGTATGCGAACAGAGCTTTTAGCTGGAGTGACACACGAGCTGAAAACCCCCGTTACGTCGATTAGCGGATTAATCCAGGCAATTAACGACGAGGTGGTTTCCGGTGAGGAGCAGAAGGAGTTTTTAGAAATCTGCTTGAAGGAAACGAAGCGCTTGCAAAAAATGGTAGAGGATTTGCTTGACTTCAATTCATTTGCCGTAGGAGCGATCACCGTTTGTCAGGAAGAGCAAAACGTGAACAAGCTGATCCGCGAGATCGCCTCACAATGGCGGATTGTCCACGACCTCGGTCACGTCACGTTTACCGTTGAGGTTTTAGAAAAGCAGACGATGATCTATGTCGATCCGGGCCGTGTGCAGCAAATCTTGATTAACCTTTTGAACAACGCAAAACAGGCAGTCGGTGAGAATGGGAGCATAGCGCTCACTCTCTACGAGACGGACACGGATTTACGAATCGACGTCAAAGACGATGGGCCAGGAATACCCGCAAAGGAACAGCCTCTTGTGTTCGAGCGTTTCTTTCGGGGAAGCAATAAAAAAGACAAAGTACGTGGACTCGGTTTGGGATTGTCCTATTCTCGCATGATGGCGAAGGCTCTTGGCGGAGATCTCCTCCTCGCAAAAAGCACGTCAGAGGGATCTTTGTTTACGCTGATTTTGCCCATAAGCAAGGAGCAGAAAGAGGAGATTGCTTGAGAGCTTCACCGGCGTTGGTGGAGCTCTCTGATTTTCTGCATCAAGGGTTCTCCGATACTCGGAGCGAATTGATCGTAGACAGGCTGTAATGCTTCGATCCAGGCGGCACGTTCTTCGGCAGTCTGTATGTGGATGTGTATTCCCCCATTTTCTTGGAGTAAGCGCAGCTGTTTGTCATTCATGGAAACAGCTAATTGATTATTGTAAGCTGTCGCTTCCTGCATCGCTTCCGATATGGCCTGCTGAATATCGGCGGGGAGGTTGTTCCAAAACGTTTTATTAATCACGACGGTGTAGCCCAGATAGCTGTGATTGCTGATCGTCATGTTCTTTTGTACTTGATAGAGGCGTTTGGTGTACACATTGGAGATCGTATTTTCTTCGCCGTCTACTTTTCCGGCAGCCAGCATGCTGTATAATTCATTGAAGGAAGAGCCTACAGGGATTGCCTGGAGCGTGCGAAACTGAGCTTCGATCACGTTGCCTGGAATGATGCGCAAGCGTTGGCCGACAAAATCGGAAGGCATGATCAACGGGCGATTGGCTGTGACTTGCTTAAAGCCGCTTGCCCAGAAGGCCAGCCCTTTCATGTCGGAATCTTCAAGCTTATCGAATAGTATTTGACCGATTTCCCCATTGAATACGGTTTCGACATCCTCCTGGGATCGAAACAGATAAGGCAGATCAAGGACAGCCCACTCAGGAATCGTGTTCGACAGATAGGAGAATGCAGGGGCGATCATCTGGATCTCGCCGTTTTGCAAAGCAGTCATCTCGGTTTTCTCGGTATGAAGGATACTGTTGGGAAAGACTTGTACCTCTACACGTCCGTTTGTCTTTTCCTTCACTAGCTGGGAAAAGCGTTCGATGGTTAGCCCCTTCGGTGTATTTTCCGCGATCACGTGGCTGAACTTGATAATAATTTGATTGGACAGCCCTACCTGTTCTTCGTCGTATCCTCTGTTTTCTATCAGGAAATCTGGTCCGAAGCCTATAATGACAGCGCTCACAAGTCCGAGTATGAGAATGAATGTACTGGTTACCAACGATTTCATTTTCAAACACCTGCTAACATTTAATGAATTTGAGTTGCAAACCCAATGGAAAGGAAAGAACGAACCTGTTTGAACGCTTAACAATCAAATGGAAGATTATGCTGCTCTCCGTCGGAATCGTTCTTTTTTCCTTGATCATCGGAAACTTGATCATGGCCGGCGGGATTATTCGGATTACGGAAACCCAACTGGGACAACGACTGATGACTACAGCGCGCACGGTTGCGACGATTCCAAATGTACAAAAAAGCATTCAGGAACCAGACGGGTGGAGGGTGATCCAACCGACAGCAAACAACCTGCGCGTCGTCAACGATGTGACGTATATCGTCGTGCTGAATAAGGAGCGTGTCCGTTACTCAGACCCATTAGATGAGCGAATCGGTACGGTATTTATGGACCCAGCGGTTGATGAGGCCTATGCCGAGCACTCCTATTTTCAGAAAGTCAAAGGAGAGATGGGAACCGCTCTGCGGGCCTACGTGCCGATCATGGATGACCAGCATCAGCAAGTGGGTGTTGTCTTGGTCGGACGTGTCATGCCTGATGTTTGGGGGATCTTGTACACCGAGCGAAACAATATCGCCCTGACCTTTTTCTTCTCCTTATTGTTCGGGGTGTGGGGCTCCTATCAGTTGGCACGTCACATGAAAAAACAGATGCTCGACCTGGAGCCAGACGAAATCGCGCGAATCCTGGTAGAGCGAACCGCAACCTTCCATGCCATGCATGAGGGAGTCATCGCCATCGACAATCGGGAGCGAATCACAATCTTTAACGATAGGGCGAAGCAAATTTTTGGCATCGAAGGAGAGGTGCTGGGCAAACACATACGTTCTGTCCTGCACGACACAAGATTACCAGAAGTGCTGGAGCTTCGCCAGAATTTTACCAACACGGAAATTCACGTCGGCAATACGCTGCTTTGGTCGAACCGTTTTCTGATCAAGGTCGAGGAGAAGATCGTCGGTGCGATTGCGATTTTTCAGGACAGAACAGAAGTGGCGAGAATGGCGGAGGAGCTGACGGGCGTAAAAGAATTCGTCGGTGCGCTGCGGGTACAAAATCACGAGCACATGAATCATTTGCATACCATCGCAGGTTTGCTCCAGCTCCATCAGCATGAAAAGGCACTCGCGTATTTGTTCGAGGTCAATGAGCAACAGGAGGAGCTCACTTCCTTTTTAACAACACGGATTATGGATGAGAATTTATCTGGACTCTTGATTGGCAAAGTAAGTCGCGGAAGAGAGCTGGGCATCCGTGTTGTCATTGATCGCAGGAGTCATCTGGAACAATTTCCGCCGTATATGGATCATCACAATTTCGTGCTCATATTGGGAAATCTGATCGAGAATGCATTTGATTCACTGGAGCGAATCGAACGCGAGGAGAAGGAGATCATGATCAGTATCGAGCAAGACGAAGAGATTTGCTCCATCCTGGTGGAGGACAACGGAAACGGCATGGACGAAGAGACGCGCCGACACATGCTAGAACGGGGATTTTCTACGAAAGAACGAGCGCACCGTGGACTTGGTCTGCATCTGGTGCATCAGTTGGTCAATAAAGGGAGGGGCGAGCTGGTTTGCCATTCGGCACGCGGAGAAGGGGCCAGCTTTCTCATAACGTTTCCGATGGGGGAGGTGGAGAGTCATGGAGAAGGTTAACGATAACATTCGCGTACTGATTATGGAAGACGATCCGATGGTACAGGAAATCAACAAGCAGTTCATTGAGCGTGTCCGGGGCTTTGTCGTGGTCGGAATTGCAGCCAACGGGGCAGATGGACTTAAGCTAGTGAATGAGCTCACGCCTGATTTGGTGATCATTGATATTTTCATGCCGATCCAGGACGGGGTGAAAGCGTTGATGGAGTTGCGCGCCGCCAAACATGCTGTGGACGTCATCGTCGTGACAGCTGCAAAGGACAAGACCACGATCCAGTCCATGCTGCGCAATGGGGCGATGGACTATATTATCAAGCCGTTTCAGTTTGAACGGATCAAGCAGTCGTTGGAAAACTATCGGGAGTTTCGCCGACGGATTGATTGGGAGGGAACCGCATCCCAGGATGAGGTCGACCAGCTGTTATTCCGCAAAAGCCCGGAAAAAGAACAAGCCGATACCACTCCAGGCAGGGCAGTGCTTCCGAAGGGACTGCACGCTGTCACCATGGAGCAAATCATGCGCCAGGTCGAGAAAGAGAGTCAGCCACTATCGGCAGATGACGTGGCCGAACGCGTAGGGATTGCGAGAGTGACGGCCAGACGTTATTTGGACTATCTGGAGAAGAGCGGGAGTGTCAGAATGGATGTCAGCTATGGTGGGGTAGGCAGACCGACGAATCGCTATGTACGTGTCACTCCACAAGATGCGGGGGGCACGGGAGGTAGAGAGCGCCATGATCGATTATGAATCGTTAATAGGCTCGCTGTTTGATATCGTGCACGTAACAGACGCCGAAGGCAGAACCTTGTATGGCTCAGGACGATATGAGGAATTTTTCGGAATCGATCCCAAGGAGATGGTGGGCAAGCCAATCGAGGAGTTTTATCACCTCGGTTATTTTGCGCCAACGATCACGAGGCGGGTCATTCGTGACAAGAAAAAGATACACACGATTCAAACCACCCGGAAAAATCGCAAGCTTTTTGTGGAAGGCACACCGATTTGGGATCAGGACGGGAATTTTAGCGGAGTGGTTCATACTTTTATTGATATAACTAGCCAGGAGCAACTGCAGCAGGAATTAAATGAAGTCAAGTACGTTGGGACGGTCTTGCAGAGTGAAATGACCAAGGAGAACAACAGACAAAAAGGAGAGACTAGCTTGATCTACCGCAGTCAGTCCATGGAGCAGGTCGCCATGTTGGCCAAAAAACTGTCGCAGGTAGAATCATCCATGATCCTGTTAGGAGAATCAGGCGTCGGAAAAGGTGTGCTGGCAAAATACATCCACGAGTGCAGTCCGCGGGTGGACAAGCCATTCGTGCACATCAACTGCGGAGCCATTCCTGAGACATTGCTGGAGTCAGAGCTGTTTGGCTATGAAAAGGGTGCTTTTACAGGAGCGTTCAAAGATGGCAAGGCAGGTTTGATTGAAAAGGCAAACGGAGGCACGCTGTTTTTGGACGAGATCGGGGAGATGTCTCTCTCCTTGCAAGTGAAGCTGTTGAATGTGTTGCAAGAAAAAACGATTACACCCGTAGGTAGCTCTGTTTCGCGAAAAGTAGATGTAAAGCTGATCACGGCCACGAATAAAAACCTGCGGCAAATGGTCAAGGAAGGCAAGTTTCGCGAGGATTTGTACTATCGTATTCACGTCGTCCCATTGGAAATTCCACCGCTGCGCGAACGGCAGGAAGAGATACCCGTGCTCGTTCATTACTTTCTCAATGTCTTTTCGCAAAAGTACTGTTTGGAAAGACAGCTCGCAGATACCTGCTATCGCATCCTCAGTGAATACGATTGGCCTGGCAATGTGCGAGAGTTGGAAAATGTGGTGGAACGGCTCGTCGTCACGTCTCACGATGTCCTCATTACGCCCGCGCAAATTCCACGTTATATTCATAACCAAGAGTACAGTGAGCACAAAGGGATCAAGGTAGATCGTGTGATGGCGATGCAGGATGCCATGGATGAGGTGGAGCGCCAGCTCGTGCACCGGGCGTATGAGCAGCATAAGACGACGACAAAGGTAGCGGAAGCGCTCGGAATCAGCCAGCCGTCTGCAAGTCGCAAGCTACGAAAATGGCTATGCACCATTTGACACAGATGTACGATAATGGGGAGAGAACCCGGAGGAGGAGACTGGACAGATGAACAAAGGGAAAGCATTGCGAGCAGGAGATACAATCGGAGTAGTGGCAACCTCTAGCCCTGCTACAGAAGAAGTGCTGAACAAAGCAATGGCAGAGCTGCAAGGTTTGGGATACAAGGTGAAAATATCGGATACGTGCCGAGAATCGTACGGTGGGTATTTGGCGGGAACTGCTGAGCAACGGGCGGCTGAACTGAATGCCATGTTCGTCGAAGAGGAAGTGGACGGGATCATGTGCATGCGCGGCGGTTACGGTTCCCCGCAAATTCTGTCCTTGCTCGACTATGACCGCATCGCCCAAAACCCGAAGCTGTTTATCGGCTACAGCGACATTACGGCGCTGCATACCGTTTTCGGACAGCGTGCGAATATGGCTACCCTTCACGGGCCGATGGCTACCTCAGACATCGCGCATGGACTGGATGACTGGTCCAAGCAATATTTGCTACGCGCCATGACTCGCCCCGAGCCATTGGGAGCGATCATTAATCCGCCTGGGGAAGAAATCGTCTGTCTCGTCGAAGGTCAGGCAGCTGGTCCCGTAGTCGGCGGGAATCTCGCCCTCGTCTCCGCTTTGATGGGGACGCCTTACCAGCTCGATACGAGAGGCAAGCTGTTGTTCCTGGAGGATATCGACGAAGAGCCGTACCGGATTGACCGCATGCTGACACAGCTTGCCCAGGGTGGCTTGTTTGATGATTGTGCAGGCGTCGTCATCGGGACATGGACCGATTGTGAGCCGAAAAAGCGCGAAGGCTTCTCTGTCTGGGATGTGTTTCAAAATATCGTCGTACCGTACGGAAAGCCGACCATCTGGAACATTCAGATCGGACATGGCGCGTGCAACATCGCTCTCCCTCTGGGCGTAGAGGCTAGTCTCGATGCGACAAACGGTGAACTGGTGATCGAAGAGAGTGTAACCATATAGTGTGAATATGTTTGAATTCAAAAAGGCTTCCCCAACTCTTGTAGCGTTGGTGGGAGCCTTTTTGGGTTACTTAGAAAAATAAGGAAACAGGACGTTTGACCCATAAAATATTTTCCAATTTATCCCGATTATTAGATGGAATGTAAAAATAAGACGGAATATGGAAGTTGCTTGCGGAGGATTTTTTTGGAAGGGGAGATAGGTCTAATGATGCTAGCGTTACTTCAAGCACTTGCCATGGGGTTGTTCAGCCCCGAGTACTCATATGTCGTGCGGGGAGCGACCCTCAAGTGCAGCAAGGGAACTGACCCCGGTATATTGAATTTGCCCTTGTGCCATGGCGTTTATAGCCTAGACAAGCCTGTCATGAATGTTGCCGATCACGTCCCCGGAGTGAATATCGGATGCTTTGGGTTTTGCACAGCGGCAGGAGGAGGACTTTGTGTGCCACAGACGCCCTCGAAATGGACAGATGGAAAGCACGATGTGCTCATCGACAACGAGCATGCCTTACTGAGCAAGTCGCAGCTAGTCTGCAATCTGTCAGGCATCATCACGATTGAAAAAGACGGTCAGGATTGACGCTTCCCGCGCTTGCTAGAGAAGGAGGGGAGAGAACATGCAGCGTACGAACGGCGTCATGACCTATCAGGATATAAAAGTCGTTTGGCCATATGGACCGATCCGGCTAGATCAGCTGGAGTTCGTCCATCAAACAGGCACACACGCCAAGCTCACGATTACAGGAATTGTTCCGGAAGACAAAGAGGACGAGATCATCAATCGTGCCGGCACTCACGATCCCATCGAGCTGTATAAGGTGGAAGGCGGGCAAAAACAGCCTATTTTCATGGGGCGGCTGGATCATGTGGAGATCAAGGTCGTACGAGACATTCACTACGTCACAATAAAGGCCGTGTCGCATACATATGCGTTGGATCTGAGCGTGAAAACACGTTCGTTTCAACAGGTGAATCGGTTGTACCGGGATGTCGTAGACGAGATCATGTCCGTCTATCACGGTGGAGATGTCATCGATCAAGCCTTCGACGACCGTCAGCAAGGCAATTTCATCATGCAGTACGAGGAGACAGACTGGACCTTTTTAAAGCGAATCGCTTCCCATGTCGGAGCCGTCCTCGTACCGGATTTGAGTGCGCATAAGGTACGCTTGTGGATCGGCATGCCCGAGGGTCGCAAGCAAATCAAGCTGGAAGAAGAATCGCCATACGAGGTCAACCGGGCCATCGCGCCGTACATGAAAAAAGCAGCAAACGGCTCCTCGTCTGTAAGCGAGTACCAGTACACGACGTACACCTTCGATTACGACGACCTGCTACAAATCGGGGATGAGGTGCAGCGGGAAGGGCAAACGTTTGTCATTACGAAAGTCACTGGGAAGCTGGAGCAGGGACTCCTGAGATGGAGCTACGTATGCGCCGTGCCTGAATCCGTCAAGCAATCGAAGCTGTACAACAAGGCCATCATCGGTGCGGCGATCGACGGAAAAGTGATTCAAATCGGTCGCAATCAGGTCAAGCTCCACCTGAACATGGACAAAAAGCAAGAGCCAAGCAAGGCACAGTGGTTCCCGTATGCAGCGGAAGGCAACCAAATTTTGTACCTCATGCCCGAGCTCGGCTCAAAGGTAAAGCTGTACTTCCCGAGTGCCGATGAAGACGACGGTATGGTCATGAACTCCGTGCGCCATGCGCCCAAAGGAGCGGCTGCCGAGAAGCAGGAGCGGCAAATGCAGGACCCCGGTGTGAAAACGTTTGGGAATCCGCAGGGGAAAGAGTTTACGCTCGGGGATAAAGAGCTGACGATGACTGCTCAGGAAGGGATGCTCTACATCTCGATGAACAAGGATGTTGGCGTCAGTCTGAAAAGTACCTCGAATGTGAATATAAGTGCGAGTGGTGCCCTGACCCTGAAAGGGGCAGCCGTGTCTTTGTCCGGGACGCAGAGCTTGTCCGTGAAAACGGCGTCGGATACGATAGAACTATTGGAGGAAAACAAATCCAGTAGTGAGGAGATTAAGCTGGAGGCGTCTAAGCGAACGAAGTACGACCAGTTATTTAGTGAATTTGAGAAACAAGTGCAGGCTAAAGGTTTTGAAGCAGTGAAAAAAGAGCGAATGCGGGCAAATTTTGACGCAGAAACGCAGGGGAACAAAGAGTTCTGGGGGGATAGTTTATCCGCGTTGTGGGGTGCTGTGGTTGATACAGCAGATATTGCGTTTACCGCATTAATGCTCGGCAACTCCGAAGAAATTTATGAAGGGGTAAGTGGTAAAGAGGTAGGATCACTTACCGAGCGAAATATCATGGCAAAGGGAGTCGCGGATCGTGCTACCAGTGCCTTGAATTACGCAGGAGATGTACTCACGGGGAATAAATCGGCGAGAGAAATAGGAACAGATGCATTAGAAACGGCTTGGTCAGGTGCAAAAGGAGTCTACAGCGATGTCATAGAACCCTTTGTAAAAGATGGGCAATACATGTTGGAAGACACACAAGGCGGCATGTGGACCAGGTCGATCGAAGAAAGCTACGAAAAAGGCCGAAATAGAGGCAAGCAAGATCTGGTTATCGCCGAGCTAGTGGTAAGCCGTGGGGCTTTGTCTGCCTATAAGCAGGCAGCTAAACAGACAATTGACCTAGGTCCAGATGGGGATTCCCAACGTGGAAAACGAGACGGTGGAAATGGAACGGGGTTACTTCTCGATGGTGCAGATAACAACCGGAACGGTAGCTCATCCCTAAAGGGTGGGAAGCTAAAGACGCAGGCTAAAAGCTTTCCAGAGACGTTTACTGAATTACAAGAAGAGGTTGAAAAACTTCTCAAGCAGATGGGGAAAGTTGTTGTTCTCAGAGACGCTCATACGGGTCAATCTAGGGTTTATTGGGCTCGGCATGATGATTTGTCTGGTAATGGAGGCGGTGGTGGAGGGAATCATCGTCGAAGTGATAATGGTAATGAGGGGACGGGTAATGATGCTTATGGGGGGTATTTCAAACGTAAACAGCAGAGAACAGAAGAGTACAATTCCAAAATAGCTGATAAGCAAAAAATTGTTGGAGACGATACGAATGGTTACAGACTCGTAGAACCAACAAAGTGGATGGAACAGATGGGAATGACTCAGATTAAAGAAAAATTAAAAAGAAAATCTTGGTCAGATAGTAATGGATTTAATTGGCAGTGGGATTCGCAACATGGTAAGTTGGAAAAATGGAATAAACGAAGGACAGAACATCTAGGAGAGTTTGATCCTGTGACAGGTAAGCAAACTAAAGATGGTGAACCTAAAAGAAGATGGGATGGTTAATATCATGGAACATGGACAGCGTTTTGTTGAAGAATTTCCTGAGGTTGGAGAATTACTTGAACAGTTATTGGTTAAAAGAGAATTAGACGAATGGTATAAAAAGAAATGTGCTGAAAAACTAGATGTACCAATTGAACTTAATGAGATTGGAAATCTAAAGGAAATTGAGTGTAGGAATATGTTCAGCCCTTCAGCAGATATTTTAATACATCTGCAGGATATATCAGGTAAGGAAGGTTTTCTACTTTCTCAACAAATAAATATAAAAGTTTCAAAATTAATCCCAATTTATATTTTAGATTTTAGTTATTCATTAAGGCATAACTTGATAGAAGGTGCTTTGGAAATAATTGGTACAGCGGAATCTTTAGAAATGATACAAGGAATTAATCAAATCAATAGGATCATGACTTTAAAAGGGTATTCTGAGATTAGCCATCTTTATGATTTCTATGATACAGTTTATGAGTGGGATGTCCTACCTAGTATTAAACCTTTCAATAGGAGATTAACTTTAGGAGATGCTTTATTTACGGATGTGTTGGAACTATGTTAGCTCTGAGGAGCCGATCATCTCGATCTGTCAAAAATTTAGTGTAAACCCTATGTAGGTAATAGTAATCCTATATTCCCCCACATGGCTTTTTCGTTCTTTATATGAATGCGGCGGTTGACATAGCCCCCGCCCAGTGCCGAATGAACTCGTCATTCAACCAATCAGATACCTAACCCACGTAATAACCGTATAGGGATTTCTTCATTTTGGTTGTACCGACATGAAGCTTGAATTTTAACGTAATAGTATTACAGCGAACAGGTCGATTATGGTCAGATACCACCATGATTGACCTGTTTTTATATGCAGATGATTTTGTACCTCGTGCCCGAGCTCGGCTCAAAGGTAAAGCTGTACTTTCCAAGCACCGATGAAGATGACGGCATGGTCATGAACTCCGTGCGGACCGTTCGTCAGGCGTTTCCAACGATATTAAGTGCGTTTGAAAAGGACGTTCAGGAAAACGGTTTGGCTGCCGTCATGTTGCCCAGAACTGTCAACAACCAAGTAGCTGAGGCGAAAGGGAAGATAGATGCTCTCGGAGATACCTTGTTAGGCTTGTGGAATGTGGTAGTAGATGCCGGAGATATTGCATCGACCGTGTTACCGACAACGTATCTGGTAGACGCGATTTACGAAGGGGTGACTGGAGAAGAGCGACCTTCTCTCCTCGAACGGAATGATCTCGCTAGAGGAGCTGTAGAAGGGGCTACAAATGCAGTCAATTATGTGGGAGATACGGTAACGGGCAATAAATCGTGGGAACAAATTAAATCCGATGCAAAGTCGTTTGGACAAGGGCTATACGATGACTATATCGATCCATTCGTGAAAGACGCCCAATACGATCAAGATAACTTGTTTAAAGGCGGTCTGTGGACCAGATCGGAAGAAGAGAGCTATGCGAAAGGCCAGAATGAGTTTAAGAAAGACATGGTGGTTGCGGAAGTAGCGGTAAGTGCTCTTAGTGCTGGTACAGGTACAGCCGTTACGCGGACAGTGAAAATGGCCAATAAGCTGGATGGGCCGAATGGCAAGAAAAAGTCAGGTGACCATGAGGGAAATGGAAAAGGTGTCCTTTTGCCTAATTCCAGTATCGATGATGCAATGAGCGCCATGCTTAAGGATGGAAAGCTAAAGACGCATGGTAAGAGTTTTGCAGAGTCGATGATTGAGTTACAAGAAAAAGTTGATAAGTTCCTCAAGCAGATGAATGGTGTGTTTAATGGAAGAGTTGTAGTTCTCAGAGATGCTGTTACGGGTCAACCTATGGTTTATTGGATGCGGCATGATGATTTGCCTGGTAATGGAGGCGGTGGTGGAGGTAATCATCGTCGTAGGGATGGGAAGGAAGACTGGGAGAGAGAAGAAAGAGAGAGAAGAGACAGAGAAGAAAGAGAGAGAAGAGAACAAGAGCAGAGGGATTCTGAGGGTAAGGGGAACGTGGCATCATACCCATCTAGAACTCCAGAGGCTACTGCAGAAGCACAAAATGTGGTAGGTGAGCTTAATAAAATACTTGGAGATGGTAAAAGAGCCCCAAATCCAGTCGTTTCTGTAATAACGCACGAAGATGGAACGGTTTCAGTTGGGATTTCAGGTGAAGCAAGTCCTAAAAATATTGAAACAGCAAGACAATTACAAAATGCGTTAAATAAAAAATATGGAGATAAATACACTGTAAAGGCTGAACCGATGCCAACAGAAAAACTAGATACAATAGAGGGTAGTAATACTGCAGGTACATGTGCAGAATCAAAAGTAGTAAATGCTGCACATGATAACCCAAGTAAAATAACGGGTATGGATACTGTTTGGCGCTCATCTAAAAAAGAAAATCCGTATCCATATGCAGAAGGTTCAAACCAAATGAATCCATGTTTAACGTGTAGTGATATAAAAAATATAGAGGAGTACATGAAATATGCAAATGCCAATAAAAAGTAATCACATCCCACCCATAGGAGATTGTACAAATCTTTTTGAACGATTATCAAAATATATATCAAGATTTGATGAGAAATGGGAAAATGAAATAGAACCAGCAAAAAAAGAGGACATAGATACGCTAAAAAATCTAACACAAATTAATAAATATAACTATCATTTTCCTAAAGAATATGAGGTTTATTTAAATTATATGGGGCAGGATGATAAGGGTTTACTAAAAACTCAACTTCCCGGATATGCTTCAATTTCTGAGATAATTAATTCTTATGAAGGGATACATGAGGAAGCACCAGACACTTTAAGTGATAAATATATACATTTTTTTCAAAAAGAATTATTTGATGGTCAACTATCATTTGATTTTACCCAAACTGATAATCCTCAGATTGTTATGACTGATGAGGATAGCCAGTTTGTAAGTTATTTTGCAGATAACTTTGAAAAACTCTTATTTCAATGTGCATTTAGTAAATATGAAAGATTAAATTATGATAAGTGTATAATCTTTGCTGGATCACCTAATATGCTTAAAGAAGCAATACAGAAGCATAATGAATCGGATGTTTTTGGCATAATTGATAAATTTTTAAAAACATATGATTTTCAAAAAGCTTGGTTTAGTGACCTGACCCATCACATAGGTTTTAAAGACGGCATTAGCTTTTACATCGATAGTAGAAATAATTCATTGCGTGGGTTTATAGCAGGTGATTTAGATAAACAAATCGACATTATTGGTGAAACCTTACTAGCTGAATTATGTGTTAATAAAAAAAATTAAAGCTTTCACCATGCTTATATGCAAAGTTTTACACTAATATTGGCGTGTCAACACTGATTTTGAAAAGGATTTCTTGAAAAATACTACTATGCTTGAAGTAGGCAACCGAGTCTGTCAAAAATTTTGTGTAACCATTTACAATCCCAACATCAAGATCGTACAATACAACCAACAAACCACAATACGAGTCTGTAAAATATTCTGTGTAAACTCTCAACCTCGTAACTACAATTAGTCTTAGAAAGGTTGGGAGATTTTTTATGATGTCAAAAGAGCAGATCAAACAGTGGATCAAAGAGAAGGATATGAAGTCTGTGGACGATGTACAGTCGGCTTTGAAGGATTTGTTTGCTGAAACGATCCAAGAAATGCTCGAAGCAGAAATGGAGTCCTCTCTTGGATATGCGAAGCATGACATGAAAAGAAAGCGGACAACAAATAGTCGTAATGGATACAGTAAAAAAACGGGTCTGTCAAAAGTTTTGTGTAAACCAGTTTACAAGTCCAACAACGTGATCGTACAATACAACCAATTAATCAAACGCTAACTACTTAAAAACTTGATAAACTTTCAAAGGCTTATTCCAACTCGAATGAGGGGAGGAATGAGCCTTTTGTGTATACAGAGGAATTAACTATATGAATGTCCCGAGCTTAGAAGTGGGAGATGGCATAGTTGTACACGCCATGTGCCATCGTCAAAAGAATGGAATTGCATAGTAAGGTGCTGTAGTTGATACAGCAGATATTGTGTTTACCACAGCAACGCTCGGTGGCTCAGAAGGAATTTATGAATGGGTGAGTGGAGAAGACGTAGGATCACTTACCGAGCGAAATATCATGGCAAAGGGAGTCGCGGATCGTGCTACCAGTGCCTTGAATTACGCAGGAGATGTAATCACGGGGAATAAATCGGCGAGAGAAATAGGAACAGATGCATTAGAAACGGCTTGGTCAGGTGCAAAAGGAGTCTACAGCGATGTCATAGAACCCTTTGTAAAAGATGGGCAATACATGTTGGAAGACACACAAGGCGGCAGTTGGACCAGGTCGATTGAAGAAAGCTACGAAAAAGGCCGAAATAGAGGCAAGCAAGATTTGGTTATTGCCGAGCTGCTACTCAGCCGTGGGGCTGCGTCTGCCTATAAGCAGGGAGCCAAAAAGGTAATTGACTTGGAGCCAGATGGGCATGCCCAACATGGAAAACGAGATGGTGGGAATAGGACGGGATTACTTCTCGATGGCGCAGATAACCACCGGAACAGTAGCTCATCGCTAAAGGGTGGGAAGCTAAAGACGCAGGCTAAAAGCTTCACAGAGTCGCTTACTGATTTACAAAAACAGGTTGATAAGCTTCTTAAGCAGATGGGGAACATGCTTGGTGGAGTTGCTGTTTTCAGAGAGGTTTATACGGGTGAATATAGGTTTTATTTTGTTCGGCATGATGATTTGCCTGGTAATGGAGGCGGTGGTGGAGGGAATCATCGTCGTAATGATAATGGTAATGAGGGGACGGGTAATAGTGGTATACCAAAAGGCTTTGAGAAGCTTGCTAAATCAGCAAATGATATTAGCGAGAAAGCTAAAGAAGGAAAAATTAAATATGGAAGTGGTTACCATGGTAGGCTTGGAAAAGAGAAGGAACTAGAAATATTATCTAATTATGATGCTATTTATGTAGCAGGTAATAACTCACAGAACTTGATTTATAGGAAGGGAGGAAATGTGGTAATAGTTGAAAGCAAAGGCAGTGGTAAAGGAAATGTAATTACAAGTTATGGACAAGACGGAGCAAGGGGAAAAAGTGGTGCCGCTATTTTTGGTGGTGAAGCCACAGATCTAGGAATGCCCGTTACACATGACATAATTATTACTGGGGTACCAACTCCTAGTGGGAAGAATATGCCACCTGCTACTCAAATATTACCATGAAAAAATGAAGATACAGATTAATGATAGACAGTTTATAAGTAATTCAGAAGTAAGATGGTACATGTCAAGTCAAGTTGTATGGATTGGTAAAGAGAAAAATTATTATGAAATAGAAGAGTTAATTGGTAAGTGTTATGGAAGTTATAAGTGGTTGTGGTCTGATGAAGATACAATATTATTTGATCAAGAACATTTGAATTTTATAGGAGCAGTAATAAAGTTAAATGAACCAATAATCGTAAAGAGAGATAAGATCAATATAAATTCAATAGAAGAAAAGTATGGGAGCATTGAAATAAGTGAGAAGAGGAATTTTGATTGTAAATTATCAGATTTTACCGAGTACTATCTTGAAGATGATATACTACTGACCCATTCAAATAAGTGGGACGTAAATAACTTTTCCATTGAAATAAAAATAACCTCAGATTTTTCAGTTATTGTACAGAATAATGAGATGATGGGAATTATGATTTACAAGGCAAGTACTCATCTATTGCCAGAGGGTATTTACCAAATTGGTGAAAATGAAAATATAGATTCAGACTTGTGCCTAAAGATTGCTAGTTATTTTAAATTACTTGAGAAAATAGACGATGATTTAACACAACATGAAGAGTTAGAATTGAAAAAATCATTTATGGAAATTTATGATCAAGTTTTGCCATATGATAAACTAGGTTATATTGCACTAAGAGACACTATATTAAATGTAGTAGACTATATGTAATTTGGGGGCAATATTCATTGTGTAAGCTTTTTCTGTAGAAGTAAAAATAACACCATACAATACAGACCAGACTCTAAAAATGCTTGCCCTCTTTTTCATCCATCGCTATACTGCAAAATATTTCGAATAAGCATCCGACGAAAGAGGATGGGCAGCGACTGTTCAAAAAGCCCCACCTAGTGTCGAATAAACATCATTCTCTCAATCACCCACTTAATCCATGTAATGCCCGTATAAAGGTTTCTTCATTTTTGTTGTGCGCACACTTAACTTAATAGCGTCATGTTGAACAGGTCAATTATGGTCAGATACCACCATGATTGACCTGTTTTTATATGCAGATGATTTTGTACCTCATGCCCGAGCTAGGCTCAAAGGTCAAGCGGTACCTTCCGAGCGCCGATGAAGACAACGGCATGGTCATGAACTCCGTGCGGAGGTTCGTCATGCGTTTCTGACGATATTAAGTGAATTTGAAAAGGACGTTCAGGAAAATGGCTTGGCCGCCGTCATGTTGCGCAGAACTGTCAACAACCAATTATCTGAGGCGAAAGGGAAGATAGATGCTCTCGGAGATACCTTGTTAGGCTTGTGGAATGTGGTAGTAGATGCCGGAGATATTGCGTCGACCGCGTTACCAACATCGTATCTGGTAGACGCCATTTATGAAGGGGTGACTGGAGAAGAGCGGCCTTCTCTCCTCGAACGAAATGATCTCGCTAGAGGAGCTGTAGACGGCGCTACAAATGCAGTCAATTATGTGGGAGATACGGTAACGGGCAATAAATCGTGGGAACAAATCAAATCCGATGCAAAGTCGTTTGGACAAGGACTATACGATGACTATATCGATCCATTCGCTAAAGACGCCCAATACGATCAAGATAACTTGTTTAAAGGCGGTCTGTGGACCAGATCAGAAGAACAAAGCTATGAGAAGGGCCAGAATGAGTTTAAGAAAGACATGGTGGTAGCAGAGGTAGCGGTAAGTGCTCTTAGTGCTGGTACAGGTACAGCAGTCATGCGGACAGTGAAACTGGCCGATAAGCTCGATGGGCCAGGTGGTCGAAAGGGTTTGGATGGTGGCGGAGGAAAAGGAATAGGTGGACTATTGCTTAACTCTGTCGATGATATGATGGATGGCGGAGCTTCGATTTTTGATGGGAAGATGAAGACAAGCGCTAAGACACCGGGTGATAAGCAGGCAGAGATTCAAGCACTAGTTGAAAAGTTACAAATGAAAATGAAAGAACAGTCGAATAAAGAGGTTGATGATAGACTGGATGGCGGGAAGGGCCATACTGGTTCTCGTGCCCCAGAAACCCAAACGAGACATGCTGAAAAATCTCTCGATATTCCAAATAAAAATGTATTACCAAAGGTAGTGAACGGGGATTCTGGATATTCGAATTATTCTCCGTCGATGAATAGCAAGGCTAATAGTACTAACAAAAATAATTCTCAAGGAAGTAATAAGCCAGATACTGAGGCGAGGACAGGGCATGCTCAACATGCTGAAAAACCTCAAGACATTCCTGATAAGAAGGATTTACCAAAGGTAGTGAACGGAGATTTTGGGAATTCGAATAACTCTACACCTCCAAAGGGTAAAGGTGATAGTACTGAGAAAAATGATCCTCAAGGAAATAATAAGCCAGATACTGAGGGGACGGGAAAAGCTGGTTCTGTCAACAGAGTTTTTAGGGAAGCGACCGAAGAAGATAAGAAATTGATAGATGATGTGAGGAAGAGGTTTAACGCAGGAAAAACTAAAAATGTCGCATTAACTAAGGGGGAAATAGATGGTGAATCAATAAATCTTGAATCAATGAGTGGGTATGATCCAAATAATCCAAATCATAAGGATAACTATCCTAGACCACCTGAAAATCACTATAAATATAGTGGGTCAGATAATAAAGGAAGGTTGCAAGATACAGAGCAAAAGATGATAGAATATCTGAGAGAAAGGTTCAAAAATAATCCTGATGTTGAAGGCAGTATTGAAATTATTTCACATAACCCTATTTGTAAAAGTTGTAATGATATTATTGATCAATTTCAAATTGATTTTCCGAATATCAAAGTCACGAGAGTTCAAATCTTGGATGACTTGAATTGAGTAGAATATGGAGGAGATTTAACATGGATATTTCAAATAAGGGTGATTTAAAGGAATTCTTATTAACATTAGAAAAAAAATCATACCCAATGAAGCCTTGTAGTGAAGATGAGCTAACAAAACTAAAACATTTTTCTCCGACAAAAACGCTGCCCTCGAATTATTTAGATTTTATGAGTAAGTTTGGGAATGGTGCAGAGTTTTTGACTGGTACACATTATACTATGAAGTATATACTAGAGTTAAAAGAATGGGCTGTTGAACTTTTAGAGGAAAATAGTTTCTCAAAAAAACTCACAGATAATCAGTTTGTGTTTATGATGCACCAAGGATATATGTTTTGGTTTTTCAATTTGGATGAGGGTGATAATCCTTCAGTATATCTTTACGATGAAAGTCTTAATCTAACGGAGTTTAAGAAAGTCAGCGATACTCTTTCTGAATATTTAATTTCACTATACGACTAAAGAGAATTGAGTAATTATTTTCAATTAATATTTTTTAATTGTTTTTCACGAATAATCTATCCACCGCCACAATGCGAACTAGCTGCCGTGTTGTGGTTTTTTTATTCGCCGCTATATACTAAATAATACATTTATACAAGTGGCGGCTTTTCAAAAACACCCCACCCAGTGCCGAATGAATCCATCATTCAACCAATTGCACACTTAACCCATGTAATACCCGTATAGAGATTTCATCATTTCGCTTGTACGCACACAATGCTTGAATTTTATACCTTACTTAACTTAATAGCGTCACGTTGAACAGGTCGATTATGGTCAGATACTACCATGATTGACCTGTTTTTTGTTATCTTCGTTTTCCCTCAGGTTTTTTAAATTTCATTCGCAACTGTAGAATACACTGCCCCGATAGGGATGGCGAAGGGGGGAATCGCATCTTCTAGGATGGATAGCACGACCACTATAGTAAAGATAGTCATGGATTAAAAAAATTAATTCTGTCTGCAACATATCTAAGTGGTGTAACGGTAGTTATAGCAAAAGAAAACTCTCTGGTGACGACCAATTTACATAAAGAGTAGGTCATATGGCAAGGCTAGCCACCCACTCCCTCATCTCTATAATACAAGCGGCAAATCCGTAAAAAGTTTTGCTTGTGGGGGAACGCATGAATAACGTACAGCTTTCCATTGATAAAATTTCCGTCCAATATCATGGGGTAACTATGGATTTCTACAACCGACTCGCACTGTCATTTCGAGATTGGTTTGATATCAAGCCATTTATTCGGCACAAAGGGTATGTTTACCATTGGAATTTAGGAATGAACGATGCTTACCTGTACTTGCGGTATCAACCTTGGTGGCAGAAGAAAGCATGGAAGTACACGCTTCAAATCGAAACTCATCCTGATTACCTGATTAAGTTTCGTACATTGCTTGACGCTTTGTATGGACATTCTCAGGAAGTTTATTTTAATCGATGCGAGTTGGCTTATGATTTTCCATACCCTATGAGCAATGTATTTCTTGCTTCCAATACGGGGCGGAACATGAACATCTATGAAGGAACTCGCTATTTCGGCAGGAAGGAAGAAAGCAAGGGTCATGCTTTCTGTCGTAATTATGACAAAAAAGCCGAGCGGCTATGTAAGGGTATGGAAGAAGTAGGGGAGCGTACGAGAGTGGAACTGATGTACAAGCCTGACGAGAAAATACCGATTGAAAGCATCATCCAGTATCCGCCCAAGTTCAATAACTACTACGCTTGTAGTGTCATTACAGACTTACAGTCCGTTCGGGCCCAGAAAAGAGCAATGTTAATGGCTCTACAACATGGTTTAATGACTCCTGATGAACTCAGCAACAAGCCATTTCGATGACTTGATGAAGTTGGTCAAGAAGCATGGCAAAAAAGGAATGATTCCTGTCTATGGATTAGAAGACACGGGCGTCAACGGTAGAGCATTAGCCGTTCATCTTGTCGAGAATAAGCAAATCGTCAAGGAAGTCAATTCTGCCCTTTCCTACCATGAGCGTAAAAGTTACGCTACCTCTCAAAAGAGCGACAGTTGGGATGCGTATTGTATCGCCAAGGTGTTGCTTGCAAGGCTCGATGAACTGCCAGACGCAAATCCGCAGGACATTTACTGGACAATCGGTCAACTGGTGGCAAGACGTAACGCAGTAGTCAAATATGCCAGTTCATTGAAAAATCAACTGCACCAACAACTAAGCTATCACTTTCCGTCTTATAAAAAGTTCTTTTGCGACATTGACGGAAAAACTGCACTTGCCTTTTGGGAGAAGTACCCTGCTTCCCACCACTTGGAATCGGTGGGGACAGATGATCTAGCCGCTTATCTCCGTAAAGCTAGTCATAACACCTGTTCTACCCGTAAGGCTGAGGAAATACTGGAACTGGTGAAGAAAGACGGGGAGACAAAGCGGAACTATCAAGCATCCAGAGACTTTCTGGTTACGAATATGGTACAGGACATGACAAGAAGCAGAGAACTGATCAAGGAAACAGAAATTCAACTTCGACTTGTTATGTCTCAACTGAATTACAAGCTAGAGACAATGGATGGAATTGATGTGGTGACCGCTTCTCAACTGGTGGCGGAAATCGGCGATATTCAACGCTTTTGCAATGCTGACAAGTTAGCACGTTTTGCAGGTATTGCTCCTGTTCGCTTTAGTTCGGGCGGCAAGGGCAAAGATCAAGCAAGCGGACAAGGCAATCGAGTATTGAACAGTATCTTTCACAACCTAGCCGTTCAACAAATCCAAGTAGCCAAAGGAAGCAACAAGAAACAGCGTAATCCCCTCATGCACGAGTTTTACCAAAGGAAGCTAGCAGAAGGCAAGACAAAGAAACAAGCTCTTATATGCGTGATGAGAAGACTTGTAAACATTATCTACAGTATGATGAAGAACAAAACGGAATACAGGGCGGCAACACCTCTAACAGAACGCCAAGCAGGATGATAGATTGGTGGTGATTGGTAAAACGATTGCCACCTTCTTTATTCCCCAGTTTAAGATTACAACATAGGGGACGGGTAAACCAAATTTATCAAGCGGTGATTTAGGAGAACTATTAGGTAGTGGGGGTAATAAGAATGTGTATGCTTATGGTGAAGATAAAGCCGTAGGAGTTCTTAAAGATGGGAAGAAAACAAAGTTGATTACAGACGAATTGGATATGTTAAACAAGCTTGATGAGCTAGGATTACCGACAGTAAATGGACAATCAATTTTTGTTGATGAAAAAGATGCTCATATGTTTGATAGATTCGCACAAGGTTCCAAAGATATTGTAAAATTACATGATGGTAAGGTGCGAATAGTTGGAGAATCTCCATTATTAAATCAACGGAGTATAGATGATTTGACATCTATAGGAAAAATAATGGTTGAGAAGAAGATCAAGATTGAAGATTTGCAGTTCCTAATTGGAAAAAATGGAAGAGTAGTTGTTGCTGATCCACTAAAAGTAGAGGTAGGTAAAAAATTTAAACCATCAACAAATAACTTAAGAATGATCGATTTGCTTATAGAATCTGCTAAGAAGAATCTAAAATAAAATATTGATTTTGGGAGAGTGTTTATGGATAACGAGTTGCGAGATGGATCCTCAATTCCATCTGATAGGATTAAATTGTTACAGATTATGAAGAATAAAAAGCTTAACAAGCTGGTAAGATACAGCTGGTGGGAAAGCGAAGAAGCAATGGAACAATGTGAGATTGCACAAAATGAAGTGTTCTCTCTAACTGCTGGACCACTCCTGCTATACTTTGAATTGGGATTAGTAGTAGGAGCAGCCAGTGACCCTTCAAGAAGTTCGGTTATTATATGGGTTGAAAAAGATGATACTGGTTATATTAAAAACGATTCTGTTGAAAATGACACTGATTTATATCCTATTAATGCTGAGGATAATATATATAGTAGTCCCTATTGGATTCAAATAGTAGGACAGGATATAAAAGAAATTAATATTATAAAGCGAGATCCCTACAATGCGCTTTTTGAAGAATTACCAAATGAAGTTGGTCTTGAGATAGTAATGGAGAATGATATGAAATTTATATTATCCCATGGATTACACAATGATTCAGATGATTTCTCTGTAATAACAACTTCACAAATAGAAGTAGATATAATAGAAAACCTAAAGTGGTTCACCTGCTAATAATTTTTGTATGTATTACGTAGTTTGGAGAGTCTGTTAATCATTTTGTGTAAACCCATTTACAATCCCAACAACAAGATCGTACAATACAACCAACAAACCAAACAATAAATGATTCAAACACTTGATAAACTTTCAAAGGCTTATTCCAACTTGAACGAGGAGGAGTAAGCCTTTTTCGTAATGAAGTGAAAGTGGAAAAATACCTAAGCTAAATGAGTCTGTTGAGGGGACGTATATGAATAATTACATTTTATCTTTTATAAAAAAGTTTGATCATTTTTTTGTGCAAAAAGAAATCTCAAATATTATTTTTTTACATGATGAGGATGATGATGAGAGATTAGACCATGTACTTTTCCTTGAGAAAGATGATGGTGATGTCATAGGCTTGTATATAAGAGGTATGAATCCAATTATCTCAATGAATAGACTTAATGATTTGGATGATTTTAATTTATTTGCTAGTTATGAGGAATTATTTGAATGTAAGGAGAATTTCAAACTCAAAATAGAGTATTTAGCTTTGTGTTTTAGCACTCAATACAACGAATTATTTGGTTTATATTTGGCGAATAACGATGCATCTAGTTCTATATTTATCTTATTTTTACATGATGAAATTTATGTAGAAAAGGATTGTAGTAAATACGACGCTAGAAGGATGCTTGAAAAAAGGTTTTCGGCTGAAGGTTTTATAACATACGAAAAAAAATATGAGACTGACTGGAAACAAGTGAGCTTCTAACCGGGTCTGTCAAGAATTTCGGGGCCTGTCACATTTTTTGGTAAACCCATTTACAACCCCAACAACAAGATCGCACAATACAATCAACAAACCCAACACTTAAAAACTTGACAATTACGCTTGATAAACTTTCAAAGGCTTATTCCAACTCGAACGATGAGACGGAATGAGCCTTTGAAACATGCCCAAAATTAAAGGAGGAATTGAAAAATGGCAAAGTAGGTACAGGAAAACGAGGATGAATTGCACAAGCACAAATAGAGTAAGAGGCAATCTTGGATGATGTAAGAAGCAACTTTCAATATCACGTGAGCTAGGAGAGATAAAGGTACTGGCGAGAATCCATCTCCTATAAGCAGATTCTTTTTTCTAGACGAAGAAAGACTGCCGAGAAACTCGGCAGCCTTAAAATGGGGGAGGGAATTTCCTAATTCTTCTTTTCTTCGCAGCTATTAATCTTTCAACTCGGTAATCACTAACATTTGATATTGATGCTGAAACTCGATTTCCTTCTCATTGCTCAGCTTGTCCCTTGTGCTTATCGCTATTTTCCACGAGGAGTTGTCTACCTCAATTGAGAAGGGTACCTACTGTATGAGGAAAAAGCTGCTTACCACTTAATCGGCAAAGAATGGTAGCCAAACGCTAAATCAATCAAGGCACTTGCTTCTTGACGCTTCAATGAATCTTTTGCGCGGAATGTGAAAGAGCCATCTGCGCTTATCTTCGTATCAGGATCGACGATGCCTTGCGAAGAAAGAGTAGTGATCGCATCTTTTGCCCATGCATCGGCTGTGTCTTGCAGCTTCACTTTGCTGGTTGCCACCGGTTCAAGCTGTTTCAAAGTTTGGATCATGACAACAGCGGCTTGTCTTGAGATAGGTGCCGAAAGGTTGAAATCAGGGATGCTTGCGGTCAATTGCTGTCTATTCTTGTCTTCACCCCCGGCTAATCCATACCAGCCACGTGCTTTGAACAGAGCGTCAATAAATTCGCCTTGTGTCATGGTCCCTGTAGGATCAAATTTACTTCCTGTTTTTGCTCCCATAATGGAAAGAGCGCTGACATTGCTGATATAGGTCTTATAGCTACTGGAGTCAGAGACGTCTGAATAAGTCTGCTTCCCATCCATTTTTTGTGAATAGGCAACGGCATGTGAGACGTTATTTAGCGTGGAATAATAGAAGTATTGGATGGTACCGTTTTTCTCTTCCTTGAATGCGATTTTATTGCCTTCCTCATCTACAAACAGCAGAGGGTGAATCATTCGCAGCTTTTGTTTTCCACTTGTTGCATCTTCTAACAGGAGTGAGCCGTTCTCGTAAGCAATAGAAGTGCGGATCCAAAAGCCACGCGTATTTTGGTACAGCCCGATATATTTTTGTGCATCCCCTTCACTCAAGGGCAAGTAAACAGGCTCTGCTTTTTCTTTTTCGGGGAAATAATGATCCATGAATTCTTTAAAAATATCAGACCTCATCTCCGAATCATTATTGTAAGACATATAAAAGGCGGTTTTTTGTTCAGGGATCAATACGATTAGGGAACCGTGGCCAGGCATGTTTCCACCCTTGAAAACAACGTGCTGACCATTTGCCTGCTCTCTATAAAGGTTTTCAAAGCCTCCTACTGTCGTGAGCGGGATGTCTTTTTCCGCGAAAAACTGGTAAGAATGCATCAAGTCCATGCTTTTCTGGCTGACGATTTCCTTGCCGTTAAATTTTCCGTTTTGTAGCTGCATGATCAAGTACTTGGCCATGTCTTCTCCCGTTGATAGAATGCTTCCGTCCGGAGCAACAGTTGGGTTTAATCCTTCTATCGGCTGTGGTTTGCCATTAGGACCGTAATGGGCAGCCATTCTCTTCAAGAGCTCAGGCTTTAAGAGTACGCTACTCGAGGTCATTCCGAGAGGCTTGAACACTTTTTTATCCATATACTCGTCAAAGGACATTCCACTTGCTTTTTCCACGGCGTAGCCAGCAAGTAAGAATCCCGTATTATCATACGTATAGACCTCGCCAGGTGGTCGGACAACGGTCGGCAGATTATTCTCAGAAAGGAATTTATCCATCGAGATGTTCTGCTTGATGTATTGTGGACCGGTAAAGGTAGTGATGTCAGGCAAATCGAAGCCGCTTGTGTAGGTAAGCATGTCGAACAGAGTTAGCGGTTTTCCTGTCTTATTGGAAATCTTTAGCCCGCCGAGATATTCCTCTACATTACGATGCAGGTCTATTTTGCCCGCATCGACTTGCTGCAAGACGGCCGTGGCGGTAAAGGTTTTCGTTACAGAGGCAATTTGGAACACCGTGTCTTTATCAACAGGGATTTTCTTTTCCTTGTTAGCAAAGCCGTATCCTTTGTTCACGAGGACCTTGCCATCACGGACGACAACAAAGTTGGAACCATTCACATTAAATTTTTTCATTTTCTCTGCAAACAGTTGATCGGCAAACGCTTCTACTTCTTTGGCATCCAGCGGTCCTTTTATGTTATTGGCAGCAATGGAAGCAGTCTGATTTGATTCCATAGCGCTGAGCGGCTGCGTGCATGCGGCAATCAAGGTCGTGGAGAGAAGAAAAATAGTGAGACTCATTTTTTGAAAAGCCTTTTTCATGTGGGATTCTCCTTTGGGTTTTGCTAATACGTTTTGGCGCACCGACTCCGAGAGTGAGCCTTTAGCACAGTATGGCAAAGCTCGTGTCATACTCGGAAGTAACTTTCTGTCATATGACATTTTGGCACTGGCTCATACGCAGGTTCTAAGAGCATATGAAAAAGACTGCCGAGTTTCTCGACAGCCTTAAAGTGGGGGAGAATAGTTATTAATCTTTCAGCTCGGTAATCACTTTTGAAGCGCGTTTTTCATCAGGGGTAGGGAACAATTGAAATTGATGCTGAAGCTCGATTTCCTTCTCATTCAAGTCACTTGAATCTTTTTGCTCAGCTTGTCCCCTGTGTTTATCGCTATTTTCCACGACCAGTCACCTCCCTCAAAGGAGTAGGGTATACAACAAGTCCCTACTTTATCCCAAAAAGAGGAAAAGGATGCTTATCGTTTAATCGGCAATGAATAGTAACCAAATGCTAAGTCAAGCAAGGCACTGGCTTCTTGACGCTTCAGTAAATCTTTTGCGCGGAATGTGAAAGAGCCATCTGCGTTTACCTTCGTGTCAGGATCGACGATGCCTTGTGAAACAAGAGCAGTGATCGCATCTTTTGCCCATGCGTCGGCTGTGTCTTGCAGCGTCACTTTGCTGGTTGAAACAGGTTCAAGCTGCTTTAAATTTTGGATCATGGCAGCAGCGACTTGTCTTGTGATTGGTGCCGATGGGTTCAAATTAGGGATGCCCGCGGCCAATTGCTGTCTAAGCCCGTCTTCACTCCCGGCCATTACGTAATGGCCTTCTGCTTTGATCAGGGCGTCAGCAAATTCGCCTTGTGTCATGGTCCCTGTAGGATCAAATTTACTTCCTGATTTCGCTCCCATAATGGAAAAGGCGCTGAGGTTGTTGATATGGGTCTTATAGCTGCTAGTGTTAGGGACGTCTGAGTAGGTCTTTTCCATTTCCATTTTTTGCGAATCGGCAACAAGGCTAATGCCTTTTGGCGTTGTATGATAGAAGTATTTGATGTTACCGTTTTTGTCTTCCTTGAACGCGACTTTTTCGCCTGCCTCATCTACAAATAGCAATGGGCGAATCATTCGCAGCTTTTGTTTTCCGTTTTCCTTACCCTCAAGCACGAGTGATCCATTCTCATAGGTAATAGAAGTGCGTGTCCAATAGGCACGCGTATTTTGATACAGCCCGAAATATTTTTGCGCATCCGCTTCACTCAAGGGCAAGTAAACAGGCTCAGCTTTTTTTTCTGTTTCTGGGAAATAATGATCCATGAATTCTTTGTAAATATCAGCGCTAACCATTGTATCATTGTTGTAGGACATGAAAAAGCCGGTTTTATGTTCCGGGATCAATACCATCAGGGAAGAATGGCCTGGCATGTTTCCGCCCTTCAAAACAACGTGCTGACCATTTGTATACTCTGGAAAATAGTTTTCAAAGCCTACGGTTGTGATCGGGATGTCATCCGCGAAAATCTGGTGCGTATGCATCAATTCCATGCTTTTCTGGCTGACGATTTCCTTGCCGTCAAATTTTCCGTTTTGCAGCTGCATGATCATGTACTTTGCCATGTCTTCTGCTGTTGATATAATGCTTCCCTGCGGACCATCAGTTGGAGCGTGTCCTTCTAGCGGACGTGGCTCGCCATTAAGATCGTAATTGGCAGCCATTCTCTTCATGAGCTCAGGCTTCAAACGTACACTGGTCGAGTTCATTCCGAGAGGCTTGAACACTTTTTCATCCATATACTGGGCAAAGGGGATTCCACTTGCTTTTTCCACGGCGTAGCCAGCGAGTAAGAATCCTGTATTATCATACGTATAGGCTTCGCCAGGTGGTCGGATGATGACCGGCGTGTGCTTTGAAAGGAATTCATCCATAGAGATGTCCTGCCCGATGTATTGTGGACCGGTAAAGGTAGTTTCGTCAGGAAATGCGAAGCCGGGTGCGTAGGTGAGCAAGTCGTACATGGTGACCGGTTTTCCTGTGTTATTAGGAATTTTTAGCCCACCGAGATATTCCTCTATATTGCCATGCAGGTCAATTTTACCCGCATCGACTTGCTGCATGGCTGCCAAGGCGGTAAAGGTTTTCGATACTGAGGCAATTTGGAACACCGTGTCTTTATCAACAGGGATTTTCTTTTCCTTGTCAGCAAAGCCGTAGCCTTTGTTCACGATGACTTTGCCATCACGGACGACAACAAAGCTGGAACCAGCCACATTATATTCTTTCATTTTTTCTGCAAACAGTGGATCGGCAAACGCTTCTATTTCTTTGGCATCCACCGGTCCTTGGGCAGCAATGGAAGCAGTCTGAGTGGATTCCACAGCACTGAGCGACTGCGTGCATGCGGAAATCAAGGTTGTGGAGAGAAGAAAAACGACGAGACTCATTTTTTGTATCACTTTTTTCATGTGCGATTCTCCTTTTGTTTTGGTAACACGTTTTGGCGCATCGACTCCTGGAGTTAGCGCTTGAGCACAGTATGGCAAAGCTCGTGTCATACTCGGTAGTTACTTATTGTCATCACTTTTCCGACTGACAAAATGATTTTGATGAAATGACATGACTTAGCCTGTCATATGACATTTTGATACTGGCTCATGTGACACGTAGTGGATTACGGTAAGGGCAGACCGTCATCATCTTGTCGGAAAAGGTATAGATAGGAGAGAATTAGCTTATATGAAAAGAGCGATTATGCGTAACGTTCAAAATGTTATCTTTTTGCTGTTTACATTTGTCTCGGGAGTATTTTATTTATGTTTTTACTTGGTCAGTATCATGCTTGGCTTGGCCTTGTCATTTACCGTAGTGGGAATTCCGTTGCTCACCCATGTGTTGCGTACAACCCAAATCTTTGTCCAGCATGAACGTATTCAGACTAAGATTTATACGGATATTTCAATAGAACCTTTGGAAACGAGACAAAGAGCAGAGGGAAATCAATGGATGCAGGCAAAGGTGGAATTAATGGATGTGAGAAACTGGATATCGGTTTATTGGCTGATGCAAAAATTTTTCATAGGCTGTGTCTGCCTGGTGGTCGGAGTGCTCATCTACATTGGACCCGTATGTTTTGCGTTGGTACCGTTGCTCTATCCTTATTTGGAGTTAACTTTTTTCGGGTTCCTGGTGGATTCAGATCTGATGGCATTGCAAATTATGGGTTTGGGATTCATACTCATGATCGGGTGCTCCAAGATTGGGAACGGACTGGTACAATTAATTGGTGGGTACACCCGCTTGATGTTCAAAGCAATTAGGAGATGATGGTTTGTTAGATATCGTAAAACAATGGGCCTGGTATGACTGGGTGATGCTTTTTTTACGTTTGCTTATTTGCTTTTTTCTCACCGTTACGACCGCACAATATGTAGATTCTCTTACTCTACCCTTATGGATTGTTATTTTATGGGAAGTTATGGTTTTTTCCGTCCCGTGGATTTGTTTACTGCTGAACTATCGTTACTACCTGATTGCAGAAATGCTCATGTTTGGCGGATTATCGATTTATCTCACGTCTATGTTTCCGGAGGCGTACCTTACTTTTTTGATGCCAGCTTTTTTGATTGCCGCCAATAGTGCGGAGAAATCGTATCGCTGGTCGGCTCCTATTACTATTGTTTTCATCCCACTACTGATTATGTTTTTTTCGCGGAAAATTGAATTGCTCCAGATATTCCCGCAAGTAGGGCTTGCTTATGTGGTGGGGTTTGCCTTTCATTTGCTTATCGTCAATCATCGGCAAAATGAAATTATTCGCAAGCAAAACAGTGTGCTGGAGCAGTACCTCACCCAAATCGAGAGAGTGACGCTGCTGGAGGAGCGGGACCGACTCTCCAAGGACCTGCATGATACGATGGGGCATTCCTATGTCTCGATCATCATGGGGCTGGAAACCTTGCGTCAGGATGTGGTGTCGCAGGAAGGGACGCAAAAGCTCGACTCCCTCTTAAAGCTTGCGCGAAACGGCATGAAGGAAGTGAGAGGGTACTTGCATCAGATGGGGTCACCGCAAGAAACGCTTCCCTTGGTTCATTCGCTGAAGCAGCTTGCGGAGGAGTTTCAGACACATGCAAAGGTGAATGTGCGGTTTCGTGCGATCGGAGAAGAGTATCCTGTTGGTAAGCAGGTGAAAATGACTTTGTTTCGCTGCTTGCAGGAGTCATTGACGAATGCCGTACGCCACGGGCACGCTACGGACATCGTCGTTTCCTTGCATTTTGAGCAGCAACAGACAAGGTTGGAAGTACAGGATAACGGTCACGGGGTGGAAAATTGGGAGGATGGCTTCGGGATCACGACGATGAAAGAGAGAGCCGCTCATTTGCAAGGAAGAGTATCCGTATACTCAGAGCGAGGAGAAGGAACGCTCGTTACTTGTTTGGTGCCGAGGATGGTCGAGAACGCCGACGAAATCATTCGTTTGTTTATCGTAGATGATCACTCGTTTATTCGGGAAAGCTTGCGCTCCATACTCGAGGGACAGCGGGACCTGCGGGTAGTCGGGTTAGCCGAGGATGGGGCGCAGGCTGTGGAGCTGTGCGAGGAGCTGGAACCAGACCTGGTGCTGATGGACTTGGAAATGCCGAATATGGACGGGATCACTGCGACAAAACGAATAAAGGAAAAATGGCCCGGTATTCGTGTTCTCGTCCTGTCTACGTTTCAGGATACTGAAAAAGCCAAGGAAATCATGCGCAGTGGTGCAGACGGCTATCTCTTGAAATCGATTGAATCACGCGAGCTTGCGGAAACGATTCGCCTCGTCCATCGCGGTGGTACGATGATTGCACAGGACTTGTTTCATAAAATGCTGGAGGCACAGCCAGTAAACGAACAGGAAGATTTGCTCGTTGCACCGAAACTAAGCGAAAAAGACGAGAATGCTTATGGTTTAACGAAGCGGGAGCAGGAGATTTTGCAGATGCTTTCCCAAGGTATGCGCTATAAAACAATAGCTTCCAAGCTGTATTTGTCTGACGGGACCGTGCGTAATTATGCGTCTGCTCTGTATGACAAGCTTGGGGTGCGGAATCGGGATGACGCGGTACAAAAAGGGAAAATGGAAGGACTTCTGTAACGTATGATAGCCAGGGAGAGTAGGCCCTGGTTTTTTGCTTTTCCTGTCCTGAAAGCTGGAGGGCACAATGCATTCTGCTAAAAATAGCTGGTTTATTGTAAATATTTCTTGTTCTGTTAATATGAAGTTTGGTACAAATTATGGGAATTAGGAGACAGAGCAAAGAGATTATCGAGGAGATTTTTAGTGGAGGACAACAATGAAACGATTGATGGCAGCATTGTTAAGCCTTGTGTTAATCCTGACGGCCCAAACTAATACGGTTCAAGCCAATGGGAATGACACAAGAGTCGATTACGAACAGCATTATACACGTATCGGGGAGGATTACCACATCCTTAACGATAATGTGCTACTGTCGAAAAAAGATGGAACCGCATGGACTTGGTACATCTATGGACATCCTCTTAGTTCTTCAGATCCATTCTATAAAGCCAAAAAGATGCAAATTCCGGGCTTGCAGAATGTGAAGGAGATGACAGTCAAAAGGAAGTCGGCCCGGGGTAACTATATTGTTAACTACGCGGCCCTAAAAAATGACGGAACGGTGTGGTATTGGGACGCCGCCCCCGGCACCACTCTTGAAACGAGTACGGCTAGTGCTCCGAAGCAAATCAAAGATTTGAAAAATGTAACGTCACTAGTTGCGCATTATAACAGTGCCTACAAGGTCTTGTTCGTACTAAAATCAGACGGTTCCGTATGGAGTTTGGGAAGTGAAATAGGTACCACGAAGGGGGCCTCACTCGTTCCAGTCCGAACAAAGCTGCTAGATGATGTCATATCCATTAAAATGGCTGCCGGCATCGTATTCGCTGTGAAAAAGGACGGTACGATTTGGAGATGGAAGGCAAATTCGTATCTGCCGAATAACCGCTCGAAAAACACAAGTCCAGAGCAGATGAACGGATTTGCTAATATCGTCAAGATAGAGCCGGGCATTTCGACCAGCTATGCCTATATGAAAGATGGCAATGTCTTGTCTTGGCCAACTGCTGACACGAAAAAATATCCTTTGTATTTACATGCAGCAAAAGATGCGCGAACGATCGTGCAATTTGACTCCATGAGAGATCGGAATATCGATAAAACGTATGCCTTCCGAGAAGACGATCAGCTTTGGTCAGTGGACAACAACGATAAAGTTTTCCCAGAGCTTACGGACATCGCTTCTATATACCAAAATGACTATTCCCCACAAGATAGGTATTACTATGTATTAAAAAAGGATCAGACTTTGTGGGCTTGGGCAGATTCGATTGCCTTGCCGAAGCTAGTTGTTTTCATGGATGAAACGGTAGCTCGTAATCGTTCAGAGAAAGCAGACAAACCAGCAGCCGAACGTCCTAGAACAGCAGACAAACCAACAGGCAATCACCTTGGAACAACAGCCCAGCCAGTGATACGAACTACGCCGGAAATGAGTCTCTATCCGTATGTCACGATGCTGCAACCTGGGAACAAACAATTCATTGCGGTAAATAATCTGCTTCCCGGGACAAAAATGACGTACACCATTGACGATCCGAGCATAGGAACCTTATCGAATGTGAATGGTACACAGGTCGTAAAAGCCAACAAACCCGGGCAGACCATTGTGCGGGCAACTGCAAGCAGAGCTGGTTCCCCGGACGTGACCGCTTACTTTTTGTTGTACGTCGTCGATAGTAATAGACTGTCCGAGACGTATTACACTGCCGTCCAGTCGGTACCTGTCGCTGACAGACAGCGTCCGTTTATTGCGGAGGGACTGACTCAAGCAGGAGAGCTAGTTATTACAGCCGCAAGCAGCGAAAAGCCAGAGCTTGTTGACGGCCAACTCGTCATCACGCCCGAGTTGATTGACCGCGTAGCTGACAATGCGCGAAAGGCTAAGACAGCGGTGGAGCAGACGCTATCGGAAAACAACATTGCCCTTGCTAGAGAGTTGGTCGTAAATGGGGAAGTTTTGTCTTTGCCTGAACAAAAAGGTTTTACAGTCAAACTTTATAAGAATAGCTTCACGAATCGTAAGGATGTCGACTATCTTACCGTCCATGCGGGGGATGCGAAACTGACGTTTAACCTTGCGACCGTAAATCGCCTGTTCTATTCGCTCCCGGTTATCGTTATTCGCTTGGTCGAAAACAATAACGGCGGATATCACGTACAATTTTTAGATGAACAAGGGCAGGAGCTTTCAAACGTATCTAGCAACATCGGGCTCATTCTGCCTGCAAATCAGGCGGACGCGACACATCATAGCGTGTTCTATACGAATGGGAAAGTAACGCAGCCTATCGGAGGAAAGTTCAATCCGTACAATAACGGCATGGAAGCAGAAATAAACCGTTCCGGTACTTATTTCGTGGACGGTAATACCAAAACGTTCCCTGATGTTGACAATCGGGATCCTGAGTTACAGCAAGCCGTACAGTTTCTGGGATCGAAAGGAATCGTAACCGGGAAAGAAGATGGCAACTTTGAGCCCGATTCACCGCTTACCCGTGCAGAGTTCACGGCGATGCTGGTAAGAGCTTTTTACGCTTTGGACGAAACGGCGACGGAGAGCTTTTCAGACGTGAATCCACCGCAATGGCATGTTCCATTTATCGCGTCATCCGAAAAGAAGGATATCGTCAAAGGTTATCCAGATGGCACGTTTAGGCCGGATCATACCATATCCCGGGAAGAAATGGCTGCGATTGGTGCAAGATCATTACATGAAAAGAAAAATTATCATTACCCTTCGAATACGGGGGACTACTTGAGTCAATTCACAGACCAACACACGATTTCCGATTGGGCGAGACCAACGATGGCTTTGGCTGTGAAGCAGCGCTTGATCGATGTTCCTGCCGATAAACAGATTAGAGCTGGCGAGGCTGTCACTCGCGGGGAAGCTGCCCGAATGCTATATCGACTATATTTGCAGCTTTGATACTGTTAATAAATCGCGGAAGGCTTATTCCACCATGAATGATGAGGGGGAATGAGTCTTTTTTTAATCAACTATGAAAATGGACAATATAGATATATAAAGGAGAAAAAAGTCATGGAGGATATAAATCCCAAATATGTTACTCGAAGTGCTATTGAAGGTCTTGTAAAGAAAATCAATTTACCGGCTCCTAATGAATTTTCGCACTTTAATCTAGATATAGAGGAAAAGTTTGCTTTCATGATTGTTATTATAAATTTACCAGAGTGCAAATTAGGCACTCTGCAATTGCCAAACCCCGCCACAAGCTCTATCAGAGTCGGTGCGGGGTTTAACGGTATAACGTACTTTTTTAACTTCTATGGTTCCTCATTTGCAAACATCTCCAACGTAGCGATAAGAATGTCTTTCTTTTTCGTATAGTAGTCTAAATATGGGGTACCTATTATCGCCGCACCTTCAATCATTGAACAAAAATCATAAACAGGTATAGGGCGTCCGATTCCTAGGGCAGCACCTACTGTCGATAGTAATGCCAGTAAACGAACAGGGTTCCATTCCCATTCCAAGAGTTGAAGAAGTTGGATGGCACTCGAAGCTCTTTTCGTTTGCTCGAGCGTATATACTTCAGGGAATCGCCCATCCGTCTTGTAGGCATGGAAAAACTCGTTGTAGTAAGCTTCTGCTGCCAAATCGATATCTCGGTACATTTCTCTAAAATCAGTGTAAGGTTGACTTTCATTCTTCATTACTACCCACACCAAACTTTCTTATAGGATGAAGTTATTGTATCAGAAAAAATTGATAGTAATAGAGTAAAAACAAACCTCAACCCTCACAATTATGTGAGCGGAGAGGTTTGTTCAGTTTTTACGAAATGAGAATATTCACTCGGGAGAGTAAGTAGACATCCTAATCAAATGGGTCGTATGGAAAAAAGTGATGACCACTTAATTTATTATTTAAATTTCCCTCTTCTGTCAAATGGTAATGGGGGAGATTGGCAAGTTGTCCTAGACCGAGATGCGCACCTTCATCATAAAACGAATACCCATCTTGATCAACTACTCGTTCTGCACGACTTTTTCTAACACTAAATGTGTCTTTCCCATTACGAGCGCGTAATTGCGCAGCACTTAATGAAATGGGATTTTGTACTTGAACTCCACCATAACCATTAAAAGCTAATCTAGCTGTAAAATGTTTAACTCTATTTCTTCTGATTTCATGTTCCATCTCACTAGTCATTTCAACTCCGCCAGTAACTCTAGAAATGGCATCTCTCAACGAAACACTTTCAAGAAAATCTTTAATCCCATTTAAATTGTCAACATAATTGTCGAAGTGTGGACTAAGAATAACAGCACCGCCAATTAACGCAATAAAGTCCCCTACTGGCACTGGACCATCAATAGCAGCAATAGCTCCTAATGTTGCTAATCTTGCAACTAACTGGCTTTCAGTCCATCTAACCCCATATTGCTTTAAAAGAGCAAGGGCCATAGAGTTAGTACTTCTTACTGTGAATGACATAGATTCATCTTCCTCAGGGAAGTAACCATTTTGTTCATAGAAATCATAGTTTTCCGAATAAAATTCTTGTGCTGATTCATCTATTCTCGCTAATTCATTTTGAAGTGTTTCAAGATCATCTAAATCCATTTCGCTTTTTGATTGGTTGGTATACTTATCAAGTATCTCATTTACTTCTTGGAGAGAGTATTCATCGTCTTTAGATAGTAATTCCTCTAATTCACTAACAGTCCTTTCTAAATACGGATCTTGCTCGTAATCTGATTCTGTTAAGGTATCAATGAACTCCCTAACGGTGTCTTTAGTAATTACCTGATCCGTATCAACATTAGAATTGTCGATTCCAGAAGCGAGCGAATAAGCTGGGGTTAAGAAAAGTAATACCATAACTAGAAAAGAACTAATGATACTTGTACGTTTCATAATTATTTGCATACATTTAAAAATGTATGCTTGCCTCCTTTTTATCCAAAATATGTATTTATATGTTAATAATAACATGATAAGGTTTTAATATAAAATAGTTTTTTTAGGCCAAATGTCATAAAACCTACGCTAAAGAGATTTTACAGGTGAATTCTACGAAAAAGTGATTTATAACTCAACTTTCGCAGCACGAAATAGACAGGTAGGCCTTGATATAATTAGGCAATCCTGACATCCATTGTTGTAGTTGTACTTTGATTAAATTTGTGATTTTTTTTGGCTTTCTTGACTGTATATTCTATGAAGTCGAGCAGTGTCTGCAAAGCAATCACCTAATCGAATTGGCTAACTTCATCACTTAATCCGAAAAATAGTCCGTCTAACGTCCGCGTATCATTGCTAGAGCGGTGTTGCCAAGAGAGCCAATACGATTACCAAAATCAATCTTGTGGATTAACAGTTGTGTGATTTGCTAGTCATTTGAATAGCTGATACACGAGAGTCCCTTGCCTAGTGGGTTAACTAGGCCATCCTAAAATTATTTGGCGAATATGAGGATGAAAGCTCAAAGATGAGAGCTCAGCTTTCAAATCTTACGTGTCAAAGCTCTTTAGGCTCAAAGGTCAGCACTTAGGCTCTAAGACTCGATGAAATCTTGGGGCATTGGTCCATAAAAGTACACTCTCTGGACTTTTCAGCAACCACCAAGCTAAATGGTTAGCAACTAGGACTTATTCGAAGTAGAGATATGTTGAGAGAAGACTCTCAGCGTACCTCTACTTTTTTATTTTTTAAACGAAATGGTTAAGAGATAGAAAAGATATGTCGATACAAATAGGAAGAAAAGGAAATAAATTGATTGCGCAATACAAGGAAAGTCAGGGAGTGAAGTAATGGAATTTGAGTTTCATGTTACCTTCAACGATCTACAACTTGATGAAAAGGAAGCTTTTATCGATCTCTGCCAATCGCAACAAGTGAAACCGGTCATGATCGTCTTGGATCAGGGAAATTACATCAATCAACCGATGATAACAGGAGTAATTAAACGATCAGGTTTTCATGAAGCCAATAAAGAGATGGAAAAGATTGCAGCTACGTTTCAAAACAACGGTTTTACCATCGTCCGAAAAAAAGTAGAGATTTCTCCAAAGGAAGAAACGTATTTTCACCAGCCCATCCTAAAAAATTCGAAGCCTTACTTCGAATGGCATGGCAAAGTAGCGGTCGATGATGTCGCCGCCCTACGAAATTTATGTGAAGGTCATGGTGGACATATTTCGAGAAACTCTTTGAATGCGAATGGAAAAGTGAGATTTATCACCGTCCGAGAATATGGGAGCCCGAAACAGTTTTACGATCGAGTAGAAATGATACATACCATTTTGCAAGCAAATCAGATCGAGCTAATCAAAGAACAATATGAACTATGTATTTATGACAGCCGCGAAGAACTGGACAGCGGCTGGATTTCCTAATTTTTGGACGGAGGATTATGATGATTACGTATGATGATGTAGTAGAGTTGGAATATGAGGCGAGAGAGCTCGTTGTTTTGGAAGCACTATTGAGAAGAATTGCTCTAGTGAATATGCCCTTTGTATTAAAAGGCAGCCTTTTAACCAGACAATATTTGGACAACCGAGAGATTCGGGACGCGGATGATATCGACTTATTGTATGCGGGGAAAATCAGGGACGTCGAACATGCACATGAAGTATTTACACAATGGATGATTCAAGTAACCGAAATGGATCTAAACGACGGCGTCGTGTTTAGAAGTTTTCGAAAGAATGCATTTTGGAGATATATCGACTACGCTATGGCAGATGATTTTCCGACGATCAATACGGATATTGCCTATTATTTCAAAGGTCAAACAAGGGAAGCGGATGACTATAATGAGCTTAATCTGGATATTTCGTTTAACTTGGAAATGGATGCAGACCCGGTTCCGCTAGAGTACCAACCTGCCTTCGGGGAAAGCTTTTTGGTTCCGTACACTGTGCCCCTGTCCATCCAGGTTGCTTGGAAGCTGCATCAAACGATTGTCAGGCCGAGGTTTAAAGACTTGTACGATTTGAAATTTTTACTCGCTCACCCGTCCTATGACAACGAGGCGCTCAAGGAAACATTACAGGCGCTCGTGAACGAATGCAGTATCGATCCATCTATTAAAAAGGCGGATATGAAAAAGGTGCTTGTTGATGATTTGCATCACATATACGATTCATTATCCTACGATTACGACTTGAGAAAATATGCGGGCAGTATGGATCGTGGCCTCTATTTTACGCAGTTTGTCAGTGATTTGCGTAAAAAGATGGATTTTGCCGGGATTAATGGGGAGGCGTTTGAAAGTTTGCCGAGCCCAACACCGAAAAAATTGTAATAGGATAGTAAGTGAAGTAGGCTTGTTCCGTCTGTCGTGGTAGACGGAATGAGCTTTTTTTAAATCATTCACCATCATCATTGATGAATAATACCCTACATTAACCCAATTTCTTTAGGTCAAATGCCTCTTTCGAGTTAATGGGATGATCCAAACTGTACATGTAGGGGAGTAGAGAATGAGCGAAAGAAAGCAGAAAGATGGGAAAATCATTTTTGATTACATTGTTGTAGGCACCGGTCCTGCAGGTTCTGTTATTGCAAAAAAACTAACGGACGATAAAAAAACATCCGTTCTCGTATTGGAAGCAGGAGAAAATAATGATAGGGATACGCCAATTAGCAACTCAACGTTTGCTTTAGAGCTGGAGGAGCTGTATCTCCCACAATATTTTTGGCAAGGAGAAGGAGTACCCCAGGAAAAAGTAAATGAACGAAGTTTTGAATGGACGACGGGTCGATTATTGGGTGGAGGCTCTTCTATTAACACACAACAGTATGTAAGACCTACGTCAGCAGTTTTTCAACAATGGGAGAAGCTGCTGGGACCTCTTTGGTCACCAAAGAATGCAACTCGAACTTTCCGAAAAATGGAAAATTACAATGGAAAGACAAACAATAAAGAGGTTCATGGTTATAACGGATTGATCGACATTCGGCAAGCACCTGAAAATCCAACACCCATGTCCAAAAAGTTAGTGTCAGCCATCGAGAAAGCAACAGGATTTCGGAAAATACTCGATTACAATGACCCGAAAACTCCCCTTGGACCCTTTACGCGTTGGCAATTATTTCAGCAACCCAATGGACGGCGAGAAAGTGCTTCCACTGCTTTTCTATCATCAGATATCATGACTACTGCTGGTCAAGGAGTCAATGGTCGAAAGCTGCAAGTTTTCTTTAAATCTACAGCTCTTCGGGTATTATTTAAGAATAAGCGAGCAATAGGCGTAGAATTTCTCAAAGAGGGTAAACGCGTGCGAGCTTACTCTCGGAAAAAAGTAATCATCTCAGCAGGCATCAATAGTTCTCAGCTTTTAATGCTTTCAGGAATCGGTCCCGCCAAAATGCTTAAAGATGAAGGAATCCCTGTTGTTTTCTCCAATCCCCACGTTGGCAAAGGCCTTAGAAACCATACGCTCAACTTTGCTGAGTTTAGTGCCAATCCGAAAGATAACCCATTGCCTGAGGATGATCCAAATGCGCTTTTTACAGGTGGGGCCTTTTTGCCAGATCCCACTCCAGCTTCAAACAAAACTCGTCGTGCAGTCCAACTGATTGGAATCGGCTCAAAAGGGAAACTGACGATAGCTATCCTTTTCCTAAAACCCAAAAGCCGCGGTTCCATAAAAATACAAAGCAATGATCCGTTGAAAGTTGTGCTGGCTGATGAAGGATATCTCAATAATCCCGCAGATTTTGAAGCAGTGAAAAACTGCTATAAGGTATATATCAAGAAGATCGCGGCACAATTAACCGCGATCGATCGATCATATCGGCTTATTTCTCCAACTCTAGACATCATCAATAATAATCGCAAGCTTGAAGAGTTCATCAAAAATAATTTTGACCATAATCATCATGAACAAGGTGCGCTTCGTATGGCGCCTCTTAGCAAGGGGGGAGTGGTGGATAGCCATGGTCATGTCCATGGAGTAAAAGACTTAATTGTCGCGGATGATTCGATTATTCCATTCACGGTGGATGGCAACACGTCTGCACCAGCCTACCTTATTGGAAATACAATTGCGCAGCAGATCTTGAAACAAAACGCGCGAGATAACAGGAAAAGGTGAAAGTAGTAAGGAAATGGCAATATCCCCTGAATCCACAATTGCACGGAGATTCAGGGGATACTAATCGTGGATTGCCGTTGTACGAAATCTCGCGTTTTTGGTTTAAAACTGAGCGGTAGTTTTGGACAATATTATCACGTCATACTACCGCTGTTTTCTGTTATCAATACCAATGATTACCCCAAAAAAGCAATAGAACGCTTCACTTTTCTGGCAAATTCAATGGGATTATCAATCGACTCCCAATGAATATACATAAGACGCGGGTTGTCAAAGAGCCAGTGATTATGGACTGCTGTTACCTTTATCCCGTTTTTGCGAAGGTTTGACAACAAACGGTTTACTTGGTTTTGGAAGAGAGCCGTTTCCCCTAAACATAGTGCACGCCCTGAACTGTTCAAGGATTCGAATGAGAACAATTGATAGCGGACCAATGGGGAGGTGGTTTTTCTGCCTAATATGGAAGCATTGAATATTCTATTTCTGGAGACGAAACAAACGGGACCTCTCGTAATTTCATGCTCTGTTCCACCTAAAATCGCTGAAAATCGGTTACACAGTCTTCTAAACTGGGGACTTGCCTTTGCTTTTACTTTGCCCATATCCGTCATCCTTTCGATTATGATGAAATGAAAACTTCATGGCTCCACCATGTTAACCCAGGAATGCGATGGACTCTTTGGTTTTCCTGGCGAATACGATAGGATTCTCTATCGCTTCCCAATGCATATACATTAAGCGCGGGTTTTCTTTTAGCCAGTGGTTGTGAAGTGCTGTCACTTTAATCCCACGTTTGCGGAGATTCGACATCAAGCGGTTCACCTGATTTTGGTGAACGGCAGTCTCACCCAAACAAAGGGCACGACCCGACCTATCAAGGGATTCAAACGAAAACATTTGAGCTCGAACTAAAGGGGAAAGCGTTCGTCTTCCCAAGATTGTTTCTCGCAGATTTGCAAGGCGCATGACAAAACAAACCGGCCCATTTTCAATTTCTGACTCGCCCCCTAATATTCTTCCAAATCGGGTACAGAGCCTTTTGAATCGTGGGCTAACCTTCGCTTTTGCTTTATTCGCCATAGTAATCCTCCTTTTGTCAATCTCGAAATATCGTATGATTGACAGAAAAAAGGGAAATGAGTAATTTGTGGTTTTTTACGTGAAAAAGACACAGATTTCATTCTAGGTCCTGGTTGTTCAAGGGATTGGCTTTGGCACAGATATAGGAGGTTTTACATTTTGGAGTGACAAATTTGAATATTGAATTGAGGTGACCAGCATGTACAAAGAATTAGATGTTTTCATAACAGGCTGCCAAAATACCGTTGATTATTGGTATGACTATGGCTGCATAATAGCGTCTGACATGCTAGTGAAGTTCAGTCAAAAGGATTGGGAAGACCTGTCCAGTCATGTGCTGATGAAACCGTTAGAATGGCAGCGAAAACTTGCGTACTGTTTGGACAGTTCTTGTAACGAGCATGAGCTGAATATTCTACTATCGTTGCTGGATACGGGTGATGAAGAACTTTTCGTGATCTGTGTAGATACGTTGAGAAGCTATACGACTCTAGAAGGGAAACAAATGATACGTGACAATCCTGCCATACTCGTTCGTGTAAATGAATTACTTTCCAGAGCTGGCGTTGCGACTAGAAGAGTATTAGAGGATTTTCTTGTGAAAATACATGGCTAAGTTGAATATTTGGAAGGGTATCTTTCCCTGGTTCGTTATAAATACGCGGAGCTTGTTGAATAAGTAGTACGTTATCAAAAATTAGATGCGCTCTGTACATAAAAAGAATAGAAACGACCGATTCACCACATACTACAAACGATTTATACCATGAGAGGTGGAGCATCCGGATGAGTATGACAATGAGTCGGCCCGTGACCGACGTACTTAATAAACAGGTTGCCAACTGGTCTGTGCTGTATATGAAGCTGCATCATTATCACTGGTTTGTCAAAGGCCCGAATTTTTTTACCCTGCATGAAAAATTCGAGGAGCTATATAACGAGGCAGCCAAAAATGTGGATGAGCTGGCGGAGAGGCTGTTAACGGTTGGGGGCAAGCCTGTTTCGACGTTGAAGGCTTGTATGGAGCAGGCTTCCATAAAGGAAGCGACAGGTGGAGAGTCTGCGGATCAAATGGTAGAGGCAGTTGTGAGCGATTTTACACTCCTGATCAAAGAGCTCAAAGAGGGCATTACAGCCGCAGAAGCAGGGGACGACGAAGCGACTGGCGATATGTTCTTGGGGATCATGGACAGCTTGCAAAAGCATGTGTGGATGCTGCAAGCTCACTTGGGAAAATAACGAGAAATTCTTTCACAAGCAAAGCTGATGCCACGGGGTATCAGCTTTTTTCCTATGTGCTCATGAAGGCAAAAGTGCAGGGCTGGTCTGATTTGGGACAACCCTCTTGTTCCCAAGAGAGACATGCTGGTGTAAACTAACCTTGTGTGAAATAAAGAAAGCACTTTCATGATGGAAAGGATGTACATTCCCATGGCATCACCCTATGTTACATTTAATCGCGAGCAGTGGAGTGCTCTGCGGGCTTCCACGCCGTTGACCATATCTGATAACGAGCTTTCCCTTTTGCAGGGCTTAAACGAGAAAATGTCCATGACGGAAGTCTCTGACATTTACCTTCCGTTGTCCCGTCTGCTGAATTTGTATGTCGGAGGCACGCAGGAGCTGTACCAGGCGACTCACACTTTTTTAGGGAACCAGGATGGCAAGGTTCCATTCATTATCGGTATCGCAGGTAGTGTGGCTGTAGGCAAAAGCACAACGGCTCGCATTTTGCAGACGCTGTTGTCCCGCTGGCCGAATCATCCAAAGGTCGATTTGGTAACGACAGATGGATTCCTGTATCCGAACAAGGTTCTAGAAGACAGAGGAATCATGAAGCGCAAGGGATTCCCAGAGAGTTATGACTTGCGCCGTTTTATCAATTTTTTATCCGAAGTAAAATCGGGTTTGCCTGAAGTGAAAGCGCCAGTTTATTCCCACCTTGTGTATGACATCGTACCAGATGAATGGCAGACCGTCAGACAGCCTGACATTTTGATTGTCGAAGGCTTGAATGTGCTGCAACCGCCTAGAGGTGACGAAAACGATGCTCGTATTTCCGAGGTCATTGTTTCCGATTTCTTTGACTTCACGATCTACGTGCATGCGGAAGAGAAGCACATCTTGAAATGGTATGTAGAGCGGTTCAAGCTGCTGCGTCAGACCGCGTTCTCCGATCCATCCTCGTATTTCAAGCGTTACGCGAGTCTGTCTGACGAGGAGGCGACTGAGGTAGCCACCGGCATTTGGACGGAGATCAACGGAGCCAACTTGCGCCAAAATATTTTGCCGACACGTGTTCGCGCTCAATTAATTTTGGACAAGGGGCAGGATCATATGATACAAAGTGTGAAGCTGCGCAAGCTGTAGATAAAAAGGTGGGGGACGGTTGTCATGAAAGTGATTAGTGCCTGTTTGATCGGCTGTGAATGCCGTTACGATCAGAAGTCATGCTTGGATCAAGAGCTGGAGCAATTGCTTCGGGAAGGAAAGGCTATCCCCGTCTGTCCTGAACAGCTGGGAGGCTTGCCAACACCACGACCGCCAGCAGAAATCATCGGGGGGACGGGAGAAGATGTTCTGGATGGCAAAGCACGCATCATAGACAACACTGGCCGAGACGTCACCGAGGAATTTTTGATGGGGGCAAACCAAGCGCTGAAGCTGGCGAAAACGGTTGGAGCCACATCCGCCATATTAAAAGAGAACAGCCCGTCCTGTGGAAGCTCCTTTGTTTACGATGGCAGCTTTTCCGGGAAAAAAGTGTCGGGTGTCGGGCTGACGGCGGCGCTGTTTCGCAGAAACGGGATTGAGGTAACATCTGAGTCAATAGTATCCAATGAATAACAAAGGGGGACGCGATGGATAGCGTCCTCCTTTTTACAACTCCTTCAATAACCTCTCCAGCTTCTTCTGCTGATCCTTCCGTTTCTTTTTCGCAATCCGGTCTTCTTCCTGCAGTGCCATAACAAGAGAAAAACACATCAGAACCATGATGACAGTAAAAGGCAGCGCTGCCACAATAGAGGCTGTCTGCAGGCCTTCTAAGCCGCCGCTTAACAAAAGTACGATCGCGATAGCGGATTGAAGGACGCCCCAGGTGATTTTTACCCGATTCGACGGGTCCAGGTTGCCATCAGAAGACAGCATGCCGAGCACGAAAATAGCTGAATCCGCCGATGTGATAAAAAACGTGATGATCAACAGAATCGCAACAACAGCGAGAATGTACCCCATGGGCAACTGCTCCAGTGCGAGGAACAACGCAGTCGAGATGTCACGTTGTACCGCTGCCCCTATAGCTGCTTGATCAAAAATCTCGAGATGAAGCGCAGTCCCGCCAAACACCGAAAACCAAATGAAGCTCAACAAACTCGGTACGAGCATCACGCAAATGACGAATTCCTTGATCGTGCGACCTTTGGAGACGCGTGCGATAAACATACCGACGAACGGCGCCCAGGCAATCCACCACGACCAGTAAAACAGCGTCCAGTTGGCTACCCATGTCCCTTGTGTAAACGGGGTCAGTCGCAAGCTCATCGAGATGAGATTGTTCAAATAACTGCCCAGCGTGCTGGTGAAGGCGTCAAAAATAAACGAGGTTGGTCCCAATACGAGCGTAAGCAGGAGGAGCAACAAGGCCAATGCCAGATTCGTATTGCTCAAATACTTGATTCCCCGATCCAGTCCTGTCGTAGCCGAGAGCAGAAATAGGACCGTAATAATGGAAATGATCACGATTTGCACGGTGGTGTTGGACGGCAGTCCAAAGAGATGAGACAAACCTCCGTTTATTTGCAGAGTACCGAGGCCAAGTGAGGTTGCGACACCGAATGCCGTGGCGATGACAGCCAGAATATCAATCCCTTTTCCGATCGGTCCGTGTATGCGTTCACCGAGTAGCGGGCCAAAGGTAGAGGAGATCAAGCCCTTCGCTCCTTTGCGAAATTGAAAATACGCGAGAGCGAGAGCGATGAGAGCGTAGATTCCCCAAGGATGCAGCCCCCAGTGAAAAAACGCATACCGCAGAGCAGTTTGTGCGGCTTCGGTCGTTTGTCCGGTCACACCTGCTGGCGGAGAGAAGTAATGAGAGACGGGCTCTGCCACTCCCCAAAAGACAAGACCAATCCCCATCCCAGCAGAAAACAACATGGCAAACCAGGTAGGCAGTGAATATTCCGGCTCGTCATCGTCGCTTCCCAAAGGGATTTGTCCGTATCTGCTAAAGGCAAGGAAGATGCAAAAGATCAGAAAACCGAAAGTCACGATTAAATAAAACCAGCCAAAATTCGTCGTGGTCACTTTCAGTACATGGGAAGCCGCAGAGGCGAAAAGCTCAGGAGAAATCGCGCCAAACAGCACAATGACAAATACAATGACCAAGGATATCAGGAAAGTCATCTTTATCCTCCCGGGAGTCTACAAGAAATGGTAATAGTTTATCATCCCGCGGGATTTCCAAGATTATTCCGGATGTGACCGCACCTGAATGGAGTTACGATGAAAACGTCTCGATAAACCGATTCGCTGCTTTGGACAGATGGCGTCCAGACTGCCAAACGACAGCAGCGGAAGAATAAATGGAAGTTCCGGAGAGTCGAATCCCGCGAATTTGTTCGCTCTGATGAGTCTCCCATGCCGAGATAGGGACGATGGAGGAACCGACCGAGGAGGCGACCATGCTGACGATGAGAGAGATGTCCGGGCACTCGCAGATAACGTGCGGTTCCACGCCTAGACGGGAGAACTCTTTGATAATCAAGTCGTAGATGCCCAATCCTGGCGTGCTCGGCATGATGAGTGGGAGCTCGGCGATCTCGCGCATTTCGATTTCCTTGCGATCGGCATAGGGGGAGGTGGCAGGAACGATAAGCACAAAATCCTCTTCCTCCAACGGAATCATAGTGCAGTTGTTCAACGAGTGGGGAAGGCGTACGATAGCGACTTCTATGGTTCTGCGCTCCAGCCACTGATTGAGGAGCTGCGTATCGCCTTTCCAAATTTTATACGTTATGAGCGGATATTTTTGCTGAAACACACGAATTTGTTCTGGCAGGCGATAGGCCGACAGTGCACTGACACCGATGGACAACGTCCCGCGAATGCCTTCGCCTGTTTCTTTGACCTCGGAGAGAGCTTCCTCCATTTGATGAACGATATTGAGCGCCTGTTTATAGAGAGTAACGCCTGCTTCTGTCAGGATCATTTGTTTTCCTGAGCGCTCAATGAGCATGACCCCGAGCTCCTCCTCCATTTGCTTCAGCTGCTGACTTAAAGGTGGCTGGGCCATGTTCAGTCTTTTAGCCGCCCCCGTTATTTGACCTTCCTCTGCTATGGCGATAAAGTAACGCAGCTGCCGAATATCCACACACAATGCCCTCTTTCCTTACGAGATTGGTTCCATATGAAAACGATATGAAAATTAGATTTTATGGATATTTTTCATATTGATGAAGCTATGATAGCATGTTTCCTGTGAATCTTCACTTCATGGAATAGACATAAAGGAAAGAAGGGGAAATCCGTGCGTACGTGGATGGAAAAGCTATTTCACTTGCGCGCTTACGACACGACGTTTCAAAGGGAACTCATCGCCGGATTTATTGGCTTTGTCACCATTGTCTACATTGTTGCCGTAAACGCTTCGATTTTAAATGATGCTGGAATACCGATGGAAGCAGGCATTCTGGCGACTGTATTGACAGCATTTATCGGGTCACTTCTTATGGGCTTTTGGGCAAATGCTCCGATTATTCTGGTTCCCGGCATGGGGATTAACGCCCTGTTTACGTTCACGTTATGCCAATCGATGGGCCTCACTTGGCAGGAAGCATTAGCTGCTGTTTTTGTTTCGGGTCTGATCTTTACTGTGATTGCCTTTACCAAGGCTGCGACGATATTGTCCAATGCGATCCCCGCTTCGCTAAAAGAAGCGATTACCGTAGGGATTGGGTTGTTCTTGACCTTCATCGGTTTGCAAAAAGGCGGGCTGATCGTCATGAATCCGTCTACATTTGTTGCACTCGGTGACTTGTCCAGCCCGCATGTGATCGTCACGCTGATTACTTTGATTGTTACGTTGATTTTGTTTGTTCGCAATGTGCCGGGCAACTTCTTGATCGGAATTGCGGTTGGTACAGGACTTGGCTTTTTGTTCGGGATTGTCGAGCCAGGAGGAGGAGGATCGTTTTCGTTTGCGGATTACGGAAGCGTATTTGCGGGTCTTTCCTTTTCTGCCATTTGGGCGTTGCCATTTTGGATCGCGACCTTCTCATTGGCGATGGTCATCGTCTTTGAAAATATTGGCTTGATTCATGGGCATACCTCGATGCTTGGACAGCAACAGAAGTTCGGCCGCGCGCTGCAAGCGAATGCGTTGTCGGCTGCCATCTCTGGCATTTTGGGAACCAGTCCGACGGTTTCGACAGTGGAGACCGCGGCAGGAATCGCAGCAGGAGGAAGGACGGGACTGACCGCACTTGTAACAGGTACCTTGTTCCTGCTCTCGCTCGGTTTGCTTCCTGTCATCAAAATGATTCCGGATGGAGCCATTGCTCCCGTGCTCATCATCATTGGCGCACTGATGCTGCAAAATGTACAGAATATTAATCTGAAGGACTTCTCGGAAGGCTTCCCTGCCTTTTTGATCATCGCGATTATCCCGTTGTCTTACAGCATTGTAGATGGAATTGCGTTTGGATTCGTAGCGTATCCGCTCATGAAGCTTGCATTGGGCAAACGTCGAGAAGTGCCTGCGCTCATGTACGTCATCGCGGGATTGTTCTTGCTGAATCTCATGCTGCCGATCTTCGCATAAAAGAGTAGTTTTCCCTCGACTTGGGTCGGGGGTTTTTTTGTTCTGTTCTCTAGAAAGTGGCGGAAGGGTTGTGAAATAATGGGTGGAAAGTTGAAGAATAGGAGACTTTTCCATGATTCATGAAATGACGTTTCAATTGCGTACTTCTGATTTCGCCAAAGGACAAGCCTGGTACCAGAGTTTTTTGCAAAGAGAGCCGGATTTTGTTCCGCATGAAGGATTTGCTGAGTGGGAAGTCCTGCCTGGGTGTTGGCTGCAATTGGCAGAGGGGACGCCAGCGGAGGGTAGCGGTCCCGTGCGCTTTGCCGTTGTCGATATCGAGGCGGAAAGAGAAAGACTGATCAACGAGCTACAAATTGAACCGTTTGAAATTTTCCAACGGGAAGAACTACCTGTCAAGTGGGGGACGTTCGCCGATCCATGGGGAAATCGTCTTGGGTTGTTCGAGTACCTGGATGCGGCTGAAAAAGAGGAGAAGCAAAAAAGACTTGCGAAGCTGTAAGCGGAAAACCTATCTAACAACAAAAAAGTCCCTTTGCCTATGAGAGTGGCAAAGGGATTGTTCGTGGAGAGATGCGTATGAATTATCGTTTTACCAGCGTAAACGCTTGTTTTACTTGGTCCAGAGACATCATCAGAGGGATGAATTTCTTACCTTCTTTGCTTGCTGGATCAAATACCGTATCTTGTGGCAAGCTTGCTACATAAACCGTGTTGGTTGCTTGGTTACGTGCAATTTCGGTGCCGACTGGCGGCTCGTCCGGGTTGTTCAGTTTTTTCCAGTCATTCAGGTCAAACGCGGTGATAACCACAACAGGTGTACGATCTTCCGCTTTGTCAGCATTGAAGATGAAGCGGGTTACACTCTTTGCTTCTGGCAAGTATTCGTCTGCATTTGGGCCAGTTTTTTCCTCAACAAGGATGTTGCCGTTCCAAGATTTTGGACCTTTAAAAGCAAAGGCAGAGTCTTGGCTTTTGAAAGTATCATGATATACTTCGAGTGGTTTTACAGCTGGTTCGAAGTTGGCACTCATCAATTCCCATTTGGTTTGGTTCCACTTCCATTTGGATTTGAGGTAGCCGCGAACATCTGCATTGTAATCACCAGTCAGACGCTCTGTGCCTTCCAGTACGTAGAGACCATTTTTGTTTAGATCGATTGGTTTCAGTTCTACGAAGTCCGCACCGACTACACCTGCTTTGTTTTTATCCAGACCGGGCAGGCTGAGCTCTTTCGCTTTTCCATCTTTAATGTTGTAGATGTGATTGGTTGTGTAGCCGCCGCTTCCGCCAGTGCTTGCAGTAACCATGATCTCGCCTTTTTTATCATAAGTGAAATCTTGAACGGAGAGCTTCGGCTCGTAGCCGTTGTCCTTCACGTCGATGTTAAAAGATTTCTTCGTTTTGCCATCTGTTACTTTGATAGTGAGGTCCTTAACGTATGGGCTGTTTTTCTCTTTTTTCCCGTACAGAACGACTGTGTCTGCGGTCTTGTCACCCGTTACGTCTGCTGTTTTTTTCGTAATCTCTTGCAAGCCTTTTGTTGTAGCCGTTGTGTTGCTTGCATCTGCTGTAATTGCATACCCTCCAGTGAAAAGTACGGAAGTAAGTACTGTTCCTGTTACGAGTTTGTTCAAGTGTTTCATGTGTTTCATGTGATGAATCTCCTCCCCAGTCTTGCTGACTGATCATGATGTAATGTGTAGTGTGCTGTATTTTGTGCTTGTCTTTGCTACACGTTCATTATGTACGATAGTGTGGATGCATTGGTTACAGACTATCGTCATAAAACCTACAAACCGGTAACAGGTAAATGTTAGGGTGCGAGGAGGTTGCTCGCTTCTTTTAGCAGTGCCTCGCTGCTTTGCTCCAACAGCATGGGATAGAGACGTGTTTTGTCTGGAGCTAACGCGAGGAGCTGATCATATACCGCAGCAGAGGCATAGAGCAAGTCAGAATCGTGGATAATCTGCTGCAAGGAGCGTTCATCAACGAATCCTGCGGTCATGTGTTGAATCTGTTCGATACCTGCCTCTTGTACACGTCCCGCCATCCATTCCCCGCCTTTTTTTCCGAGACAAACAAATCCAACTGCACGGCCTGCCTCCAGGCGAGCGATCTCCAGAAGCGTGCTCGTCTGGGCATTTGCTCCAATGATGAGGACTGATTTGTGATAACGAGCAGCTAATTCTTTTACTTCATCTGCATGGTTGACGGTAGTGACAATTTGATCTGCATCTTGTAAGGCAGAGAGGACATCTGAATGGTTTTCAAGATAGGCAACCTGTATGGGCTGACCGATGATCTCTTCTATTTTCCTACGATAAAAAGGATGATCATGCTCGTGACATTCTACCAAGAGCCATCTGACTTCTTTCTTGGACTGGGAAAGAAACAAATGTCCGTAAGCAATGGAAGCAAGCATAAGCTCATCCAGCGAAAATGGAAGCTGCTGTGCTTCGGTCATGATTGTTTTGGCGTGATCATAAAGCGATTGCTGACGCATGCGAAAGGTAGTAATCGCAGGTTTGTCTGCGATAGAAGTACCGCGACCCTTTTGCATATAGACGAGACCTTCATCCCGTAGTTGCGTGTATACAGCATTGATGGTGTTGCGGTTGACTTGCAACTGATCGGCTAATTGGGCAGCAGGTGGAAGCATTTCGCCCGGTTGAAGGTGGCCAAGGCCAATGAGAAGCTTCAATTGTTCTTTGATTTGCACATGGATCGGGATTGGAAAGTCCGCATTTAGCCGCACAAGTGAATGAGTCATGAATATTCGCCTCACAGTTTGGTGTTTGCATTCATTTTACTAAATATCTAGGTAACTAGCTATTATTTATGTTTTTGTAAGATACCTCACAGAACAAGGAAGGGTCACTTGCTACGATGTGAGTAGGAGGTGGCTGTGATGAGTGGTATAAAGAAATTTGTAGCCAAAATGAAGGGAAGAAGCAGAACGCCCTTGAAAATATCTGGCTCGGTTGCTTTGATTGGGGGCCTTGGCGGATTAGTGACGATAGGGGTACTGGGCATGCTAACGGAATTAACCACCGCTGTCTGGTTGATGGCTTCATTTGGAGCAAGCTGTGTGCTTGCTTTTGTGGCCTGGGATTCGCCGTTATCTCAGCCGCGCAATATCATCGGGGGGCATTTTTTCACCAGCTTGGTTGGCGTGCTGCTCTATCAAATAGGCGGATCACAGCTGTGGGTCGTAGCAGTTAGTGTCGGTCTTGCGATTACCGTCATGCATGTAACAAAAACAACGCATCCTCCTGCGGGTGCAAATCCGATCGTCATTGTCATGGACGGCAAAGGGTGGGAGTTTTTATTGTCTCCGGTACTCATAGGTGCAGTAGTGGTTGTGCTGATAGCTCTGTTCGTCAATAACATGCATAAGAAACGTGCGTACCCTGTGTTTTGGGTATAGCAGTATCACAGTAAAGAATGGCCGCCTTTTATTAGGTGGTCATTTTTTCATTTAGAAGGAAGAGGGGAGGGTTATTGACAAATGAATCGAAATGCATAAAAGTATAGGTAACTAGGTATTTAGAGTGGCGAGGGATGTATCATGAATGAGCCGATCAAGCATGAGAGAATGGGGGAGCAAATCGTTCTAGCCAAGAAAACGGTGTTTCAGACGCCGGCTGACACGCGAATGGGCATTTTCTTCATTCAAAAGGGACTCCTGCGTCTCTCTCGGCTGAACGAGGATGGAAAGGCCTTTACCGTGGGATTGCTGGGACCTGGAGCAGTTTTTGGCGAGATTGAGGAAATGGTGCTAGGGTCACGCGCTGTCTATATTGAAGCGATGCAAAAAACGACGCTTACTCATTGGAATGCGACACGGATGGAAGAAATGCTGCAAGCATGTCCACCAAGCTTGAAAGAAATGATGTTCCAGTTGTCCAAACGATTGGGCGAACAAGAGGAGAGGATGGAAAAGCTGGCCTTGGAATCGGTTAGGGATCGCGTACTCCATCTGTTGGTTCAGTTATGTCAGCGATTTGGAAAAGTAGAAGAACCGTTTTGGAAATTGACCGTATCTCTCTCCCATCAGGAAATTGCCAACATGGTGGGGGCGACCAGAGAAACCGTTTCATTAGCATTAGCCAGTTTAGTCGATGAGGGAATTGTGTTGGTGTCCCGAATGTCGATTGCTGTGCACGCATCGAGAATGGTTGATAAAATAAGAGAATGCAAGTAAAATGATTGAATGCTCAAAACGGGCCGCGGTTCGTAAACTCCCGCGTTATCAAAACTAGGAGGAAATCATATGTTTAATTTTTGGATCGGAGTGCTTTTTGCTCTGGTGAACTTCGGGCTGTTCCTGCTCTGCTACCGATTTTTCGGCAGAATGGGACTTTACGCGTGGATCGGGATGGCAACCGTGTTGGCCAACATTCAGGTGGTCAAAACAATCGAGATGTTCGGTCTGGTCATGACACTCGGCAATACGATTTATGCTTCTATTTATTTGGTAAGCGATCTATTGAACGAGAAGTATGGGGAAAGAGAAGCAAAAAAAGCTGTATGGTTTGGCTTCTTTACCTTAATTGCGGCAACGATCATCATGCAGCTCGTGCTGGTGTTTGAACCACAGGAAACAGATATTGCCCAAGGTTCCTTAGAGACGATTTTTGGCTTGATGCCAAGAGTGGCATTGGGTAGCTTGTGTGCGTATTTTGTCAGCCAATTTGTTGACGTGAAAATCTATTCGTGGTTGAAGAAAAAGTGTCCAGGCCCAAATCAGCTCTGGATTCGCAATAATGGGAGCACGCTCTTCAGTCAGTTGCTCGACTCCGTTACCTTTTGTACGATTGCCTTTTTGGGAGAATTCCCGATGGACGTATGGTGGCAAATCCTGTTGACTACCTACCTGATCAAGTTTGTCGTATCGGCAGCTTCGACGCCAGTTCTTTATATCGCACGCAGTATGAAAGTGGACGAAAGCTAATTGACAAAAACAAAGAAAAACCGCCAAGGACGATGGAGCTTGGCGGTTTTTGTTTTTACAAGTTTAGAAGGATTATACAAACTTTACATCAAATTTACATAAGGTTCAGGTTATACGTTTACCATCTTATAGTAGTTACTTCCGAATGATGTGAGGAGGAATGATGCAAGAATGTTGAAAAAAAGAGGAAGTGCCTCCCGATGGTCGAAGCTGGCGCTAATAGCCGCGGTCATGATGGGAACTGTTTTACCGACCGGGTGGATGCCACAGGCAAAAGCCGCGCAGGCTGATCATGTGGTGATCAGTGAGGTGTATGGGGGTGGGGGGAACTCTGGTGCCCTGTACAAGAATGACTTCATTGAACTGTATAACCCGACAGACACGGCTGTTTCGGTTGGAGGCTGGTCTGTGCAGTATACCTCTGCTACGGGAGGGACTTGGCAGACGACAGATTTGGCTGGAAGCATTCCTCCGCATGGCTTCTATTTGGTCCAGCAAGCAGCGGGAGCAGGTGGGACGGCCGAACTCCCTCCGCCAGATGGCGTCGGGTCGATTGGGATGTCTGGGACTCAAGGAAAAGTTGCCTTGGTCAATCATACTACGCCTTTAGCTGGGACGGATGTCTCCTCCCAATCAGGCGTTGTTGATATGGTCGGATTTGGTGCGGCAACTACATACGAGGGCAGTTCACCTGCACCAGCTACTACAAACCCGACCAGCGTCCAACGCATTAGCGACGCCAGCGGTATTGTGCCGAACGGAGGAAATGGCTGGGATACCAATAACAACGGCAACGACTTTATCACAGGGGCACCTACCCCGAAAAACACGCAAAGCCCAGTAGAACCGCCGCTACCAACAGACGTGACCGAAAAGCTGAATGCCACAGAACTTATTTTTGATCATACTGATCCTATCCAAGCAACAATTCGCGGCTATGTCGGTCAAGGACGGACTATTAAGGTTTATGCGAGTCAGCCTACAGGAACAGGTAGCGACGCGCCTTTGGCACAGCAAGATTCAGATGCTTCCGGACTAATCGAGATAACTTTTACTAATCCCGATCCAAATGCGCAGGGAGTCTATCTCACGGCAACGGAAGGGAGCAAGAAAGAAAGCACGAGTATTGAGCTGAGGCCAGCGGTAGCCAGTACAGCTTTGATCCAGGAAAAAGTCAGCCTGCAAGCATTGAACGGTGTGGGCGAGCTGCGAGGAGAAGTAGGTGCGGCAGCAGGGAATGCGATACTGCGCGCATACGATCCGCAAAAACAACCGCTGATGCTTAGCAACAAAGAAACAGGAACGGCACAGGCAAACGGGTCATTTTCTTTTACGATTCCAAACATCGATCAGCTGGATCATATTCTCGTAACGCAGCAAACAGTTGGGGAATATGGAAAGTCGTTTGAGAGCCCGGAAGTTAGCGTTACCAAGTCAGCCGTAGGTTCGACTACGATTGCTGAAGCAAGAAGCACCCCGGTAGGAACGAACGTGATTGTCGTCGGAACGGTGACGGCGATGTTTGAAGCGGGCGGACAAAACAACGTGTATTTCCAAGATGAGACAGCAGGACTCGTACTTCGTGCGCCAGGACTGACTGGCAAAATTGAAGTGGGAGACAAGATCCGAGCTACCGGAAAAATGAGTGATTATTATGGACTGGCTCAACTCGAAGCGCTCACCAATAACGTGGAAATTGTGCAAAAGCAAGCAGGTGTGCCTAACCCACAAATCGTGACGTCGACTGACTTTGCCGCTGCTACAGGCGAGGTATTGGAAGGCAAACTGGTAACTGTGAAGGTGGTTACTGTCAAATCAGTATCAAGCGGCAATTATACGCTGGAGGATCAGCACGGTCCGTTTGTGTCTCGACCGGATGCCACTCTTTCGCTTCCAGTGAACAAGAGCTATGCAGCTATTACAGGCGTGGTGAACTACGATCGCAATGTATACAAGCTGGTGCCGCGCACTATCGCTGATCTCGTAGAGGATGAGAATAAAGTCCCTATGGTCACAGCGAGCCCAGCAGGTCCTATGGTGACAAAAGGAACAAAAGTAACGTTCTCAACCACAATGGCTGACGCTACGATCTTCTATACGATAGATGGTTCAACGCCGAGCAGAGGAAGCATCAAGTATACGGGACCGATCCAGATTGACGCAGATACGACCCTTTCAACCATAGCTGTCAAGGATGGTTACACAGACAGTAATGTAGCGACCTTCCGCTACGTGATTCAAAAAGAAAACGTTCGGATTCGTGATATCCAAGGAACGTCGCACCGATCAGCGATGGCCGATGGAACGGTGAATAATGTTCCGGGAATCGTAACGGCTATCGTCAGAAGCGGCAGCAATGTACAAGGCTTTTATATGCAAGACCCGCAACCGGACGCAGACCCATTTACTTCCGAAGGCATTTACGTTTACGAGCCAAAAGCAGCGGTCAACCCTGGCGATGAAGTAACCGTCAGCGGAACCGTCAAGGAATACGTACCATCGAACAGAGCGGGTACAGACCTCACCCAGACCCAAATTGATGCAACCTCGTACGCAGTTGTCAAGCCAGGCCAGACACTCCCAGAACCACTCATTCTGGGCAAAGACAACTACAAATATCCGGAAGGGATCATCGACAACGATAGCCTTGGCAAATTCGATCCAGATCAAGACGGCATCGACTTCTGGGAAAGTCTCGAAGGCATGCTGGTGCAGATCGACAATCCAATCGTCGTTGGCGAAACTAAGACGTTTACCAATCCACGTGCAACGGAATTTGTCGTTATTGATGATCAAGCCCATCCGAGTCAGCCACGTACACCAGCCGGTGGAGTGGTGCTGGGAGCCAATGATTTTCACCCTGAGCGCATCACGGTATCGGACAAACTCGAATCGATCACCGGTGAAGTAAAAGTCGGCGACAAATTTGACGGACCACTGGTAGGCATCATTGACTACGGCTTTGCGAATTACAAGCTGTTCCATACAAGACCATTTACGGTACAGGCAAGTCATTATGAACCGCCAGTAACGAGTATTACCCCAAAAGACGATAAGCTGACAATCGCTACGTACAACATCGAGAATTTCTCGGCAAAAACCGATTCTGCCAAAATCAATCGCATCGCCGAGACGATCGTGGACAACATGAAGGGGCCGGATATTATCGGTGTGGTGGAAATGCAGGACGACAATGGGCCAACAGACAATGGGCAAACAGATGCTACACAGTCTGCGGACGCATTGATCAAAGCAATTGAAAACAAAAACGGCCCGACTTACCGATACACCGATATCGCACCACAGAACAATCAGGATGGTGGACAGCCAGGAGGAAACATTCGCGTCGGGTTCTTCTACAACCCTGAACGGGTACAGCTGGCAGCAGGAACGCCAGGAGGCGCTACTGATGCGGTGCAGATCGAGACACAAGATGGTGTAGCGCATTTGTCACACAATCCAGGGCGGGTAGATCCGACAAACGCGGCGTTTGCTTCGAGCCGTAAGCCGTTGGCAGCGGAATTCATTTTCCAGGGCGAGCCTGTCATTGTCATCGCCAATCATTTCAACTCCAAGGGTGGAGATCAAGCGCTGTTTGGAAAAGATCAGCCGCCACAACTGGTGAGTGAAGTACAACGAATGAAAATTGCCCGTGTGTTAAATAACTTTGTAAAAGAAATCCATGCGGCGGAAGCGAAAGCAAATGTTGTGGTGCTGGGCGATCTCAACGATTTCCCTTTTTCGAATCCGGTGCAGGAATTAGCAGATGGCGTTTTGACCAATATGGTGGAGAAACTGCCGAAGGGTGAACAGTATACGTACGTGTACCAAGGAAACTCTCAAGTCTTGGATCAAATTTTGGTCAGCAACCATCTGGAGGACGACACGAAGGTTGATATCGTTCACATCAACGCTGGCTTGACCGAGAGCGAGGGACGTGTGAGTGATCATAATCCTGTCCTTGTACAGCTGGACTTGAAGGATCACGGCACGCCGGAAAAAACAGCACAAGAAGTGGCAGAAAGCATCACGCAGCTCACACAGCCAGCAGCGGGTGAGACGCGCTTGAAGCTACCAGAAGTACCTACAGGCTTTACTATCGCGATCAAGTCGTCTAGTGATACTGCGGTCATTGCGCTGGACGGCAAAATTACGCCGCCAAATCGCCAGACGAATGTAGACCTGATTCTGGAGGTTACACGAACATCCGACCAATCGACAGCAGTGACCAAAGCATTGACCGTGCAGGTTCCAGCCAAGCCGGACTCACCACCGCCAGTTACACCGCCGGACAGAACACCGACACCGGACTCGCAGAAAGAGTTGAACAAGCAAGCAGCTCAAGTCATCTCCGCAAGTAGCGAGGAGAACGCCATTTTAGGACAGGTGGATCAAGTACTCAGCCATCTGGAAAAACTTCTGGATGCCGAGCAATGGACGCCGAATGAGAAATGGGAGACAGTCACCGATACGATCACGACTGTACTCGAGGCAGTGGCCGAGCAGGCTGAGCGAGGAACCATTAATGAAGAGACACTCCAAGATGTGACGAAGAGCTTTTTGGACAAAGCATTTGACCCGCTTACAGAAAAGGGTATCGAGGATGAAGAGATTGCCCGCTTGGCACTTGCCTCCTTGACGAGCTTGGCGAAAACAGCGCTGGAGCCGCTCGATGAAAAGGATATTTCCAAAGAGGTAGCCAAGCATGTTCGTACACTGGCAGAAGAGCTTTTGAAAAAGCTTGGCACTGTCGTCATTGAAGATGGGGATGAGATCAAGGCAGATGACGAACAAGTAGATGAACTTCTAGACGTACTCGGGGAATTCATGAAAGCAATCGAGTCCGTGAAAGACAAGATTGGCTTTGCGCCGGTGCTGTTCATTCAAGTGGAAGAAAGCGATGACGATGCGAGTGACACGCGTTCTCGCAAGGAAGAATCAAAAGAACCGACGGTAACCTTGGAGCAGAAGCTGGTTGAGCAATTGAAGGAAAAAGAGGTAGGAATCCGAGTCACTTTGGACAGTGAAGCATGGGTAGAAGTGCCGGGCGCATACTTTGCTGCTGAGCGTGCACGAGAGTTTGCCGTCTCCCTGACAGAAGCAGATGGAAATGGCTGGAAGGGCGTGCCGAACCCGGGCGAAGCTTATCAACTGCAAGCGTGGAGCAAGGGTAAAAAGCTGACAAGCCTCGGAAAAACAGGCTTTACACTCGGGCTACCAGTCTCCGAAGACGCAAGCGAAAAGCTCCAAGCCTACGCGTACCGCAGTAATATGTGGAGACCAGCTATGGGACTTAAGGGAAAACCGATCAAGGTGGTAAAAGAAGGTGATGTCGGGATCTTTACAGTAGTGACGGCTTCCTCTTATGTTGTCGGTGAGAGTGCCTTGAAAAGAATCGAGATCGAGCCGAAATCTCTCAAGCTAGCCGAGGGCGAGGAAGCACAGCTCAAGGTGATGGCGATTCTCGGTAATGATGCGGAAGAAGACGTTACCGAAGCGGAGGGTATCGAGTTCACATCCAGCAAGCCCGAACAGGTAGAGATTGATGAGACGGGGCGTATTCTTGTCTTGGATGATGCCAAACCAAGAACAAGAGTGACCATCACGATCAGCTACGCTGGCAAGACAGCGAAGGTAACTGTCACGGTTAAGAGCAATTGACGAAAAGAAAACGGGTTGGGAGATAGCTTCCCAGCCCGTTTTTTGTTGTGGAAATGGATTAGATACGTGCCATCCCCATCGCTTTTTCAACTTTGTGCAGCGTCTCGTTCGCGACCTTATTCGCTTTGTCTGCCCCGGCAGTCAGGATATCATCCAGCTCAGAGGAGTGGAACAGCTGCTCGAAGCGTTCTTGAATCGGACGGAGTGTTTCTACGACAACTTCTGCCAGCTCGGTTTTGAATGCACCGTAGCCCTTACCCTCGTACATCGCTTCGATCTCATCCAGTGTTTTTCCGGAGCAGAGAGAGTAGATGGTCATGAGGTTAGAGACAGCAGGCTTTTCTGCTTTGTCATAACGCACAACGCTGTCGGAATCCGTTTGCGCGCGCTTGATTTTTTTCGTGATGGTGTCTGCATCATCCAGCATGGAGATGAAGGCGCCTTGGTTTGGATCGGATTTGCTCATTTTCTTGGTGCCTTCAGCAAGGGACATGATGCGTGCGCCAGTCTCCGGCAGGCGAACCTCTGGAATGGTGAAAATGTCGCCATAACGGTTGTTAAAACGAGCGGCTAAATCACGAGTCAGCTCCAGATGTTGCTTCTGGTCCTCGCCCACAGGGACGAAATCAGTGCCGTACAGCAAAATATCAGCAGCCATCAATGGAGGATAAGCCAGCAAACCGCCTGGAATGGATTCGCCGCGTCCATCGGATTTGTCCTTGAATTGGGTCATGCGCTCCAATTCACCCAAGTAAGAGGTACACAGCATGATCCAGCCGAGCTTGGCATGGGCCGGTACTTCCGATTGGACGAACAGTGTCATTTTGTTCGGATCAAGGCCAACGGACAAATAGAGAGCTGCGAGACGACGGATGTTTTCGCGCAGGACAGCAGGCTCTTGTGGAACGGTGATTGCATGCTGGTCTACGATGCAGTAAAAGCAGTTGAACTGATCTTGAAGCGGAACGAAGTGCTTCATTGCGCCCAAGTAGTTGCCGAGTGTCATAATGCCGCTCGGTTGAATGCCGGAAAAGATGGTTTTCATGGGAAAGCTGCTCCTTTCGATGTTAGATGCGAGTTTAAAAAGTTGAGTTCAAAAAGTCGATTTTTTGAACATCCGCTTTAAAATACAAAAAGGTCCATCCGCCCTGGACAGGGACGAATGAACCGTGGTGCCACCCTTGTTATTTTGCGCAAGGAATCATCCATACGCAAAATCTCTTTGATCCGTACCGTTTCTGTGTAAAACAGCTTGATACGGTGTCCATTGTAACGTACGGACGTAACGCCAAAGCCTACTGCCGCCATGAGAGCGGGTTCGGTTTGGAGCTCGGAAGCCCATTCATCATTTCCTTAACACTGATTCGCACCAACCATCAGCTCTCTGAAGTCTCGAAAAATGACTACTCTTCTTCCTCATTGCCATCAAATGATACCCTTTGAGCAAACATTTTACGCACTGTCGAAAGAAAAAGCAAGTAGGTCTTGACAAGAAAATCCAAAAGTTGTAAAAATAACTCAAAAGTTATATAACTGATGAGTTACTTTCGGGGTGAGAAAATGACCAATGACAAATTGTCGAAAGGGGAGTTGAGTCGCAGTCGGTTGCTTGCGGCGGCAGCTTCTGAGTTCGCAGCAAAAGGCTTTCATCGTACACGGGTGAGTGACATCGTGAAAACAGCAGGCTTGACACAGGCGTCGTTTTACCAGTATTTCGACAGCAAGGAAGGCTTGTATCAGCAGTTGACGGACACATTCGTCACCAAGCTATGGGATTTGGCGGATAGCGGTCAAAAGGTAACGGCTTTGACGAAGGCAGATGTTTTCCATCAGGTACGGGAGAATCTGCTCGCTTTGTTCCGATTTTTTCAGGAACAGCCTGACTTGACCCGGATCGTGCTGTATCAGGCAGAAGAGGGCGAAGAGCTGCTTCGTAAGCTGGCGTCAATTGTTGCTGTCAACTTGCGACAAAATCAGACTGCTGGGCACGTCCGTGTTGAGTTGTCTGTAGAGGTGGCGGCAGAGGCAATGATCGCAGTCGTAGACCGTATGACGACACGGTATTTGCTGACGGGCGAGAAAACAGCGGAACAGCTTGCAGACGACGCGGTATCTTTTTTGGCATATGGAATTTTGCAGGCAAACGAATAGGAAGAGGGTGCTTGTATGCTGGAGCTGTCCCATCTGATTTGGCTGTTTTTGGTCGTTTTCATGTTTCATGATTTCGAGGAGATCGTGATGGTAGAAGGTTGGGTGCGAGCAAAAAAAGACATCATTAGACAGACTGTGCCAGAACGGCTTATGAAGATAATAGAGCCTTCACTTTCGATGAACACGGCGCAATTTGCCGTCGCAGTCTCTTGTGTTTTCGCGGTTTTATCGGCAGCTGTCATTCTGACTGTCACGACACTTTCGGCTGGAACGTACCTCCCGTTTTTTCTAGTTTGTTTGCACGTGATGTTTCTCCATGTGTTCATGCATGTTGGTCATACCGTTGTCCTTCGCACGTACACACCTGGTGTGGTGACGGCTGTGGCATTAATTTTACCGTATAGTTTGTACACGTATGATCGATTGCTAGAGGCTGGGCTTGTGACGTGGTCGTTGCTAGGGAGCACGTTGCCGTACAGCTTGTTGATCATACCTGTTTTGTACGTGGCACACCGGATTGGGGAGGCAGCAGGTAAAGTGATCCCCCGATGAGAAAAAGAAAAGGAGTATGTTATCCTAGTAGAGGCTGTTCAAAAAGTCGTTTATGGATCACAGAAGCAGTCCACGAGTAGGAAGAGATTGGTGTGAAAGAGGGAATTTTGTTGAAGCTGCGACTAGGCGTAATAGGCGCGGATGATTCACTTGCCATCATCGAATCAGTCATGCGAGAGTTTCCCGAAATTGAATACTTGCCGATTGTTTATTGGAAAGAAGAAGAAATCCTCGATCTGATCTTGCCGCATGTGGATGAGGTGGATATGTGGCTTTTCTCCGGACAGGTCCCTTATGCCATGGTGAGCGAGTCAGGCAAGGTCCAAGTGCCGATGGCTTATGTGCCTCATCTCGGTGCGAGCTTGTACAGAACCTTGCTTCACCTGTCCCATCAATTGGGAATCCGGGTGGATGAAGTGAGCTTTGATACATTTTCACCAGAAGAACTGGAGCATTTTATGGACGAAGCGGGCATCGCTGGTGGTTACAAATGGCTCAAGCATTACGAGGGAGCGATCTCAGCCGATGAACTGGCAGATTACCACGAACAGCTTTGGAGGGCAGGCAAGACAAAGGTGGCTGTCACCTGCTTGCGGACAGCAGATGTAGAGCTGGCACGGAGAGGTGTCCCTGTACATCGGGTCGTGCCGACACGTGCAGGCGTGATTTCGGTTATTCACATGCTTTTGCGTACGCACGAAATGCTTCACTTCAAAGACACCCAAATTGCCGTGCAGATGATGGAGATCGATCCATTTCGCGAGCTTGCCGGTGGCAACTTTTCCACGGATGAATGGCAAAATGCCGAGATCAAGACGATGGAAAAGCTGTTGCGCTACGCGAAGCATTTGCAAGGCTCACTGAAGACAGCAGGTCCCGGACGCTACGTCATTTTTACAACGCGGGGGAACCTGCAAGAAGTGACCAGTGACTATACGACCATGCCGGATTTGGAAGAGCTGTTTGGCATTCGCGCTGATCTGGTGACGTGCGGAATTGGGATCGGCAAGACCGCTTATGAAGCAGAAATCCACGGTGGCGCGGCTTTGCTGCACGCCAAAGAGCGCGGGACAGGCAACTGGATGGTCTTCTTTGATGACAAAAGCGTCGTAGGACCGCTTGGTCGTGATGAACAGATCACCTATCGGTACGACTCAGAAAAGCTGCAAGAGCTCAGCCAGCTTACCTCTTTAAGTGTCATGACGCTCGCCAAGCTTTACTCCATACTCAAAAAGCGAGGCTCTCAGGAAATTCATGCGACAGAATTAGCTTCATATCTACAAATTCTGCCACGAAGCGCCAGACGAATCCTGATTGAACTGGAGTCAAAGGGACTAGCGCAAGTGATCAGAGAAGAAAACCCACACCCGCGGGGCAGACCACGAAAGGTGTATCGGATCGTATGGCAATCGCAATTGTAATAAATTTACCAATTAATCATTTCTTTCGGGAAATGATTTTTTTGTCGTTAAAAAATTGTTCTCAAATTCACATTTATGACAAATAATAAGAGATGTAAACAACTATGAACTTACATAAAAAACAATATTTTCCAAGGAGGAGTTAACAAGTATGAAAAAATCGGTTTTTGCAGTAACACTCAGCTTCGCATTAGGTACCTCTACCTTCCTGCCGCTTGCTGCGCAGGCAGAATCCGAAAGCATCGTCTATAGCGCTGAGTGGGATACCCCCGAATTTATCGGAGAAGAGTTCGAGGCAGAAGACCTGGATGGCGAAGACAAAGTTTGGGGATTCCTGGAGCAGCACCAAGATTCCTTCCGCATTGACGGAGAAGTGAGAGACCACTTTAAAGTGCTTAATGAAGTGACAGACAAAGAGACAGACATGACTCACTACCGCGTACAAGAAATGTTCGAGGGCATCCCGGTCTATGGTTATCAGCAGACGATTCACGTAAACGAGGATGGAAATGTAACGGCATTCCTCGGAAACTACGCGCCAGACCTGTCAAACAATGATAAGCTGACGAAAAAACCAAAACTCAAGGCAGATAAAGCTGTCAAAGAGGCTATCAAGGATTTGGAAGATGAGATTGACGAAAAAGTGGAGAAGTTCGAGGTGAAGCCAAAAGGGAACCTCTACGTATACATCCACGAAGATGAATCGTACTTGGCTTACGAAGTGGAGCTGAATTTCCTCGATCCGTTGCCAGGGCGTTGGAAGTATTTCATCGATGCAAATTCTGGTGACGTGATCAACAAATACAACATGCTCAAAGATATTACAGGGACGGGTACAGGGGTACTAGGTGATTCCAAATCGTTCGAAGTAACGAAAGTTAGCAATACTAACTATACGGCGAAAGATACGACGCGCGGTAAGGGAATTGAGACGTACAATGCACGGAACAGATATACCCTCCCAGGCACTCTTGGTTCTGATACCGATAACAATTGGACAGATGGTGCACTTGTAGACGCGCATGCTTATGCACAGAAAACCTACGATTACTACAAAAACGCACATAACCGCAACAGCTTTGACAACAAGGGTGCGAAAATGATTTCTACTGTCCATTACGGTAGCAACTACAACAACGCATTCTGGAACGGCGTACAAATGGTATACGGGGATGGAGATGGAAGCGTATTCCGCCCATTGTCTGCTGGCTTGGATGTCGTCGCACATGAATTAACACATGCTGTTACAGAAAAAACAGCCAATCTGATCTATCAAAATGAGTCTGGTGCGTTAAATGAATCCATCTCTGACATTTTCGGGGCAATGATTGACAACGATGATTGGCTCATGGGTGAAGATGTATACACGCCAGGAACGCCTGGAGATGCACTGCGCTCTCTTGAAGATCCAACCATTGCTGGCGATCCTGACCACTACAGCGATCGATACACAGGTCCAAATGACAACGGTGGCGTACACATTAACAGCGGAATCAACAACAAAGCAGCATATCTCCTCGCAGAGGGTGGCACACACTCCGGTGTAACGGTCACAGGCATTGGTCGCGATGACACAGCAAAAATCTACTACTACGCTCTAACAAACTACCTCAATCCAAACTCTAATTTCTCCGCTATGCGACAAGCAGCTATTCAATCCGCAACAGTTCTTTTCGGTGCTAATTCCCAACAAGTAGAATCTGTAAGAGATGCGTATGATGCAATTGGAGTGCAATAATCAAATAAAGTATTTTGTTACACGAAATATTTATCGTACTATTTGAAAAATTGCTTTGCTCCTATTGTGGGGCAAGGCAGTTTTTTGTATGGGTGTAATTGTAATAAATTTACAAAAAGTAGTTTTAAGTATGAAAAAATCTGTTTTTGCAGTAACACTCAGCTTCGCATTAGGTACTTCCACCTTCCTGCCGCTAGCTGCGCAGGCCGCATCCGAAAGCATTGTCTATAGCGCTGAATGGGATACCCCCGAATTTATCGGAGAAGAGTTCGAGGCAGAAGATCTGGATGGCGAAGACAAAGTTTGGGGATTCCTGGAGCAACATCAAGATTCCTTCCGCATTGACGGAGAAGTGAGAGACCACTTTAAAGTGCTTGATGAAGTGACAGACAGAGAGACAGATATGACTCACTACCGCGTACAAGAAATGTACGAAGGTATCCCGGTCTTTGGTTATCAGCAGACGATTCACGTAAACGAGGATGGAAATGTAACGGCGTTTCTCGGTAACTACGCGCCAGACTTGTCCAACAATGATAAGCTGACGAAAAAACCAAAACTGAAGGCAGATAAGGCGGTCAAAGAGGCCATCAAGGATTTGGAGGATGAGATTGACGAAAAAGTGGAGAAGTTCGAGGTGAAGCCAAAAGGGAACCTCTACGTATACATCCACGAAGATGAATCGTACTTGGCTTACGAAGTGGAGCTGAATTTCCTCGATCCGCTGCCAGGGTGTTGGAAGTATTTCATCGATGCACACTCTGGTGATGTGATTAACAAATACAACATGATGAAAGAGATTGCAGGAACGGGTACGGGTGTACTAGGTGACACGAAGTCGTTCGAGGTAACAAAAGTAAGTAATACAAACTATACGGCGAAGGATACGACTCGCGGCAAGGGAATTGAAACATACAATGCACGAAATAGAACCCTCTTGCCAGGAACCCTTGGTTCTGACTCGGATAACAATTGGTCAGATGGAGCACTTGTCGACGCACATGCCTATGCACAGACAACCTACGATTACTTCAAAAACGCACATAACCGCAACAGCTTTGACAACAATGGTGCGAAAATCATTTCCAGTGTTCATTTGATATACGGCGATGGAGATGGAAGCCGATTCCGCCCATTGTCCGCTGCCTTGGATGTCGTTGCTCATGAATTAACTCATGCTGTCACAGAACGAACAGCCAATCTGATGTGTACACATTAACAGCGGTATCAATAACAAAGCGGCATATCTCCTCGCAGAGGGTGGCACGCACTCCGGTGTAACGGTCACAGGTATTGGTCGCAATGACACAGCAAAAATCTACTATTACGCTCTAACAAACTATCTCAATCCAAACTCTAACTTCTCCGCTATGCGACAAGCAGCAATTCAATCCGCAACAGTTCTGTTCGGCGCCAATTCCCAGCAAGTAGAATCTGTAAAAGATGCGTATGATGCAATTGGTGTGCAATAAGCACTAAAATATTTTGTGACACGAAGCTTTCGTCATACTATTAAAAATCGTCTTGCTCCTATTGTGGGGGAAGGCAATTTTTTGTATGTTGGTGGTAATTTACCGCGTGTGTATATGGAGTTAGAAAGGAGAACCCCATGGATCATTTCAAAACCATATTGAGACACCACTATGATATAGACGCTAGCGATGCTTTCCCTCAACAAGGAGGATGGGCGGCGCTAGCTTATAAAGTCATCAGCGACCAGCAGTCCTATTTCTTGAAGGTCTATGAAAAAAGCAGAGCATCTACGCCCAAGTGGACAGCGCTAATCGATAAGTATGTTCCCATTATCCAGTGGCTATCACGTCAGACTAGACTACAAGGCAAACTTCCAGTTCCGCTACTGACTAGAAACGCAGCGTATAAACATGAAGACGACATGGGTATCTATCAACTGTTTGCATATATTGAGGGGAAAACCATTGGGAGCCAAGTGTTAAACTCGATGCAAGTTCGCCAGCTAGCAGAAATCATAGCGGAGTTGCATTTATACGGGGAAGAAATCCCGGTCAGTACGGCTGCCATCCAGGAAGACTTCCGCATCCCATTTGCCGAGCAGTTTAGAGAAATGCTGAACGAAAATATCCACCGCCTGCCTGATGATGTGAATGAAATCGTCAAACCTTTTGCCAACATACTGGCCACTCGCATGAATGATTTGGAGATGATTGCAGAGGAGTTGCGAGGCAGTGAGGTAAAAATGAAGCTTTGCCATACGGACATTCACAACTGGAACCTGATGCAATCTGGTCAACAGCTCATTCTCATAGACTGGGAAGGATTGAGGCTGGCTCCGGTAGAAGCCGATCTGATGTTTCTGGTAGATCAGCCTTTTTTTGAGGAGTTTATGGCTACTTATTTGAAGACACATACAAATTATGTGGTTAATCGACAGGCGCTGGAATTTTATCAAATCCGGCGTAGGTTGGAAGATATATGTGAACTGTTAGAGCAGCTTTTATTTGATGAGCAAGAGGAAGAGGATCGAGTAGAGACGATCGGGCATTTGAAAGGGGAATTGAGTAAGGTTGATAGGAGATTAACATGATTGAAGCTACTTACCTGAAAAGATTATTCCAAAATAGAAGGGAAGATTTACATCTCAGGTTGGGTGATATTGGTGATTTGCTGGAGCATGGAAACCCTAATCGAAAGGACGTTATAGCATTTACAGAGTATGCCTTAGAACTTGCGATTGCAGAAGAGGACTTTGAAGTAAAGGAAAGCTTGTTTTATCTACTTATGAATGCGGTAACATTTCAAGGAGTCGCAAGAAATGTAGAATGGGATTCATTAGCGAGCGTTCTGCCAACACTAGACGACGCTATCCTTGATTATGCATTAACCATTCTTGGTTGTTCAAAAAACCGAAAATTTATAAAAGTAGTGGAGCCGTACTTACATTCCCCTACTGAAAATATTAGGCAAGCTGCCGCAGAAGCTTTGGAGGAAATCAATTATAACGGAGAAGAATGTTAAGGTTTTTGGTGCTTATTGACGAGGTATGCCTCCTTTTCAAAATAGACAGACTATTATACAATTAAGGACATAACCGTTAATCAACCGTTATTGGCTCTGCATAGAAGGAGGAGTGGCGCGTCATGATCAATTCGGATAGATTGTGGGACCGATTGGGACAGCTTGGCAACATTGGGAAGCAAGAGGCGGGCGGCATTACGCGGTTGTCTTTTACGCCTGAGGAACGGGCGGCAAAAGATCTCGTCACAGGCTTTATGAAGGAAGCAGGTCTCACCGTTCGCGAAGATGAGGTTGGTAACTTGATTGGGCGAAAAGAAGGGAAAAATTCGGCCGCTCCTGTCGTTTTGGTTGGCTCGCATATCGACTCCGTACCAAATGGCGGCGATTATGACGGTCCACTTGGCGTACTGGCTGGCGTAGAAGTTTTACAGACGATGCAGGAACAGGGGATCGAAACAGAGCATCCGATCGAGGTCATCGCGTTCACGGATGAAGAAGGAACGCGTTTTGGTTACGGGATGATCGGCAGTCGCGGTATCGCGGGTCTGATCAAGCGTGACGAGCTGGAACAAGCAGACAAGCATGGGGTCACGATTGCCGAAGCAATGCGGCAAACGGGGCTTGATCCGGACCGCACCAGTCTCGCCGCGAGAACTCCCGGAAGTGTGAAAGCGTATGTGGAGCTACATATCGAGCAAGGCAAGGTACTGGAGAGCCGTGGGCTATCTGTCGGGATCGTGACAGGAGTGGCGGGCCCGCTCTGGTTGAATTTCGTGCTAGAGGGAGAAGCCGGTCATGCCGGTGCAACGCCGATGAATTTGCGCCGTGATCCGATGGCAGCCGCCGCTCAAGTGATGCTTGCCATCGAGGAAGAAGCCGGACGGACAGGAACCAGTGTAGGGACGGTTGGAAGGTTGCAAGCTTTCCCAGGCGGAGTGAATGTCATTCCTGGACGAGTCGAGTTTTCGCTTGATTTGCGCGACGTGGACGAAGCGATCCGCGATGAAGTGGAACAGCGCATTTACGAACGGGCAGAAGCGATCTGTGCTGAGCGCAATGTGACGTTGAAAGTAGAACTGCTGCAACGCATCGCTCCTGCTGTATGCTCGGACGATATCCAGCATGCTGTAGCCGAAGCGTGTGAGGCAGAAGGCTTGGAAGCATTTAGACTGCCGAGTGGGGCAGGGCATGATTGCATGCAGCTGGTTGAGCTGTGCCCGGTTGGGATGATTTTCGCTCGATCCAAGGATGGCATTAGCCACAACCCGGCAGAGTTCACGACAAAAGAGGATTGTGCGAACGGAGCGCAAGTACTGTACCGCACCGTTTTATCCTTAGCAAAATAGGCATAAGAGATAGTAAGTGGGGGAGCCACGTAAATCAGGAGGAGAGCGGCATGACAGCAACGGCAGTGGTAACGCTTAATAAGGCGGTCGAGGAAATCAAGGATCAGGTAATTGCGTGGAGACGGTATTTGCACGAGAACCCTGAATTATCCTTCCATGAAGAAAAAACAGCACAGTTTGTATACGAGACACTACTTACCTTTGGCAATCTGGAAGTGTCCAGACCGACGAAAAACAGTGTGATGGCCAGATTGATCGGTTCCCAGCCTGGGAAAGTGCTCGCCATGCGCGCTGACATGGACGCATTGCCGATTACGGAAGAGAATACGTTTGAATTCGTATCGAAAAATCCTGGCGTCATGCATGCGTGCGGACACGACGGACATACTTCCATGCTGCTCGGAACGGCAAAGCTGCTGTCCGGGATGAAGGATCAGATCAAGGGAGAGGTTCGTTTCTTCTTTCAGCACGCGGAGGAAGTATACCCAGGCGGAGCGGAGGAAATGGTACAGGCAGGTGTCATGGACGGCGTAGATATGGTGATTGGTACGCATCTGTGGTCGACGATGGAATTTGGGACAGTGGGTATCTGCCCAGGTCCAATGATGGCAGCTCCTGATACATTTTGGATCACCGTTCTTGGAAAAGGCGGACATGCGGCGCTCCCGCATGAAACGATCGACAGCATCGCGATTGCGGCACAAGTGGTGACCAATCTCCAGCACGTCGTATCCCGCAATGCGGATCCGCTCGATAATCTGGTTCTCTCTGTCACACAATTTGTGGGGGGAACGACACATAACGTCATTCCGGGTGCTGTAGAGATTTGCGGGACAGTCCGCAGCTTTGACAAAAATCTGCGCGAGTCCGTTCCAGGACTCATGGAACGCGTGATCAAAGGCATTACAGAAGCACATGGCGCGGGGTACAAGTTCAAATACGAATTTGGCTATCGCCCGGTTATCAACGATGCCGAAGTGACGAAATTGATGGAAGAGGTTGTCGAAGAATCACTGGGAGCAGAATGGGTAGAGCATATGCGTCCAACGATGGGTGGCGAGGATTTCTCCGCCTTCCAGCAAAAAGCGCCAGGCTGCTTCTTCTACGTCGCTGCCGGAAACAAAGAAAAAGGCATCACATATCCGCACCACCATCCACGCTTTACGATTGACGAGGATGCGCTCGAAGTCGGCGTAAAAATGTTCGTCAACGCGGCGAGAAAAATCGTGATGGAATAGGCAGAATGAAAATGGTAGCGATCATTCTCCATTCATAATCAAAAAGTAAGGCAGCTTGTCAATGTGGCAAGCTGCTTTTTTGCGTTTATCTCCCAAAAGAGCCCACTAATCTGGGACTCAGGTTGTGGTACGCAATGTGTGTTTGGTTGTGTTTATGGTTGTAAAACTGTGTATTTAATTTAGAATTCATTGTTTTTTCTTTTGATTTTAATAAACCCTCAACACTGTAGCTATAAAATGAATTCAAGCAGACCTGAATTCTTTCTAAGTGATAGGGATCGGGGCAGAAAAGGGAGGCTTGATCATTACGTAAACAAGTGATGAAGCAAATCAAGGCGATGAAAAGAAAATGAATTGAGATCCGAGGAGGAGAGACACCATGAAAAAAATTCTGAACCAAAAAGGACTTGCTGCCCTTTTAACAGCTACAACTCTCGTTACCGGTGGGGTCATCGTACAAGCTCCATTTCTGAATTCGTCAGTTTATGCGGCGGCAGAGGCGGCGAAAGAACTCTCATCTGAAAAGCAACTCTATCGTTTCCTGTTTGAGAATAGCATAGAGGATAGCTCAGAATCTCACCATCCTGTGCAAGTGTCCGGAACACCAACGTTCGTGGAAGGACGTGTAGGATTGGGGAAATCCATTCATTTCCAGTCAACCTCAAAAGACAATGCAACCTGGATAGATTTAGGTGAAAATGACGAGATGAAGTTTGGGGAAACACAAGATTTCACCATTGCCTTCTGGGTGAAATCTCCTGGCGTTGATGCTGATCCTGGCATTATCTCCAATAAAAACTGGTCAAGCGGTGGTAACGTGGGGTGGTTCATCGGACTACAAGGTTCTACATTAAAGTGGAATTGGCGCACATCCGACAGCTCCCGTCTCGATGCAACGATTCCAAACATTGCGGATAATGCATGGCACTATGTCGTCGTTTCTCATGATCGGGATGAACTGGCAACGATCTACGTCGACGGTAAAGTAGCAAAAACAATCGATATCAGCCAATCCAAGGGAACAATCGACACTAGCTTCACTACCAAGATTGGAGTAGATGGCGCTGGAAACCATTTTGGAAGCCGCTATGACGTGCAGTTGGACCAGTTGCAGATTCTGAGTCGCACCGTTACAGATAAAGAAGTAGCTGATAGTTACGCAAGTGCTCCGAAAATTCGAGTGAAGAGCGTTTCATTGGATCAGAAGGAGCTCGAATTGAAAGCTGGAGCAACGATGCCTGTTACAGTTGTGATCTCCCCGAAAGAAGCGTCCGTTCAGGATGTCAGATGGAGTTCCAACAACAAAGAGGTCGCGAAGGTCGGAATGGTCAATGGACGCCCAACTGTTATAGCAGGCAAGCCGGGCAAAGCAAAAATCACAGTGAAAACTGTCGATGGAGGCAAAACGGCGAAAGCTGAAGTAACCGTTACGAATTCGATTGACGTATCGGGAGACGGACTCCTAACCGAGGAAGATTTGAACGTCATCTTGAAAAACCAGCGAAGCCGCACTGGTGACTGGCGTTGGGAAAAAGCGCAACACGCGGATATCAACAATGACAATAAAGTGGACAAAGCCGATGTGGAGATGATGAAAGAAAAGCTGGCTCCTTATGAGAACGATTTCCTTTACAGACGTGTCGTGGTTATCGGCATCGATGGTGCAGGGAATGCAGTCAAAGATCCGGAAGCAAAAGCGACGAATATCTTGAAACTGATCGAAGAAGGTGCAGGAACATTTGAAGCCAAAGCAGAGTTGCCCACGATCAGTGCGCAAAACTGGGGATCTATCCTGCACGGCGTCACTCCTGACAAGCATCAATTGACAAACGATATCGTAGCGGCTACTCCTTATCCGGAGAAAAACGCGTATCCTTCCTATTTGAAGCTGTTGAAACAAGAGCGTCCTAAGCTCCAGCAAGCTTCCTTCGCTACATGGAGCCCGATTAATATCGGTATCATTGAAGATTCAGCAGGTTCTTACAAGCAAAACAGCGGGTCGGATGAAGAGACTGCGAAAAAAGTGGTCGATTATATCAAAAAAGAGGGTGAAAATACTCGTAACATTTTCGTTCATTTAGATGAAGTGGACGGGGCTGGCCACAATCATGGCTATTTCACACCGGCATTTTATAAGAAGCTCCAAAAAGCAGATGAGTATGTAGGTAATATTCTCGAGGCAATTGAAGAGGAAGGATTGATGGAGGATAGCTTGATTATCATTACGACTGACCACGGTGGGAAAGGAACAGGGCATGGGGGTTCTTCACCGGGAGAACAGACTATTTTCTGGGCGGCAAAAGGTGGCTCCATTACGCCTGGTACAGAGCTATCAGGGGTAGGAAACATGGACACTGCCGCCGTAGTAGCCCATGCGCTTCGGTTGGAATTGCCTGTAAATTGGGATGCTAAAATTCCAGAAGGGTTGTTTCAAGACAATAAGTAAAAAGACCAGTTATTCCTTATTCCACCATGGTGTAATAGGGGATAACTTTTTTCTTTCTAGCTAGTGACAACGCAACTAGTACAGACGAATCAGCTTTTGCCAAAAGGAAGTTTTTCTACTCGCGTCCTTGATCTTTGCCAACTCGATTTTGGCATCCATAATGTCATTCATTGCCTTGGTCAAGCGGCGATCACGTTCCTTCAGGTTATTGGTAATATAGGTTTCCTGCTTTTCTACACGCGCTAACAGCGCTAAGTACGCGGCGTCTTGTTGCTGGACATGAGAAGCCAAGGCATGCAGCTTTTCATCCAGCTCTTCAAGGGCAGTGGTATGGTTCAAAGCCGGATGTGAGGAAACAGGGGGGAATGCAACCGCAACGGCCGTTTCCTTTCGGGCAGGTTCAGGTGAGCTTTGCGTAGCAACCATTCGGGCAGCTTCATCTTGCGGAATGAGTTGATCCTTGGTTAAGCTATAGAACCGCTGAAGACACGTAATATCTACCTGCCTGTACTCCCGACGATTCTGACTATCCCGTAAAAACCAGTAGCCGTGCTGTTCTAAGAGCATGCTCCACTTGCGCAAGGTGCTCGCCCCAATACCTAACAGACCCGCAACATCTTTGCCACTGTATGTTCTCTCCCGTGCCAATAATTCGATAACCTCTCCCATGGAAATCCCTCCTCTTCAAAAGTCCGCTCATCTCTTGCTATACCGTTTCTGTATGTGAAAATGGTTTTCCTTGTGGAATCGTGCGACAAAATCTCACAGTGTTCGTAAACGGAGGGCTGTTTTGACGTCAATTTGTCACCAGACGACAAAGTTGGTAAGAGAGTGTAGAGCAAAATGAGGACAAATGACGGACGGGTACAAGTACATTTTCTCTTTGACTCCGCTTTTGCTCAGTAGGGCTATGCCAAATGTTCATAGGATGCATGAGAAGGAGGGATTAACCATGGGATTTAAAGACCAAGTAAAAAAATTCGAAGGTAGAAATGTTAGGGTTGCCACAGTAGACGGCACTTTTTTCGGCCGTCTGGTACAAGTAAAATCGACCACCATTATTTTGGAAGAGCGCAATGGTAATCGCCGCACCATTATTCGTGATTCGAAAATTGTTGCTGTTACAGAGCATGACGGCGACGATTGCTAAGTACTGATTGTAGAAAATTAGGATTTGTTTCTCAGGCTGTCGAGTGATCGACGGCCTTTCCTATTCTTTACACCCTGTGGCATGGTAACATAAAAGGGACTGAAAAAACGCTGCTAATAGAGGGGGTACCACTATGTTGGATATTCGGTTTCACGGACATTCTTCCGTGCAGGTAACAAGTGAAGGGCATTCGATCATGATTGATCCATTTATTTCAGGAAGCCCAGTGGCAGCAACCAAGCTGGAAGACATCTCTGTGCAATACATCCTTCTGACACATGGACACCAAGATCATATTCTGGATGCGGTAGAGTTGGCCAAGAAAAACGATGCGACAATCGTTGCAACCCATGAGCTTGCTACCTATTTGAGCTGGCAGGGAGTCAAGACCATCTCGATGAATCTGGGAGGCTCTGTCAAACTGCCATTTGGAAAAGTGAAAATGACACAGGCGTTCCACAGCTCTGGTGTCGTGCTGGATGATGAGAAACAAATCGTGTACATGGGAATGCCAGGGGGTTTTGTGATCGAACTGGGTGGAAAAACGATCTATCACGCAGGGGATACAGGACTGTTCGGTGACATGAAGCTGATCGGAGAGCGTCATAACATCGATTTGGCGTTCCTGCCGATTGGAGATGTGTTCACAATGGGACCTGAGGATGCACTCGTGGCTGCCGAGTGGGTACAAGCCGATATTGTTGTGCCCATTCATTACGATACATTCCCGCCGATCAAACAGGATGGGGAAGCATTCGTAGCCGAGCTTGCTGAGAAAGACATCAGAGGCAAGGCATTGAAGCCAGGAGAGACATTGCGTTTGCCATAACTCGATATAGATACATAGAACCGCTAATCTAGGAGGATGAGATTAGCGGTTTTTTTATGGAGTTGCTATGTATGTGGCTGCGGTGGGGAGAAGAATATTTCCAGTCTAGGCTCCAGGCTCCGTCCCGCGGGGAGGCTGGACTGCCCGCTCCGAAGGGATTTGCGGGGAAACGCAAAAGTGGTAGCCGCTTCGTCGCGAGGGCACGTTGCGTTTCTGTTGCCCGCAAATCCCTTCTCCGCTTGGTAGGACTCCACAAGTCGCTACGACTGGAAATATTCTTATCTAACGTAACTGAGCACATTCTTCAATCTTTTAAGGCATCTAAGATCCGTTTAACACGGAAAGCTCGTAGAGGAAACAGGAGAAATAAGCGAAGATCTTTGGTACACCGACCGAGGCGCAATGAAAAAAAGAGAAACAAGCTCTTAGCGTCCACCTCTGAGACGCCCCCTGAATGGACGACTTTGGACGCGGGTTTCGCTTTTTTTCATGGAGCCGGGCAGTCAATCCCCCAGCGGGTGGGACAAGAAGCTGAGCGTTTTCTCCTGTTTCCTCCCAGGCACTACGGCAACGTACCAGTTTTTTTTCCCATACCAAAAAGAAATCTCTGAAACTAGCATGAAAACAGAAGGACCACTCATAGATATAGAAGAGAAAGAAGAGGAAAGGAGTGACTGCCTGGATGAGATTGGTGCACAATATTCTTCTATTTCTGGCGGGAGTGGTCCTCTATTCACTAGGTGGTCTTGCATTTCCAGACGGTGGGGCCTGGTATGATTCCCTTGCCAAGCCCAATGGAACACCGCCAATCTACTTGTTTCGTATCATCTGGCTCATTTTATATGCACTCATAGCATGGTCGTTACTGATCTTGATTCGAACGAGGCAGATAGACCGCGAGCATTTGCTTCTATATGGAATCAATTGGTTTTTTCATCAACTTTTTTTCGTGTTGTTTATCGGTTATCAACTGCTCGTATTGGCTGCGCTGGATACCATTCTGGTGATGTATTCGACATGGGTACTCATTCGCGCCATTCGTCCCCACCACAAAATCGCATCCTCACTGCTCATTCCCTCTTTCATGTGGAGCGTGTTTGCGATGTGTCTCGCGATTGGATTCTGCCTGCTCAACCTGTGAGCACAATAGCAATTACAGACCATCGACGAGTCGGCTGGCTCGTGATGTCGCTTCTCTCTTTATTTCCTCCCAATGGAGGGTTTGGAATTGGCGCTGATGCATCAAAATTTCTCCGTTCACAATGGTTGTATCCACATCGGCTCCCGTCGCGCTGTATGCAAGCAGGGCAGGGATGTCATGGACAGGCTGCAGGTGCGGTTTATCCAGATCGATCAGGATGAGGTCAGCTCTTTTCCCAGCTTCCAGAGTTCCGACTTCGTGATCGATCGCAAGCAGTTTTGCACTTTCGATGGTAGCCATGCGCAAGGCTGCTTCGGCAGGCAGTACCGTCGGATCGCCGTGCTTGAGCTTTTGCATCCAAGTTGCGGCTTTGATCTCGGCAAACATATCGAGAGTCGTAGCACTGCCAGCACCATCTGTTCCCATCCCGACAGTGACCCCAGCCTCGATCAGCTCTCTGACAGGGGAGATGCCGCAGCCGAGCTTCAAATTGCTGACAGGATTATGTGCGACGCCGCCTCTCATCCCGCGAAGAAGTGCGACATCGGATTCATTCAAATGAACAGCATGCGCGAGCAAGACGTGCGTATCGTGGAACATACCCAGTTCATGCAAATACTCCGTGGGAGTCTGATTGTACTTGGTCCGGATTTTCTTTCCTTCCTCAATCGTTTCAGCCAGATGGATGTGGAGCGGGATCTGGCGCTCGCGGGCAAGCTCGATGACTCCTTGCAGAGGCTTCGGCGGGCACGTATAAGGAGCGTGCGGACCGAGCATCGTCGTGATTCTGCCATCGCCAGCCCCCGTCCAGTTGTCGATGAGGTCTAAGGCTTCGGTCATTCGTCGTCCACCGTCATCCTCGAAAAAGACCATGCCGCGAGTCAAGGAAGCGCGTATCCCGGAATCAAGTACCGCTTGCGCAACAGCATCCATATGCACGTACATATCGGCAAAAGCGGTCGTGCCAGAAGCGATCATTTCTGCGATCCCCAGTGTCGTTCCCCAGTAGACATCTTCTCTTGTCATCCGAGCTTCAGCCGGGAGCATCTTTTTGTCCAACCAATCCATCAGCTTGAGGTCATCGGAAAAAGCACGCAGCAAGGACATGCTGGCATGGTTGTGCGCGTTGATGAGACCGGGCATCGCTACTTTATTTTTAGCCAGTATGACACGGTCTGCTTCCTCTTCAAGGGATGGTCCGATTTTGGCGATTCGACCATCCACGATCCAAATATCCCCGAGAAATGGCTTCTCTCCCTCAACCATCGTCAATATCATGCAGTCTTTAATCAGTAACGTTTTCATGGGAAATTCCTCCTTTTTATTCCTGTTAGCGATGCAAGCGTAAGGCTTGACGCCGCGAGAAAGTCAAGGAGGGAATTTTTAGAAAAAGAGAGAACAAAATCAGAAGTGTTGTGCTGAGCTTCGTGATTTTGAAATATTGTTTATTAGATAACAATTGACGAGAGAAATAATGCTACATAAAATGTAGATAAGATTTGGGGGAAGAAAGCGATGTCACATATGTTAAATGGAGGGCTTGTCAGCCTACAAGCAATCTTGGATCAATTGAAGCCTTCGGAGCGAAAAGTCGCTGATTATATCCTGGCTCACCCGGAAGATGTCGTGAAGCTATCTGTCCAAAAACTGGCAGAATTTAGTGGGGTTTCTGAGGCGACGATTATCCGTTTGGCTCGCTCTCTTAATATGAAGGGATATCAGGAGCTAAAGCTGCGCGTCGCGGGAGATTTGACGAAACAGACGGCGATAGGCAGCTATCAGGAGATTATGATGGAGGGTTCAGTTGAATCGATTATGCAAGCGGTCAGCTGGAACAATATTCAATCCATCCAGGATACGCTCTCCGTCTTGTCCAACGAAGAAGTAAAGAAAGCAGTCGACGTGCTGTCGGTAGCCAGGAAGATCGATGTCTACGGCGTCGGTGCATCGGCAGTCATTGCTGACGATATCCGGCAAAAATTTTCGCGGATTAACTTGTGGTGTGAGGCTTATTCGGATTTTCACGCACAATTGACGTCGGCAGTCACTTTAACGGAAAAAGACGTGGTCATCGGTATATCTTATTCAGGACAGACCGAAGACATTATTCAATCGTTGACGGAGGCCAAGCAGCAGGGAGCGACCATCATTACCCTGACCAAATTCGGCCCCTCGCCAGTAGCCGAACTAGCCAACATCCGGCTGTTCACCAGCTCGGTCGAAAAAAGCATTCGCAGTGGAGCCATGGCTTCACGCATTGCTCAATTGAACGTCATCGATATTTTGTTTATTACCATGATCAGCAGGATGCAAGAGCAAGTCATACCCCTGTTGGAAAAATCAAGGCTTGCTGTCAGTCGAACGAAACGCTCATCGACGTAGGAGAAGGGAGGGAAGACATGGACGATCTGGAGCTGCTATTGCAAGGATGGGTGGACAACGGTTTGCTGCCGGGAGCTGCCTTGCGAATCGTACGTGATCGTCGTATCTGGTATGCGTGTGATGTCGGAACGACGAGTATCACCAAAGACCAGCGGGTGACGCCGGATACCATGTTTGACCTGGCGTCGCTCACCAAAGTGACAGCGACGCTGCCTGCTATCCTCTTGCTCGTGCAGGAGGGAGTGGTAGCGCTAGATGATCAGATTGGTCGATTTTTTCCCGATTGTCCCGCTGATAAAAAGCGGATCACGCTCGCGCAGCTGCTTGCGCATACCTCAGGAATGCCGGCAGATTTGGCAGAGAGAAGGCGCGATAGCGAAATCGATTTGCCAGAGTTGTTGTATGCGCAAGAATTGATTCACGAGCCAGGGGCCCAGGTAGTTTACAGTGATTTGGGCATGATCTGGTTGGGCCTCGTTATCGAGCAAGTAACCGGAGAGCGCTTGGACCAGTTTGTTACTCGCCGCATCTTCACCCCATTGGGCATGGTACATACCGTCTACTGTCCGAATCGACAAATTTATCGGAATATTGCGTCTTCTGAATATTGTAGCCTCACCAACGCCTACATTACAGGCGAGGTTCATGATGAGAAAGCATTTGCGATGGGAGGGATTGCCGGACATGCTGGACTATTTTCAACAGCTGACGATTTGTGCCGATACGCGATGAGCTGGTTGTACCAAGATTCGCGAATACTTGCGAGCGAATGGTACGAACTGGCGATTCGCAATCATACAGAACAAGCAGGGGGGAGTAGAGGGTATGGCTGGGAGCTCAATCAAGCGTCCACCACCTTGAGCTGTGGAAGCGGCTTGCATCGTAAGAGCTTCGGGCATACGGGCTTTACTGGAACCAGTATGTGGATCGACCCGGAGCAACAGTTTGCTGTCATCTTTCTCACTAACGCCGTTCATCTAGGCCGCAATCATCAGCTTCGGCAATTACGACCGATTTTGCACGATGCTGTTACGGCCCAGCTTTTGCAGACCTAAGGGAAGAAAAAGGGGAGGGTTTCGCATGAAGCAATTTCGTTTTCGCTATGTAGCTTCAATCGTGTTGGCTGCGGTTATGGTAGTGACAGGATGTAGCAGTGGAGGAACCGAAACACCGTCTGGCGGCGGGCAGGGTGGAGGACAGCAGGTAACACTCTCGATGCATAGCTGGCGTGTAGAAGACACAGAGGGCTACAAAGCCATCATCAAGGCTTTTGAGGCAGACAATCCGAATATCAAGATCGACTTCAAACCATTCAAAGCAACGGAGTACAATACCATCCTAAACACGGCGCTCCAAAGCGACAGTGGTCCAGATATTTTGCAGCTGCGTCCCTATGCTCCGGGGATTACCCTGGCTGAAGCTGGACATCTGGAGCCTCTCGACAATGTGCCAGGCCTATCTACCATACCAAAAGACGTTCTCGCAGCGGCTACAGGTAAAGATGGTAAAGTCTACGGTGTCCCACTATCCCTGAACTCCACGCAATTTTACTACAACAAGAAAATCTTCGAGCAAAACGGACTCCAGGCACCGAAAAGCTGGGATGAGCTGATCGCGACAGCCAAAACATTGAAAGAGAAAGGAATCGTCCCGATCTCTTTCGGAGCAAAGGAAGGCTGGCTTCTCTCTCTCAGTCATGGTGTGATTGCTCCAGCTAGCTACAGCGGAACGGACTATCTCGACAAGCTGCTAAAAGGAGAAAGTGACCTGAAAAGCGCCGAGTTCCTCCAATCCGTGCAGCGTATGCAAGAACTTATCCCTTATTTCCCGGAAAATTATGTAGGTCTCGAATTGAATGATATGCGGACGTTGTTCGCCACGGAAAAAGCAGCGATGTTCATCAATGGCAGCTTTGAACTGGAAGGAATCAAAAAGCTCAACCCCGATTTGCCACTTGATTTCTTCCCGATGCCAACCGATGACGGAAAACAAGTCCTGACAACCTGGGTCGATGGTTCCTATGCCGTCAATGCCAAGTCCAAACACAAAGCAGAGGCATTGAAGTTCATGGAATTCATGGCGACGAAAAAGTTCGGGGAGCTATTCGCGAATCAGTTCAAACGAATCAGCGCGGTGCCAGGTGTATCGACAGACGATCCGTTGGTAAACAAGATGGCAGAGCTGTCCCAATCAAGCGCCACACCTTATTTGATGGTCGTCAACTTCGCGGAAGGAAAACCGACCACGAAGCAAACATTGGAAAACGCCCTCCAAGGCATGTATTTAGGCAAGCTCACCCCTGAGCAAGTCGTAGAAGAAGTACAAAAGTCGGCGGCTACCTGGTTTCCTCCCTTTAAAAAGTAGAAAATAGCAGACGGAAAAAGGGGAGTGGACCCGAGGTGGGTTCACTCCCGGCTTCCGAACAGGCCGCGATGATTTTCGTAAAAAAGGGGTGGGTATCATCGAGAGACAGACGGTAAACTGGAAAAGCATTCGAACAAAGGGGCAAGTGCGCTGGCTGATTCACTTGTTTCCGCTGCCCGCGCTTGTTATTTATACGTTGTTTGTCGTGTACCCGATCTTTTCGGCATTCTTATATAGCTTGTACGACTGGAATGGCATCAAGCGCGGGGTTTTTGTCGGACTGCAAAATTTCATAACGCTGTTTACGGTAGAGCCCTTCAACGAAATGTTCTGGAATGCTTTTCGGCATAACGTCTTCTACTTTGTAATCGAAATGATTGTGCAAAATGGGATCGCTTTCGGACTGGCTTTTCTCATTTATCGCAAAATACGAGGTTCCGGGTTTCTCAAGATCGCTTATTTCATGCCAAGGCTGTTGTCTGTTATTGTTATTGGGTTTTTATGGAAGTTAATACTAAATCCGAATTACGGGGCACTCAATACCATTTTGGCAAATATTGGTCTGGGAGAATGGGCCAGACCATGGCTCGGTGACCCGGATACAGCGCTTCTCGCGATTATTTTGATTAACTGCTGGTTTGGCATAGGCTTTGCCATGCTGATCTTTTTGGCGGGACTTCAGTCGATCCCGGAGGATTTGATCGAGGCGGCGAGGTTGGATGGGGCAACAGGCTGGCGGATGCTGTGGAAAATGATTTTGCCACTGTGTATGCCAGCAATCACGATTATGACGATATTTACATTCATTCAGGCGTTTGAAGCGTTCGAGCTCGTCTACGCCATGCAAGGCTCGATGGGTGAGCCGTTTTATTCGACGGATACGCTGGCTGTTTACTTTTATCGTATGGCGTTTAGCAGCGGAGCTGGGGATGTCACACTTGGACTCGGCTCGGCATTGGCTGTCGTGTTGTTTTTCATCGTCGGATCTGTGTCGGCGCTGTCACTCTATTTGATGAGGAAACGAGAAGTCCAACACTAGTTGCGTGTTCCTGAGTGGAAAGGAGGATGCGGTGTGAAGATGACTGTGGGTGGGAGAGCTGTTTCTTATGTGCTGGCGTATTTATTTGCGTTAATCGCGCTATATCCGATCGTACTGATGATTTCTTCTTCCTTGAAAACGAATATGGAGATATTTGCGAGTCCGCTCTCTCTACCGAAGACGTTTAGCCTGGATACGTATAAAAAGCTGTGGGAAGCCGTGCCTTTTGCTGATTTTTTATGGAACAGTGTATTCGTCAGTGCCATGTCTGTCTTGTTGATTACGGTTTTTTCAGCGATGGCAGCCTTTTACTTGTCGCGCTTTTCCTTTAAATGGACAGGGGGGCTATACTTCTTTTTCATTGTTGGCCTGATGATTCCGATCAAGCTGGGGATCGTTCCCTTATTTTTGCTGATGAAGAATCTCGGGCTCTTGAATTCACTGTGGTCGCTGATTCTGATTTATACGGCGAGTGGCATTCCGATCTCTGTTTTTATTTTGACGGGCTTCTTTCGGACGTTGCCGGTTGAGCTGGAGGAAGCGGCGCGGATCGATGGGTGCAGCCATTTTCAGGTGTTTTGGCGCGTGCTACTGCCGCTGATTCGTCCGGCCTTGGCTACGGTGATCATTATTAATTTCATCCATACGTGGAACGACTTTTTCTTCCCGTTGATTTTTATTCAAGAGGAAGCGCTCAAGACGATTCCGGTAGGCATGATGGTGCTGTTTGGAGAATATGAAACGGATTGGAGCCTGCTGTTTGCTGGGCTCACGTTGTCTGCCTTACCGATGATCGTCGTGTTTTTGATGGCATCGAGGCAGTTTATGGAGGGGTTGACGGCAGGTGCAGTCAAGTAATGGGGAAAAGTGGTTTATCGGGATCGATGGAGGTGGAAGTAGGACAAGGGCAGCGATCTGCAATGAGGCGGGGCAGGTACAGGCAATTGTAGTGGGGGAATCATCAAATCCGCTCTCCAGGAGCTGGGGGGATGTGGAATCTACTCTGCGCCAACTCATTGATACTGTGAGGATAAAGGCAGGTGCCAAAGAAGAAGAAGTAGCCGGTCTGTTTATCGGGCTTGGCGGTGCAGATCGTCCGCAAATCAAGGAAAGAATTCAGGATGCCTTTGCCGATGAGTGGGGAGAACGGCTGTTGATTGATAACGATGTCGTCGCAGCTCTTTACGCGGGGACATGGGGGCAGCCAGGCGTCGTTCTCCTTGCCGGTACCGGCTCGATTGCCTGTGCCTTTTCAAAAGAGGGGGCGCGGCACCGTGTAGGCGGATGGGGGTATCTGGTAGGAGACGAGGGCAGCGGGTTTGATTTGGGCAAAAAAGCGGCAATCGCGGTATTGCGCGAATACGATGGGCGCGGTGAATCGACAGTACTGACGCGACTGTTTATGGACCACTATGGCGTAGTACGTCCTGATGAGCTGATCAACCTGATCTACGGGGGAAGCAATCCGCGAATGGAGCTGGCAAAAACGAGTCGACTCGTGGAACAAGCCGCAACACTAGGCGATCCGGTGGCAAATGCTTTGATCATGCAAGCAGTGGAGAACTTGTTAGAATTGGCCGATGCTTGCTTAAAAAAGGTCCAGGAGCCTATACCGGTCGTTTTGGCGGGAGGATTGTTAACTGCCGGTACAATCCTTCAGGAACAACTGGTTGCGAGAGCTTCGTTTCAAACGATCCTTCCCGCAGTATCACCTGTTGTCGGAGCACTGGTTGCGGCAGTTACGAGACTGGGCTTGGCTGTTGACGAAAAAATGGCAGAGCAACTGCGTGTCAGCGCAGCGGTACTGGAAAAATCGCACATTTAAATTTTCCGGGGGATGGAAACAACAGAGCGAATAGGGTAAAATTGGGTGAGAATAGGATTTGAGAACGTTGTAGGCTATTTCCGTAATTTGGAGTAGCCGTTTTCTCGTCCCAGGAGGGAGGGGCACGATGAAAAACTTATTGGACAGTGGATGGAGAAGTGGTCATCTCTATCGTTCCTTCTTTGATCAAATGATTCAGGCCACTTTTCTGCTCGATCAATTTGGTAGAGTTTTTAAAGGCAATCCTGCCTGCCAAGTGTTGAATGGCTACTCCGTAGAAGAATGGGAAGGGTCTTCATTTTGGAAGCTGGCTGTTTCGGAAGAACAGGAAATGGTACGCCTTCAAACACAGTTTGCGATGAATGGCGATCCGAGACCTTTTTACACCGCTTTTCGTCATAAGGATGGGACAAGTATTCCCGTGTATATTACATATGGAACCTTTTGGGAGGAAGGCACGTCTATTGGGTATTATTCGATGGTGCAGAAGCTTCCGGCCTCGTTTGGGAACAGCTATGGCTCCAAACAGTGCAGAGTATTGGATATTTCCGGTGAAGGTGCGTTCATCTACCATGCTGGGGAGCTTCAATACGTCAACCAAGCAGGGATGCAACTAGTTGGGGCTTCCGGCTTGGACGAGCTGTTATGGTATCCTTTTCAGTCGTTTTTCCATCCCCGTGATGTACCGAAGATCAAGGGACTCCTCCGCATTTTGGAAGAAGGGGAAACGGCCGCGCCGATTGAGGTTGAGCTGATCCGCTTGGATGGTACTCGGACGGAGGTAGAAGTGTGTGGAACATGCGTGCCGATGCAGGACAAGCCCTCCATGTACATACTGATCCGAGATATCACGGAACGCAAACGGGCGCAAGAATTTTTGCAAAACTCGGAAAAACTCGCGCTAGTCGGGCAATTGGCTGCAGGGATCGCACATGAGATACGCAATCCGCTTACCTCGCTAAAAGGCTTTGTGCAATTAATGCAAAAGGATGGCATGAGAAAGCCAGAATACTTCTCGATCATGAGCTCGGAATTGGCGCGGATCGAGATGATTGTCACAGAGCTGTTGGTCTTGGCGAAGCCGCATACGGCTGTGTTTGAAGCCCGCGATCTGTCCAACCTGATCACGCATGTGGTGACGCTCTTGGAGACGGAGGCGATTTTGAAAAAGGTCATGATTCAGGTCGTTTTCGAATCGGAAGTCCCCTTGATCCATTGCGATGAGAATCAGTTGAAGCAAGCCTTCATTAACTTTTTGAAAAATGGAATCGAAGCTACCTCAGGGAATGGAGAAATTGTCATTCGACTGCGGTGTGAAGATGATCGAGTCGTCATTCGGTTTGAAGATAATGGAGTGGGTATCCCGGCTCATCAGATTGCGAGATTGGGAGAGGCTTTTTTCACGACGAAGGAAACGGGGACGGGCCTGGGATTGATGGTGAGCCGCAAAATCATTGAGAACCATCGAGGGACTCTGCGATTGATAAGCACCCCAGGTAATGGAACGGCAGTCGAGGTATGCTTGCCAATCAGCAGCTAGGAGGACGACTGGATGAACAAAAATACGGTACTGACAGCAGGCTTCGCCCAAATCCCCAAGGGAACTACCTTGTACGAGGTTTCTACCATGGTTGGCTGCGTACTCATTATTGATGTAGACGCCGAAGTGATTTGCGACGCCAGCTTTACCTTTGTCATGGACAAGACGAGCGAGTTTTTGGTTAGCTTGCTTGTAGGCAAGACAGTTGCAGATGGCATGCAGGAGATCACAAAGGCGATCCAAGAACGTTTTTTAGCACCTGGTCAGGGAGCTGTCTTGCAAGCCATCCGTGCAGCTATTGAGCGATATCATGAAAAAAAAGCGTAAAGCTACCCAATAGCCGGAGGGTTGAATATGCATGAGAAGCACGACGTTAGAGAAGCGTATGCAAGACAGTTGTTGGAGCGTTATAGCCAATGGCTCGGAAACATAGAAGAAGTCGAGCTTGGCGAGGTCGAAGCGTTATCTCGTGAGGTAGACAGCATGCTGTCGGAGCAGGACAGTGTCTTGCATGCAGAACTGCTGAAGCAGATTGTGGAGCTGCGAAATAAGGTAACCGAAATGATGTGGATCTCCGAGCACATGAAGATTTTACATGACCTCAGCCACATTTTTGCGAAAACGTTTGAGGAAAGCAAAATTTTGTGGAAAGCATTTGAGCTGGTCTCGCGCGTGATGCGTGCAGATGCTTTCTTTATTGCCTTTTATGATGAAGGCGACAGTGAGATCAAAATTCCGATCAGCATCGATAATGGGGTCAATTACGGTCCGCTCACGATTCCCTATGGGCAAGCGATGGTGTCCAAAGTGATCGATACAAGGGAAACAATCCACATCAAGACGATGAAGAACGAGCCAAGCGAGCCAGAAATGATCCGCTGGGGAAGTCCGGAAATTGATACGAATACATGCATTTTCGTTCCACTCATGCTGGGGAATCAGATCAAGGGCGTTATTTCTGCCCAGTCATATCGCGAATTCGCCTATAAAAAAGAGCATGAGGAACTACTGAAAATCATTGGTTTTCAGGTAGCAAGTGCTATCGAAACGGCGCGTTTGTATGAGCGAATGTACCAGATGTCGTTTCAGGATGAGCTGACAGGGATTGCGAACTATCGTGCGTTCCATCGTGATTTGGAAAAGCTGCTGAGTGAAGAGGATGCGTCTGTCTCTTTGATCATGCTGGATTCAGACAGCTTAAAAGCGGTGAACGACCATTATGGTCATCATGCAGGGGACGCACTGATTAAGCAAATTGCCGAAGCGATGAAAGAAGTGTCGGGACCAGAGGATACTGCGTATCGTTATGCGGGAGACGAGTTCATGCTGCTCTGCCCAGGATCATCTATGGAGATGGCGGAGGAAAAAGCGCATGCCATTCGAGAGTATTTGCGCTTGCGCCCCTTAACACAGGACGATTGCTGCATCTTGATTGCGGTCAGTGTTGGCATCGCGCGCTTCCCTCAAGACGCAAACACGGCAGATGGCTTGAAGCGGGCAGCAGATGAGGCACTGTACCGCTCCAAGCGCAAAGGAAAAAACTGTACGACCGTGTATGCAGCCGGCTAAGCTTTCTGCCGACGCATGGCGAATAGAAACGTCAAAATTGGCGAGATCCACAGGTAGATGACATAAGGCAAGTATTCCAGTGTGGATACATGCAAGGTAGCGGTAAAGAATGCACCACTTACCCCCCATGGAATGAGTGGGTTGACGAGTGTCCCGCAGTCTTCTAGAGTACGAGACAGTCGTCTGCCCGCCATTCCGCGAGCTTCGAATGCTTCACGAAACATCTGTCCAGGGAGCAGGATGGACAAGTATTGTTCTCCTGTCAGCAGATTCACGAGAATAGAAGAAGATCCGGCAAGACCGACCATCTGAGAGTCTCGTTTGATTCGATTGATGAATCCGGAAAAGAGAGAATGAAACACACCGCTGTATTGCAGGATGCCACCTAAAGACAAGGCAATCAAAATCAAGGCGAGGGACCAGGTCATCGACAACAGTCCACCGCGGTCCACAATTGATGCAACGGCTTCATTGGCGATATTGCTGACGAAGCCTTTTTGCATGACAGTCATCCATTCGACTGGAGAGGTAACTCCTTCCGAAAGAGCAGCTGTGACAATCCCGCTCAAAATCCCGAATACCAATGTAGGCAAAATCGGTTTTCGCAGCGCTGAGCATAACAGGACGACGAATGCTGGCAGCAGCGATAAAAGGCCAAGCGAGAAGTTTTGTTCCAAAGCAAGCTGGATCTCTTGAATGGCGTCTAGATTAACACTGGCACTTTGTCCTTGAAATCCGAAGAAAATCGCGGTAATGACAAGGGCAGGAACGGCAGTGCGTGACATGAACTTGACGTGCTCCGACAAGGAAACGCCTGCAATGGCTGCTGCAAAGTTGGTCGTGTCGGAGAGAGGCGACATTTTATCCCCGAAGCATGCTCCACAAATAATGGCTCCGGCTGTAATCAAGGGATCAAGTCCGAGTGCAGTCGAGACCCCCATCATAGCGACCCCTACCGTACTAATTGTGGTAAAAGAGCTTCCTGTTACGGAAGAAACGATTACCGTCAGAAATAGGGCGGAGAGTGTGAAGTACTCCGGTGAGATGATTGAAATACCGAGGTGCAGAATCATCGGAACGGTTCCACTCATCATCCAAACCCCGATCAAAATTCCGATTAAGGAAAGAATCAGCATGGGGGCGATCGCGGTTTGAATTCCTTTGATCAAGCCTTCCTCCATTTGCGTCCACGGAACGCCGAACAGGAAGAGAAGAGTGGAAGCTCCAATGGTTGCGAGGAAGAGCGGCATATGCGGCTCAACTTTGCCCCAGAATAGGGCGGGAAACAAGATTCCGAATACGGTGACAAGCACCCAAATACTTTGCGAAAAAGATAATGGCTTGTTCATAATGGCAACTCCTTGTTAAATCAGGCTGAAGCAGTGAGAAGGTACATTTTTACTTTCGTACTTTTGTGCTTTCTTGCTTCTTTGCTTTTGTGCGTTCAAGTGTTAGTGGTACTTTATCCTGAATTACTTGTTTCGTCAACGAAATCGGGTGAATTCGGAATCGTAAAATAATTCAGGGCAGAGGGGCGGACTTTTTCGTGCGCCTTTTTATAATAAGACCTTATTTAAAATAATTATAAAAAGATATTGACTTTCAAATTATATCAAGTACAATGATAATTGTTCCTAGTTGATAATAATTATAATTTGATAATAAGGAAAGGGGGAGCGTTCATGTATGATGTCATCATCATCGGCGGAGGACCAGCTGGTGCTTCCGCTGCCATTTATACAGCTCGTGGAAATCTAAAGACGCTCGTCATCGATAAGGCACCCGGAACTGGGGCGCTTGCCCTGACACATAAAATCGCCAACTACCCAGGGGTAGAAGGCGAGATGACTGGGAAGGAACTATTGGATAAAATGCGCAGACAAGCGGAGGGCTTCGGTGCAGAATTCATCCAAACAACGATTTCTGCGGTAGATGTAGAGGATGAGGAAAAAAGCATCTTCACGGCTCATGGTACTTTCGAAGCGAAGGCCGTGATCATAGCGACTGGTTCCAAAGGACGTAACCGTATGCTTCCAGGAGAAGAGCAATTGCTTGGGCGAGGCGTGAGCACTTGCGCGACATGCGACGGAGCTTTTTATGAAGGCAAGCACGTTGCGGTCATCGGTGATACGGAGGAAGCATTGGAAGAGGCGCATGCACTGACCAAATTTACGGACAAAATCACTTTCTTGGTGCCGCGCGCTGATCTTCAAGGGGTAGAAGGACTACCTGGGCTGCCGAACACGGAAATGCGTTTCCGAACGCGCCCATTGGAAATTGTTGGCGAGAAAGCGGTCGAAGGGTTGCGCATTCGCACGGCAGAAGGAGCAGTAGAAATGCTGTCCGTAGACGGGGTCTTCGTCTTCCTGTCTGGCAGCAAGCCGGGTACCGATTTCTTGGATGGACAAGTTCCTCTCGATGAGGAAGGATTTATGATTCTAGATGAGTTCATGCAGTCTTCTGTTCCAGGTGTATTTGGAGCGGGTGAGGTGCGCAAAACACCTGTGAAGCAAGCAGTAGTCGCTGCGGCAGACGGTGCTATTGCAGCTATGGCTGTAGACAAATACATCAACAAGCGTTCCAAAGTTGTCCCCCAATACAAATAGAAGAAAAGGAGAGAAACAAACATGGCACAAGCAATCGTATACTCCAGCACAAATTGCAACTTCTGCAAGCAATTAAAGACGTATTTGACAGAACAAAACATTTCTTTCGAAGAGCGCAACATCGATGAAAAAGAAGAGTACGGCCAAGAGTTGAGCCGTTTAGGAATGATGTCTGTTCCCTTGACCGTCATTGGCGAGAAGCAAATTTTGGGCTTCAACCCGACACGTATCAAAAAAGCACTGGCAGCATTGGAAGAGGCTGCGAAGTAATTTTCATCAGACACCATATAAAAGGAGAGATTTATTATGACAACGCAGCAAACGATTCAACTACAAGTAGGAAAACCAGCACCTGACTTTAACATGCTCACAACGAAAAACCTCGAGACACTGGAAGAACGTGTGTCGCTGGCTGATTACAAAGGAAAATGGCTGATTTTGTTCTTCTGGCCGTTCGACTTCACATTCGTTTGCCCGACAGAGGTAACTTCGTTTAGTGACAACATGGAAGAGTTCGAAGATTTGGATTGCGAAGTGCTGGGCGTATCCACCGATAGCGTACATACGCACCGGGCATGGATAAAAACACCGCGCGATGAAAATGGTATCGGTGAAGTAAACTTCCCGCTCGCGAGCGACTTCAAAAAAGAGACGGCACGAGCTTATGGTGTCTTGGACGAAGAGACCGGTGCAGCTCACCGTGGTTTGTTCATCATCGATCCAGACGGCATTCTGCGCTACCAAGTGGTAACTGACATGAACGTAGGCCGCAGTGTGGCAGAGACGACTCGTATTTTGCAAGCCCTGCAGGCTGGCGGTCTGTGCCCGGCGAACTGGAAGCCAGGACAGAAGACGTTGTAATCAAAGAAAGAGCATTGCTTCTATAATATAGAAGAGGGACAGTCCCACCCGTCTATTGCAGACGGAGGGATTGTCCTTTTTTATGGAAGGAACACGTGGAGATGGAGCTAACGTTGACGATTCCATTCCTCTAAAAGCAGTTCGTTGTTGATACTCATTCCAGCCGCAGAGCCTAGAGCAGCGGCAGTGATCACCTGGTAGTGTGTAGTTGCTGCATCGCCTGCACTATAGACACCCGGTAGGCTCGTTTTCCCAAAGCTGTCGACGATGACCGTTCCTGCTTCCGTTACCTGGCAGCCTAATGCTTCCGGCAAGTCAGATCCAGCCACGAGCTTGGGAGCAAAAAAGATCCCGGTGCACGAAATGCTATTGCCATCTGTAAGCTCAACGCGCTGCACCATCCCATCGACAGAGTCAATGCGCTCAATCGGGGAGTCAAAGACAGGAACGCGCTGCTGCAACAGCTCCAACCTTTGTTCTTCCGTGAATTCATCTGGTCCATTGGTGCAAATGGTGTATTGATTGGTCCAACCAGACAGCATTTTTGCCAAGTGCAATGCCTTTTCTCCGTTGGCGATCAAGACGAGTGACTGGTCGCGTAATTCCCATCCATCGCAATATGGGCAGACAAAAGCACTTTTTCCATACACTTCTGCTAATCCGTTAACAGGCAAAGGGAGATCCTTCATTCCCACTGCGAACAACAGCTTTTTGCTCTGAAAAGTCGTCCCCTGTGCAGTTGTAATGAGAAAAATTCCATCGTGTCCCGTGATCGTAACAGCTGTATCCTCCACAAAGTGAACGGAGGGGTAGGCGCTGATTTGCTCCCTTGCAACGTGACGAAAGTCGCTCGGAGTGATGCCGTCTCTCGTAAGAAAGCCATGCGACTCACGTGTAACGCGATTGCGTGGACGGCCTTCATCGATAACGACCACACTTTTTCTTGCCCTGCCAAGTGCAAGAGCGGCACTCATACCAGCTGGTCCGCCGCCAATAATCCCTACATCGATAAGTTGATTCATGTTTGTATACCGCCTTTATAGATTTTTTATATCTGTAATCTGAAATCAAAAAGCTCATTCTCCTTAGTTTCTGCAAGAAGTCTGGGGTTCAGAGCAAGACCCAGCACAACTAAAACGTCTATTGAAGACCCTTTATGTCTATTATAAACAAACCTTCCTGAGAATCAAGTCGCGATACACTTTATATTCTTTTTGTAAATAATCCCTTATATCGACAAACTCCAGCACTTTCCAAATAGTAGCAACCTACCATTTTCACAAGCGAAAAGGAAAAAAAAGGAACGAGTAAATGTACCTAATTTAGAAAAAGTGTGGGCCAGAAGACCGTCCCGGTTGCAGGACTTCTCTACAAAAAACGTAGGACGATAGAGGCGAATCCGTCCCAACATTACAATTTCATGACAAATCTGAAAAAGATACAATAGTGAATTTTGTCTATGGGAACGATTTGCTCCCTATGTTTACAATGACTGTGACGTGGCAACATATCGGAGGTTGACGAGGAATGGAGCCAACAAAAAAGAGAAGATGGCGCTGGATGAGCCTGACCATGCTGATCGTGGTGGGGGCAAGTGCCTTCTGGTGGTTTTGGGCAGCAGCTCGTGTCGAAAGCATGGAGACGACTACAGGTGCTCAATTAAAATTTCGCGCGAATGGCGAGCTGTTCGAAGTCTATCAGAATCAGAAATGGCAGCCCTTTTTTGCGAAAGGCGTCAATCTGGGGGCATCGTTACCGGGTCATTATCCGGGTGAGCTTCCCATCACAAGAGAGGATTATATGCGCTGGTTCGCGATGATCGACGAGATGGGAGCGAACGTCATTCGTGTGTATACCATCCATTCTCCTGTCTTTTATGAAGCGCTGGTCGACTACAATCAGCGAAAAGAAGGGGACCCTCTCTATTTGATGCAGGGCATTTGGAGTCCAGAAGAGCTGTTGATTGAAAAGAAAGACGCCTATTTGCCAGAGATTCGCGAGGAGTTTCGACAGGAAATCAAGGATGCAGTCGGCGCTGTTTACGGGGACATCACCCTGCCGGAAAAACCGGGAAAGGCAAGTGGTACATACCGTGCCAATGCGGGCAAATACTTGATTGGCTGGCACACAGGGACCGAGTGGGACCCCGTGATGGTGAAAAACACCAACCGCCTGCATCAAAAAGTTGCTCCCTATCAAGGGAAATACTTCCACGCGACACCGAATGCAACGGCTTTTGAGACATGGATTGCTGAAATGGTGGATACCGTCGCAATGGAGGAGAGCAAATACGGTTGGCAGCATCCGATGACCTTCACCAATTGGGTGACAACAGACCCCTTATCGCATCCGGGAGAGCCGATCCATCATGAGGATTTGGTCAGTGTCGATCCTACCCATATAGAGCCAACGCAGTGGGAGGCAGGCTACTTCGCTTCCTATCACGTGTACCCGTATTATCCAGATTTCTTCCGTTACGACACTACCCTGCAACAGCTGAAGAACGATGCAGGGCAAATCGATACGTACAAAGCGTATTTGCGACAACTGAAGCAGTATCACAAAAACATGCCGATTATGGTGACGGAATTCGGGGTCCCGGCATCGGTGGGAGTCGCCCATCTGGGCAATTTGGGGCGCAATCAGGGAGGTCATTCAGAAAAGCAGCAGGGAGAGATCGATGTCGAGCTTTTGCAAGAAATCCATCAGGAAGGTTATGCAGGAGCAATCGTATTCGTCTGGCAGGACGAGTGGTTCAAAAAAACGTGGAACACGATGCGCTTTGAGTTACCGGAAGATCGGCGCTCCCTGTGGATCAACGTGTTGACCAATGAGTCTCTGTTTGGAGTCCTCGGTATGTACCCGAACAAAGAAGGCGTACTGACCATCGATGGGAATCGCACAGATTGGGATCAGCTCGTGCTGGAAGAGAAGCAACGCCTCGATGTTCAAGTCCCAGGTGTCGACGAAATCTGGATGACACATGATGAAGGGTACGTCTATTTCCTTGCTCAGTTGAAGGAAGAGTTTGATCCGGCTAAACAACAGCTTTATGTGGGCGTTGATACGCTTCCTGGCGGGAACAAGCATGCTGCTCAGCTTCCAGGCCTGACGCTGGATGAGGGGCTAGAGACGTTGATCGCGTTGGGAAAAGCAGACGAGAGCCAGATTCAAATCGCTGCCAATTACGACTTTCATGCACGCTTATACGGAAAACGCTACGGCATGCTTGCGGTCAAGGAAGAGGAGAAAAAAGACAATTCCGGGATATTCAAGCCGTGGAAGCTGGCCGTTAGCCTGGAGATGGAGCCGCCAGACAGCAAGAAGTACTATCCGTTGGAGGAAGTCGAGGTCGGCAAGCTGATCCGGGGAACGACAGATGCCCAAGACCCGCAGTACGACTCACGAACTGCGTGGCAAGCGAAGGGCAAAGTGGTAGAGCTGAGAGTACCGTGGATGCTGCTTGGATTTACAGACCCGAGCTCCTTGTCCGTCATGAGCTATGAAGATGATGGAAAAAACTTCACGACGAAGAAGACGAAAGGCATACGCATCCTGCCGCTCCTGGTGGATACAGAGACGAAACAAATCGTCGGGCAAAACGCTTATGCAGTGACGAAGCTCCCGATGTATACATGGCAAGGCTGGGAGCAGGTAGGCTATCACGAACGCAAAAAACAGAGCTATTCCATACTAAAAAAAGCATTCCATGAGATTGAGGCTCCGGTGAAGATCGGGACTCAGCCTTGATTGGATAGGAGAGTGGCAAACGTGCAAACACCATTGGCGACGGCAATTGTTTTTCTGTACGCGCTATGTGGATTGACAGTACTAGGCTTGCTTGTCTTGTTCGCACTGAAGCTGCGCAACATTTCGGTGGAGAAACAGACCATGCGTTGTCTGGAAAAATATCGCGACTACTTCGTTTACCTGCAGGCACACGGGGAAGAAGAGGAGCGTTTGCAAGTGCCTTATGGCGCTGTGACGCAAAAAGAAAAGCAAATCATTCAGAAAAAGCTGTTTGAGCTGATGGAGCGGGTCACTGGCATTCATCGGGACAAGCTGATCTGGCTCTGCGAGGATATGGGACTCGTAGAGCTGGACATGCAAAGACTAAATGGCTGGTGGAAATGGACGAGAGTGGATGCGGCTTACAATTTGGGGATCATGCGCTCCAAGCTCGCTGTACCTGCTCTCTTAACCCTCCTGCAAAAAAACACAAATGACATTAGTGTTTTTATCATTGCTCGCTCCGTCGCCAAATGTGCACGCAACACAGAAGATTTGCGGGAAATGGTGACCCATGTTGTCGGAGCGAAGAAAAATGTCCACCAGCTCATCGTGGACATCATCAGTGATGCGCAGGTAGATACGGCACCGCTTTTTGCACAGTTTTTACAAGAATCCGATGCTGAACTGGTCCAAATCGGGCTGATTGGCTACGCTGTGCATGCCCAGCCCGGCATTGAGCCTGCGCTATTCCAGCTCATTCAATCGCCTGACAAGGAAGTCCGAATTAAGGCAGTCAAGCTTATGTGTCGGGATACCCGCTATATGAATGAGCAGACAGTCACTGCTTTTATGAATCACAAAGATTGGGAAATTCGGGCAATGGCAGCGAAGGCAATTGGTTCACTGAAATTGCATTCGTACATCTCCTCGCTGAAAAAGGCGGTGGGCGATGCGAACTGGTGGGTTCGTCATCACAGTGCACGCAGCCTGGCGCAGCTAGAGGTCGAAGGCTTTGCTGCCCTGTGTGAAATTTTGCAGGAAGAGAGAAACGGTCATAAGAGCGAGATGGCTCATCAAGTGATCCAGGAGGAGCTGGAAAAAGAGAAGCTAGTTCTACAGGGTGCGACAGCGACCGAGAAGCTCGTGCAATACAACGAAAAGCTGCATCTGTACCGCAAGTCGTATCGCAAAACGATTTCTACGGTTCAAGCACTGGAAAGATAGAGCGAAAGGAGGCTGCCATGAGAGATTTTCTACTTTACTACGGAGTATTTGCCGTCTATTACGTCATCGTGATCAACTCTTTGTACTTCATCATCATGCTGTTCTCGTTCAATAGCATCATGGGAATCTTAAAAAGCTCCATCTATTCGAGATTCCAGACACTTTCAGGCTCTGAGCACGTTCCGCCGATTTCGATTCTCGTGCCAGCATACAACGAGGAACTGACGATTATTGAAAATGTAAGGTCGCTCTTATCCTTGAACTATCCACGCTACGAGGTGCTCGTGGTCAACGATGGATCGAAGGATGCTACCTTGCAGACATTGATTAACGAGTTTTCGCTAGTTTACTCCGAGCACATGCCGGTGCAGCCGCTTCTTCATACGTCGAAGATCAGGGGAATCTACCACAATCCGGCTTTTCCGAATCTGTATTTGATCGACAAAGAGAACGGAGGAAAAGCTGACTCGCTCAATGCGGGGATCAATCTCTCCCACTATCCGTTGATCGCTTCCATTGATGCAGATTCCTTGCTGGAAAAAGACGCGCTGATTCGCATTGCGAAGGTGTATATGGAAAACCCGGATGAAACAGTTGCCATCGGCGGAGATATCCGCATTGCCAACGGCTGCAAGATCGAAGACGGTGTCGTGAAGGACATTCGTTTGCCAGACAAGTTTTTGCCGATGATGCAATCCGTCGAATACCTCAAGGCGTTTCTCGGGGGACGGATCGGCTGGAGCGCGATCAACGGATTGATTATCGTCTCAGGCGCGTTCGGTGTTTTTCGCAAGGATTACATCATCAAGGTAGGCGGTTATCGCGAGGGGTATCCGGGTGAAGACATGAACATTATCATCAAGCTGCACAAATACATGCTGGAAAACAAGCTGCCGTACCGAGTGGCATTTTGCCCCGATGCGGTCTGCTGGACACAAGCGCCGGATACGCTCAAAATCTTGGGCAGTCAACGGCGCAGATGGGGACGCGGCAATCTGAAAAACATGATTGAGTACGGCAGATACATGGCGTTTCGCCCCAAGTACAAGCTGTTCGGGATGCTCACGCTACCGTTCAATATCTTGTTTGAAACCTTGAATCCGTACTTTCGCATCACGGGTCTATTGGCCCTCATCGGTTATACCTTGCTGGATATGACCAACGGCTACGTCCTCTTAATCTACGGCTTGCTCAATGTGCTGTATGGCATGCTGCTTGGCATTGGCTCCTTATTGCTGGAGGAAATCGCATTTCGACGGTATCCGCGTTTTCGAGACATCGTCAAAATGCTTTTCTATACGATACTGATGTTCTTCGGCTATCGGCAAATCGGCGTCATCTGGAGATTCCTCGGTCATATTGAATATTTGCGCAACAACAACTCCTGGGGAACGATGACACGGACGAGCTGGCAGACGAAGAGCAGCGAAAACATTTCAAGTTTGGAGGCTAGATCATGAGTAATCTCGTACCTGTTTTTTACGAGCATCTGAGCAAGATGGAAGAGAAACAATTGGCGTGTGGGGTTATTCTAGCGGCTTGCAAACCCCTCACGAAAGAGTCAATGGAGCTGATCAAGCAAGACCTGGGCACTCGTTCAGGAGACGGCTCCGAGATTGCTTTGCACTACGCGTATGACAAAAACAAGCAGCTCTTCGGAATACTGCTTGAAGGACAGAAGCTTTCGAGCACCCATTTCTATGCTTTGCGTGTAAAAGACTATTTGCAAGAGCACAAACTGCTAGCAGGCAGCCTCTTGATTGCGAGTTTTCCCGAAAGCTCGCGCTCGTCCGGTCAAATGCTGATGCGGATGATCCAAGAGATGAGAGAGCCAGGCGTTCATGGGGAGATCAAGATTTACGAGCAGAATCCCGCTCAAAAAGAGGAGCCGGCAAGTATTTTGTTGGTTAACCATGATGAGACTGTCAACGAGTTTTTGAGCATCTACTTTCAGCGCAAAGGGTATCTCGTTACGGTAGCCAATGACGGGATGGATGGCATGGAAAAATATCAGGAGGTCGCCCCTGATCTTGTGATTACCGACCTGAATCTCCCTATCCTCAATGGATACCAGCTCATGGAAAAAATCAAACATATCAGCGCTTCTATGAGCAAGATCATGGTGCTCACAGACAAACGCCTGGAAGAAGATGTGCAAAAATCGTTTGCGATGGGAGCATCTGACTACATTACCAAGCCATTCTCCCCGGTGGAGCTAGAAGCCAGGGTGAAAAGGCTGATTTCATAATTCTAGAAAGAGAAAGGGAGAGAAACGAGGATGGCGAGATACGAGGAACTACAACAAAAGATTCAACGGAAGACAGCGAGAGTGGGTGTCATTGGGCTTGGGTATGTAGGGCTGCCGCTGGCGGTAGAGACGATCAAGAGTGGTTTTACCGTAATCGGAATCGATCTGCATGGCGGAAAAATCGAGAGCCTGAAAAGAGGAGAGTCTTACGTCCAGGATATTTCCAATGAAACCTTGCAGGAATGCCTCGCGACCAATCGTTTTTTTCCGACGACCGATTATAGCGTCATCGAGGAGCTGGATGCGATCAGCATTTGCGTTCCGACGCCACTCAGTCCCAATCAGGATCCGGACACCTCTTACATTACAAACGTTGTCGAGCAAATCAAGAGATTCATGAAAAGAGGAATGCTTATTACGCTGGAGAGCACAACTTATCCGGGAACGACGGAAGAACTAATCCAGCGCGAATTTGAAAAGCTGGGCTATCGGGCTGGCATTGACTTTTTCCTCTGCTATTCGCCAGAGAGGGTCGATCCGGGCAATCGCAAATACAGTACGTACAATACGCCAAAGGTGATCGGTGGGACGACAGAACGTTGCATGGAGTTAGGCACGCTCTTGTACGGCAGCCTGGTCAAAACTGTCGTGCCGGTCTCTTCGCCAAAGGTGGCGGAAATGTCCAAGCTATTGGAAAACACCTTCCGTAGCGTCAATATTGCCTTCATGAATGAGATGGCAATGATGTGCGACAGAATGGGCATCAATGTTTGGGAAGTAATCAAGGCCGCATCGACCAAGCCTTTCGGGTTCATGCCGTTTTACCCGGGACCCGGAATCGGTGGGCATTGCATACCGCTCGATCCGATGTATTTGTCGTGGAAGGCCAAGGGCTTTCGTTTTCACAGCCAATTTATTGAGATCGCCCAATCGATTAACGACAACATGCCGGACTATGTGCGCAATAAGACAGCACAGGTGCTCAACATTTACGCCAAAGCGATCAACAGCTCACGCATCTTAATTCTTGGCATGGCCTACAAACCGGAAGTTGATGACCTGCGGGAATCACCTGGGCTGGAGATTTACGAGCTGTTCACCAATAGCGGCGCAACTGTCGACTATTACGACCCGTATGCGCAGAGCTTTGTGAATAAAAAAGGTGAGATCATCCACTCCATCGCCAATGACTACGAGGCATTCAAGACTTACGATTGCATGGTGCTTATTACGAATCACCAAAGCTTTGCCTATCAGGAGCTGGCGGATTTGGGAGTGGCCATTATCGATACTCGCAATGCGTTTGAGGGCATCACGAATCCGAATGTGTATCGCATCGGAACCTCAGTCGCTATCAGGCAGGAGAAGGAAGTCGTCAGTTTGCTCGCATAATACAGAGTCCGAACATTATACGCAACAAGGGAGGAACCGAAGACATGTGCGGAATTATGGGATATATCGGGAACAGGGAAGCGCAGCCGATTCTAATCAATGGGCTGCGAAAGCTGGAATACAGAGGCTACGATTCAGCTGGCATTGCGATTTGTGATGGAGCAACCATCGGCATTCGCAAGGCAAAAGGCAGAATTGACGTACTGGAGAGCCAAACCCAAAAGTCAGGCTTGCAGGGCTCCATTGGCATTGGTCATACGCGCTGGGCGACACACGGACGACCGTCTGACGAAAACTCTCATCCTCATTTTGATCAATCCGGCAAGTTCTCGATCGTGCATAACGGCATTATCGAAAACTATCTGGATCTCAAGCAGGAGTTGATCGAAAAAGGCGTGACGTTTACTTCGGAGACAGACACGGAGGTCATCGTGCACCTTTTGGCGCAGGAATACGACAACAACCTGGTTGCGGCAGTGCAGAAGGTCGCTGGTAAAATTCGCGGAGCATTTGCTCTCGGTGTGATGACGGAGCATGAGCCTGACAAACTGATTGCAGTTCGTATGGCGAGCCCGTTAATTATCGGGGTAGGGAAGAATGAGAATTTCATCGGTTCTGATATCCCGGCGATCCTGGAGCATACGCGCGATGTGTACGTTCTCGAAGACGGAGACCTGGCGATTCTGACCAAAGATTCAGTTCACGTCATGCGTCTGGATACGACGGAGCCAATCGAGCGAGAGCTGGTGCGGATTGAGTGGGACAAGGAGCAAGCGGAAAAAGACGGCTTTGCTCACTATATGCAAAAGGAAATTTACGAGCAGCCGCGTGCCCTGCGCAATACAATGACAGGTCGAATCGATGCTACACAGCAAAAGGTTATTTTTCCTAATCTTCAGTTATCAGAAGCGAGTGCCAAGCGTGTGGAGAAAATCTACATTGTCGCATGCGGTACCGCTTATCATGCAGGCTTAATCGGCAAGCATGTGATCGAACGACTGGCACAGATTCCGGTAGAAGTAGATGTAGCGTCGGAGTTTCGTTACCGTCGCCCACTCTTTCAACCAAATACGCTCACGATTGCCGTCAGTCAATCAGGGGAAACAGCAGATACATTGGCAGCCATGCGTGAAGCCAAACGAAACGGCTCAGCAGTACTCGCTATTACGAATGTAGTCGGTAGCTCGATTGCCCGTGATGCCGATGACGTGATTACGACAAATGCAGGTCCGGAAATCGCGGTTGCTTCGACGAAGGCATATACCTCGCAGTTGATTGCGTTTTACTTGCTCGGCATCTATTTGGCACAAGCGAAGGGAACATTGGACACTGACACCCGTGCCTCACTGCTTCACCAACTGACCGCACTCCCGGATCAAGTCGAGCATATTCTCGCGCATGCGGATGAGATACGTCATTTCGCTGAATCGATCAAGGACGAGCAGCATTTGTTTTTCATCGGACGAGGACTGGATCAGGCAGTATCTATGGAAGGCTCGCTCAAGCTGAAGGAAATCTCGTATATTCACTCGGAGGCGTATGCGGCAGGGGAGCTAAAGCATGGCACGCTGGCGCTGATCGAAGAGGGAACGAGAGTCATTGCCTTGGCTACACAGGATGAGCTGCACGAGAAAATGATCAGCAATATTACAGAAGTGAAAGCCCGTGGAGCAAAGGTTCTTGGTATTACATTAGATGGACATGTAGAGCTGCATCGCTCGGTTGATGATGTTTGCCTGATTCCGCAGACAGATGCCTTGCTTACACCTGTTCTAGGCGTTATCCCCCTCCAGCTCATTTCGTATTACACTTCTGTTGCGCTCGGCAATGACGTAGATCGTCCACGAAATTTGGCCAAAAGTGTAACAGTTGAGTAAACACAAACGTCAGTCGTAAGGAAGTTCAAAAAATCGACTTTTTGAACAGGCATTGATAGCAAGAAGGGGGAAGGATGAATGAACACCTCGAAGCGGACGTTGAATCAGGAGAAATTACTGGAGATTATGCTTCAGGCCTATCAGCTGGGCGTGCAGAGGAAAGACATTGATTTGACCATGATGATTGACACACTGACCTATGAATTGAAACCATATTTCGATCAGCAAATCCAACAAGGTCAGCTTGCAAAAGGGGAGCTGACCAAGACGGAGGCGATAGGATGAACATACATGCAGTAGTACTCGCAGCAGGAAAAGGAACCAGAATGAAATCTTCGCTCTACAAGGTCATGCATCCAATCTGCGGGAAGCCGATGATTGAACATGTCGTAGAGACATTGGAAGCATTGTCACTTCGCCACTTGGTCGTCGTTGTCGGTCACGGAGCCGAAGTGGTCAAAGAGCAGCTGAAAAACCGCGTTCAGTATGCGTATCAACCGGAACAGCTCGGTACCGCTCATGCTGTTTGGATGAGCCACGAAATTCTCGGGGCGCAGGATGGCGTAACGATTGTCATGAATGGTGATACACCGCTCGTACAAGAACAGACGCTGCGAAGTTTGCTCGAGTATCACCAACTAAAACAGGCAGCAGCCACGGTTTTGACCGCCATTGTGGACGAGCCTACAGGCTATGGCAGGATCATTCGCGACGAGAACGGCGATGTCCGAAAAATTATCGAGGAAAAAGACGCGACCTTGGGACAAAAAAAGGTGAATGAGATCAGTACCGGAATCTTTTGCTTCGACAATCAAAAGCTGTTTTCGATGCTGCCGATGGTCTCAAATGAAAACGCGCAAGGGGAGTTTTACTTGCCGGACGTTCTGGGGCTTTTGCAAGAACAAGGTCATTTGGTAGCGGCGTTTGCAACGGATGATCCCGAAGAGGGCAATGGCGTCAATGATCGTGTGCAGCTCGCTGATTTGGAACAGCTAATGCGCAAGCGAATCAACGATTTCCATATGCGAAACGGAGTTACGATGATAGACCCGAGCTCGACATACATCGATTCTGACGTAATGATCGGGCGTGATACGGTGCTCTATCCGGGAACCTGCCTTTTTGGCGAAACACAGATTGGTGAAGGCTGCCAAATCGGGCCGCATGCGCTGATCAAAAATAAGAGCATCGAGGATTACACGAGAATTCAACCGTTTTCAGCGGTTGATGGCAGTACGTTTGGTGAGCGGGCTTTTGCTGGAGTGGGAGCGACGACACAACAGTACGGTATCGACCAGCACTGATGCAGGTATTTCGTCGATATAGCTGGCTTTGGATAGCGCTGCTCCTTGTGACAGTGGCTTCGATCATTATGCTGTCGTTGGCAAACACCCGCTCCGCCCTGACAAAAGCAACCTGGATATGGGATGCCAAGCAAATGGAGACCCAAACCGATGAAATGATCGAGTTTGCCGAGAAAAACGACATCAACCTGATCTACCTTCACGTTGAACCAGCAGCAGTTGCGCCTCAGACGTATCGTACCTTCATTGAAAAAGCCAACCAAGCAGGCATTAAGGTAGAGGCGCTTGGCGGTGACCCAAATTGGGCGTTAACAGCGAATCGCCAGAGCATCGATGATCTCATCTCCTGGGTGAAGGCGTTCAATCGCAATGCCAAGTCAGATGAACGATTCTCGGGGATTCACGTTGATATCGAGCCGTATTTGTTACCAGCATGGAAGGAAGACCAGGCAGAAATCGTCCGGCAATGGCTGAAAAATGTCAGCTATCTGGCAGCAGAAACGAAGAAGGACACGGATCTCGCTGTCGGTGCCGACTTGCCTTTTTGGATCGACTCCGTAAACGTTCCTGGCAGTGATGAGAAAGTGAGCAACTGGATGGTGCAGCGACTCGACAGTATTACGTTAATGGCCTACCGCAATCAAGCCCTTGGGCAAAATGGGATCATCGAAATAGTAGAAAAGATCGTCGATGATGCCAATGTACACAAAAAAGGGTCGGTAATCGTAGGCGTCAACATCATGGAAACGATGGAAGGCGCTCATGTGAGCTTTTATGAAGAAGGCACTGAAGAGATGAACAACCAGTTGGCCATTTTACAAGAGGAGCTGTCAAACAATCCGGCGTTTGCGGGAAGTGCAATCCATGATTACGAGAGCTGGAAGCACGCAAGTCAACGAGAGGAGCAACTTTGACGAATGAAAGCTGCGCGCATCTATTTGAGTGTTCTCTGCCTGACGGTCGGCTTTCTGTTCGGCTTTTCCCCCGCGGAGAAGAAGAGTAAAGCAACGTGGATTTGGCAATCCGAAATGATCGGGAGAGAGAAACAAGAGATTCTCGATTTCTGCAAAAGTAACGATATTAATCTCGTCTACTTGCGAATCGAGATGAACAAGCCCTATGATTACTACCGCGATTTTATCCGCGAAGCGACAGAGATGGGGATCGAGGTTCACGCGGTAGCTGGCCATCCGGCATGGGCGCTCAAAAGCAATGAAAAGCGGATGATGAATATCGTCCACTGGGTAAAAAGCTACAACCGTGAAGCGGAGAAGAATGCGCGAATTCGCGGGATTCAGTTAGACATCGAGCCGTATCTCCTGCCGTTTTGGGAGGACGATCAAAAGCGGATTATCCGTGAATGGCAAGCCAATGTGCAGGCGTTCACAGCCGAGGTGTCAAAAGACCAGGATTTGGTTGCCAGTGCAGCCATTCCATTTTGGCTGGACGATATTCCCGTTCCGGGACAAGAAGAGATGTCCTTGTCCAAATGGATGATCAGCCAGTTTGATACGGTATGTATCATGGCGTATCGTGACACACTTTCCGGTCAAAACGGCATCCTGAACTTGATTGATCAGGAAATGAAGGAAGCGGATGAATTAGAGACGCGTGTCTTGGTTGCTGTAAATATGAAGCCGCTTGATGAAGACCACGCTTCTTTTGCAGAGGAAGGCCCAGCTCTCATGAAACAGCAATTAGAGCAATTGCCTGCACATTTGGCACAGCATCCGTCCTTCTCTGGTGTCGCGATCCACGATTATCGCTATTGGAAGGAGGCGACGCCACTGCCCCCAGTAACGAAGCAACGCTACAAAGGCACCTACATATGGCGTGCAGAATTGATTGGCACGGAAAAGGAGGAAATTCTCTCCTTTGCGGAACAAAACGGGGTGAATCTCCTCTATGTTCGTCTTGATTTGGAGCAGCCGACTTCCTATTATCGCGATTTCGTGAGAGAGGCTCGTGAAGCGGGGATCGAGGTTCATGCGATGGGTGGTCATCCGATTTGGGCGATATCTGAGAGTCGGAGCAAGATCATGAAGCTCGTGAATTGGGTGAAAGACTACAATGAGGCTGTCTCGACAGAAGAACAGTTTCACGGCATTCACTTAGATATCGAGCCATATGTCCTTCCTGTCTGGCGTGAGGATAAAGAGGCAGTCTTGCGCCAGTGGATGGGCAACATCGAAGCATTTGTCGAGGAGACCAAGGGCGGGACTTCCTTGGAAGCGAGCGTCGACCTCGCTGCATGGCTAGACAAGACACCGACTCCAGGTCAGCCCGAACTGCCGTTTTCGCATTGGATGATCAAACAGCTTGATCATACGACCTTGATGGCTTTTCGTGATCGGGCTCCTGGCATTATCGGCTTGGTTGAAAATCAGATGAAGTACGCAGAGAGCCTCCAGAAAAAGCTGGTCGTCGCCGTGGAGACGAAAGAGAGCCACGAAGGGCACGGGATCACCTTTTACGAGGAAGGCATGGGCGAAATGGATCGGCAGCTGGATCTGGTGACAAAAGCGCTGGATCGATACTCCTCTTATTGGGGGCTCGCCATTCATGCTTATGACTACTGGAAAAACGGGAAAGAGTAGGCTGCCTGCATCGTGCACCATGCACGATTGTTGTACAATAGAAGAAAACGAGCGTCGGAAAGAGGAGAACAAGCCATGCGAGATGTGCAAAACCGACATCGAAATCTTCCGCAGCGAGCGCCAGAGATGTTGTACAACGTGGTGCGCAAGTTTTACCGTGGAGCAGTCAGTCACTTTGACCTGATTCAGGAGAAAAAGCAGGAAGCACGTGCAGCATTGGAAGCTGGTGACCACGACAAAATCCGTGCAGCCGTACACACGTTATTTTTGGAGTTCCATTTTTATGTGACCTGCTGGCTCCAGATTGAGCTTGCCCTGTATCGGCTGGCGCGTCAGGATGAACGCCTTGCGCAAGTGATGGAAAGATATCGACCATCGTTGGAAAAGCATGTAGCGGTACGGCAACTGCTGGATCAGACGGAGGCGTGTGTGGAGGCGCAGTTTCAACCAACCGGGGATGGATGGTCCTGCGTGCAGAAGGATGTCTACGTGTTTGGTAGCATCATTTTTACAGTGGATGAAGAGAGTCTGCAAGATTTGCATGCCGTGTATCAGGCGATTTGGGAAAATGCAGACCGCTGAACGATCACTCATAACAAAAAGCGTGACCGTCGCGATGGATGGTCACGCTTTTCTCATTTAGAAAGTGCCAGGGAAAATGGAGCCTGTGTGAGGAGCCATCTGGCCTGGGGTGTTCAATTGGTGAACCTCTTGTGTGTTCGTGCCCGCAAAGCCGGGAGAGAAGATCGATTGTGCTCCTGCGCCAGCCTGATTGCTGTACGCCTGATTGGCATATGCCTGTGGCTGCAGCTGAGGTTGCAGCTGAGGTTGCTGCTGCTGACCTTGTTGTGCTTGCATGCCATAGCCAGTGTTATTCAACTGGCGAACTTCCTGGACATTGGTATTGGCAAAGCCAGGCGCAAAAATACTGCCAGTCATCGCTGGTGGATACGCTGCTTGATTCGTATAGCCAGCTTGTCCTCCGTAGCCGCTATAGCCAACTTGATTGCGGGCTTGAACCTCTTGAACATTTGTGCCGGCAAAGCCCGGAGAGAAAATGGAGCCTTGTCCAACCGATTGCTGATAAGAAGGCTGTGCCTGCATGTAGCCAGCTTGCCGGCCTTGTGCATAGCCTGCGAATTGATTTTGCATGGACTGGAGCGCTTGATTTTGCCCATAGCCATATTGCTGTTGTTGTTGTTGAGGATAGCCAGTCTGATTGAGTTGTCTTACTTCCTGGACATTGGTATTTGCAAAACCTGGGGAGAAAATCGATTGTGCCCCACCGGAGGACATACCCAATGAAGGAGTTCCGATGGATTGGGCATGACCGCCGTGATTCCAATGCTGTACTTCTTGTACGTTTGTTCCGGCGAATCCTTGTTGGAACATAGCACCTGCAGGGCTCATTGCTCCAAAAAATTGCGGTTGTTGTTGGGATTGCATCATATTGTTAAGTATATGGGTCATGGTTAAGACCACCTCCATGGAGTATTTTTTCCAAGGTTGATCAGGTCATGCATCCGATAACGAAAAAAACATGCCGGAGTCTAAACGGCATGTTCCTTTAGATCAAAATGTGTGACTTGCCTCATTGTTCAGTGCTACCCGCACGTATAGCCAGCATGCCGATTCACCTATTGCGGTAGCGTTTATCTACAATCAGGAAGGATTGACCCATTATGAGCCAACAGCCTGGGGGTCAATCGCGTCAGCCAGTCGTTGTTGGGTGATGCGCCGTTCCCCTTCCTGACGGGCAAATCGCACCAAGGTCGTCTGTGAATCAGCTAGTGCTGTTCGACTCCCTTATCCTGCGGCATTCCCTCGCTTGCTTTGCAAGTGGGAGACATGCTGTGCGTAGTGGATCAAATTCGCTAACGATAGTCGTCGAATCGATGGTTCATCGAATTTCTCCGGCTTTGCATTCGCTTCAAAGAGCCAGAGCTTTCCTTCTTCTGTCAAGCCAAGGTCCATCGACATCTCAGCCAAATCCGTCCATTCTGCATTTAATGATCGTGCGATGGCGAGTGCCGTATCGTGAATGTGTCTTTCCATTTGCTCGTGATTATTAGTAAACAAGGCTTGCGTAACGGTTGATAACGAGTGGATCGAGCCGCCGCGTGGCACATGAGTGGTGATGCTTTGCGAGCCAGACCTTCTGATGCCAACTCCGGTTACGCTCCACTCGCCCTCGCCATCTTTCTGTACGAGGACGCGCACATCAAAAGGTTTGCCGTTGTAACGGGCACGATGGATACCTTGCTGCATGATGTACTTCTGCTGTTTGACATGGAGTCTAATATGCTTCCATACGTCATTCAAATTGGAAAAGCGGCGAGTAATGGCCTTTTGCTCCTTTAACCGTTGCAGGAACCACTTATCGTTTTTGAAATCAATGCGCATAATTCCCTGACCAGCTCTACCGCGCACAGGTTTCAAGTAGACAAAGCGATGTTCAGTGCAAAAGCTTCGAAAGCGAGCCAAGGTGTCCAGCTTTTTCGTATCCGGTAGAAAATCTTGCACCTCCAGGTGGGATTCAAGCATCGTAAACAGCTGTTGCTTGTCAAAAAAGGCACGATTAAACAATGTGACATTTGGCATCTCATGAATGCGGTTCAATGCTCTTCGGACTTCAGGTCGCCGTTCTGCTTTTCTCGTCGGAATTCGGTTGTAAACCACATGGGGGAAAGGTAGAATCACCTCTTGCCACGAGTTTAGACGATTGTTGTACAAATAGCCGCGCACCTTTTTCTTCTCCCAATTGATTCCTTGTGGAGTGAACACATATACGAGTGCACCCCATTGCTTTCCCGATTGAGTAATATCCTTGAAGTTCTCGCGATTTCCTAAAAATGTTGCCCCTTCACCAACGGTCAATATGCCAAATAATGGGCCAAGCTTCAGGGAGTCGTTCGCCATTTTCCAGTTAATGCGTGTACGAATACGGCTTGCTTTTACGCGGGGTAAACCAGCGTATATCCGTTTCGTATGAGAAAAGGGACCGAGACTGGCGACCAGTGGCTTTGGCGAGCGTTTAAGGACTAGCCGAGGTAACTGTACGAACCATCTACCGCTAGGGAGGATCGTCAGCCACCCGGAGCGCTGCTGAAGCATGGTGTTCCTCCTTCCTGAAAAACGGTACAGATCGCGTGCGACTAGAAATTGGCCAAGTAACAGCTATAATCGACGAGCAACTTGCGTGATTCGTGATCAGCCTCCTTGAGTCGGGCGTGCTTGAATATAGAACGGCCAGGCTTGGAATTCGCTTCGAACATCCAGACATGGCCTTGCGTATCAATCCCCATGTCCAGCCCCAATTCTCCTAAATCAATCCCTTTTGCCAGTTCGATTGCGGTAGCGAGTCGGATCGACGCGTCAGAAATGCGCTGAGTCATGAGGGGTTTTTGTCTGCCAAACAAGTGCTGCAACAGGTCATCGCCGGGGATGACAGTTCCACCCGTGCGTACGTGGGTAGTTACGCTGCCAGAACCGGCAACCTTGGCTGCCGTGCAGGAGACGACCCACTCGTTTTGCTGATTTTTATGCAAGTGAACACGGAAATCAAACGGTCGTCCATGGAATGTCATGAGCGAAATGCCCTGTTGTGCCAGATACGCACTGACGCGACGACTGCGGAAGACATGCTGATAAAGGCTGGACAGCTTGGAAAATTGTTTTTTTACATTGCCGCTGCCTGTATGATAGGAGGCAGTAAAGCCACCGCCTGCCTGGCGAACCACTTTGACAATACCGTACCCGAGACTTCCATTTTTGGGCTTCAAATAAACGATAGGGTATTTACGCAGCAAGTCTCGAACCGTTGTAAGGGAAGGAGAGGTATAAGTCTCCGGGATATGCTCATTCACTTCTGGATTCGGATACAGCAGTTGGTGCACGCCCCATTTGTTGAAAAAGCCCTGATTGAACATCGGTAAATTGGGGTAACTGGCCAGTCGATACTTGAATTCCTGGACGGCTTCATGTTTTTCTGCTGAACGAGAGGGAATACGATCATAGACGACATCGGGCATGGCGGTAACATGCTTTTTCCAAAAGTAGCCGCCTGACTTGCTTCTGCGCAAAAACCACGCTTTGACCGTATTGGATTCCCAGTCCACATCGGTTGGGGAAAATATATAGTAGAAAACGCCTTTCCCTTCTTGAGCTTGTAACAGATTGTAAAAAAACGAGGTGCGAGGGCCAATTGGCTGCTTGGGATCTCGTCTTATGCCAGTCGTAACGATCCCGATTGAAGGACCGATCCGGAGTGCGGATCCTTCTAGTTTGAGCTGGATCAAACCAGGGTGAGGAATGCCCAGCTCCGTTTGCAAGAGCGTCGTCACTTTCATGACGTTCGTATCCGGATTGCGTTTATCTTGTAAGACAGTTGCGACTACTTCCTTTTTACCCAGTAAGACTTTAATTTTCTGGCGTTGCCGTAGCTGTAGCTTTTGGAAGAGAGTAGCTGGCAGGATAATCCCACTGATACGGGGGTTGGAAAGGAAGCGAAGCCGCATTCTGAACGTTTCCATGCTTTAACCTCCTACACGCTCTTTCATGAGATAGTGGGCGTAGCGAACAGGCTGAGTAATCGAATGCAGTTGTGCAGTCGGGTCGTCAATCATGCGAAAAACGGTTCGCCCTGGCCTGCTGTTTACCTCGATGATCCAAACATTACCTGCGGTGTCGATGCCAATATCGATTCCCAGCTCAACGAGTCTGCCGTGTGACTCTTCCAAAAAACGGGGAAGTTCTTCTGCCACTCGGTTGATTGTTTGCTCGATGCGTGCCGCTTTTGCGGATGTGAAGTGAAGAGGCAGGAAAGAGGCCAGAGGTGTTGCTTTCCCTCCTCCGTGCAAATTGGAGGTGATACTGCGTTTGTCTCCCAGTCGCACAGCTTTGCCAGTCGTCCCCCATTTACCCAGCCCGTTTTTTTGAACCAGAACACGGACATCGAATGGGGTACCATTCGGGGTATGCAACTCCAAATAGGGCTGTACCAGAAACTTACGGCCGGCAGTAAAGACAGACACAAAACTTTTTAATCCGGCAGTGTCACGAATTCGCCTGGTGAAAGGCTTATTGTCTCGGTTTCGTCCAGAAGCTTCATAGCCACTGCGCATTTCTTTGATTCTCACGACGCCAATACCGTGAGTTCCCGCCATCGGCTTGATGATGGCTGCCCCGTATTTTTGCAAGGTTGCATGGAGCACAGGATATGAGAATATTTCAGTAGGCGGGAGCAGCGGGGCGAGGAGAGGGGACTTAACGAGCATCTGGTGCACCTGCCATTTTCCAGACAGACCATGCCCCAAAAACGTAATGTTGCGATCGTTTTGCAACTTTTCCACAAATGGTTTATAGTGGCGATAAGATGGGCCCACAAAGCAACGATCATAGATAAAGGCGGGGATTGGGAAGTCTTTAGCGTGCCAGGACCCATTGCGATATTCGAAGCCTTTTACCATTCGGGTGGAAAAGTTAACCTGACGTGGTGAAAAAACGAAGACGCGAATGCCGTGCTTGCGTCCATAGAGCGTAAGCTTTTTGTAGTACCCTTTGTCTACAAAGTGGGAGCCTTGGCACCGGGCCATGATGCCAAGACTTCTCTCGGATGCTGTCATGTAGGTCACCTTCGCCTGTTTTTGTTGCGCTTCGGTCTTCTTTTTATCGTCTTTTGTGGTTGAATGGTCCGGGGAAAACCACTTAGAAAGGCGGAATAATCCAGCATGCGAATGACAGAAGGGCGAGCACGCCGAGGCAGCTCTTCGGCACCCTCAGGCAACGGAACTGTTTTGGCTGTCTTGGATGGCTTGCTGTTGACCTCCAATAGCCACACCCGTCCATGGACATCGACTCCCAGATCAATTCCGAATTCTGCGTACTGCCCAGGCAGTGATTCTTCTAAAAGGATCGCGAGCTTAAGTGCTACTGCGCGTAACGTTTGAGGGGATGGTCGAATCGCGCTCGCCCGTGGTCCACAAACTCGCAGCGCCTGAAGGGGAGTCATCATTTGCCCGCCTCTGGCTATATTGGAAACAATGTGGTTTAATCCCAGGCGAGCTACCATGGAAGTGATGGACCATTCGCCTTTTCGGTCTTTTTGTACCAATACACGAAAATCTGTCGGTCGTCCTTGGATGCCGATTAACGGTAACCCTTGTTGCAGCAAATAGGATGTGCCTTTTGCCCTTTTTTGCAAATACTGATGTAAGCCCTGAATGCTAGCAAATGATTTGCGCAATCCTCCGGGGAACGCGAGCTGGTATCCCTCGGGAGAACTGCGAACTCGAATGATCCCGCGCCCCATGCTGCCGTTAGCTGGTTTTGCATATACGGTGCGATACGTAGATAGCATTTGCCGCAGGTCTTCCAGTTTCAAATAACGAACCATACTAGGAAGATGTTCGGAGGCTGTCGGTTGATTCTCAAGAGCGGCGTGTACATGCCACTTATTCAAAAAACGCTCGTTAAAAAAGGGAATGGAAGCGTCCTTGCAGCGTTGAACCCAGTTGGCCATCTGTTCACTTCGTTCGCGTTGGCGGGATACGAGCCGGTTGTAAATGCATTGTGGAAGCGGAAGTAAGGTTTGTCTCCAGACGCCTCCTCTTCTAACGATACCGCGCACGATTCCCGCATCCCAGTTGACATCCTGAAGCCGAAATACGCAAAGGATACCTCCGCGTTTACGGGTGATATCAGACATCTCCTGGAAGAAAGAGTTTAGGTGTCCAAACGGTGCTTGCGAGAACGCTGCATTGTAGGTCGAAACAAGAACACCTACATACGGTCCGAAAACGATTGTTTTCTGACTCGCATCATAACGGACTAAGAGTGGAACGCCCCTGGGCAGATAAAGTGATTGAGCTAAAGATGGTCGTATGAAGGTTTTACCCGAGGTTTTGCCTCCCCGTTCCCAACTGCCTACGCGTGCGGAAACGGTTTTGCTCCCAAATTGAACCGTAATGGTGGACGGTGTTGAAAGATTCCATTTGCGCAAGTGCGCCTGGGGCAGGTTAAGGTCTACTTCCGATATTATCTCGTTTTCGACAACGATTGTTGGAACGTAGGACATGAGTATCCCCTTCCCATCAGGCAAAGTTAGTCTATGGTATGAGCATCCAAAACGTTTGGTGCCATGTAGAGAAGAGAGGTTGTTAGGATTAATGAACGCTTGGATACTATTAGTGAATATTGCAGTAGGCTCTGTCATCGGTGGAGTGACGAATGATTTAGCCATCCGAATGCTATTTAAACCAGTAAAACCGTGGTATGTAGGCAGATGGAAAGTGCCTTTTACTCCGGGATTGATTCCGAGAAGACGGGACGATATCGCGATACAAATGGGCAGACTCGTCGAAGAACATTTGCTGACGACAGAGGGGGTCAAGCGTGCGCTGAACCAGAGTGGTTTGGAGAGCACACTGACAGGATGGATGAACACCATCGCTCGCGACTGGATGACAGATGAGCGTAGTCTACGTCAAGCATTGCTCACGGTGATGCCACAGTTATTTAAGGAAGACGGAACGTGGAGTGAGGGTGTCCGCGCGCCTATCGAGGCAAAATGGGGTACTTTTGTCGAACAGATTCTGGCACAATATGAAGAGAAAAAACTGCGAGAGTTGGTTACGGAAAACGGGCGCGAGCGTCTGGATGCTGCACTTGGCAGTGTGAGCGAACTGCTCTTGAAACGTTTCCGCGAATATTTACATTCCCCGGAAGGCCAGCAAACCTTGCAAAACATGGTTCGCGGATTGCTCGGTGGAGGCGGGGGCATGTTTGGTGGCTTGGTCGGGATGTTTCTTGGGGATGACAAGATTTTGGGCAAGATTCTCCCGTATCTCGATGAGCTTTTGCAAAGCAGAGAGCTTTCGGAGCGCGTGCATTACTTTTTGCATAAGGAAGCGGACAAGCTCTTGGACAAAAATGTGGGCGAAGTGGTTGCCTGGATTGGGCGAGATCAAGTGGACGACTGGGCGCGGAAGCTTTTTGCCAAGTTGGAGGAGCAAAGCCTGCGGATCGTGGACGAGCCTCTGTCTCGCTTGACAGCGCCTTTTTCTGAGACAGTGACAAAGGAACTCGTTCCTCGTTTGGCAAAGTGGATGGTGAACACGCTGCAACAAAACATAGAGAGAATATTTTCGCGCCTGACCATCCGGGATATTGTTACCCGGCAAGTGGAGGGTTTCCCGATTGAAAGAATTGAAGAGATGGTAGTCGGGATCTCAGGCAAGGAATTCCGCATGATTACCGTGCTCGGATTTATCCTTGGCGGGATTATTGGGCTTGTCCAAGGATTATTGGCAAACTTCATCGGCTAAGAAAAACTGAAAAGAAACTGTAACTGTGTTGTAATAATCCTGTAATATTCCTTGGGTATGATAAAAGCACGATGAAAACCCCCTTAATGATATACTTTCTGGTCGGTAGCTTTCGAAAAAGCTACCCTTTTTTTTTGCCCCGCCTTCGGGTATATTGGTCGAAGGAGCGCACGTACATGGAACGGGTGGGAGAAAAGGAAGGGGGAATAGCAATATGGCAACGAAACATGAACAAATCTTGCAACATATTGATCGCCTTCCGATCGGTTCAAAGATTTCCGTGCGGCAGATCGCGAAAGACCTGGATGTGAGTGAAGGGACTGCATACCGCGCGATCAAGGAAGCGGAAACGCAAGGATACGTCAGCACGATTGAGCGTGTCGGTACGGTGAGAATCGAGAAGAAGCAAAAGGAAAATATTGAACGTTTGACCTTTGCGGAGGTTGTGAACATCGTCGATGGTCATGTGCAAGCTGGACGTGAAGGCTTACACAAGACCTTGAATAAATTTGTAATAGGGGCCATGCAGCTCGAAGCCATGATGCGCTATATCGATGCCGGAAGTCTCTTGATTGTCGGTAACCGCTATCAGGCGCACAAAATCGCTTTGCAGCAAGGGGCTGCTGTATTAATTACCGGGGGCTTCGATACAAGTGAGGAAATCAAGCAGCTGGCTGATCGCTTAGCGCTGCCAATCATCTCCTCCAGCTACGACTCCTTTACGGTAGCCTCGATGATTAACCGGGCCATTTACGATCGCCTGATCAAAAAAGAAATCGTAATGGTAGAGGATATTTTGAAGCCGCTTGCAGAAACGCCTGTCTTATTGACATCAGATTCTGTTGCCAAGTGGCATCAGTATACGGAACTGTACCAGGACACGAGATTCCCCGTCGTTGACGAGCAGATGCGCCTGATCGGGATTGTTACCTCTAAAGACATCATCGGTCACGAGGAAACTGCGACGATCGATAAGGTCATGACCAAGAACCCGATTACGACCTCGCCGCGGGTATCCGTAGCGTCATCTGCGCACACCATGGTGTGGGAAGGAATCGAGCTATTGCCTGTCGTAGACAACCATCGCAAGCTCGTAGGGGTCTTGAGCCGCAACGACGTGTTAAAAGCACTGCAATTTACAGCTAAGCAACCACAGATGAGTGAAACGTTCCCGAATCTGATCATGTCCCATTTCCGTGAGGAGCGACAAGCAGATGAGATGGTCTATCTGGGTGATGTGAGCCCACAAATGACCAACCATCTCGGTACGATTGCCAGCGGAATCATGACGACGGTCATGGTCGAGGCTGCTTGTAACCTGCTGCGTCATCATCGTCGAGGCGACATGGTACCGGAAAATATCACCGTCTATTTCCTAAAGCCTGTCCAGATGGAAAGTCATATCGAAGTTAAGCCGCGCCTATTGGACATCAGCCGCCGCTTCGGAAAAGTCGAAGTATCCGTATTCCACGGCGATCAGCTCGTGGGGCAGGCCATGATTACTGCGCAAATTATTGAACGTTAAAGGAACAGTCTCTTTATGACTGTTCTTTTTTGTTTGGAAAAGTGGCTGTAGTGGGGAGAAGAAGCTTTTGCAAAAGAGTCTTGAAAGTATTTTTCAGAAAGTAAAAATCATCCTTGATTCACTGACAGTACAAGTTCCAACAAAGACAATAGCCGCTTCAAGGAAAAAGGAGGAATAAGCGAGGCTCTTTGGGACACCAGCCGAGGCTCCGTGCAGGAATGACCCCAAGCAGGGGGCCCAAGAAGCTCGAGCGTTTTCTCCTTTTTCCGCTGCCACCAACAGCAACGATATAGAATTTGTTTTATCTCCTACGAATTGACAGGAAAAGCAATGCAACTTATCATCTAATTAGAATATCATCTAATCGAAACGAATAGACAAAGAAAGGAGTGCCCCATGTTGCAATTAAACCAACTCGTCACCTTTTACAAAGCACTCGGAGACCCGACGCGCGTACGCATTCTCGCGATTTTGGCAAATGGTCCCCTGCACGGACAGGCGTTGGCAGGCAAGCTCGGCGTAACACCTCCCACCATCACCCACCATATGACAAAGCTTCGAGAAGCAGGTGTCGTTTACGAACGTCGTGATAAAAACACCATTTACTTTTACCTGCACGAAGCCAATGTAAAGCGCCAGTCGCAGGCAATCGTGAACGTCATGGAAAAAGCAAAGGATTCGACAGCAGAGGACATTTTTGCGCAAGACAACTCGCATGCTCAGAGGAGGCACCAGATGGCAGCGGAAAAAATGCAGGTCATTCGCAGCTTCATTACGCCAGATGGCAAGCTGAAACAAATTCCGTCCCAGCGTAAGAAAAAGCTGATCGTCTTTGAATACATGGTCCGTGGGTTAGAAAAAGACCGCAAATACAAGGAACAAGAGATCAACGAATACATTCGCCAATTCCACGAGGATTATGCTACGATTCGCCGGGAATTCATCATGAATCATTATATGTATCGAGAAGAGGGTATCTATGAGCTGAACCCGGAGGAAATGTGGGCAAAAGCCGAAGACCTGCAATAGCAGGAAATCGTTTCCTTCTGAATTGAACAGAAAAAAGGACAACCTTCGGCACTGCCGCTCAGGTTGTCGAAGCAATAGAATGTCACACAAATTCATTATAGCGAGAGCTCTATCAAGTTTGTATGATAAACAGTTGGGAATAGAGGAAAAGTATTTCCAGTCAACGTTTTCCCAAAAATGAAAAGGCATGTGGAACGTAAAGCTGTTCCCATGCCTTTTTCTTATCGAGGTTTTTGAACACTTATACCCCTTTTTTCAATTCTGCCTGCCAAGCTGTACGATAACGGAAATAATTGCGAGTTCCCAAAAATAAATTCATAGCCCCTACAATCAGCATGATCAGCGCAACGACAATGCGGATCGTATCGAGAGAATCAAAAGTAAACTGATTGATGCCGAACAAAGAAACGAGTATCCCCAAAGACACATTCATTTTCCCCAGCAACATACGCGATTCAAGTGGATGGACGCCTCGTCTGCGCGCATGGATACTATAGTAGACGCTGGCTACCAGGGAAGCGAGAACACCGGTCATGTAAAAGGCAGGCCACATATTTGGATTCATCCTTTCTAGCCATTCTGGTATTAATCATCCTACCAAAATCAGGGGAGAACGGTCAAATACAAGTGAGAACGTTTGTTCTTAACGTCCGTATGCGCTATACTTCCGGTATAATGAAAGAGAGAAAGTTTCAATCGTGAAAAGTGAGAGGGGTAATATCATGACCTCCTTTGTCCATTTGCATGTTCATACGGAGTACAGTCTGCTGGATGGAGCAGCACGTATCGATGAGCTAGTGAAGCGAGCCAGCGAACTGGGCATGCATGCACTGGCTATGACAGACCATGCCAATCTGTACGGGGCGATCCCGTTTTATAAAGCTTGTCTGGAGGCAGGCATCCAACCGATTATCGGAATGGAAATATACGTAATAGAAGGAAATCTTCAAGATCGCGTGCGAAATGCACCGCCGCCTAGTCATCTGATCGTTCTCGCTGAAAACGAAACGGGCTACCGGAATCTCCTGAAGCTGGCGACAATCGCGAATACAGACGGCAACTACATCCTTCCGCGTCTCAATAAAGAGGTGCTAGCAAAGCATACAGACGGCCTCGTTGCACTGAGCGGCTGCCAGCAGGGAGAAGTAGCCAAGCTGTTACTGGCTGGAGAAGCGGACGCTGCCAAAGAAGCAGCCCTCCAGTATCAGCGAATGTTTGGGGATCAGCATTTTTATTTGGAACTGGGTGATCATGGCCTGGAAGTGGAGCGCAGGCTGAATACTCGTTTCGTGAAACTGAGCCAGGAGACGGGGATTCCGCTGATTGCGACGAACAATGTTCACTACATCCACAGGGAGGATCACCAGCAGCATGATATCTTGTTGGCGATCAAAGAAGGCAAGACGATTGGCGAAGAAAACCGTTTTCGCTACGAGACGGATCAATACTATTTAAAAAGTGCCGAGGAAATGGCGGCGCTCTTTGCCTTTGCTCCCCAGGCGTTAGCGAATACGATAGCCGTTGCAGACAGATGCAAGCTAGAGCTTACCTTTGGCGCGCATATTTTGCCGGAATTTCCTTTGGCAGAGGGACAAGCTTCCACACAGTATTTGCGTGAACTGTGTGAAAAAGGCTGCCTGGAGCGATACGGTGAGATTACGCCAGAGGTGCAAGCGCGCCTGGATCACGAGCTGGCGATTATTACAGGGACGGGCTTCACCGATTACTTCCTGATTGTATGGGATTTCATGCGGTACGCTCACGAAAACGGGATACCGACTGGACCTGGACGCGGGTCTGCGGCAGGTAGTCTGGTCGCGTATGTTTTGAAAATCACGAATGTCGATCCACTTCGCTTTCAGTTGCTCTTTGAACGCTTTCTCAACCCGGAGCGGGTGACGATGCCCGATATTGATATCGATTTTTCCGTAGAGCGCCGTGACGAAGTCATTCACTATGTAGCGAGCAAGTACGGTCATGATCGTGTCGCCCAGATCATTACCTTTGGAACGATGGCGGCTCGTGCAGCAGTGCGTGACGTTGGTCGGGCGTTAGGCTTGTCTTTGGGCATCGTGGATCGCGTGGCCAAAATGATTCCGCAATCGCCAGGTATGACGTTTGAGAGGGCGATGCAGATCAACCCGGATATCGGAAAGCTGTGCGCGGAAAACAAACAGGCAGCACAATTGATCGAAACGGCAAGGGGCGTAGAAGGCTTGCCGCGCCACGCCTCCACACATGCGGCGGGTGTCGTCATTTCGCGTGAACCGCTGACGAATTACGTTCCATTACAGACGGGTAATGAAGGCTTGGCGCTTACGCAGTATCCGATGGAGATTCTTGAAGAAGTCGGTCTGTTGAAGATGGACTTCCTCGGCTTGCGCAATTTGACAATCATTCAGGAGACGTTGCGCCATTTGCAGGAGCAGGGAATATCGCTTGATCTGGATAAGCTGCCGACAGACGATGAGAAAACGTTTCGTATGCTCTCCCGTGGGGAGACAACCGGCATTTTCCAACTGGAATCTTCGGGGATGCGCAATGTGCTGCGAGATTTGAAGCCGGGCAACCTCGACGACATCATTGCGGTTCTGGCATTGTATCGTCCGGGGCCGATGGAGATCATCCCACAGTACATCGCCGCCAAACACGGGACTAGCAAAGTACAGTACGCCCATCCTGTTCTCGAGCCGATTTTGCAGGAGACACACGGTTTTATGATTTATCAGGAGCAAATCATGCAGATTTCCTCGACACTCGCAGGCTTCAGTCTTGGTGAGGCAGATATTTTGCGCCGAGCAGTCGGGAAAAAGAAACGGGAGCTATTGACGGAGCAGCGGGAGAAGTTCGTGGCTGGTTGTGTCCGGCAAGGGTACGGAGAAGAGCTGGGCAATCAAGTCTACGATTTGATCGTGCGTTTTGCCGATTACGGCTTCAACAAAGCCCACTCGGTTGCTTATGCGGTCATCGCTTACCAGATGGCTTATTTGAAAGCAACTTATCCGCTTGCGTTCATGGCAGCGCTACTCTCCTTGTCCATTGGCAGTCAAACGAGAATTGCCGAGTACACGGAAGAAGCGCGGCGACTGCAGCTTACCGTGCTCGGGCCTGACGTGAATAAAAGCTTTGCCTACTTTACAGTGGAGCATGATGCGATTCGCTTTGGTTTGGCCGCAGTGAAAAACGTCGGCTACGGTGCCATTGAATCAATCGTGAAAGAGCGAAAAGGCAGACCGTATCGCGATGTCTTTGATTTTTGTGCGCGCGTGGATGCGCGGTTAGTCAATCGCAGAGTAGTAGAGTCGCTCACTTTATGCGGCGCGCTGGACTCGTTGCCAGGACATCGCAGTCAGCTTTTGCTATTGCTGGATGAAGCGGTAGGGAAGGCAAACAGCAAGAGAATCGAGCGAGATGCCAACCAGCTCAATCTATTTGCGGGAGAAGAAGATGCGGCACCATTGCGTGAGCCGGCAGAATATCCCGAGGTACCGCCGCTCTCACATACGCAGCAATTAAAAGAGGAGCGGGATTTGATCGGGGTATACATCTCGGGTCATCCACTTGACCAGTTTGCCCATGTCGCGAGTCGCCCGGAAGTAGCAGTTATCTCTTCGTTGGGGGATGTGCCGCGCGATAAGACGGTGAAAGTATTCGGAATGATAACGGAAGCCAAACGCATCCAAACGAAAAAAGGGGACCCGATGGCGTTTATTACGTTAGAGGACAAAACGGCGCCAGTAGAGCTGGTCGTCTTCCCGCAGGTGTATGCGAAGTATTCGCCATTGTTCGAGCGCGAACAAATCGTCGTGGCAGAAGCCCGAGTCGATCATCAGGACGACATGGTCAAGCTCTTGGCTTCCCGTTTCTGGGATGCACAAACGCTGCCGCAGCCGACGTCCGAGACCGTATTATTTGTCAAAATATCGGCAGAGCAAGAGCACGATTCGACGCTGCAAAGACTTTCACGCTTGTTTGTCGAAAAAAAAGGAACGATTCCCGTTATCCTCTTCTACGAAGGAAAAAGACAGACAATTCGCCTGCCAGAAGCAAATTGGGTAGACGTAGATGAGTCATTTTTGGAGCAAGCGCGAGAAATTGTGGGGCCTGACAGCGTAATTCGGAAAGAAATGCCTATAAATTGGGGAGGATGAGGAATGTCCTCCCTTTTTCGCCTTTTTCGGCAGGTTTACAGGAGAACAGTTTTTTATTATATTGAGAGCATAACTTAAAAAGTGGTCAGACCACTTGGAATAACCCAGGCATTTTTTACTGCCTACAAGCCATCATAGAAACTATTATCGTGAAATGGAGTGGGATCTCATGTCCAACCTGAGAGAAGAAGCACTGGAGCTTCACAAAAAACATCAAGGAAAATTGGAGGCAGTGACCAAGGTACCCGTTCGCAATGCTTACGATCTGAGTCTTGCCTATTCTCCTGGGGTTGCTGAACCATGCAAAGATATTTTTGATGACAAGTCCAAAGTGTACGATTACACGATGAAAGGTAATCTGGTTGCAGTAGTCAGCGACGGTACTGCTGTACTGGGTCTCGGAAACATCGGACCAGAAGCAGCAATGCCGGTTATGGAAGGGAAAGCAGTATTGTTCAAATCCTTCGCAGGCGTAGATGCATTCCCGATCTGCTTGAATACAACAGATGTAGATAAAATCGTAGAGACAGTAAAGCTGCTTGAGCCTACTTTTGGTGGCGTTAACTTGGAAGATATCGCCGCTCCTGCATGCTTCGAAATCGAAGAGCGTCTGAAGCGCGAAACAAACATCCCGATTTTCCACGATGATCAACACGGTACAGCAATCGTTACAGCGGCAGGTCTGATCAATGCTCTGCGCGTGGTTGACAAAAAGCTGGAAGATATCCGCGTAGTAGCGAACGGTGCAGGTGCAGCCGGTATCGCGATCATGAAGCTTTTGATTTCCATGGGCGTTAAAGAAGTAATCATGGTTGATACAAAAGGAATCGTGTACGAAGGCCGTCCATTCGGTATGAACCCAGTGAAGGAACAAATGGCGAAAATCACGAACCGCAGCATGCTGCAAGGTGACCTGGCTGATGCAATGAAGGGCGCTGACGTATTTGTCGGTGTATCCGTAGCTGGCGCTGTTACACAAGACATGGTTCGTTCGATGAACCGCGATCCGATCATTTTCGCTATGGCAAACCCAGTACCAGAAATCATGCCGCAAGAAGCAAAAGAAGCAGGTGCGGCAGTAATCGGTACAGGCCGTTCCGACTTCCCGAACCAAGTAAACAACGTTCTGGCATTCCCGGGAATCTTCCGTGGCGCTTTGGATGTACGTGCAACGGAGATCAACGAAGAAATGAAGCTGGCTGCTGTATATGCAATCGCAGACCTGATCACGCCAGAAGAGCTTACTGCGGATAAAGTGATCCCTTCCGCATTCGATCCACGTGTAGCGCCAAACGTAGCTGCGGCAGTAGCAAAAGCAGCGATGGAAACGGGTGTTGCTCGCATCACAGTTGATCCGGAAGAAGTAAAACAAAAAACGACGAAATTGACAGCTATCTCTTATCAAGAAGCGTAAAATACTCTTTATCGAGGCACCGACGACACCTTCCGCGAAAAAACGTAGGCTTCTTACAAACGTGGAGGGTGCTCCTCGTTAAAGGTACGAGTAAGGAGGATAATCGTGCTCGACTCTTCTCAAGATCGAAAGGTTTACGAAGAAATTCTCCTGCAACTTCATGAAATCATTCAGGAGCAAAACTTGCGACCCGGAGACAAGCTGCCGTCTGAGCGAGAGTTGTCCGAGCAACTGGGAGCAGGTCGTTCCTCTGTACGCGAGGCTCTTCGGGCTCTGGAGCTGCTCGGACTCATTGAGACGCGTCGCGGGGAAGGCACCTTCCTCAAGCATTACCGACACAATCGGCTGATCGATATTCTTGGCTTTTTTATCCTACGGGATACCAAAACCAAGAAGGACTTGATCGAGATGCGGCGAATGCTAGAGCTGGATGCTGTCCGCTTAGCCTGTAGACGGGCGACTGACAAGCATTTTGATGAAATGGAACGCATCCTGGCCATTGCGGAGGAAAGAGTAGCAAGAGGCGAGGTACCTGCGGAGGAAGACTATCAGTTTCATCGTGTCATATGTCGCTCCAGCCGCAACTCGATCCTGCATCGCATCTGGACGCCTTTGGTTGAGTACAGCAACAGTATCCGTATTGAATCACTGTCGCGCGAAGGCAGAGCGAGTGCAGCACTCGTAGAGCATCGACAGATTATGGAAGCTATTCGCGAAGGCGATGTGAACGTCGCATTAGAGAGAATGAAGAAGCATTTGGAGAACAGCAAGCTTTAGTTTTCCCCCAATTTGCGAGGGGCGCTGGCGCTGTGATATGATGATGCAGTCCTGTATTGGACGATTGAGGAGGAAGCCAGCATGTGGACGGTCATCTACATCGCTCCTAGCGCTAGAATTGCAGAACGGATACAGCAACGTTTGACAGATGAAGGGTTTTTGGTAAAGGTTCGCGAAGGCAAGGTCTCCAAGCAATACGAGATTCTCGTGCCGGAGAGCGAACTAAACGAAGTCCGGGATGTACTCGGCACGATCCTTCACTGAAGAGAAAGGTGGGTGTACCTGTGCTTAAAGATCTTTTTGGGAAAAAGCGCAAATTCGCTACAGTTCCTTCAGAGACACTAGCACGTGTCCCTGCTTCCACCGAAATTAGCAAGGAAGCGGGTACGAAAGAAAAGGAAGTCCCTGAGGGATTGATGAATAAATGCCCACATTGTGGGACGATTCACTACTCAAAGGATTTGGAGAAGAACTTGCGCGTCTGCAAAGGCTGCCAGTTCCACTACTCCATGTCCGCTCCAGAGCGACTGCAAGCGCTTCTGGATGATGGGGTTCTGACAGAAGAATTTGATGCCAATTTGATTACAGCCAATCCACTCGGTTTTCCTGGCTATTTAGAAAAACTGGAGAAAGATATGGCCAACACCAATTTGAACGAGGCGATCATTACAGGCGAAGGTGTTCTGGGTGGAAGCCGCATCGTGATTGGGGTCATGGATTCTCGTTTCCGTATGGCGAGTATGGGATCAGTCGTCGGGGAAAAAATCACGCGCGCAATTGAGCAAGCGATCGAACGGCGTTTGCCTTTCATTCTGTTCAGTGCATCTGGTGGAGCACGTATGCAAGAAGGCGTATTGAGCCTGATGCAAATGGCGAAAACCAGCGCAGCGTTGTCCCGATTGGATCGCGAACGCTTGTTGTTTGTCTCGGTCATGACGAATCCTACATATGGTGGCGTATCAGCCAGCTTTTCTTCGTTGGGAGATTACAATATCGCAGAACCAGGAGCTATGATCGGTTTTGCTGGGCGTCGAGTCATTGAGCAAACGATCCGTCAGGAGTTGCCAAAAGACTTCCAAACAGCGGAATTCTTGTTAAAAAATGGGCAACTCGATATGGTGGTACACCGTAAGGATATGCGAAATACGCTGTCCAAACTGGTAGAGATGCACACGTCTCGGGAAGGAGTAGAAACATGGCGGGCGAGCTCTCCTTTGAAAAGCCATTAGTAGAATTACAAGATAAGATTAAGGAATTGCGCCGTTTTACTGAGGAAAAGGGAATTGATTTCTCTGACGAAATACAGCGTCTCGAACAAAAATCAAAAGAGCTTGCTGAGCAAATTTACGGTAATTTGACTCCATGGCAACGCGTACAGCTGGCTCGTCATCCGGAACGGCCAACGACTTTGGACTATATACAACTACTTTTTACTGATTTTATCGAGGTCCATGGAGACCGTTTGTTCGGAGACGACCATTCTATTGTGGGTGGAATTGCCAAGCTGGATGGGCGCCCCGTTACGATCATCGGTCACCAAAAAGGAAAAGACACAAAAGACAACATCAAGCGCAACTTCGGGATGGCTCACCCAGAAGGCTACCGGAAGGCATTGCGCATTATGCAGCAGGCGGACAAGTTCGGTCGCCCGATTATTTGCTTTATCAATACATCAGGTGCTTATCCCGGAAAAGCGGCAGAAGAGCGCGGTCAGAGCGAAGCGATTGCCCGCAATCTGCGGGAAATGGCGACATTTGGCGTGCCGATTATTTGTATTGTTATCGGGGAAGGCGGAAGCGGTGGAGCCTTGGCGATCAGCGTAGGCAACCGCATCTATATGTTGGAGAATTCCTATTACTCCGTGATTGCACCGGAGAGTGCCGCTGCGATTCTCTGGAGAGACTCCAGCTTGGGTATGCGTGCAGCGGAGACGATGAAAATTACGGCTCCTGATTTGTTGGAATTAGGAGTCATTGACGGAATTATTGATGAACCATTCGGAGGAGCCCATCGTGATTTGATCGCGCAGGCAGGGATGGTCAAGGCGGTCATCGCGGAACAACTAGAACAGCTGGGCCGTTTAACTCCAGAAGAATTGATACAGGACCGTTACGAGAAGTTTAAACAGATCGGAGAATTCGCCACCCTGTAAGAAACAGGGGGCGTTTTTTTCTTTTTTCTCCGAGGAAAATCTGCTACAATCGAAGTCGAATGAAAGAGTTATCAGAGCTTTCAAAAAGTATGGCACATATCTATCCAGTGTATAACAGATATGAGGAATTGAGTGATACAGCATGTTTCATACAAAGTATGGTACATACTGTTTCCGTTAAATGACATGCTAAAGACGATATGATTGGAGAGGTGGATTCCATGCGAAAACTTGCAGTTCTCACTAGCGGTGGAGATTCTCCTGGAATGAATGCCGCAGTCCGGGCGGCAGTACGTCGTGCTCATTTTCACGAAGTACAAATGTTTGGGGTTTACCACGGATACGAAGGGCTGATGAGGGGAGATATCAAGGAGATGTCTCTAGGCTCTGTTGGGGATATTATCCAACGGGGAGGAACCATTCTCTACTCCGCTCGCAGTGAAGCGTTCAAGACGGAGGACGGACAGCAAAAAGCAGTGGAGCAATTACGTGCTCATGGAATTGAGGGTCTGATTGTGATTGGGGGAGACGGGTCGTTTCGCGGTGCACAGAAGCTGACCGAAAGAGGCTTCCCGACCATTGGTGTACCGGGTACGATTGATAATGATATTCCGTGCACCGATTTCACGATCGGGTTTGATACGGCATTGAATACCGTTGTGGAAGCGATCGATAAAATCCGCGATACGGCCACCTCGCATGAACGCACGTACATTATTGAAGTGATGGGGCGAGATGCTGGCGATCTGGCATTGTGGGCAGGGCTTGCAGCTGGTGCCGAGTCCATTATTATTCCGGAAGCGTCGCAGGAGATGGACGATATTATTGAGCGTCTGCATGCTGGACAGCGCCGTGGCAAAAAGCATTCCATCATCATTGTGGCGGAAGGGGTAGGAAGTGCAGCTTCATATGCCGAAGCGATCACGAAAGAGACAGGCTGGGAGACTCGCGTAACGGTACTAGGTCATATTCAGCGCGGTGGTTCCCCTACTGCGATGGACCGAATGCTGGCGAGCCGAATGGGTGCAGCAGCTGTCGATTTGTTGCTGGAAGGCAAGCAGGACCGAATGGTTGGGATTCAGAACAACGAGATCGTTGACGTTGATTTTCAAGAAGCATTGGCGAAAAAGCATCAATTGGATTTATCCATTTATCAATTGGCGCGGACGCTATCTATATAAAACTGACATTTTTTACGAGTGTTGAGGAGGCTTACATCCTATGTTAAGGAAAGCAAAAATCGTGTGTACCATTGGACCGGCGAGTGAATCGGTTGAAACACTGAAAAAATTGATCGAAGCAGGAATGAACGTAGCGCGTTTGAATTTCTCGCACGGTTCCCATGAGGAGCATGCGGCGCGAATTGTAAACATTCGTCAGGCATCAAAAGAAACCGGGAAACCCGTTGCAATCCTGTTGGATACAAAAGGTCCTGAAATTCGCACAGGTACGCTTGCAGTAGATGCAGTCGAGCTCGTAGAAGAAAATACGCTGATCCTCACCACTGAGGAAGTACCAGGTACTGTTGAGCGCGTCTCCATTACGTATCCGGAATTGCCTCGTGATGTAAAAATCGGCGATACGATCTTGATCGACGACGGTTTGATCGGGTTGACTGTACAGGAAGTGAGTGACACCGAAATCGTCTGCTTGATCAAAAACGGTGGAACACTGAAGAGCAAAAAAGGCGTCAATGTTCCGGGTGTCAAAATCAACTTGCCAGGTATCACAGAAAAGGATGCACAGGATATCGAATTCGGTATTGAACAAGGAGTCGATTTCATTGCGGCTTCCTTCGTCCGAAAAGCATCGGATATCTTGGAGATTCGCAAAATCCTGGAGCGCCATAACGTGCGTATCGATATTATCGCGAAAATCGAAAACCAAGAAGGCGTCGATAACGTAGACGAAATTCTGGTAGTAACAGATGGAATCATGGTTGCGCGCGGTGATTTGGGCGTAGAGATTCCGGCAGAAGAAGTACCACTTGTTCAGAAGAAGCTGATCAAGAAGTGTAACGAACTCGCGAAGCCAGTCATTACGGCGACACAAATGCTTGATTCCATGCAACGCAACCCACGCCCGACACGTGCAGAAGCGAGTGACGTTGCGAACGCCATTTTCGATGGTACAGACGCAATCATGCTCTCCGGTGAGACGGCTGCGGGTAAATACCCGGTTGAGTCTGTCGAAACCATGGTGCGCATCGCTGTACGTGCAGAGCAAGAGCTGAATTATCGTGAGATCTTGTACGCACAAGCACAGCTCAAACAAGTGACGATTACTGATGCCATCAGCCAAGCTGTATCCAATTCAGCATTGGATCTGGACGCAGCGGCAATCATTACTGCGACCGAAAGCGGACACACAGCTCGCATGGTATCAAAGTTCCGTCCAAAAGCACCAATCGTGGCTGTAACGCCTCATGAAGCGATTATTCGCCGTCTTTCACTCGTAAATGGCGTGTACCCGGTGAAGGGCGAAATGGCGAATACAACCGATGAAATGCTGGAGATGTCTGTCCAGGAGGCGCTTGATGCAGGCTTCGTTCGTCATGGCGATCTCGTTGTGATCACAGCAGGCGTACCTGTCCGTGAAGTTGGGACAACGAACCTGATGAAAATCCACGTCATTGGCGATGTGGTAGCAAAAGGACAGGGAATCGGCCGAAAAGTTGTCACAAACAAGGTAGTTATTGCTAGATCCGCTGAAGAAGCGCTGGCAAAGGTAGAAGAAGGGGCGATCCTCGTAACCATCGGTACCGACTCCGATATGATTGAAGCGTTTGGCAAGGCTGGAGCAGTGATTTGCGAAGAGGGCGGACTTACCTCTCACGCAGCCATCGTAGGCTTGAATCTCGGCGTTCCAGTCATCGTAGGTGTGCAATTTGCTACGGATGTATTGAAGGACGGGCAAATCGTAACGGTGGATTCTGAACGTGGGCATATTTACTCAGGACATGCCCGGATTCTGTAGGTAATACTATTCATCTTTAATACAGCATACCTCTGAAGGGTGACCAAGCGTCACCCTTTTTTGGCTTGGGGTAAAAAGGATTAGCCGACGAACTACCTGATAAGTTTTACCAGATAACGGTGATTATTAGGTGGTGCAAAGCGAGTGGGAATCTGTTAAAATCGGTCGGTGGCTTTGTGTCAGGACGGATTAAATCCATACGTTCGGGGTTTCCAAATCATGACAGAATGGGTGTTGTAGCGCTCGTTGCCAAGAAAAGGCTGAACATAAAAGGGTCCTTCTGTACGTCCAATGTTCGGGATTTTGTGTCAAGTGTTTTTTTTAGAGCAAACACAACATCTAGTATTGTCGAAAATTATTTTGCACAATATATAGGTAAAACTATTGAGTTTTTCAGATAAAGATAGTTAAACTAGAGAGGAAAGATTCGAAGGAGGAACGATATGCTGGCGACCGAAACCGTATCCCGAACTCAATTTTTGCGGGATGAATTCTTAGATCAATATCCTGATTTTCCGATCCATATGAGTCCTCTGGGACAATTTGTTTACTACCGTACTTATTCTCGCTTTGTACCAGAAAAGGGAAGACGAGAAACGTGGAAAGAAACTTGCCGCCGCTCGGTGGATTACAATATTAAGCTGGCTTATCAGCATTTGAACAAAATCGGATTGTACGCCGATTCTCGCGCAATGGAAAAAGAGGCAGAAGGTTTGTTTGACAACATGTTTAACCTTCGCCAGTTTTTGTCTGGCCGTACCTTGTGGGTTGGCGGTGCAGACAACGGCGTAGCGGATTTGTATCCGTTGGCAAACTTCAACTGCTCCTTCCTGAACATCAAGTCTTGGGATGACTTGGGCGATTTGTTCTACCTTCTCTTGGTAGGAACTGGCGTAGGCTTCAAATGCACGAAGGAAATGGCTGCTGGACTGGGCCCGATTCGCACGAATGTTTCGCTGCTTTCTTCTGAATACAGACCGCTGCCAAAGCATCAACGCCTGGAGCGTTCTGAGCTGAATGTACTGGATAACGGCTTTGCCAAAATTTATGTGGGAGACAGTAAAGAAGGCTGGGTAGAATCCCTCCGTCTCTACCTGCAAATTTTGACAGATTCCACTTATGAACACATTCACACCGTGAAAATCTCTTACAACAGCGTGCGTCCGAAAGGCGAGCGACTGAAGCGTTTTGGCGGTACTGCTAGTGGTCATGAGCCGCTTCGCGAAATGTTTGAAGGAATCGATAAAGTGTTGAAAAACCAAATTGATCAGCATTTGGCACCAATCGAGAGTGATGAAAAAGGTTACGGTAAAATCCGTCCGATACATATTCTCGACATTGGAAACCTCATCGGAGCAAACGTCGTAGTAGGTGGCGTACGCCGTACAGCGGAAATTTTCCTGTTCGATCACGATGATTACGAGTGCATGCTGGCGAAATACGGCATCAATGGCTTCTGGACAGAGGATCAGTTGAACCACCACCGTCGTGTGGGCGAGCTGTTGGGAGAGCACAAGCCTGTATGGTTTGACAGCATCCAAAATGTAGGAGATGGACGCTCCGGTCTGGATCACCGCCGCATGTCCAACAACTCGATCGCCTTTACCAAACAACCGACCAAGCCATTCTTGAACCTTGTGTTCACCTTGATGCAATTGGAAGGCGAACCAGGCTTCATTAACTTGGAAGAAGCAAATCGTCGTCGTCCAAATGCAGAAGGCTTGAACCCTTGTGCAGAAATTCTGCTCGATTCTTATGGCGTCTGCAACCTGACGACAGTCAATCTGGTTGAATTCGTGAAGGATCGCGAGGATGGATCCAAGTATCTGGATCTCGATGGCTTGCTGGAAGCACAACGCAAATCTGCTCGTGCCGGTCTGCGCATGACGCTGGTTACGTTGGAGCTGCCGCATTGGGATACCGTTCAACAGCGTGACCGTTTGCTCGGAACTTCCCTTACTGGTGTGAAGGATGCGTTGGCATCCCTTGGATATACAGAAGAGCAAGAGCTCGAACTGCTGCGCAAGCTGGGCGATGCTGCTCGTGACGAGGCGAACCGTTATGCGTATGAGCTGCGTGTGAACTCTCCACTCCTGGTAACGACCGTGAAGCCGGAAGGTACGCTGTCTCAGGTAGCTGGTGGTGTCTCCAGTGGTCTGCACTGGTCCCATTCGCCGTACTACATCCGCCGCATTCGTATCAATGCTGAGGATCCATTGGCAAAGGCAGTACAAGCTCTTGGCTGGACAGTAAACCCAGAGGTAGGATCACCAGGTGAAACGTATGAAGAGCGCATGGCAAATGCACGCACACTCGTGATCGATTTCCCTGTGGCATCAGGCGCAGAAGAAACGAAGAACGAAGTAAGTGCAAAACGCCAATTCGATACGTACTTCCGTTTCCAGAAAGAATATACCGAGCACAACTCTTCGAACACCATTACGGTTCGCAAGGAAGAGTGGGTAGAAGTAGAAGATATCGTTTACAACAACTGGGATAATTTCGTAGGTGTATCCTTCTTGCAATTGGATGGAGGAAACTACCAATTGGCTCCATATGAAGAGTGCACCAAAGAAGAGTATGAGGTATTGAAGCAGTCCATGAAGCCATTTGATCCTGCGATTTTACAGCAGTATGAAACCGGCGGAGAGGCTGATCTGTCCACGGCTGAATCTTGCGAAGGCGGCGCTTGCCCGATTCGCTAAGCGATCCGAATAATAGTAGCAGGGGGAGACTGGAAGAACAGTCTGCTCCTGTTTTTTTATGTGGCTGTAGTGAGAGAAGAATATTTCCAGTCTAGGCTCTAGGCTCCGTCCTGCTGAGGGCTAAGACTGCCCGCTCCGAAGGGATTCGCGGGGAAACGCAAAAGTGGTAGCCGCTACGTCGTATGGGCACGGTTGCGTTTCTTTTGCCCGCGAATCCCTTCTCCGCTCGGTAGGACTCCACAAGTCGCTACGTCTGGAAATATTCTTCTCTAGCGTATCAGATGAAATTCTTCAATCTTTTAAGGCATGTAAAACCCGTCTAGCAGGCAAAGCTCGTAGAGGAAACAGGAGAAATAAGCGAAGATCTTAGGGACGCCGCCCGAGACGGAATGCAAAAAGCGAAACACGCTCTTAAGCGTCCACCTCTGAAACACATCCTGAATGGACCACTTTGGACGCGGTTTCGCTTTTTGCATGGAGTCGTGCAGTCAATCCCACAGTGGGTGGCCCTAGAAGCTGGAGCGTTTTCTCCTGTTTCCTCCCCACCACTACAGCCACGCAGGTGGACTATGGTACAATCATCCTATAGAGAAAGGAGCGATCCAAAATGACTCCCATTATTCATTCCCATCGATTGCGCGTCCGCTATGGCGAGACCGATCAGATGGGTGTGGTCTACCATACGAATTACTTGAACTGGTTTGAAGTAGGAAGAACAGAATTGATTCGCCATGCAGGGATCACTTATCGTGAGCTGGAGGAAAAAGGCGTACTTCTGCCTGTCACAGATGCGAACATCTCTTACAAACAACCCGCCCGCTATGACGATGAGGTAGAAATACGGACGCGTGTAAAAGAGATGAGTCCTGTCCGTCTCACTTTTGCTTACGAGATTGTTAGATTGCCTGACCAACAGCTGTTGGTGTCAGGAGAGACGATGCATGTATTTACCAACACAGCTTTGAGGCCGATTCGCTTGTCGCGAGCGGAGCCTGACATCTATGATTGGTTGGACTTCCAGCATAAAGGAGGGGAATAGGCATGTTCCGCTTTTTTGCCATTCTGTTTGTCGTCGCGTTTGGATTAGAGCTTTGGGGGCTTATTACCATTGGATCGTGGATCGGTGGTTGGAATACAGTCGTGCTGGTCATTCTCACGGGGATCTTGGGAGCTTGGCTCGCGAGGCAGCAGGGGATGCAAGTATTCCGGATGGTCCAACACCAGTTGTCGCGTGGGCAAATGCCTACGGATTCGCTCATCGATGGTGTTTTGATTTTGATCGGTGGCATTTTGCTCTTGTTGCCTGGATTCGTCACGGATGTGATTGGACTGGTCTTCCTCATTCCGTACACACGGATGATTATTCGTCATCTGTTGAAGCGCTGGCTGTGGAATCTCATCTCGTCTGGTCGTGTTCAATTGTTTTTCCGCCGCTAATACAGATATTCCCTATAAAAAAGAACCGCTCCGAGCTGTGTGACATGCTGCTCGTAAGCGGTTCTTTTTACATTGGGTCAGGTTTTCTTCCCGCGGATGTAGCCCCATACATCGACGAAGACGTTGGCTTTTACCAAAGCATTGATCATGACGAGTGAAACAGGTCCGATGATCAAGCCCAAGAATCCAAACAGCTGGAGGCCGACAAACAGCGCGACCAGCGTGAGGAGAGGGTCGAGACCGACGTTTTCCGCAACGACTTTTGGCTCAATAATTTGACGGAAAATCAAGACGACCCCGTACAAAATAGACAAGCCGATGACCATCGTGTAATTGCCTTTGAAAAACATGTAGATGATCCAAGGAACAAAGACGGTCCCTGTCCCAAGATAAGGCAAGAGATCGACCAAGCCCGTGATCAAGCCAATCGTAATTGCGTATTCGACACGCATGAACAACAGACCAATAATCACGATGGCAGCAGTTAAGGAGATGAGAGTCAGCTGCGCTTTGACGAACCCGAACAAGGCATTGCGCAAATCAATAAAAATTTGATCGAGACGGCTGTTTACCCCTGTTGGCAAAAGACGGCGAGCTCGCGCTTCCCAAACAGCAAAATCTTTGGAGATAAAGAAGGCACCCATGATGGAAATGACAGAAACCGTCGCCATATTTGGGAGTGAGACAAGCAGGTTTTTCAATCCATCCAGGAATTTGACGATCAAGTCCTGCCCGACATTCGTGATGGTCGAGATCGCACTGCCTACCGTACTAGTAAGCTTATCCTTATAGCTTGGATCGAGCTGATCGTAAAACCACTGAATCTGATTGTAAATGCCCATCAAGAAGTCTTGAGAAATCGTATTTTGCAAATAATGGGCTAGCTCCTGTGAAACGACTGGCAAACGTTTGGCCAGCTCTCCGATTTCCACGACCGTTTCCGTGATGATCAGTGTGACCACTCCACCAGCGAGCAGCATCAAAACCAAGAGGGCGATTATGACCGAAAGCCAGCGTGGAATCCGGAACTTTCTGGTCATGAACGTAACTGGTTTGTTGATGATGAGCGCAATGACTAAAGCGATTATAAATGGGTACAGTAAGGGTGTTGCGTGTTGAAATACCCAAATCCCTACATAGACAAGCAGGCAAACCCATAACAAGCGAATGATTTGAAAGAGGCGCTCTACCCAGTTTTCCTGATTCAAACAATTTCTCCTTTCCGCCGCGAAGGTGCGAACAAAATACTGATGTTTCTATTATGCAGCATGCCTGATGGGTGGAGCAAGAATCGCGAAAAAACAAAACTCCGTTTCACCCTTCGAAACATTTTTTCGCCAACCTTATTCACAAAATCGCAATAATCTTTTATAATTGGGTCGTCTTAGTGGATTCTTTTCTCTCGCCTCTCCCCTTACACGAGCGTCATTTTCATGTACGACCTTGTGAGGATTTGCGTGGATACATTCCCTGTCAAGAGTGGTGGATGAAAGAAACCGCTGCTTACAAATGCATAGATAGGATGTTCAAAAAGTCGTCTTTTTTGAACGTGATCAGGTCGTTTATCAGTCATGGCGGACAAGCGAAGACTAGATAAGCACTACTACTTGAGTGGAAAAGGAGAGGGAGTTCTATGACAACTACTCGTGGACTTGAAGGCGTTGTTGCCGCTCAATCATCCATCTGTTCGATCGTCGATGGGGTTCTTTGCTATGGCGGGATCAACATCGATGAGCTGGCAGAACATGCAACTTTTGAAGAGGTTGTATATTTGCTCTGGCATGGAGCGTTACCGAAGCGTGATCAGCTAGACGCTTTGAAAAAACAATTGGGTGAAAATGCAGCAGTGGCCCAAGAAGTGCTGGAAAGCATTCGCCACTATCCAAAAGGCGTACACCCAATGGCGGCGTTGCGCACAGCTGTCTCTTCGCTAGCGCTCTACGACACAGAAGCGCAAGATATGTCTCCTGAAGCCAACTATCGGAAATCTATCCGTCTGATGGCACAAACTCCTACCTTGATCGCTGCTTACGAGCGTATGCGTAAAGGTCTGGAGCCAGTAGCTCCACGTGCAGATTTCACGATTGCACAAAACTTCCTCTACATGCTCACAGGCCAAGAGCCAACAGAAACGGCAGTAAAAGCATTTGACGTTGCTCTGATCCTGCATGCTGACCATGAGTTTAATGCATCAACATTCTCTGCTCGCGTATCTGTTGCGACTCTGACTGACATTTATTCCGGTATCGTGTCCGCAATCGGTACGCTCAAAGGCCCTCTGCATGGCGGCGCTAATGAAGCAGTAGCGAAAATGCTCAACGAAATCGGCGGCATGGCTAACGTAGAATCCTACATCCGCACCAAGCTGGATAACAAGGAAAAAATCATGGGCTTCGGACACCGTGTATACAAAGACGGTGACCCACGTGCGAAATGGCTGAAAGAAATGTCCAAAGCATTGACCGCGCAAATCGGTCGCCCTGAGCTGTATGAGATGTCTGTGAAGATCGATGAAATGATTTCCGGCGAAAAAGGCTTGAAGCCAAACGTTGACTTCTACTCCGCATCTGTTTACATCTCACTCGGTCTCGAAACAGACCTGTTCACACCGATCTTTGCCATCAGCCGTATGTCCGGTTGGACGGCACACATCATGGAACAATATGAAAATAATCGCCTGATCCGTCCTCGCGCGGATTACACCGGTCCGGTCAACCAACACTACGTCCCAATTGACCGCCGCTAAGAACTCGCTATTTTCGAGCGTGGAGGGCAGGTGGTCAGCCCAAGCTGATCGCTCCTGAGCGCATGCTTGAGAACTACCACAAGTGAGTGGTAGTTCTCCTACGTCTGGAAATATTCATAATCACCAAATATATATAACACTGGAGGGATTTTTTGTGTTTAAAAACCTGACGCAACCAACTGTAGGCGAAAAAATTACTGTGGATAACGGTAAATTGGTAGTTCCAAACAATCCGATCATTCCTTTCATCGAAGGTGACGGTACTGGCCCTGATATCTGGAAAGCTTCCGTTCGCGCTCTGGATGCAGCTGTAGAAAAAGCATACAAAGGCGAGAAGAAAATCGCTTGGTTCGAAGTATTCGCAGGTGAAAAATCCTTCAACCAATACAGCGAGTGGTTGCCAGAAGATACGCTGACTGCTGTTCGTGAATACCTGATCGCAATCAAAGGTCCTTTGACTACACCAGTAGGCGGCGGTATCCGTTCTATCAACGTAGCACTGCGTCAAGAGTTGGATCTGTATGCATGCGTACGTCCTGTTCAATACTTCGATGGTGTTCCATCCCCAGTGAAACATCCTGAATTGACTGACATGGTAATCTTCCGTGAGAACACTGAAGACATCTACGCTGGTGTAGAGTGGGCGGAAGGTACTCCAGAAGTGAAAAAAGTAATCGACTTCCTGCAAAACGAAATGGGCGTGAAGAAAATCCGCTTCCCAGAAACTTCTGGTATCGGTATCAAGCCTGTTTCCAAAGATGGTACTGAGCGTCTGGTTCGTGCAGCGATCAACTACGCGATCGAGAACAACCGCAAATCCGTTACCCTCGTACACAAAGGTAACATCATGAAGTTCACGGAAGGTGCTTTCAAAACTTGGGGATATGCAGTAGCTGAAGCAGAATTCGGCGACAAAGTATTCACTTGGGCACAATACGATCGTATCAAAGCTGAAGGCGGCGACGCTGACAAAGCACAAAAAGAAGCAGAAGCAGCTGGCAAAATCATCGTGAAAGATGTAATTGCTGACGCGTTCCTGCAACAAATCCTCACTCGTCCAGCTGAGTACGATGTAGTAGCAACACTCAACCTGAACGGTGACTATGTATCTGACGCACTGGCTGCACAAGTAGGCGGTATCGGTATCGCTCCAGGTGCAAACATCAACTACCTGACTGGTCATGCGATCTTCGAAGCAACTCATGGTACAGCTCCAAAATATGCTGGTCTGGACAAAGTAAACCCATCCTCCGTGATCCTGTCCGGAGAAATGATGCTGCGTCACCTGGGCTGGAACGAAGCAGCTGATTTGATCATCAACTCCATGGAAAAAACCATCTCCGCGAAAACAGTAACATACGATTTCGCTCGTTTGATGGAAGGCGCACAAGAACTGAAATGCTCCGAGTTTGCTGACGCTCTGATTCAAAACATGTAAGATAGATTTGGGTACAAATTTTTACACTTACATTTTTGGAGGGGAATAGTTCATGGCATTCAACCGTAAAAAAATCGCTGTTATCGGTAGTGGCTTCACTGGTGCAACAACTGCATTCATTTTGGGGCAAAAAGAGCTGGGCGACGTAGTATTGGTTGACATTCCGCAACTGGAAAACCCAACAAAAGGTAAAGCGCTCGACATGATGGAATCCTCTCCAGTATTAGGCTTTGATGCAAGCATCACAGGTACTTCGAACTATGAAGACATCAAAGATGCTGATCTCGTCATCATCACAGCAGGTATTGCCCGCAAGCCTGGCATGTCCCGCGATGACTTGGTGAACACTAATGCTGGTATTATGAAATCTGTTGCAGAGCAAGTAAAAACATATGCACCTAACTCTATCGTGCTCGTACTGTCCAACCCAGTTGACGCGATGACGTACACCTTCTTCAAAACGTCCGGCTTCCCGAAAGAGCGCGTAATCGGTCAATCCGGCGTTCTGGATTCGGCTCGTTTTCGTACCTTCGTGGCTATGGAGTTGAATGTATCTGTAGAAGACGTAACAGGCTTCGTTTTGGGTGGTCACGGTGATGACATGGTTCCTTTGGTTCGCTACTCTTATGCTGGTGGTATCCCATTGGAAAAATTAATCCCGAAAGACCGTCTGGATGCGATCGTAGAGCGTACTCGCAAGGGCGGCGGCGAGATCGTAAACCTTCTAGGGAACGGTTCCGCTTACTACGCACCTGCGGCTTCCTTGGTACAAATGGCTGAGGCCATCATCAAGGACAAAAAACGCATTCTGCCATCCATCGCTCTTCTGCAAGGAGAGTACGGCTACAACGATCTCTACCTGGGTGTACCGACTCTGCTCGGCGCAAACGGGATCGAGAAAGTGATCGAATTGGATCTGACTGCCGAAGAGAAAGCAGCGCTCGACAAATCTGCTGACTCTGTACGCAGCGTAATGGCTGTTTTGAAATAAGATCAATACATGTAAGACGCCTTTCTTTGGGAAGGCGTCTTTTTTGCTTGATAAAGTGGCTCTAGTGGGGGGAAGAAGCGAATTTCCAGTCTACGCTTCGGCCTACGCCCCGCAAGGGGAGATTGACTGTCCACTTCGGAAAAAATGGCGGGAGCGCTTCAAACGTAGACGTTTCGAGGATGTCATTCATAAGTGAAGCTGAAATTCCCCGCCATTTTTTCCTACGCTGGGATGGGCTCCAGAGGCGCTTGGACTGGAAATTCGCTTCTTCCACGTAGCTGTTTAAAAAAAGTGCGCAAGGATAAAAGTGTGTTAGCACTACATTCAATCTCGCAAAAACTTCTTTGAGCCACCTTGCAAGACGTCCTAAAAGCCGGAAATCATCCACAGCTGTACGAAAGCACTGTCACATGTTTGGAAGGAGACCGCCCGAACGAAGAGAGGATACAGGCGACTGGAGAACATGTGGCAGGGCTTCTCCCGACCACTACCGCTGGAAGACAGCAAGGATTTTTAAAGTAGATACCTTTACCTAAAAGAGGAATACTATTGCCAAGCAAGAAAGTTCTATATGCCCATCAGCATGTCTTTACAAAAAAATTACTTGTTTTCCGCAATGAGCATTGGCAGACTGAGTATTGTAGAGAGAAATATTTTTCAGGGGACGTAGGATAGAAAATCGAGCGCAAGCATTGCAACGCTAGGGGGAAACAGACAGATGATCAAAGTATTGGTAGTGGATGACGAAGCTTCCATTGTAAAGCTATTGCAATTTAATCTTGAAAAATCAGGTTTTCAGGTCGTAACTGCTTTTGACGGAAAACAGGCCTTGGAAATGGTTAAGAGCGAGCAGCCTGATTTTATCATTCTTGATTTGATGCTTCCCAAGATGGATGGAATGGATGTATGCAAAACCTTGCGCCAGGAACGCAATAATACGCCGATCTTGATGCTTACAGCGAAAGATGATGAGCTCGACAAGATTTTGGGGCTTGAGCTTGGTGCCGATGATTATTTGACAAAGCCATTTAGCCCGAGAGAAGTAATTGCCCGCGTAAAAGCCATTCTGCGGCGGTTTCAGAACACGCCAGAAGCGACTACAGCGCCTCAAGAGGTGTTACTCCAATTTGGGGATATTCGCATCTATCCGGAGAAGTACGAGGTGTTTTGTAAAGACGTCAAGGTCGAGCTGACACCAAAGGAATTCGAGCTGCTTAACTATTTAGCGAGCCACCAAGGACGTGTACTGACGCGCGATCAATTGTTGAACGCTGTTTGGAACTACGATTTTATCGGGGATTCTCGAATTGTGGACGTGCATGTCAGCCATTTGCGTGAAAAGCTCGAGGATGACACGAAGAACCCGAAATACATTAAAACAGTTCGCGGATTAGGATACAAACTGGAAGGATAACGGAGGATTTACCTTGACTCGCTTTCGAATCAAACTCACTTTGACTATTTTGGGTTTAATCTCCCTCGTACTATTGGTGATGGGGATGTATTTTGCCAAAGTGCTGGAGAATTCCTACCTCCAATCACTGAATGAGCTATTGTCCCGCGAGTCGAAGCTCATCTCTCAGGCGGTCCGTTTCCCGAACGTCTTTACCGATAAAGCGACGTTAGCGGATCGGGTCACACAAGTAGCGCCAACGGATGAAGTACGGATTACCATTATCGACAAGGATGGTCAGGTGATGTACGACAACTCCTCCCACTCGGAAGAGATGGAAAACCATCATGACCGACCGGAGATGATGGCAGCGTTGAAAGGAGAAACAGGGATTTCCCGCCGTTTCAGTGAGACGCTCGGCTATGACATGATGTACGTTGCAGTACCTGTTGAACTGAACAACGAAATATTCGGTGTTGTTCGTTCAGCGATGTCAATGAAAGATATTACCGATACGATCCACAAAATGTGGTACAGCTTGCTCACCGGTTTATTGGTTACTTTGGTAGTCGGATCGATTGTTGTTTCCCGCATTTCCTTTTCCATTATTCGTCCGATCGAGGAGATCACCCGGGTAGCCCGCAACATTACACAGCGCCAATACGAGAGCCGTGTGAGAATCAAAGCAAAGGATGAGATCGGTCAGCTAGCAGGAGCGATCAACTTCATGGCATCGAGCCTGGAGCAGCAGATGTACGAAATCTCGGAGAATCAGCAGCGCCTAGCAGGTGTGCTGACCAATATGACGAGTGGCGTGATCTTCATTTCAGAGCAACGTCGGATCATGCTGGTCAATCCCGCCGTTGAAAAGCTGTTGGGGACTGCTGGACATGAGATTGTAGGGAAGCTGCATATCGAGGCAGGCAAGAGCTTTGGGCTCAGCCAATACATCGACAGGTGCCTCGACAGAAGCGAGAAGTTCCGCCAAGAGGTACACATCTATTACCCGCAGGAACGCATCCTCGACGTGAATTTTGCTCCCTATATTAACTTCAAGGGGGAGTCGAGGGGTGTAGTCGTGGTGCTGCACGACATCACCGACATTCGCCGCCTGGAGAAGATGCGCAGTGAATTCGTGGCAAACGTATCGCATGAGCTACGCACGCCGATTACCTCGATCAAGGGCTTCACAGAGACCTTGCTTGAAGGGGCGATGCAGGACGAGGAAACATGTCGTAACTTCCTGCAAATCATCTCGGATGAGAGCGAGCGACTCTACCGGATGATCCGCGATATTTTGGACCTGTCCAAAATCGAGCAGAAGCGAATCCCGTTGCATCTGAGTAAGGTTCACTTGCAGGATTTAATCAGTTCGGCAGTTGCCATCATGCATGACCAGGCACAGCGCAAGGAATTGACGATCACGCTTCCTTCACCGAAGCCAGATATTTGGCTCATGACGGATAAGGATTGCTTGCAGCAGATCATCTTGAATCTGTTGACGAATGCGATCGCCTATACGCCAGAAGGTGGAAAAATCAACGTCAAGACACAGGCAGACAGCGAAAACATCACCATTCAAGTGATGGATACCGGGATCGGCATTCCAGAAAAGGAACTCACGCGTATCTTTGAGCGGTTTTATCGTGTAGACAAGGCGCGTAGCCGTGATTCAGGTGGAACAGGTTTGGGCCTCGCAATTGTGAAGCATCTCGTGGAAAATTTGCACGGACATATCAGTGTGGAGAGCAAGGAAGGAAGAGGGACAACCTTCACAGTTACACTTCCCCTTACCTAAAAAAGCTACTGCAAAAACATTTACACAAACAAAATAGTAGCTTTACTTCTACAATACAATCGCCTTGTACCATTTGACATGTCAGACACTAGAAGGGGGAAAAGGGAAATGTCACGGCACGCTTTTGAAGAACAGCAGGATGTACTGCACCGCAAGCTCATGACGATGGGCACATTGGTGGAAGAAGCTATTCATAAATCCATTAAGAGTCTGGTTGAGCGAGATGCTGAACTGGCTGAACAGGTTATCGCAAGCGATCCTGTGATCAATGAGTTGGAGCAAGAAATACAGAGCGATTGCTTCCGTCTCATTGCATTGCAGCAGCCAGTCGGAGGTGACTTGCGACGCTTGGGAACAATGTTGAAGCTGGTGACGGATTTGGAGCGAATGGGTGATCATGCCGTTTCCATTGCCAAGACGACCCGACGCTTGATGGCGGACCCGTACGTGAAACCCCTCATCGATATTCCGATGATGGCTGATCACGTCAAGGCTATGGTGCGCGATTGCTTAAATGCGTATATTGCACGCAACAAAGAAGCGGCAGAAGAGATTGCGGCACGCGACGACATTGTTGATAAACTGTACTCCACGATTTTCCATGATCTGATTGATTTGATGACGAAAAACAGTCAGGCCATTTCGCAAGGAACGCATTTGCTCTTGGTCGCGCAATATTTGGAACGGATTGCCGATCATGTTACGAACATCTGCGAATGGATTATCTATATGTCTACTGGTAAAATGACGGATTTGAATAAATAATACCTGAATGACAAAAAGCCGCTGTGAGCTATGAATAATAGCTTGCAGCGGTTTTTCTTATCGTTGTAGACAGACGCCTATTTCTCCTGTTGTGCATACAATACATCGTTTCAACCGCAGCGAGAAGATGCACAGGAGGGAAAAGCAATGACGAAAAAAGTGCGCCATATATATGCCGCAGGGAATACTGCGCGAGGATACAAGACTTTTTATGACTCCGTATTGGAAGGCTTGGAGCGCGTTTATATTTTGACAGGGACAGTGGAAGGAATTACATCGCCACTGATCGAGTCGATTGGAAATCAAATGGCACGAAAAACAGATGAAGTGGAGTGGATTCATTCCCCTTTTGTGAACGGACAGTTTGATGGTGTCATTTTTCCTCGCTATAAAGTAGCGATCATGGACGGAAGTTATCCGCGTATGTGGAGACCGGCTTCCCCTGGCGTAACTGAAATTCAGATCAATTTGCAGGCGATGGTAGACGTTGATCAGCTCGTGGATGACAAAGACCGGATCGCCGTCTGGTACGAAGAGATTTTTAATAAGAGTGAAGAGGCTTATCAAGCTTTTGGCGAAGCACTACGCATCCATGATGAGTGGGAAGCCCCTTACATTGAAAACCTGGACAGAGAAGAAGCCAATCGTGTCACGGAAGAAGTCATCGGGCTATTCTTCAGGGATGAGCAGCTAGAAAAGAAAGCAAAAGTGCGTCGTATGTACTTGGGGGCTGCCACTCCACAGGGACCAGTCGATCATATCATGAAGCTGACAGACCAATTGGAGAAGCGCTACTTCATCAAGGGCAGACCAGGCTCTGGCAAGTCAACCATGCTGAAAAAGCTGGTGAAAGAAGCCCAGACACGTGGCTTTGATGTGGAAGTGTACCACTGTGGTTTGGACCCGCACAGCCTCGATATGGTGATTGTACCTGAGAAGAGCCTCGCGATTTTTGACAGCACGGCTCCGCATGAGTATTTTCCTAGCAAAGATACGGATGAGGTCATTGATATGTACGAACGTGCGATTACCCCAGGAACCGATGAAAAATACGAAGAAGAATTATTGGATATTAAGGTAAGATATACCCAAAAAATCAAAGAGGCCACAGCCAATCTAGTGGCAGCCAAGGATCTGCGTGACCAGTTAAACACCACGTACCAGGAAGCCGTTGACCAACAGCGTTTAAAGGCTGTTTCGCAAGCTCTCGTAAGCAGACTAACAAAGATGAGCTAATGGCATTTAGATCGTAGAATGAAACCCGTTCGACTGCTCATACTACAATAACGGAAGATGATCGTTGTTGGAGAATGGAGGTGAGCGGCCGGATGGGTTTTGCTATGACGTTGGCTCTGTTACTGTTAATCAATCCCCTCGACCCAACGAATTTTTTGCAGATAGAGATGGAGGACAAGACGGTAGCTATTCTCAATCGGGCTGATTATTCTCTTCCCTTTGATGGCGTTCCTTTGGTTGATGAAAGCAAGCTTGCACGAATGGTGGAAGAGTTGGCGAAAAAAGCGCACATCGAGCCCATCAATGCGACGATTAATAACGCTGGGGCCATCGTTCCGGAAACCAAGGGAAGAAGGTTAGATGACGCGGTATTTCGCGAACGTTTTTACGATTATTTTTACGGTACGGGAGCCGCAAGCATGAATGTCAGCTACAAAGAGGTATTCCCGAAGGTAGACAAGGCTCTCATGAGTCAGGTTCGGAAAAAAAGGATCGGACAATATGCGACCTATTTCAATGCAGGCAACCGGAATCGTGTACACAACATCAAGCTCGCCTCGCAGGCGATTAACAATTACGTCGTATTGCCAGGAGAAATTTTTTCTTTTAATAAGGTAGTGGGCCAGCGTACGAAAGAAAAAGGGTATTTGCAGGCGCCTATTATTGTCAGAGGAGAGCTGTCGGAAGGCATCGGGGGAGGAATCTGCCAAGTATCGTCTACTTTGTTCAATGCGGTAGACCAGGCAGGTTTGCATATTATGCAGCGCTATTCTCACAGCCGAAACGTAGCGTACGTACCTCCAGGACGGGATGCGACCGTGAGCTGGTACGGCCCTGATTTTGTGTTTCAAAACAAATACGCCTATCCCGTCTTGATCCGGGCGATCGCGAGCAATGGCAGCATGTACGTGACAGTTCACTCTTTTCCAGAAATTGAGCATGAGCCACGAAATGTGCCAAGTGTACGCCGCACGACCCCTGAGGAAGCACCGGATGCTCCATCTATTTTGAATGGAAATGGACCGACAATCCCTTAGAGATGAGGAGGGGTGTCGGTTTTTTTATGGCTTGGGTACGAGGCTGCGGTGGGGAGAAGAATATTTCCAGTCTAGGCTCCAGGCTCCGTCCCTCGGGGAAGCATAGACTGGCCGCTCCGAAGGGTTTTGCGGGGAAACGCAAAAGTGGTAGCCGCTTCGTCGCAGGGGCACGTTGCGTTTCTTTTGCCCGCAAATCCCTTCTCCGCTCGGTAGGACTCCACAAGTCGCTACGTCTGGAAATATTCTTCTCTGTCGTAACTGATTACATTCTTCCATCTTTTTAGGCATTAAAAAATCGGATCAAACGGAAAGCTCGTAGAGGAAACAGGAGAAAAAAGCGAAGATCTTAGGGACACCGCCCGAGGCGCAATGAAAAAAAGAGAAACAAGCTCTTAGCGTCCACCTCTGAGACACCTCCTGAATGGACGACTTTGGACGCGGGTTTCGCTTTTTTTCATGGAGCCGGGCAGTCAATCCCGCAGCGGGTGGCCCTAGAAGCTGGAGCGTTTTCTCCTGTTTCCTCCCCACCACAACAGCCCGACCACCGCATGCTTTTAAAAGGTTGCCTAGTTAAAGTTTAACCTAAAGAAATAGTTGCCACAGATAGAAAAACATCGTATAGTTTTCATGTGATAAATTTCGTACACGAAATATTACTTAAGAAAGGAGTGCGCTATGAATAAATCACTGCATATTCGGGACTTGTTAAAACGGTTGAACAAGACATTTGGAACAATGGCCACGAAAGAACTGTCCCAATATGGTGTGACTGTCCCGCAGCTGATGGTCATTCGAGAAATACATCCTGATCCCAAAACGATCGGTCAGATAAGCAAAGCCGTAGACTTATCGTACAGCACCGTTTCTGGCATCATAGATCGTTTGGAACGAGAACAACTCGTAGAGCGTGTACGTGATGAGAATGACCGGCGTGTTGTCTGGATTCGTAAAACACCGAAGATTTCTGAGTTGTTCGCAAAGGTTGATTTTTTCTCAGAGAACTTTTACAAGCGTATTTTCCATGGATTTTCCGATGAGGATTTAGACATCATTATTCAGTCGATGGAAACATTGATTGCGAAACTAGAAGAACGAGAAAGTTGAGGAGAAACCATGAAGCGAAAACTGGTTTTGTATGTCATTTTGCTCCTGATCGTGGCAGGTGGTGGAGGAATCGGTTACTACTATTGGTATCAAGGTGCACATTATGTGTCCACACAAGATGCTCGGATTGCGGGAGACATTTATCGCGTCATGCCAAAAATGACAGGCAAACTGACCGGACTCGCTGTCAAAGAAGGCGACACCGTTATAGCGGACCAAATCGTAGGACAGCAAGATACAACTAACGTAGCAACGACGATGCTGGAAAACAGCGTGTTGCGTTCTCCCATTACAGGTACTGTGATTAAAACGCAAGCAAAAGAGGGAGAGATTGTTTCGACAGGGCAATCGGTAGCTCTCGTGATTGACGAAAGCAAATTGTACATCTCCGCCAATTTGGAAGAGACTGAGATCGAACGGTTGAAACTCGGCCAAAAAGTCGATTTTACGATTGACGCTTACCCAGGTAAGAAATTGGGCGGTCATTTGATGGAGATCGGAAAAGCGACAAATTCTACATTTTCCTTGATGCCAGCGACCAATACGAGCGGGAACTTTACCAAAGTAACCCAGCGTATCCCGATCAAAATCGCGATAGATGACACAGCAGGTCTGGACCTCGTGGCCGGATTGAACGCCGAGATCAAAGTGCACGTGAAGGAGATGTAATCAAGCATGAAAAAGACAGCACAATGGAAAACAATCGCTGCAGTCGTGGCGGCCGTTTCGCTTATTACGGCGGGCTGTAGCGAGACATCTTCTGCATCGCAAACGAGCGAGAACGTCCCAGTCGTGAAGACGTGGAAGGTGACATCTGCCTCTACGGGTGTCATCGCCAATGGTAAGGTGGCAGCATCTGAGGAGATCCAAGTCGTTTCTAAAGTATCTGGAAAAGCAGCGAGCGTGAAGGTAAAAGAAGGCGCAGTCGTCAAGCAAGGCGATGTTCTGGTCACGCTGGAGGCAGCCGATTATCAGCAGCAGATCAATCAGGCACAGGCAGCCATTGCAGGCGCTCAGGCAAAGCTGAGAGATACGAAAGCAGGTGCACGCAATGAGCAGCTGACGCAGCTTGGAAGTATTGTCACCCAGGCAGAAGCCAGCCTGAAGGTGGTCGAGAGCAACTACAACCGGATGAAAGCCCTGTTTGATGCAGGCGCATTGTCCCAGGCTGAGCTGGAGAAATCTTCGCTGGAATTGGAAAAGGCGCGCACAGGTCTTGAACAGGTGCAAGCCCAATATGATCTGGCAAAAGCAGGCCCAACTGCCGACACGGTAGCGGCTCTGCAAGCAGAAGTAAGCCGTTTGGGCTCCAATCTGGAGCTGGCGAAAAGCAATTATGATAATACCATTATTCGTGCGCCAATCACAGGTATCGTTGCCAAGCGCTCGGTTGACCCGGGAGAAATGGCAGCAGCGGGGACACCTCTCATGGTGCTAGTGAATATGGCAGATGTCAAAGTAGAAGCAAGCGTACCGGAAAACCAAATCAACCAAGTGAAGGTTGGCTCTACTGTTGATGTGAAGGTAGGTAGTCTGGGTGGGAAGGTGCTGAAAGGTACCGTTGAGTTTGTCTCTCCGATTTCGGATACCAACAGCAGTTCGTTCCCAGTCAAAGTGAAGGTAAATAATCAGGACGGCTTGCTGCGCGCAGGGATGGTAGCAGAAGTCATGCTCCAAGGCCAGGCAACGCCAGGAACAAAATTACCGACGTCAGCCGTGCTGGAAAAGGACAGCAAGCATTACGTCTATACCGTAAACGACAACGTTGTACACCAGGTGGAAGTAGCGGTGGAGAACGCAAGCGGCGAATGGACAACTGTCACGAATGGCGTCAAAGACAATGATCAAATTGTGCTGAACCCGACAGACAAACTGTCCGAGGGCAGCAAGGTGATCGCAAACTAACGGAGGTGTTGACACATGGCGGAAGCGGTGGCACACCGAGAGGAGAAAAGCGGGAACGGCGGCATGTGGCTGTCTCTTCTCGCCATCCTCTCAGGAACCTTCGTTGCGATTCTGAACAATAGCTTGATTAACGTTGCCCTACCTGCCATGGTCAATATTTTTGGTTCAACTACTGAGACCATGCAGTGGGTATTGACCGGATATATGCTGGCAAACGCCGTCATGATTCCCATGAGCGGCTCGTTGTCCGCTAAATTCGGGGCGAAAAAAATATTTGTACTCTCCTTATCCGCGTTTACTTTTTCGTCCATCCTTTGTGCCTTGGCGTGGAGTGACTCTTCGCTGATTGCCTTTCGCGTCGTGCAAGGTGTCAGCGGGGGGATGATCATGCCAATCGGGATGTCGATGATTTACATGATCGTTCCGCGGGAAAAGATCGGAATGGCATTGGGGATATTCGGGATTGCTTCCATGACTGCCCCTGCGTTGGGCCCGACATTGGGTGGATATCTCATCGAATTTTTAAGCTGGCAATTTCTTTTTCTGGTCGGTGTACCCTTTGGTATTTTTGCGGTGATCATGAGTATCGTCCTGCTCAAGGAAACGCCGAAAAAACCAGAGTTAAAGTTCGACTTTTTGGGAGCATTTCTTGCCATCGTCGGTTTCGGGACGCTGCTGCTTGCTTTAAGTAAAGGGCAAGCAGAGGGCTGGACCTCCTTTTTCATCGTCAGTCTGTTTTTCGTTGCCGTGATGAGCTTGATCCTGTTTGTTTGGGTGGAGCTGGGTAAAGAAAGTCCGTTGCTCGATTTGCGACTTTTGAAGATTCCTACCTTCACCATCAGCATTTTGACTTCGGGTTTCGTCATGATGGGGATGATGGGCGGTATCTTCCTGATGCCGATTTTCCTCCAAAACATTCAGGGATTGACGGCTATGGAGTCAGGAATCCTGCTGATGCCGCAGTCGATTGCCATGGCGATCATGATGCCGATCAGCGGAAAGCTGATGGATAAATACGGGATCGGACCGATTGGGCTGATCGGCTTGACCATCATGAGCATCACGACGTATGAACTGCACAATCTATCTGCTGACAGCATGCATTCGTGGATCGATATGATCTTGACCATTCGCGGGATTGGAATCGGATTGTGCATGATGACCCTGTCTACTGTAGGGATGAACGCCGTTCCGCGTACAAGTGTGGGGGATGCTTCTCCGCTGTCCAACGTATTGCGTCAGGTCATGAGCTCGTTTGCCATTGCGATTTTGACAGTGATCATGCAGGCGCGTCAAAATTTCCACATGGCTTCAATCTCTGAAAACTTGAATACGGATATGGCGATGCAGTTTATCAGTGGCATTTCAGGCATGTATGCACAAGTAGGGGTAGATGCGGCGAGTGCGACAGGGGGAGCCAGCGCGATTTTGTACGGAATGATGGCAAAAGAATCGTTGGTCCAAGGCATCGGGGATACTTTCCTCGCCTCCGTTATCCCTATTGTCCTCTCGATTCCACTTCTGTACTTCCTGCATAAAAAGCCGAAAAAACCACAACAGGTGCCAGCAGCCGAGAAGGCAACAGCCTAATAGCAAGGGGCAATTCCACAAGTCTTATCGAAGACTTCTTAGGAATTGCCCCTTTTGTCTATTAGGACATCATTTTAAATAACCAGTACAAAATCCGTCCTACGATGTAGCCAAGAAGAATTGTCCAGCCAATCTTCGCCCAAATACTCAGTCCCTTGACGAATTCACGCAAGCTTTTTCGGTTCTCCGGTTGCTTGTTCAATGGAGGACACTCCTTTAGCAGGTTGGTTAAAGCGAATGAACACATAAATGCCGGCGATAATGATCAAGCCGCCGATCCATTGCGGAGGCGTTACTACTTCACCCAAGATGAAGTAAGCGAGAATCGCAGTCCCGATCGGTTCTCCCAATATCCCCATGGAGATCGTCGTCGTATTGAGCCATTTAATAATCCAGTTAAAAATAGAATGTCCAAGCAAGGTCGGGAACAGGGCGAGACAGAAGAACCAGCCCCAATCCGCCCCAGGGTAACCGACGAGCGAATACCCGAGAGCCAGATCATAGGCGACCAGAATCACGCTGGTGGCTGAATAGACGACGAGTGTGTAGGCAAAGGAGGACATATGCTGGCGAACGTACTGCCCGACCAGCCAGTAGCCCGTCACGGTGACAGCTCCCATCAATGCGAGGAAATCACCCCACAGAGCCATGCCGCCTACTTGAAAATCTCCCCAGCCAATCACGAAGCTTCCCGCAATCGCCAGCAAGCCGCCGGATAGAGCCAGAAATCGAACTTTTTCACCAAAAAAGAAATAACCGCCGATGAATGCAAATAATGGCTGCAAGGTAACGAGCACAGTAGAACTGGCTACAGACGTGTAGTTCAGCGATTCAAACCACAACAGAAAGTGGCTTGCCAAAAAGGCTCCGGATAAAATACAGAGTAGCCACACTTTTTGGGGCATTTTTCCAATCTCTGCGATGGCACCACGATTCCAGATTAAAAAAGGAAGCGTTAAGAGAACAGAAAAAATCAGGCGATACGTAGCGATAATCGGAGCAGGCGCATCCGATAGCTTTACAAAGATCGCAGAAGAGGAAATGGCGATCACCCCGATTAAGAGAGCCAAATACGGGGGGAATAACGGTTTTTCCAAAGATTGATTCATCAGTACACCTTCTTATGCGGGTAAGATCATGTTTCATTATTGTAATTGTACAGTTGGATTAAAAAATTCACAATGTTATGTGTACCTCACCGCCTGAAAGGTTTCTTTTCAATCCGGTTATCCTACAGGCATGAGAAACTTACAGGCTATTTTCCGTATCGCTGCTTTCATACTTATCCTCATCTGTATCCCGACGCGAAGCGAGGCATTGCCGCTCACCCCATTTCACATTTTGATTGATGTAGGTCATGGGGGTGTAGATTCGGGAACTTCTTATGGGGATTTGTACGAAAAAGACATCAATCTGCAAATTGCCAAGCAACTATACCAACAGTTGACAGAAGCTGGCTATACGGTGGCCTTGAATCGGAACAAAGATATCGCACTGAGCGATGAGAATCGGTGGTTGGACAACCGATCAAGGCATATTCGGGATTTGGCGCAGAGAAAGAATTTGGCGAAAGAGATCGGTCCCCAGATGTTGCTCAGCCTGCATGTAAACTGGGCGTCTAATTCGCGGCGACGGGGTGCCATTCTTTTGTACCAAGATACCGAACAAAGCTATATGCTGGCAGAACTGCTGCAAAACTCGCTGAACAAGCTGACAGGGACGAGCAACCAACCAGTCAGGGGGAAGACGTACTACATGCTGCGTCATAACTACTGTCCGTCTGTCATCGTAGAGATGGGTTTTATCAGCAATGCACATGACCGCGAAATGTTAACGAATCCCAAAGCACAAGAAAAAATCGCTCAGGCTATTACAGAAGCCGTGAGCGAGTACGTAAAGCTGTCGGGAAATCTGAAAACGGAGGCTCGTGTGGAGGAGAGCTGGTGGCGAAAATTAATGAGCAGTTTGCTGGATAAGCTTTGAAATGGTTACAAATTCGGCCTCCTTCTGAATTCGCGGGATGTACTGGCGCAGAACGGAGGCTGTTTTCTTGCCAGGAGGCCCAACATGGCCGATCGCGATACATATGGGATGGTTGTGGATTCGTTTGCAGATGAGCTCCATTTGCTTCGTAATATGTGGGACAGAGTACACGTCATCGAGAAAAATTTGATTCACTGCATGGGGTACGCCCATTTCAGCCGCGATTTTCGCCGCCACGCTTTTATCCGTGGTTTTGCTATCCAGGTAAATGAGCCCACGCTCCTTGACGACCTTCATGATGATGCGCATGATTCGCCCGTCAGCCGTTATTTTAGAGCCCATATGATTGTTCATGCCAATCGCATGTGGCACATCATCAATCGCTTTCTCCACGCGACTGCGAATCTCATCGTCGGACAGATCAGCCGTAATGGCTCCTGGACCGAGCCAGGAGCGTTTTCCTTTCATCGGCTCCATCGGCATGTGAACGAGTACATCATGTCCTTTTTGATGGGCGAGCTCGGCATCCTGCTTCGTGCTTGGCAGAAACGGCATGACGGCAACGGTTAGAGGGACTGGCATCGATAATATTTCCTCCGTCCCTTGCATGTTGTTCCCGAAGTCATCAATGACAAATGCCATCAGCTTTTTGCCTGCGGGCTCAGGCTCTGCATGTGGGGTCGCTGTTGCTGGTATTGACCCGAAGGAAAGAAATAGCGTGAGCAAGAGCGGAATCATTTTCCTCCCATTCATAGGTTCACCTTCCTTGTCCATTTTTTTCATAGTCTGTTCAATCACCTTGTTCTTTACCCGCCATATCTACGGCTTGGCTTTGATGTTTGCCCTATGTTACGATTAAAGATAGTAGTTTTGTAACGAGAGGGGTCGAATTCCTTGAGTCATTTTGTGTTGATTGACGGAAACAGTGTTGCGAACCGGGCGTTTTATGCGCTCCCTTTATTGTCCACATCGGCAGGACTGCATACAAACGCAGTGCTGGGCTTTACGACTATGCTGTTAAAAGTGTTGGAGGAAATGAAGCCAACGCATATTATGGTTGCTTTTGACGCGGGAAAAGTCGTGTTTCGCCATAGCGAGTATGCAGAGTACAAAGGGGGACGCAGTAAAACTCCGCCGGAGCTGTCTGAACAGTTTCCGCTGATTCGGGAGCTGCTGGATGCCTTCTCAATCAAACGCTTCGAGCTGGAAGGCTACGAGGCGGATGACATTATCGGTACGTTGACGAAGCAGGCTGATGAGCAAGCTTGGAAAACGACTGTCATTACCGGAGACAAAGATATGCTGCAGCTCGTGTCTGAGCATGTATCCGTCGCTTTGACGCGCAAGGGTGTCAGCGAAATCGAGTTCTACACTCCGAAAGAAATTCACGAAAAGTATGGCCTTAAGCCGCTGCAAATAATTGATCTGAAAGGCTTGATGGGCGATTCGTCTGACAACATTCCAGGTGTCCCTGGTGTTGGGGAGAAAACAGCTTTGAAGCTGCTGCACGAATACGGCTCTGTTGAGCAGGTACTGGAAAACATCGATAAAGTGTCAGGCAAAAAGCTGCAAGAGAACCTGCGTGAGAATGTAGACAAGGCGAACATGAGTAAAGCCTTGGCAACCATTTTGCGTGAAGCGCCTGTGGAGCTGGATGTGCAAGAGACTGGCTATGAAGGCTATGAGGGTGTACCTCTAAGCGAGTTCTTTAAAAAGATGGAGTTCAAATCGCTGCTGTCCAAGATCAAAGTGGCACAGCCAGTAGATGGAAGCGGACAAGCAGACGCCAAGCCGTTTTCGTTTGAGATGATTGCAGAGGAAAACAAAGCGGCGTACGAGTCCAAGCTGACTTCGCCAATGGCTCTTTACATCGAAATGGACGGGGAAAACTATCATCATGCGCCATTCCTCGGAATTGGACTGGCTGTGGAAGATACGGTGATGTTCGTTCCGTGGGACGTAGCTAAGGAATGGAAGGCACTCTGTGAGTGGCTGGCTGATCCGACGAAAGAGAAGTGGGTATTTGACGGCAAGCGAGACACGGTTGGACTCGCTTGGCATGATTTGGCGATAAAAGGCATCAGCTTTGATGTGTACCTCGCTTCTTACCTGCTGAATGCGGCTGAGAGCAACCCAACCTTGGATAGCATTGCGGCCCAATACGCACAGACACGGGTATTGTCAGATGAAGAGGTGTACGGCAAGGGTGCCAAGCGTCTTGTTCCTGAAATGGACGTGCTGAGCGAGCATGTGGCGCATAAAGCGGCAGCAATCTGGCAGAGCGTGCCTGTATTGCGTGAGCAGCTGGCGGAAAACGAAATGGAAAAGCTGCTCGGTGAATTGGAAGCCCCACTGAGTATGGTACTGGCTCTCATGGAAAAGCAAGGCATCAAGGTAAACAGTGAACGCCTTGTGCAAATGGGGGAAGACTTGGACCAAAAGCTCGCGGGTCTGACAGATCAGATTTACGAGCTGGCGGGTGGGGCATTCAACATCAACTCGCCGAAGCAATTGGGTGAGATTTTGTTTGACCGCTTGTCTCTACCTGTATTGAAAAAGACCAAAACAGGGCCTTCTACCAGTGCGGATGTATTGGAAAAGCTCGCTCCGTACCATCCGATCATCGATGCGATCCTGATCTTCCGTCAGCTCGGCAAGCTCCGCTCTACGTATATTGAGGGCTTGACCAAGGAAATCCATACGAAGACGAGCAAGGTTCATACGCTTTACAACCAAGCGACTACGGCGACAGGGCGCCTGTCCAGTACGGATCCGAATCTGCAAAATATCCCGATCCGCATGGAAGAAGGACGCAAGATTCGCGAGGCGTTTATCCCGTCGGAGGACGGCTGGTACATGCTGGCGGCCGACTATTCCCAGATTGAATTGCGGATTTTGGCTCACATTTCGCAAGACGAAAATTTGATTGACGCCTTCCAAAAAGGAATGGATATTCATACCCGCACCGCCATGGACGTATTTGGTGTTAGTGAGGAAGAAGTGACCTCGCTGATGCGCCGTCAGGCCAAAGCGGTCAACTTCGGGATTGTATACGGCATCAGCGACTACGGTCTGTCGCAAAACCTCAATATTACCCGTAAAGAAGCCGGGGACTTTATTGAGCGTTACTTTGATGTCTTCTCCGGTGTAAAGCGCTGGATGGACGAGATTGTCCAACAGGCGAAGGCGGATGGCTATGTGACGACCTTGTTGAACCGCCGTCGCTACCTGCCTGATATTCGCAGCAGCAACTTTAACCTGCGTTCGTTTGCCGAGCGTACTGCGATGAACACGCCGATCCAGGGTACTGCTGCCGATGTGATCAAGCTGGCGATGATTCGCATGCAGGAGGCAATCGAGGAGAAAGGTCTCGCTAGCCGCATGCTTTTACAGGTGCACGATGAGCTTGTATTTGAAGTGCCAGAAAATGAGCTGGAGGTCATGCGCAAGCTGGTGCCAGAAGTGATGGAGAGTGCGCTGTCCCTCAACGTGCCACTCAAGGTGGACGTCAGTGACGGACGTACCTGGTACGATGCGAAGTAGGCATGCCTAGAACATAAAGATGGATAGACAGCGAGAGGAGGAGGGCATATGCCAGAATTGCCGGAGGTAGAAACCGTCGTACGGACTCTGCGTGGCTTGGTTATGGGAAAAACGATCGAGAGAGTAAGTGTTCATTTGGCGCGTATTGTGCGTCAGCCAGATGACGTGGAAGCTTTCAAATCTCTCTTGGTGGGACAAACCATCCAGGATATCCAACGGCGGGCAAAATTCATTCAGTTTTTCTTAAACGAGGATGTGCTCGTGTCCCATCTGCGTATGGAAGGGCGCTATGGCGTGTATCAGGCGGATGATCCCGTTGAGAAGCATACCCATGTCGTATTCCATTTTACGGACGGAACAGAGCTGCGTTATCGGGATGTTCGCCAGTTTGGGACGATGGATCTGTTCCCTAAGGGGAAGGAAACAACCGTCGGACCTTTGGCAAAACTGGGGGTAGAACCGCTAGATAAAAGTTTTACTCCTGAAGTTTTGGGGAAATTGTTAAAAGGACGGTCAACAAAAATTAAGCCGCTTCTCCTAAACCAGGAATGTATTGTAGGACTGGGGAATATTTATGTGGACGAGTCACTCTTTAAAGCAGGCATTCATCCGGAGAAACCAGCAGGAAAGCTGTCAGATAAAGAAGTTATCCGACTGCACGAAAGCATCGTCTCTACTTTGCAAGAAGCGGTAGAACAAGGTGGTAGCTCCATCAAGTCGTATGTGAACGGACAGGGCGAGATGGGAATGTTCCAGCAATCGCTTTTGGTGTATGGACGAAAAGACGAGGCGTGCACGAAGTGCGGGGCCGAAATCATTCGGTTTGTAGTCGGCGGCAGAGGGACGCATATTTGTCCCGATTGCCAAAAGAACCAGTAACTAACTTCGAGAAGTTTTTCACAAAGCAGTTATATCAGTTCGACCAAGGGAGGAGGATGGGCATGATACTAGGATTAACAGGCGGAATTGCCACTGGGAAAAGCACAGTGACAGGTATGCTTCGAGAGCGCGGAATTCCTGTCATTGACGCTGACCAGATCGCCAGAGAGGTCGTAGAACCAGGTAAACTGGCCTATGAAGCGATCGTGCGCCATTTTGGAAGAGAAATCCTATTGGAAGATGGTCAGATTGATCGGAAAAAACTAGGTGAGATCGTGTTTTCGGACGAGTCCGAGCGTCAAAAGCTGAACGCCATCGTCCATCCCGAGGTACGCCGCGTCATGCGGGAAGAGGCCGAAACAGCAGAAGCGAATGGAGCCGAGATCGTCTTTATGGACATTCCTCTGCTGTATGAGAGCAAGCTTACGCATATGGTAGAAAAAATCGTGGTCGTCTATGCGCCCTACGAGATGCAATTGGCGAGAATGCTGGAGCGCGACGAATTGGAAGAAGAACAAGCACGAAAAAGACTGCGGGCGCAGTTTCCCATTGATCAGAAGAAGCAGGGCGCAGACTTTTTGATCGATAATTCTGGTTCGCGTGAAGAAACCGAGCGTCAAGTGGAGGCGGTATTGGCCGCGATTCGATCGGAGCGTCAATCATGAGTTTTGGCAAACGTGCAGCATTGATTTTACTCGTTTTGGCGAGTGTATTTCTGCTGCTAAACACGCCATTGGTGTGGAAATGGATGTACCCGATCAAATATGAGCAACAGATTGTGACGGCTGCACTGAAATATGAGGTGGACCCTCATTTGGTATTAGCCGTCATTCGTTCCGAGAGTGGGTTTGCGACAGATCGCGTTTCGAAAAAAGGTGCGGTCGGGCTCATGCAAATCATGCCGGATACAGCGCAGTGGATCGTCAAGGAGGCAGGCTTCCGTCCAAAGGACAGCGAATACTTGTACGACCCCGTCATGAACATCGAGATTGGGACATGGTATCTCGATTTTTTGCTGTCCCGCTATGATGGCGATATCGTCAAAGTCATTGCAGCCTACAACGCGGGTCCGGGCAAAGTAAACGGATGGCTCGCGAGTGAGCAATGGAACGGAACTCGAGAGACGATTGAGGACATTCCATATGGGGAGACCCGTCAATATGTCCAGCGAGTGCTCTATTATCATGATCGTTACAAAAATATATACGACTTTCAATTACGTTAAAAATCATGAAAAGCCGCTTCTCTTGCTGATAAGAGAGCGGCTTTTTCCTCTTTTTTTGGGTAGGGTAAATCGTCCAAATATTTATTTTTCAGTAAAACACATTGATAATTGTGTCATACTTATTATAATAAAAGTATCAGATAAGCGTAACTCAATTCGAAAGGGGTTTCTATATATGACAATTAAAATCGGTATTAATGGTTTCGGACGTATTGGCCGCATGGTATTCCGCCGCGCTATTCAGGACCCCAACATTGAAATCGTTGCAATCAACGCTAGCTATCCAGCGGAGACGCTTGCACATTTGTTGAAATATGACACGATCCACGGACGCCTGCAAAATAAAGTGGAAGTCCAAGACAACAAGATTATCGTAGATGGAAAAGCAACAGTTGTACTGTCTGACCGTGATCCGCTGAAGCTGCCTTGGGGTGACCTCGGAGTAGAGATCGTCGTAGAAGCTACAGGCAAGTTCAACAATCGCGAAGGCGCTGGCAAGCATCTACAAAGCGGTGCGAAAAAAGTTGTAATTACAGCACCAGCGAAAGAAGAAGACGTTACGATTGTGATGGGTGTAAACGAAGGCACCTACGACCATGCCAATCATCACATTATCTCCAATGCTTCCTGCACAACCAACTGTCTCGCACCTGTGGCAAAAGTGCTCAACGATGCATTCGGTATCGAACAAGGTCTCATGACTACCATTCACTCGTTTACAAACGATCAGGTGAATCTCGACAATCCGCATAAAGACCTGCGTCGTGCACGTGCAGCTAGCGAGTCCATCATTCCAACGACGACAGGAGCTGCTCGTGCAGTAGGAATCGTTTTGCCAGAATTGAATGGCAAGCTAAACGGTTTTTCCTTGCGCGTACCGACTCCAAACGTTTCTGTAGTAGACTTGGTGGTCAATACGAAGAAGCCAGTTACATTGGACGAAGTAAACCGTGTCCTGCGTGAAGCGAGCGAAGGCAGCATGAAAGGCTACCTCGAGTTCTGCGATGAGCCGCTCGTATCCAGCGATTTCAATGGCAACGATCACTCCTCGATCATCGACGGTCTGTCTACGATGGTAATGGGAGACAATCAGGTGAAAGTGATTGCTTGGTACGATAACGAGTGGGGCTACTCCTGCCGTGTCGTAGACCTGGTACGCCACGTATCCGAGCAGCACAATCAAGCTGCAACAAAAGAAGCAGCTGCCGTTGGTGTAAAATAAGCAGCATAAACAAAACCCCTTTGCCGATTTCGAGCAAAGGGGTTTTTGGTTGCTTTGTATTTACGATGAGGTAGGAGATTCATCTAATGAGTTCACGTTAAACAGATCATCATCTTCAAAGCCGACAATAAACAGTCGGATGTTCGCCTTGAGATCGAGGTCATAAGGGCTAGGAACATCGTTTCCTCGGCCGTCCTTTAACACTCGTACAGTGGGACGATGCGAATAGTCTGGATCGACCCGACTCACTACCCCGACTTCACCGGTATTCAAAACGACGCTGCTTCCAATCGGGAAGATAGCAATGTGCTTGATAAAGGCATTTACTAGATGATGCTCGAATAGCGTACCGCCAGAGCCTAGCAGGTACTCGACAGCATCCTGTGGCATGTACCGCTTGCGCCATGGACGTGGGGAAGTCAATGAGTCATAAATATCACAGAGACCGACGATTTGTGCGAATTCGTGAATTTGCTTGCCAGATAATCCCTGTGGATAGCCACTTCCATTTAGCCGTTCATGGTGCTGCAAGCAGACGTGTGCTGACATAAGCGAGATGTCATGCTGCTTTCGCAACAAATTAAAGCCAAGCATCGTGTGCTGTTTGGCGATTTCCTTCTCTTCGTCCGTCCAACGCTCTGTTTTTTGCAACAGCTCTTCAGGCAGGCTTATTTTGCCGATATCGTGCAGCATGGCGCCTACGCCTAGGTTTATGAGCTGTGTGCGATTGTAGCCCAGAGACATGCCCACAGCAGTCGCCAGCACGGCCACATTCACGGAGTGATGGTATAAGGATGGCGAATGAGAAGAGATCGTCGTCAAATGTCCAACCATTTGCTTGTTTTGCATCAGGTCGTCCAAAATAGAACTAAAGGCACGCTGGAAATGAAGGCCCATTTCTTTTAAGGAAATTTTCCGGGCCAGCTTGTTTGAGTTTGTAATTTGTTTGATCGTCTTCTCGATGGCTTCCACAGCTACTTGTCTGGTTTGTGGGCGAATCACTTCTTCCACAACGATGTCACTGGTACGGGGATCATCGATATACACCGAATCAACACCAGCTCGCTCTAATCCGGTGATGAGTCGTTCCGTTAATTGCATACCGGTTCCAAGCAGCACCTTTCCATCATCTGTGAAAACCGTACGTCCCAATTTCATTCCAGGCTGTAGGTGCTTTAAAGATACTAAACGCATGACTATCCCTCCAACAGTACCATAATTGTACTCCATTCGACTTATGCTTTAAATAGGTACAAGGATTGACTTGACTTCTGACAGGAATATGAGGGACACTGTAGACAAGTATTGTCAGTATTGGAGTTGATTCTGATATGCGTTGTCCATTTTGCGAATATAATGGGACTAGAGTCCTGGATTCACGTCCTTTCAATCATAATAAATCCATTCGTCGTCGCCGTGAGTGCGAAGCCTGCGAGCGCCGTTTTACTACCTTTGAAATGGTAGAAGAAACACCTTTGTTAATTGTGAAAAAGGACGGAACACGCGAGGAATTCAGTCGAGACAAGATATTGCGCGGGGTGGTGCGCGCTTGCGAAAAGCGTCCCGTACCGTTGGAAGTGCTTGAAAATGTAGTGAACGACATTGAAAAAGAATTGCGCAGCTGCGGGCAAGCAGAGATCCCAAGCAATGACGTTGGGGAGAAGGTCATGGAGCGTTTATACCATGTCGATGAGGTCGCATATGTGCGCTTCGCCTCTGTATACCGCCAATTCAAAGATATCAATGTATTTATGAAAGAGCTGGAGGAGCTTTTGGCGCAAGCGCGAAATAGCTCGTTTCCAAAAGAATAGATAAGCTTTTTTCTACCAGACTCGCAACTTCTCCCTCATGCTCTTGCGGCCGATCCGCCAGGGCTTCTTTGGCTTTCCAGCTGATTTTTCCGCGAATGAATGGGTAGACGTGCTATAATAATAGAATCGAATTTTGTCAGGAAGGAAAGATCTGATGCGTCGTTTAGTTTGGAACGAGTTGTTGCCGAAGGATCGTTATCTGGTGCGGATGGCAAGACCGATTGGCTTTGCCGAAATGGGCTTTGTTACGCAGCTATATTTGCCGATCATCGGTGTCGAATCGTACGCTCTCTACCAACTGCTCGTCCATGGCGTGCAGGAGGTGAGCGGAGCCTCCTCGGAGGGGACCCATCGCAGTTTGATGCTGACGACTTCGCTTTCTTTGGATCGGCTATTGGATGCGCGTGAACGTCTGGAGGCAATCGGGCTAGTCGAGGTGCGCCGCAGGGAAAATCAGCAGCGTGACTATTATTACGAGTACTTGATCAAACCGCCGCTTAGTCCGGCTGAGTTTTTTGCAGACTATGTACTGTCGTTGATGTTGTTAAACAAAATCGAAAACGTTCGCTATTCGCAACTGCGCCAGCATTATGCAGATACGCTTGGCAGTCAGTTGGATCAAGAATACTCCATTGTGGAAAACGTCACGAAAGACTTCCATGATGTGTTCCAGTCGTTGAAACAATCGGAGCTGGAAGTGAAAAAAGGGTCGGAGCGAGACCAGTTTTTAACCGAGATGGACACCAGCTTCCCGCAAGCGCCGATGAAATCTGGCTACGAGGCACAGGTCAACCATTCGCTGAGCGTATCGTCCTTGCGCCTGTACTTGCCGGATAATGCCGACTCGGTCAAAGTTTTGGAAGGCAAGAGCATGGAGCTGTTGTTCTCGCTGTGCCATTTCTATCAGCTGGACAGCTGGGGAATGGGGCAGGAGCTGCGTGATTGGACGCTGTACAAATCGGATCGGAGCTTGGACGGAGAAGTTTTGCGCAAGCGTTTGGTACAACGCTACACGGAAGACAAGCTATACCGAACGGCGCCTGCAACTGACATGACAGAGGATGGCTGGGGACCTGGTCGCTTGCCTGAGCCTGGCAGTGAAGCCTTTATCCGTGCTTGTCGCCAGCTATCTCCGGTGACTCTGTTGGAAAAGGTCGTTGGTGGCAGAATTAGCAAGGTGTTTTTGGAACGTGCTGAAACGCTTGTATTTGCGGATGGGATGCAGCCGGAAGTCGTCAATGCGCTGCTGCTCCATACGCTAGCCAGCATGCAAATGGAGCTGCCAAAAGCGTACATGGAGACGATTCGTGACAGCTGGAAAGCCAAGCGGATCGCGACAGTTGACGAGGCAGTCAAGCAGATCCTCGAGCGTGCTGATCAACGGGCACAAACAGCCGAGAAGGCAAAAACGGGCAAGAAGGAATCTGCTCCTGTCAGACGCAACGGTAGAGCTATCTTGCAGGACAAGCTGCCAGCATCTGTTGAGTGGCAGCTGTCGCAGGAGAAAACCGCAACGGATGCTGAGAAGAAACAGTCCATTCAGGATTTTCCAGACTTGCAGAAAAGACTGGAAACCTTGCGAAAACGGAAATAAGGAGTGTGAGGGAACGTGGAATCTATCAGTGAGTTCATGCAAGAGCTCGCCAAACGAACGCCGCGTCAGTTGCTGACACCGGATCAGCAGTTAGATAAAATGTTCCGTTCGTCAGCATATTTAAAAGCATTTCAACAAGAGCATCCCGCATTGACCAGGGACGATTACCTTCGCTCGCTCTCCAACATCTATACGGCAGTCAAGGAGCAGTATTGGTGTGAGCGTTGTCCGGGTCTTGGCGAGTGCCCGAATCTGGTCAAGGGGCATAGCACTCAATTGGAGCTGGCTCACCAACATATTATCAGCTCGATGACGCCCTGTTCCAAGCAACTGTCGCACGAGGAAGAGATTCGCCGCCGCCGATTGATGCGCAGTTATTACGTTTCCGAAGAGACTTTGAACGCGAGCTTTGAGGGCTTGGTCATTGACTCCGGGAATTTGGCTACCGTAGATGCCGCGATTCAGTTCTGTGAAAAAGTCGGAACAGGCGAGCGGGTAAAAGGGCTTTATCTGCACGGTCCGTTTGGTGTTGGAAAAAGCTACATCATGGGAGCGATCGGTCGTGAGCTTTCGGAGCGCAACGTTGCTTCCTTGCTGGTCTATGTGCCTGACTTTATCCGGGAGATGAAGGATTCTATCTCGGATCAATCGTACGCAGGGAAGCTGGAGCTACTGAAAGAAGTGCCTGTACTGATCCTCGATGATATCGGCGCGGAGAACTTGACGCCATGGGTTCGGGACGAGATTTTGGGGGTTATATTGAATCAGCGGGCAAACAACCATTTGCCTACGCTGTTTACTTCAAACTACGCGCTGAATGAACTGCAAGAGCATTTGTCTATCTCCAATGGGAATCGGATTGAACAAACAAAAGCGGCTCGCATCATGGAGCGAATCCGCCATTTTGTCGATGTGTATGAAATTTTACGCGAGAACCACCGTACCTAGTACGTGAGTCCAGAGGCGAGAGAGCTCCCAATGCGTGAGAGCGAGTACTTCTCTCGCCTTATGATACGGTCCAAACAGGACGTGTGACGTCGTCCCTACAGGCGAGGCGACAATTCCCAGTGAATCAGCCATGATCATTGCACGGGCCAAATGATAGTCGTGGCTGATGATCAGGGCGTCTTGAATATGATGTTCCTCCAAGACCTGCTGGCCGTACAGCAGGTTTTCGTATGTGCTGGTAGACTTGCTTTCTAGCAAAATGTCCTCTTCGGGAATTCCTTTGGCCACCAAGTAATTTCTGCTTACAGCAGCTTCCGTGATCGTTTTTCCTTCACCGAGGCCGCCTGTGACCAACAGCTTCGATACATAACCTTCTTCATACAGGGTCGCCGCCTGCTCCAGACGTTCGCGCAGCCCAGGACTAGGTCCCTCACCCCAGACAGCTGCACCGAGGACAATGCCGACGGTTGCCTGTCGGGCGTTGGCTCCCTCAATCGTCTGTTCGATGCGGTACCAGTTGTAGCCCGACCATATTAGACCGAGCAGCATGACAATCCCCAACACTATGAATATCCCACGCCAGCAAGGACGCTGTACGTTTGTCGTTCGATTTTTCATTTTTCGAAATCTCCCTCGTAGTCTCTCTCTATTATTTAGACGTTTGAAATAAGGTCTAGTTACAAAGCTTGACACACGCCTGACACGAAAAACTAGTAAATTGTTCCTTGCTCTTTGCCGATATAGTAATGGTGGAATGGTTTCGAAGATCAGCAAATTTCATACTTGCGAGGGAGGCTAGTTAATGTTCTGGAAAAAAACGATGCTCTTGTTTCTGGCCGTCCTGCTATTAGTGGGGACTGGAAACGCAGGGGTAGGATTGGCTGCCGATGAAATCAGCCGACTCGTTCTGTCCAAGAACGAGGTAACATTGGAAAATGGAGATTCTACAAAGCTGACGGCTACCGCTATTTATGTGAGCGGAAAAACGGAAGACGTCACCGTCAAGACAGAATGGACCACGCAAAATGCGGATGTAGCCTCTGTATATGCGGGGCAGATTACAGCCAAATCGGTAGGGAAATCTACCATTACAGCTACTTACATGGGTAAGCCTGTCGTAGTGGGTGTGAATGTAACCAAAAAGGTAAAGGCACTGACAACAGAAGATCAAACGTTGAACGTGAGAATTGGCAGCACGGAAAATGTAAAGCTGACAGCTGTATACAGCGATGGAACAACAGAAGATGTAACGACCCAAGCAGACTGGTCCATCGATAATCCTGCGATTGCGACTGTAGTCAATGGTGCAATCAAAGGTTTGAATTCAGGAACTGGTACCGTGACAGCGAAGTTTGGCAGCCAGACGACGACGATCTCTGTAAACGTCGAGATCGCCCACAGATTGGAGCCAAACAAAAACCAGATTTCACTCTTGCTGAACGGCGAAGAAACAATCAAGCTCAAGGCCATTTTCCCGGATGGAAGTGTAACGGAGGACGTCTCCGACAAGGCTGAATGGTCTTCAGACAATACCGCTGTAGCCGATGCGCTCAAAGGCACGATCAAGGCATATGGCGCAGGTACAGCAACCATTACGGCGAAGTATGGAACAAAAACAGCGACGATCAAGGTCGATGTGGATACAACGCAAAAGCTGGAACTCAACAAGCAAAACATTTTCATGAATGTGGGCAAGGAAGAAGACATCGAGCTGAAAGCAACTTATGCCAATGGCGGCGGTTCCACAGTGGTGAATGATAAGGCCGAATGGTCCTCCGATCGCGAGGACGTTGCGTATTACAGCAACGGGAAAATCCATGCGGTGAAGTCCGGTGAAGCGGTTATTACTGCGAAATACGGAAACAAATCCGTTCAGGTACGCGTAGATGTAGAAGTACCTCGTTCCTTGTATATCGTTCCAGCTTTCCTGACGATGAAAAGCGGATCGACGAAAGACGTAATTGTAAACGCGTCCTATGCAAACGGAACAAGTGAAGATATCACTTCAAAAGTAGAGTGGTCTTCGGATAATGCAGATGTCGTATTTGCAAGCGGCAAGACCGTATCGGCCTACAAGGCTGGAACGGCAAATGTAACTGCTAAATACGGCGGAAAAACAGCGACACTGGTTGTCGATGTAGATGTACCGCAAAACTTGTCCGCAGATACCAAGACAGTAGCAATCCCTGTCGGTGGCGCGAAACAAGTAAAGGTAACAGCTTCGTATCCAGATGGAAGCACTCCTGCTGAAGATGTCACACAAAAAGTCGTTTGGTCTTCGAGTGCACCTAACGTAGCAAGCGTGCGTCAAGGCTTGATCACTGGTGTGTCAACAGGTGCAGCGACTGTAACAGCAACATACGGAACACGCACAGTGAACATTTCTGTATCGGTCGGCGTCATGCAGACATTGACGGTAGACAAGAAAAAAATCGTGCTTGGCAATGGCAAGTCCGAAACCGTTAAGCTGACAGCAGCTTACGCAGATGGAACGACCAAGGATGTAACAGATACAGCGACATGGAGCACGGCTTCTGCAGCTGTAGCAGAAGTAATGAACGGAAAGATCACGGCGACAGGAGCAGGGAAAACGACCGTAACAGGTACCTTCGAAGGCAAGTCGGTTTCGATTGCAGTAGAAGTAGACCAAGCGACCAATCTCTCTGTTGATCCACGCATGATGATCCTGAACGTTAGTGAATCAAAAGAGATCAAGCTGAGCGCAACAGACTCCGCTGGCAATTCGGACAATGTGACCAACGATGCAGAATGGTCCTCGTCCTCGCTGAAAGTAGCGGATGTGGTAAACGGCCGCGTAACAGGTCTCTCAAACGGACGTGCGACGATCACCGCGAAATACGGCGGCAAATCGATCAGCATCCCGGTAGAAGTCGGTATCGTGACCAAGCTGGAAGCAAACAAGCGCTTTGTATCTACAAAGTCGAACAGCAACGTACAAGTAACCTTGACAGCTACCTTCTCCGATGGCCGCACCATGGATGTTACCTCCATGGCTGACTGGAAGACGAGCAACTACAAAGTAGCAGACGTAACCAAAGGCCTCATTACAGGACGTGCCTACGGAAAAGCAACGATTACAGCTAGATACAACGACAAAAGCGTATCGATCCCAGTCGATGTCGATACGTTGAAATACTTGAAGACAGATGTCGTCCAGCTCGTGATGAGCAAAGGCGAAGTGAAGCAAGTGAGCGCCATCGCGACGTACATGGATGGCTCTGAGCAAAATGTCACCAAGCCAGCTCTCTGGACCACGTCTCGCCTGTTGGTAGCCGATGTGAAAGATGGCGTTATCAAGGCAACAGGGTCAGGTAAAGCGACGATTTATGTGCAGTATGGTGGGAAGAAGACACCGATTGTGGTGACGGTGAGATAGTGGAGTGATAGGGAAAAGAGAGGAGCCAACCGGTTGGGATCGGTTGGCTTTTTCTTTGGTTTTTTTCAGCAGGGACGGGGATTTATCAGATTTTTTCGCTTGCAGTGTACGGCTGGCGTATGCTATACTGATTCCATTGAGGCGGTAAACGCTGGAAGTACCATACATATGGGCCCTTAGCTCAGCTGGGAGAGCGCTACACTGGCAGTGTAGAGGTCGTCGGTTCGATCCCGATAGGGTCCACCATATTTAACTACTACGGAAACGGCAGAGATGTCGTTTTTTTTAAATACTTAAGTTATACTCTTCTAAGTCGATGAAGTCGCTATGGTTTCCTTCATGTATATCACGCATGTGGAGTGCCGTATGTTAGTAGTGAGAAGTTAATCATAAGCCATAATGGGGTGATTAATTGAGTAAAGCTAAGGGCAAGGGTGGAACAGGCAGGGGAACAGACAAAAAGGGCTGGAACCGTTGGCAAGCTAGTGACAACAGAGCAAAAAACGCACCAAAACCCTATAAAAGCAAAGGCACGAATCAGGATGGCGGAACCACTTCCGGTAATCAAAAAGGCGGCAAAGCCTGAAATGTAGGCAATAAAAATAAAACAGGATAGGATCATTTGGATAAAAATGAATTTAAAAATGAGTTACCTTCAAATTATGAGCAATTAAAAATATCTGCGAGCCGAGCATCCAATTGGAGAGAACGTTTAGGTGCTGTAGAAGAGTTAGGTCAGTGGAAAAACAAACAAACCATCGCTGTACTCACGAATAGAATGAAGAATGATGCCGTGTATAAAGTTCAAGAGGCTGCATTCCGTAAGCTCAAAGAATTTGGCGAAGATATTCAACTACCGCCAAGGAAAAAAGGCGCTGACTTTGAGAAGTGGCTTGAAACGTGAGCTTCGTTGTCGACAAGGTAGCAAGGAATCGATAAAATAGATCTAGGGGTGGTATTCTGAGAAAGCAAAAGCCAATGTCGTTTGATGAACTGCTGAAGGACTTACAAGGCCAGAGAACGATTCAAGAAGATCCGACTCATATTTCATTAGAGAAGTTGTTTAATGAAGCATTTATGAGTAAGCATTCCAGCTTTAAGAGCTTTGGAGAGTTTGTACAGAAAGGCAACTTTCAAATAAAGACGCAAGAAGATATTACTAACATTCCTGACGAACTTTTTAATCGGCATGTTGCAAGGGAGACGGATTTTGCTGATTGGAAATCTATGCTGGAAACAGCGACAATTAATTTGGACGGTAAATAACGAGCATAAGAATGAAGCTGTGTTAAGGATGCCGATTTGGGCTTAACCTAACACATTTACCTTAATGATGATGATCCTTAATATTCAAATAGGTAGTGAAACTAACCACTTCGGGAGAGTGCTTGACTGGCAGTCAAGAGGCCAGGGGGTCGATCCCCCTTGTCTCCACCATACTTGACCTTCAAAACGGCAGAGATACCGTTTTTTTGTTTTTCACAATATGAGCTGAGACTAGAAGATTGCCGCGCACGGCGTCTGGATTTACAATACTTAACAACCATCATATAAAAAATATTTGCTTTCAATTATTTCATTAATAATTTGATGGTAATTGGATTTAATTCTTGCATCTCGTCTGTAACTTCAAATACATAATAGAATCTGGCAAACGTCAAATAACCCCCATCTTTTTAAAAGTTGGGGGTTATTTGACGTTTACGGAGGAGCACGGCATCTGAATCTACCATTAAAAGTCCCCAGCGAGTATGAATTGTCAGCCATTAGATCAAAATTCGCTCATCCCTCTATGGGATGCCATAAAGACACACAATCATACCATATTATTGCACAAGATTTTCTGAAGACCTCTTTAGGTTCTATGATCTGGCAACAACGAGCTGACAATCAAAGACAACGTTTGACTGTAAACCGCATAGGCGGATTGTACATCTCCCAAGTGTCCACCAATGTAAAGATGAATAACGCCGTGGAGTGAGGCCCAGAACATACGTACAACAGATTCCGTGTCATATTGGTCGGGAATCAGTCCTCGCTCTTTCGCATTGTTGATCACGGTCAATAATTGTTGCATGGCTGTTACAGTGCCATGCATGCTTTTCTCGTCTGGTTTGAAATCTGCGAAGGCTCCTCCAAACATCAACTTATAATAGCTGGTATAACGCTGCCCGAATTGCCAAAATGCTTCCCCCAAATTCAACAATTGCTGTGATGGATCAGCAGCTTGCGGCGCCCCCTCTAATTGGTTAGTGAGAAGCTTACAACCATCCAGATACAACTGCTGAGCCAAGCCCTCTTTATTGACAAACAAGCTATATATGATTTTTGTCGAGCAATCCATTTTCTTCGCTACTTTACGCACGGTAACGGCTTCCGGACCTTCTTCTTGCAAGAGTGTTGCCGCAGCATCAACAACGAGCTTGCGGAGATTTTCAATATTTTGCAAGCGAGCTTCCTGGTAGGTTTTCAACATTCGTGTGTTCGCATTGGAGGAGATATCTCGGTCTCTCATAATCATCACCTTTGGTTATCGCGTTTTCGTTAGGAAACAAAGTTTCCGATGCTCTTATCAGGAATTTTATATAGTTGTTGGGCAGTTGTCAATGTGACGATGGATGTTCAAAGATCATATTGACTTTCTAGAAAAGGGAGATTACAATGAGTCCCAATGGAAACACCGTTACCTTTAAGGTGCAATGATTCTTAACTTTCTTGGAAGTTGGGATTTATTTTTGACCATACAGTAACGCTGTTTCTGAATTAAAACATAGTATCTAAAAGGAGAATAATACTATGACAATCAAAGGAAAATGGGCGCTCGTCACGGGAGCTTCTTCCGGTATTGGTGAGCAATTCGCGAGGCAACTGGCCAAACAAGGCAGCCACTTGGTGCTTGTGGCCAGATCGGAGAGCAAGCTCGAGAGCCTGGCATCCGAGCTCAAAAAGATGTATGACATTAAAGCCGTGGTTATCTCCATGGATCTTGCGAAGGAGGGCGCACCTAGCGAGTTATATCAGCAATGCCAACTTTTGAAAGTGGAGATCGAACTGCTGGTCAACAATGCAGGCTTTGCTACGCATGGTTTGTTTGAGCAAGTATCAGGTGAGCGTCAGCATGAAGAGGTCATGCTCAATGTCGCTGCTGTTGTAGATATGACCCACTTGTTCTTGCCGGACATGTTGCGCAGGAGCTCAGGTGCAGTTATTAATGTTTCTTCAACCGCCGGATTTCAACCACTTCCCTATATGGCCGTATATGGGGCGACGAAAGCTTTCGTATTGTCGTTTACTCAAGCGTTATGGTGGGAAAACCGCGACCGCGGCATAAAGTTCTTCGCGCTTTGTCCCGGTTCGACGGACACCCGTTTCTTTAATGTCGTAGGAGCGGAAGAAGCCTCCGTCGGTAAGAAAGACAGTCCGGAAAGAGTCGTAGAGGTTGCACTTCGCGCGTTGAAGGCTGGAAAACTGTATGTGGTTCCGGGTGTACAGAATTATTTCGGAGCGCAGCTATCGCGATTCATGACACGAAAGCAAGGCCTTCGGCTTGTGGGAAGCATGCTTCGTCCGCGCGAAGGATCCGGTAATTACAAGAATTCGGGAAATCAATCTGATCTTGCAGGGGGAATAACTCGATGAAAGCTATACAACTGACAAATGGCTTCGGCGTCGATCATGTTCTGGATGTTGGAGGAGCTGAGACGATGGAAAAATCCATAAATGCGCTTCGCATTGGAGGAACCTTAAGCTTGGTCGGGTTCTTATCGGGCTTGACCATTCCAGAATATGATGTCACTGGCATTTTGCAGAAAGCCGCAACAATTCGCGGCAGTCAAGTCGGTAACCGCGATCACTTTGAGCGGATGAACCGAGCGATTGCTCATCAATCTTTACATCCCGTCATCGACCGTGTGTTCCCACTGGATCGAATTGGAGAAGCATTCACGCTCTTGGCTGAAGGAAAGCAATATTTCGGCAAAATAGTAGTCCAAATCTAAAAATCTTACTTACATGATAAAGGAGACTAACTAATGCCCCTTCATACATCAGCTCTCTCCAAAAAAACTGCTGAAGACACGAATCGTCGGAAACGCTCCTCGCTTAAACGAGTACTAAGATGGGGGCTGGCGCTTCTTGCGGTTCCGCTGATTGGAGTGACTGTTCTCTTGCTGGCGCCTTCACCTGTTGAACCGGCCAAATGGTCTGCGCCAACGCCCCCCTCGTTTGACCAGGAAGGTCCGTGGAAACAGAACAACAAACTGAGCTCGGCTCAGCTTGTTACGGATGCTCCCCGATTCCCGGAGTTCATTACATTTGATAAGGAAGGCGTACTGTATACTGGAGATTCGGGCGGGAAAATTTACAAGGTTGCTTTCGATGCAAAGGGCAATCCGCAAAAGGCTCAGGTGTTTGCAGACACCAAAGGCACGCCAAATGGGCTTAAATTCGACGCCAATGGAAATTTGATTGTTACTGATATCAAGAGGGGACTGCTGTCTATAAACCCATCCGGGAGCATAGTAGTATTGGCCGATCAAGTGGGCGGCCAGCCGATCTATTTAGCTAATGAACTTGATATTGCCCAGGATGGCTCGATTTATTTTTCCGATACCTCGAACTACGGCAGCGTGACCTTCAAAGAAATTGCCGAGAACAAGCCGCATGGACGTTTGCTGAAGTACGATCCAATGACCAAACAGACGACCGTCCTGTTAGAAGGTCTCTATTTTGCAAACGGGATTGCCTTGTCTGCGGACGAAGATTTTGTGCTTGTGGCGGAATCGTATCATTATCAGTTGACCAGATACTGGCTGAAAGGTCCAAAGAAGGGTACATCTGATATTTTCGCAGACAATCTCGCAGGCTTTCCAGACAACATTACGCGCGATGAGCAAGGTCATTTCTGGGTCGGTATCTTCACGACTCGCATTGCTTTTGTAGATCAGATGCATAGCAACCCTTGGTTGGCCAGTATCATGGCCAAAGTACCGCAGGCGCTGCTTAGCGGCGCAAGCGCACCGGCGAAGCATGGGCTTGCTGCGGAATTCAGCCCGCAGGGGGAGCTTATCGGCAGCTGGCACGATCCGGAAGGCACACTGTATGGCGTAACTACGGCTGCAAGCCATAACGGATATTTATATATAGGAACTGCGCCAGGAGGCAGCCAGGGTGTTCATCGCCTGCCTTTAACAAAATAATGTTGGAATGGGAGAGTGCGTAATGAAACTGGATGATTTGGCGTTATCTTGGAATACGAAGGAGAGTCTGGCCGGAAAAGTAGTCTTGGTGACAGGCGCCAGCAGCGGCATTGGGGCATCGATTGCCAGGAAACTGGCAAAGCGTGGCGCATATGTAGCCGTAGTGGCACGCCGACGAGATCGATTAAATGAGCTGGTTCACGACTTGTATAAAGAGGGATTGTACGAGGTTATGGCGGTACCTGCCGATATTCAAAAAGCTGAAGAAGTACAGTATGTTGTCAATGTCATTATTAACCGCTGGGGGCGTCTTGACATTGTAGTCGCCAATGCCGGATTAGGGTATCGAAGTCCTTTGGTAGAAGTAGATCTGGAAAGATGGGAGGAGCTGTACAGGACGAATGTACACGGTCTTATGCTGACGTTGCGGTACGGACTCCCGCCAATGCTGGGCCAGGGTAAGGGAGATGTCATCATAATCTCCTCCATTGCGGGCAAGGAAGTGATTGCCGGAGGAGGCCCATACAGTGCCACCAAATACGGCGTTAACGCCATAGCGTCTGCATTGCGTTTGGAGACAATCTCTCAGGGAATTCGCGTTACTACGATTCAGCCCGGGGCGGTGGCAACAGAATTTTCTCAGGTGGCCGGGTATTCCGAGGATGAAATTCGCGCGTTTGCTTCGAGGGTCTTGCCGTTACATCCCGATGATGTTGCAGAGGCGGCACTCTATGCACTGGAGCAGCCTGAGCATGTCAACATTCCGGAACTGACCATTATGCCTTCAAGGCAGGTCCAGCGGTTCAAATAAAGAGATGTCCATTGACACGTGCCATACCGTGATCAGATACAAGCCTTAAGTTTGGCAATCCCGGGTAGTACAACTAAGCACTGTGGGAGAGCGCTTGACTGGCAGTCAAGAGGTCGTCGGTTCGATCCCGATAGGGTCCACCATATAATGATTACGGAAACGGCAGAGATGCCGTTTTTTCATTTTGTATCTTTTGTATAACAAATCCCCCATTTCGACGGAGGTTTCGGAAACCTTATAGCTTGAGTAACCATCCTTCGAACTTGAAAATACAGCGCTATCCAGAAAAAGGAGCGAAAAGCTACTCTCTCCTCGCTCCTCACTCCGTTCCTAATCCTTCTTTCCCCAATCTCACAAATTCATCAAACCCCGAAAGGCTTTCATTTTCCCTCTGCTAACAGGAATATCCGTCTGACTGTCATCATTCATCTTAATCAAATACGTATTATTAAACCACGGAATGATTTCTTTAATATACTTCACGTTCAAAATATAGTTCCGATGACTTCGAAAGAAAGAGCGAGACCGATTCAAAATCTCCTCCAGCTCATTTAAGGACAAATCGCACTTGTCGATACTCTCTTTTGTCGCCACATATAAATCTTTCTCCCGCACAAACGCAAAGTAAATCTGCCCTACAGGAATCGGGATGATCTTGTTGGTCTTCCTGATGCAGACATGCTCTTCCATCGGGGGAGCCGTCGCAGTGCGATCATTCCTGACCGATCTGTTCTTCAGTGTCCTCACTTTTTTGATCACATCGTCCAATTTCGATTCCATGATCGGTTTAGTCAAATACCCCACAGCCAGCGTGGAAAAAGCCTCCAGAGCGTGTTCATGATAGGCAGTCGAAAAAACGATCAATGGGGGATTGGACATCTGATTCAATGTTTTGGCAAATTCAAGCCCATTCATTCCAGGCATCTGAATATCAAGCATGAGCAAATCAGGCTCGGAATTGATAATACGAGGCAATGCTTCCAAGGGATTGGTATAGATTGCGTCCACATGGATATCAATATATTTTTTCAGCAAATATTCCAATTCGGAACAAATGGCTGGCTCGTCATCAATGATGATCGTTTTCAGGAGCATCTGGATGCACTTCCTTTTCAAATGCGGATAACGGAGCGACAAAGGATACTACTGTTCCCAAACCAGGCTTGCTTTGAATCGTGAGGCCATATTTTTTGCCATAAATGGATCGAAGCCGTGAATGGACATTGACAAGGCCGATCCCTTTCGATTGGCTGTTCCAGATTTCGGCCAAACGCTCTTCACTGATTCCAACTCCATTGTCTTCGATGCTGATTTTCACTTCTTGGTCGTACGGTTCCACTCGAATCGTGAGCAGACAGTCGCTAACTTTTGGGGAAAGTCCATGGTGAATGGCATTTTCCACGATCGGCTGCAAAGTCAGGACAGGCAATTTGCGCTCCAGCAGAGATTGGTTGATCTCCATGTTTACCTTTAATCGGTTGCTAAATCGGACCTTCTCGATTTCCAAATACGACTTGATTCCGTCCAGTTCTTCCTGCAAGCTATGATGATTTCCCTTGCTTTTCAAATTGCGCCTAAAGATGTCACTTAAATGACCGATCAAGTTTCTCGCCTGATCAGGGTCTGTACGACAATAGGACATAATCGTCCCCAAGGTGTTGAACAGAAAATGCGGGTTGATTTGTGCTTGTAGGGCGCTCACTTCAGCCTGCTTCCGCATTTTCGCTTGATGCTCGATCTCCGCCAGCTCAATTTGGACCGACAGCAGCTTAGCGAGGCCGTCCACTAGCTTCTCGTTGGTCTGGGACGTCTTGGAGGAAGAGGTTTTATAGTAGAATTGCAACGTCCCGATTTTCTGGTTTTGATGATACAACGATGCGGCGCTGATCGATTTTAGGCGAGGCGGACGCGAAAGAGCACAATCTTTGTCGATCCATACCCCTGTAGGGCGGGTCAAAACAGCCTCCGCTACTTGTGCGCACAGCGTTTCTTTCTGCACATGATTCTCCAGTTCATGGCCTTTTGCGCTGAGCAGCTTTTCGCGGTCGGTAATGGCAACTGCATCCACCCTGGCTATTTCACGGATGATTTCAGCGGTTTTTTTCGCAGAGTGCTCATTTAGCCCCGCCCGCAGATGAGGCAACGTCTGGCTTGCAATCGACAAGGCCAGGTTTGCCCCCAATGCGCCGGACTGGTCTTGCATCATTTTGAGATTTTGGAAAACGCGCGTGAAAAGCAACAGTCCTGCAATGGTCATAATTGTGGTCGGGATCGCGATTTTTACTTCCAGTTCGAGTGCCGCAGAAAAAGGCTTGGCCATGAGAAGCACCAAAACTTTTTGAATGAGCTCGGCTGTAAGGCCAATCAGTACGATATGCTGCCATTTCAGACGCAGCATATTCATTTTCGTACTTACGATCCCGGCCAAGTAGCCGTTCATTACGGTCGAGATGGCACAGGCGAATGCGGTAAATCCACCAATCGAGTAGCGATGAATACCTCCTATAAGGCCGGCAAAAAAGCCGACGACAGGCCCCCCGATCAACCCGCCAGCGACGGCACCGACAATGCGCGTATTGGCGAGTGCGTCATTGACCCGTAGCCCATTCTCCGTTCCGATTACCGACAGGAACCCGAACAGAGTAGAGAGGATCACGATCCGCATCCAGTTGTTTTTCCCGTACATGATGTTCCGAAAGTAATCCAGTTGGCCGATGATAAGGGCGATGACTGCAATTACAGAGATGTTTTCAAGCAGTCCCAGAAGCATAGTGATTGTCATAACAGCCGCCTCCCTATGGAAAAGGGTAGCTCGATCCGGTCGAAAAATCAATGTAACTCAACTGGGTTTTTCGGCAGCTCGGATGCCGTTTTTGCACATCTGGAAGTATTCAATAGATTCTAGCAAAACAAACAACTTAGAATAAAAACAGTTCTTCGAGAATCCATTCAGGTAAATATGTAAACCCTTTCAAAGCAAACAATGCCCGTTCATTCTCGAGAGAAGTATTGTTTCATTTGAAAGCGGTTAAACTATCCCAATTGCGAATGGATTCGGGTCAAACATAAGGAGGGGGCAGCGATGAAGCCATCGAGTGATCGTGAAAATACGCGGCGAATCACAAGCAACATCTTTAAAGGTTCACTGGGGAACCTGATTGAATGGTACGACTGGTATGTCTATGCAGCATTTGCGGTGTATTTCTCGTCTCAGTTTTTTCCAAAAGGAGACGCTACCAGCCAGTTGCTGAATACTGCCGCTGTTTTTGCTATCGGATTTTTAATGAGACCGATCGGGAGCTTGCTCCTAGGCCGATACGCTGACCGTCATGGGCGCCGTGCCGCTCTGACGCTGTCTGTCACCATCATGGCAGGTGGTTCTCTGGTGATTGCCGTAACACCAAACTATGAAACCATCGGCGTGTTTGCTCCTATCATTCTCGTTCTTGCCCGCCTGCTCCAAGGTCTTTCGCTTGGCGGGGAATACGGAACATCTGCAACGTACTTGTCCGAGATGGCTTCGAGTGGTCGTCGAGGGTTCTATTCTAGCTTCCAGTACGTTACGCTGATCAGTGGACAATTGTTGGCATTGGGTGTGCAAATTATTCTGCAGCAAATACTCCCGGAAGAAGCCATGATGGCCTGGGGCTGGCGAATTCCTTTCATCATCGGAGCATTTGGGGCAGTAGCCGTGTTGTGGCTGCGCCGCAGTATGGACGAATCGGAACAGTATACCAAAATGGAGTCGAAAAACAAGGAAAAGGCGGGTACGCTTCGGGAGCTGATGAAGCATCCGAAGGCGGTGCTGGCAGTTGTCGGCCTTACGCTCGGGGGAACGATCGCCTTTAACACCTACACGACCTATTTGCAAAAATTCATGGTGATTACGGTAGGAATGCCGAAAGAAGTAGTCAGCTGGATTAACTTTACCGCATTGCTCGTATTCGTCGTCTTGCAGCCACTTGCCGGTATGCTGTCCGACCGAATTGGACGGCGACCGTTGTTAATTGGTTTCGGTATTCTTGGAACATTGTGGACCGTACCGATGTTTATGCTCCTGGAACAAACGACTAGTCCATATGTCGCTTTCTTGCTGATGCTGTCTGGTCTTATCATTGTTACCGGCTATACGTCCATCAACGCGATCGTGAAAGCCGAGATGTTTCCTACCGCCATTCGCGCTCTTGGTGTAGGCTTTCCGTATGGCGTGACTGTTGCGATCTTTGGAGGAACAGCGGAATTCATCGCACTATGGTTCAAAAGCATCGGGAACGAGTCTCTCTTCTATTACTATGTAGCAGCTTGTATTGCCATAAGCCTCCTCGTTTACTGGCGTATGGACGAGTCTTCGAAAAACTCTAAGATCGAAGCTGAGCTGAATACAGCAAAGGACTAGATTGGTGAATATAGGGGCTACGAAAAACGGCAGAGATGCCGTTTTTTTGCATGTACCGAACTGGAAAGATTGCATTTCAAAATTCCAATTTTTATAATGAGCAAAAACTCACTCAAAAAACGAGGTCCCACAAGCATTATTTCAACTTCGACCCAAATTCAACCATCATACAGTTACTACATAGCTATCTCGATGACGGGTTATAGAAGGATTTATTGGCTTGGGGTAACGCAAAAGGAACCCTAGAGAAGATGTTCGTTCAAGGGGTGCGGACTGCTGAACAAGCAGAGAATGCTAACCAGGAGTTCCGCGGACCATATTGAATTGCTCGACGCATTAGACGAATATCCGGGACCCGTGATACTAAGTGGTTACGATAATGATTTATACAACGGGGCGCATCAGAACAGAAGTTATCTGGATCAATCCAGTGGCAGCTGATCAAGTGGGGCAGCAGACAATCTTCTCGCTGCCCGGCATATAGCGGATGGATACAAAATGCTCATTATATAAAAAAGCCCATCCTATCTAAGGATGGACAAGGTTGAAGGAGAATTATTCAAACACCGGACGCAAGAAACTTCGCTCGTAACTGATGATGCACTTTGTTTGCTCTGCGAGTGAGAAGGCAAGTTGGCAATCTTCATCGACCAGTATTCTCTTTCGATAATCCTCATATTCTGCCAAGCTAGGAAAACTAAATAAGGCATAAGCAATATTATTAGCACCTTCATGAGGAAGGAAATAGCCATGATGATGTCCGCCAAACTTGTTGACAAGAGGTATCCACATCTTTGCATATTCTTCAAAAACACTTACCTGATATGGATCAATAACATATTTCAAGTAACAAGTGACCATTTTTCCACTCCCTAATGGTTTTTCCTAAATCTTACTGTACATCAGTATTAGGAACAAGAGGGGATATGGTTCTACAAAATGTGTATTTAAAAAAGACTTTTAATAAAAGTCTCGTGGATTTGAATCACATTCTATTTTTAAAGGCTTAAACCAATTTCTCAGGAATGTTCGTGTATCTGAGACTGTTAGAGCAACATCGCCTTTTTGAATATCGATGTATAGGCTATAGCCTCCATCAGATTTAGACTCAATTGGAATCAAGTCAATGAATTCGTTAAAATCTTTTACTACTTCGGTGACTCTATCCATTTGTGGTTTTGTTACATCACTTATAATCATCAAAAACCGTCTCTTCAACAATACACCCCATTGTTTTTATTTTCATTATATCACAGTAATGAAAACCGGGTGGGAAACGACAAGTTGTCAACTATTGTAAGGCGGGTTATCACCCACGTACTGGCAGATGAGCATTTTTTGTAGCCAGGAAAGGTCATGAATAAGAGCTGCAATAAAAAAACAACCAATAATAAGAGCAGTAGTTTTATTTCCCACTTTTCTAATAATCAAAATGGACTCCCCTTTTTAGTAATACCCAAGTTTACGTCACAGGGAGTAATAGGTTTCCAGATTTAACAAAAGAGGGGGGTATAGAAAGAAGATAGGAATGTATAAAGACGACCCTATTTTACAAAGGTCGTCTGCTGAATTCCTTATATCTGGTGCCTTGATAAGTTAATATGCCTGTATCTCCTTCGACTAGTAAGCCATACTCACTACCTTTTACATGGAATTCTAGTCTTTCTCCATTGTTTAGTTCAAAAGTAAGGTAATAGTATGTTGATACACTGGTATCATTACCGCCGCCTGAAGTTCTTGTGCGTTTACTAATTATTTTTGCAGGTTGAGTTAAGATTGGGGAGGCATTATTTGACATCCAAATCCTGATACCATTTATGATCGCTCCGAAGATAAAAAGTACAATTATTCCAGCAATCAGTAAAAACCACCAGGGCGGACCAAAACCACTAGAGAAAGATGGTCCAAAGTCATTTGCGAACATTCTATTATCACTCCAATATTTCGTTTACATGGTATACGTAAAAATATGGTTATTGTTTCCTTTTTAAGTAAAAAGTCTATTTAACATACTATTTCAAGTGAAAAGCGAAAGCCACACTTCCTAGTAAGAAGTGCGGCTGAGGAAAGTTACCTGCTCTTTGCATAAAAGCTCAAGGAAAGTAAAGTGATTGTTCCCAAGAAAAGAAAGGTTTCTAACCATGCTGGCATCCCTGGAGAGATTTCTGGCATTGAATGACCTCCTAAAAGAAATGCCCCCATCTGGGAGCCTGAATATGCGTTTGTAACCATATTATACCATGAGCAACTGGACAGGGGGAACGGAATATGAGCGCACGAGCAAAAGAAGTACAGATAGACACTGAAAGCATGACAATCACAGTACCTGTGGGAAAAAATCCAGCTATGATTCTGGTAGACCCAAAACAAGGTAAAGCAAAGATAGTCCCACTGGTAGAACATGGTGAAACCGTGGTAAAATCAAGTCAGGGAAAGATTGCCAAAGTTAATTACCGCGAGAGCGAATTATATTAATACAAGCCTGATACCGAGAAACGGGAGGGCGTCAGATTCACACCTACTATGGGTGTGTTCTGGCGTCCTTTTTATTTTGCCTGAGAGGAGGACAAGCCATGGCAAGGATTTATGAAATTATGGCTGAGCGGCAAAAGAGAAGAAATGAACCAATCAGCTTCGCTAAGCATTTGGAACGAGCAAAAGAGAAGTACCGAAAGCCAGTCCCAATTGATTGGTGAGATGCGCGGTGAAGTGGATTGGATCATTGAATGGCTGGATTGTACTGCTCTCACGCGTTTCCCGATCTTTTTATTTTTGTAAAAAAGGAAGGATGGAGCTCTGCCCCATCCTTCCTTTTTTAACCTTGCCCAACAATCTTCTTCAAGCGTCCCACCAGCGGAATGACAATAACCGCTGCTACAACCACCTGCAAAATATTCCCCGGAATGGAGCCAAACGGCTGAATCCAGTTACCGTAAAGAATAACTTCAACAAAGTAGTAGCCCACGATCTTAATCACCAATGCTGCCACAACTGCGAGTGCGTACACAAATACTCGATTGCCAGGCACCTTTTCGGCGATGAGGCCAGCTACATAGCCCATTGCACCTACGATTACGAAGGTAAACGGTGCCCATGCCGTCCAACCGGAGATAAGGTCAAAGAGGCCCATCCCGAATGCTCCTGCGATGGCTCCTGTTTTTCTGCCATACACAAAAGCGGCGATTAAAAGAGGCACGTTTCCGAGATGAATGAGGCCACCGTTCCCCATGATCGGGAGTCTTAAATTGATAAACATGGTGGCTGCGAGAGTAAAAGCGATAAAGAGTGCGTTAATAACTAGCGTTTTCGTCTTTGTTGCTTTTCGTGGTGAAAAAGTAGAATCCATATGATAGCCTCTTTCTTATTATTTTTACTATTATCATACTCACAATCAGCTACATAATAAATACACTTTGCACGATTTATTTGCCTCGGTAAATAATCCCAATGGAAGAGATACGCTGGAGAAAGGCTAGAAAGCAGGTGAAGGACAGTGACAGATTTGGATAAACTAGCTGATCCGCTGCTGGAAGGCGGTCCCGTATATAGCCGCATCAAGTTTTTGAAAAGTATGCAAACGCATCTCGATAAGTAAGTGAATAGGAAAAACTCAAGCTGAAATAGGGCTTGAGTTTTTGTTTTATCGCTCTGGTTCGGCTTTTTCACCGTACGCTTAGGCTAGCCTCTCCCCAAGCTGTTTCACTTTCTCCAGCCACTTCTTGCGCTTTTCATCCGACGAGGCATTCACTCCACTGATCTCCGTAACCTTCACAGGCTTGATCCCGCAAAACTTCAAAATGTTTCGTTTCATCACGAGATGTCCGGCTTGCCAGTAGATCAATCGATTGTACCAAGATGGGAAATCCATCGTTACAATCAAATGTGCGGTTTTGCCCGTTAACAGCTTATCCCAGAGTGATGAACCCTCCCGATATTTATAGGCGAATCCTGATAAAAGGACACGATCGAAAAATCCCTTCAAGATAGCGGGCATCGTGCCCCACCAAGTTGGATAGACAATGACCAAATGATCCGCCCAACGGATGAGGTCCTGCGCTTCTTTTAAGTCATCCTCTAGCTCCGTTCTTTTCCGATATCCGTACTTCAAATTCGGGTCGAAAGAGATTTGGCTCAAATCAATGGTGCGAATTTGTGCTGCTTTGCCTTTAGCTCCTTCCATATAGGCGTGCGCCAACGCAGAGCAATAGCTCTCGGGATCAGGATGTCCGATGATAACGAGAATGTTCATTTTCATAACCCCCTGTAGAGTTGATTCCATAACCGACGAATCGTGGTAAACTGAACTGTATTCAGCATATCGTGTGAAATGGAACAGATGAATGATCGAAAGCGCATAAATGTTGTGGATTCACGCAAAGGAGGTTCCGTACTTGGAAAATGCGCATGGGTTTGCGATTTCGATGGTGTATCCGATTATGAAAACAATTACTCACAAGAAGCTTGATTTTGAGCGTTTTTGTGATCATATTTCTTTCGACAGTAGCTTGCTAAAAGATGTAGAGGCACGCATTGATGAAGCAGAGCTCGAGCGTTTGATGAAGGAAGCGGCCATTTACACGCAGGATGATCATTTCGGACTGCATCAAGGGCAGCTAACTGATATTGCCGATCTGGGCATTCTTGGCTATGTCATGATGCATTCGGAAAAAATCGTCGATGCATTGAAGGCATATCAGCGGTATCACGTGATCCTTTGCAGCGGGTACGAGCTGGATTGGGAAGAGCGGGGGAAGGATGTTTTCCTGCGGTTTCATAGACAAAGCGCAGGGAGCGTTTCTCGACATTGCATGGAGGATATGGTTAGCTCCTTGTACCACTTGATCGTCCGTATGAGTCATCGGTCTATTCCGTTACAGGCGATACAATTCACACACGACGCTACGGCGGATAGCGCACCTTATTTGAATTTGTTCGGAATGGAGCCTCACTTTGGTGGAGAAGAAAATGGGCTCTTGATAGGCAAAGAAGTTTTGCAATACCCGATCCTGTATTCAGATGTTCGGCTGCGTAAAGCTTTTGAACCAATCGCGGAAGAAATTAGAGAGAGGCTGATCAGAGGGCGGGAATTTTCGGACCGCGTGTTTCAATGGATGATGGGATGTATGCCTGCGGCTTTTCCGACCTTACAGCAGACTGCCGCTGCTTTTCATATGAGTACGAGATCCCTGCAAGCGAAACTAAAGGCAGAGGACACTTCCTATCATGAATTGTCCACGAATGTCCGCAAAGAAATGGCGATGGGGTATTTACAGCAAGCGGAGCATTCCATTGGGGAGATTGCGTACCTGCTGCATTTTTCAGATCCAAGCGCCTTTCAAAATGCTTTCAAGAAATGGACGGGGCAGACACCGGGGCAATATCGGGTCAGTCGCCAAGCACTTGCCATGTAAGGTCAAGACAGAACACGCTGAGTAAGCGTGTTTTTTTGTGTTGTCGAACCTATTCGTTTGACAAACTGGAAAATACTTGTGTACACTTTTTTTATTCCGACCGTACAGTATAAATAAACGAGGTAAGATCATGCCCAAATTAGGAATGGAACCAAAGCGCCGAGCTGATGTCATCAATGCGACCCTAACGTGTATTAGCAACCACGGGATTGATGGCATGACGCTGGATAAGGTGGCGGAGTATGCAGACTGCTCAAAAGGTGTCGTCACGTATTATTTTAAGAATAAGGATAATTTGACGAGTGAAGCCTTTCAGGCATTCTTGGCCTATTATGGCTTGAAAATCGAATCTGACATTGAGAACACCATGACAGCCCAGGAAATGATGGATGTTACGCTTACGCATATCTTGCCGCCATACGTGAACGACAAGGAAAAACGGATCAATGTTTCGCAGCTGAATGGCATCGCTGAGATGTACATCCCGCATGAAGATCAAGCAAGACTCTTTGTACAATTCTTCTCCAAAGCCGCATTGGACCCCAATCTCCAAGAAGTGGTTGCGAAAAGTTATACGAGAGATTTGCAGGGCATCACAAAGATTTTTGATTACGGCAAGCAAACCGGGCTTATGTCTGTAGATGATTCACAAAGCGCTGCCTACGGACTCATGGCGATGGTTGTGGGCTTGAGCTTCTTTCGAGTGGCGAGCATTGCGCCAGCAAACGGCGAAGACAACCGATATATTTGTGAGGATTATGTGAGGCAGATTATCAATAGAAAGTGAGGAGGATACACATGAATATTACAAAGGTAGAAGCAGCCGTAGGAAACATTGCGATCGTGAGTGGTAGCGAGGTATTGATTATTGATGTGCAGTCAGCCCTGGATCTGATTGCAACCGTACACTATGAGGCAGACAGTAATCGTATCATTATAAACAAATCATTGATTAACGAAAGCTTTTTCGATTTGAAAACACGCCTTGCTGGCGAGATCCTGCAAAAGTTCATCAATTATCGGGTGAAAGTGGCAATTGTAGGAGATTTTTCGGTGTACACAAGTAAAAGTCTAAAAGACTTCATCTATGAATCCAACAACGGAAAGGACATCTTTTTCTTGCCGACCGAAGAGCAGGCGATCGAGAAGTTAAGCCAGGTGAAATAGAGATGGAACGGGCGTACACCATGGTGAACATCCCAGCAGGGCAAATCGAATTACGGGACGATCGAATCAAGACCACATGGACAACCGAGGTGAACGCTTTTTTACTCGCACCGGTTCCTGTTACGAATGCGTTATACTTCTCGGTTGTACAAAAAGCAGCTGGGCCGAATGATCACCCAGAGGCTCCCGTTGTGAATGTCTCGTGGAACGATGCGATTTCGTTTTGCAATCTGCTATCTCAGCAAGCGGGTCTCACAGAATGCTACTCGATAAGTGAAGATGGTGAGCGTGTCGTATGGAACGAGGAAGCGGATGGCTATCGTCTGCCGACAGAGGCGGAATGGCAGTACGCGTGCAAAGCAGGGACGGGTGGTTATCGGTACGGCGAGCTGGATGAGATCGCATGGTACCAAGAGAACTCTATGGGTCCAGCACATGCAGTAGGACATAAGCTGCCGAATGCGTGGGGGCTCTATGACATGCTGGGAAATGTTTGGGAGTGGTGTTGGGACCTTTACGATGTGAACGTCTACGGCACCTACCGAATTTTTCGCGGTGGCAGCTGGGCGGAAGAGGCCAGAGGCTGTGGGGCGACGTGCCGCAGACGCAGTCACCCCACGTTTCGAATTGATGATCTCGGCTTTCGGCTTGCCAGGGGGGTTGCAAAATCCAAAAAAATCCGTTACATTGATTTTAGTTAGATAATCTAATTATAGTCAAGGTGGATCATGAGCAGAAAAAACAAGTGTGAGCATACATCCGATCAATTGCCAAAACTAGGTATTCAGCCATATTTGCATCTTATTGAAACAACTGCTCTGCAAAATACGGATCGCAAATTGGCTCATTTGGGGTTATTGATGCTATGGCTGGGGGATAACGCCATAGACGTAATTGATTTGAATTTGGAGAAATTCGGCATAACGGAGTGTAAATGGGACGTATTGCTGTTGCTTACGTTACATAAAGACAGAGAACTTATCACCCCCTCTTCGCTTGCAGACAGGCTGGGCATTCGGCGTGCTTCTGTTACAGCTTTGCTGGACTGGCTGGAAAAAAGGCACTGGATAATCAGGGAGCAAAGCACGCTGGATGGTCGCAAGATTCATGTCAAAATAACTCAAGAAGGCAGAGAATTAGTAACCAGAGTACTGCCAGTTTTCTGGTCTGCCTGCTCCTCCATTATGAGCGAATTAGAAGAGGAAGAACGGATGCTGTTGGAAAAAATCTTGATGAAGTTGAATAGCAGCATGGAAGAGAAACTGGGGGTGGGAAGATAAGATCATATTTTTTTGTGAATATAATTAGATAATCTAACTATAATGTGTGTGAATATTTGAAAAAGAGGTGTGCGATGTCACAGCGAAACTACTCACTCATGACAGCAATCCTATGCTGGTCTGGAATCGTCGTCATGTCCAGCTTATACGTTACGATTCCCCTTATGACCATATTTGCCGATCTTTTCAGTATTACGTTGACACAGGCTGCAGCAGTAGGCAGCGCATTTTCGGTTGGGTTTGCCATAGGGTGCCTGATTTATGGACCGTTGTCCGAAAAGTATGGCCGCAAGAACGTTATTGTGATCGGGATGATTGCCCTGGCTCTATTTTCTTTGTTGCTTGGTAGCGCAAATGATTTCGCATGGATCATTGTACTCAGGAGCTTGCAAGGTGCTGCCGCTGCTACGTTCTCTCCTGTTGCACTCGCCTATGCTGTGGAAATGTTCCCTGCGGCAAAACGGGTAACGGCAATCGGATTTATCAGCACTGGATTTTTGGCGGCAGGAATCATTGGTCAAGTGATCAGTACCGTAATGAGTCAACAATACAATTGGCACGCCGTATTCTATATGCTTGCTGCTATCTATTTCGTGACGCTGCTCGTGGTGATGAGGTGGCTGCCAAAAGAAGAGAGTCCACTTGCTACAGTGAATATTTGGGAGCCGATTAAGCGAATTCCCTCCATGTTCAAACAAAAAAATATCGTCTTGAGCTACATAATCGCTCTTGTATTGCTTATGTCATTCGTTAATATGTATACGGTCTTGGGCAGTTATTTGGCGGGATCTGATTTTGGGCTTAGCAGCAAGGATATTCTGCTTGTTCGAACGATTGGTGTAGTGGGCATGCTCATTTCTCCACTGGCGGGCGGGCTGGCAAAACGGTTTGGCTTACGTACCGTGCTACGCTGCGGATTAGGTCTGGCAGTGGTCAGTATGGCTTCCCTCGGTATGATATCTAATTTGTCTCTTTTGATCGGTACGAGTGTGCTTTTCGTTACCGGAATTGCGTTATCTGTTCCTTCCCTGATCACGCTTATTGGACAGCTAGGGGGCAAATCGCGGGGAATTGCGGTTTCGGTTTATACGTTTATCCTGTTTTCGGGAACTAGTCTTGGGCCGATATTGTCCATCCGTTTTATGAATGTTGGTAGCTATGAACTTACTTTTGTACTGCTTGCAATCGTACTTGGCATTGGTCTGTTGGCTGCATGCCTGATTCGTAGTGATTCCGCGGTTGAAAGCAGTAGCACAAAACCTCCTTCGCCACTAGCATAGTGGTTGAGGAGGTTTTGTTGTTACAAACGACGGCTGCTATCGATTATTTTGTTGATTCAGCAAGCGTTCTCGCTGCTTATGCATGGCAATGAAAGCGGCAAACACGAGGAGAAGGCTTCCTGTGAACAGAAACCCTTCCTCGATGGAGAAGGGCAGCCACCCTAAAAGGCCTGAGCCGACGACCACACCGAGAGAGAAGAAGGCGTATAAGTAACCATGTGCTTTACCCCGCAATTCTTGCGGCGTCGATTGAATGAGCATTGTATTGACAGAGGGAAACAAGAGAGCAAAGCCTATCCCATATAGACCTAACATGCAGTACAGTGCCAATGTCGTGTTGGATTGACCAATAAGCAGCTGACTTACGCCCATGAAACCAATTCCGATGGCCATCGTTTTGGAAGGGGCCACACGATCGAAAACCCGATTGGTCGGAAGCACGAAAATCAGAACAGCAATCAGCCCAAACGTGCTCAATAACGTACCGCTTAATTTCGAATCGTATCCAAGCGATTGGACATGCAAGGGCAAAAGGTAAGCAATCACACCTTGTGAAAACATGAGCAAAAAGGCACCGCCGTAAGCCTTGATTATCCCAGAATTGAAGATCAAGGCTGAGGTTGGAACGTCCTTCTTAAGCTTCTCTTTCTTGCAGGCCTGAGTGGATTTTAGAAAAATGACGGACAGGATGGCTAGGAAAAAGCCCATAACAGCTACACATGTAAAGACAAAAGGCACGGAGGTTTTGCTTGCCATAATGCCGCTGAATGCAGGTCCGATAATCGCTGCGAGTCCCACAAAGGTACCAGTGAAAGCAACCTTGCGTCCTTGCTGCTCATGTGCAGTGTTATTCGCAGAGAAAGTAAAAGCAGCAGGAACGATCAAACCGGCAACAAATCCGTGAATGATTCGCACGATAATCAACAGAAACGGCTGATCGACGATGTGATACAGCAGCAAGGCACAGCTTGATAAAACCAATCCGATCAACAGTGGTTTGGATGGACCAACCTTATCTGTCAGGATGCCAGAGATAATATTGCCAAAGGTGTTGGCTAATGAATACAGACCGATGACAAAGCCTATAACAAATGAGCTGGCACCTACGGAAGCAGCAAATGTACTCATGACCGGCAGTTGCGAGAACAAATCAAAGAACGAGAAAAAAACGATGCCGTATACGAGCAGGGCATTATTAAACGGCTTCAGAGGATACACATCCTGTGCCGTTTTCAGTCTGCGATCCAGAAAGAAGTTTCCAAACGGTACAAAAGCGGCGAGTAACGCAGCAAGAGACCAGAGCAGGCTCCATTTCACGCGAATGGCCGCATAGAGTATCGCCAGAGCATACAAGCAAAATATCCCGCCGTGAATACTTCCTATGATGGTTACGGCTTTGTCTAAGCCCCACACGTATTTCAAGGGCATCGCGATGCCCATCAATACTAATAAGGAAAGGCCATCGAATAGGCCTGTCAGACGTAAAAAGTAAATTGGATGTACCCGCACTTGTGACTCTCCTCATTTTTTATGAAGTGATGCCTCTATCCTAACATTTTTTTTGATGAAGAAAGTGAACAAATTCGGGTCATTCCTGTGTCTATATCGTTGATTTTTATGGGAAAATGCCAGCTGCTGCATGGTCTCCCCTTTAGATGAAGGCCATTTGGTTCGTTTACGGTAAATGTCATGTGCTCATTCTCCTCTTCTGTTTATGAGTGACATTTTATGGGAGATCACGTACAATTTACATAAGTTTTTGAAGGGAATTCATGTCATATACCTTGCATTTTCATTTGTTTTAGGTATTCCACTTTCGAAAAATGAGGTGCTGTGTGGATGGACCAAATCGATCAAAAAATTTTGTCGGTGCTTCATGATGATGCCCGGATTCCCATTTCCGAGTTGAGCCGCATGATCGCGATGTCGCAGCCAGCTGTAACGGAAAGAGTGCGAAAGCTGGAGGAGCAAGGCGTCATAACTGCTTATCGGACGGAGCTTTCTCCCCAGAAGCTCGGTAAGCACACCACTGCATTTGTACTGTTTAAAACGAGTGTGTGTAAGGATTTCATTGCATTTTGCGAACGAGCACCTGAGATTGTCGATCTCTACAGGATCAGCGGGGAGTACAATTATTTGATGAAGGTGCTGACTGAAACGACCGAGTCACTGGCAGCCTTTTTGGATACATGCCATGTTTACGGATTTTCAACACCTTTAATTGTGCTCTCAAAGACATTCGAAAATAAAAGTTTGGTTCCAAGTACGGAGTAAAAAAACACGTGCTAACAAACATGATTGGCGAGGTGTCCCGATGAAGAATCCAAATACCGAATCTAGCAAAATCGTTGGTCAAACGGCAGCGACAGGCTTCCAAGTAGGTGTACGCACGACGATGCCCATTACCCCAGAACAGGCATGGGCGTTTTTAACCTCGTCCGAAGGGGTGAAATTATGGCTTGGACATGTATCGAGCCTTACCTTTAGCGAGGGGGAGACCTTTACTTCCAGCGAAGGAATATCGGGTCAATTTCGTGTTGTAAAGCCGTTCCAGCAGTTTCGTTTGAAGTGGTCGATGAAGGATTGGGAAAAGCCGTCCACATTGCAAATCCGACTGATATCAGACAAGCCTGACCGAACGACAATTAGTTTTCATCAAGAGAATTTGGATCACAGTAACACAAGGGAGCAAATGAAGCTTCATTGGGAAGAAGTTCTGAATGAAATCAGGCAAAATGTCTCCACGATGTAGAGGGAATAAGATTATAAACTGCACCTCCTGTTGATGTATTTCACAATGGGGTGCAGTTTTTTTGCGTGATAAAGCAATTTCGTTCAGAATGTGATTTTTAAAAAGCATGGAGTTATCCCTTTTGCCACAGACCTATTCCTTTCATTAAAGCTGGAAAGCTTCTTAAGTTCATAATTGGCAAGAGAATGCACATAGCTTATCAGTAGCTGGCGCATAAGCCCTTGCAGGTGAATGAAGTGTGGGGAGACAAATGAGCAATGAAATGATAAGGAGTGAAATAGAGAGCAACCTGAAGGCCAAAGTTGCTTCTGATCGACAACTGCACAATGTCTATTTGTTAATCCATTCCGATAAGCTGGATATCCACTGGCCAATAGCGGCTGGCAATACAGCTGGGGGGACAGCCAACCCGAATCAACTCTATCACACAGCTAGTGTGGGCAAGGCTTTTACGGCTGTCATCGTATCGATCCTAGCAGAAAAAGGTCTCGTTACGTTTGACGACCCCATTGCCAACTATTTACCGACAGAGATTCGAAAAGATCTTCATTTCTGGAAAGGAAAAGATTACACAAACGAAATTCAGATCAAGCATCTACTTGCTGCGCAAAATAGCGAAGGCAAAACCTCGTGACGTTTCCAATATTGACAAGTAGAAGAGAAATGAATATAGTAGGTGAGTAATTGCGATTGATAATCACTATCATAAAAATAGGATCAGGAGTTAAGGAGATCGCTCACCATGAAAAAAGCAGTCATCCCTGTCATTCTCATGTTCATGCTCTTGCTTAGCGCTTGTGGGTCTCAACAAGCTCAACCTGCACAGCCAGAGACACCAGCGGCAGGCAACGAAACGAAAGAGGGAACAGTGATTTACCAATCGGAAAAAGGACCTGTCGAGGTTCCTGCACAACCGAAACGAATCATCGGACTTACAAATGCCCCGAATATTGTATCGATGGAAGGTACACTTGTCGGAGTCGATCAATGGACGAAGCAAAATCCGCTTTTTACAGAAAAATTAAAAGATGTGGAAGTCGTATCGGATGCAGATTTGGAGAAAATCCTTGCCCTGAAACCTGACCTGATTGTGGCGGGATCAGAAATGAAAAATCTTGATCAGCTTAGCAAAATTGCGCCGACTGTCGTGTTTACATGGGGCAAACTGGATTACTTGTCTCAACAGTTGGAGATTGGCAAGCTGTTGAACAAGGAAAAGGAAGCCCAGATGTGGATGGATGATTTCAAGAGCCGTGCAAAAACAGCCGGTGAACAAATTAAAGCGAAAATCGGTGAAAACGCAACGGTATCTGTCTTCGAGTATGACACGAAAGATTTTTATGTTTTCGGGAATAACTGGGCGCGTGGTACGGAAATCCTCTATCAAGCGATGGGCTTAAACATGCCGGACAAAGTAAAAAAGGACGTTCTCGGTCCTGGGTACTATAAGCTATCGTTGGAAGCGATTCCTGACTATGCTGGTGATTATCTCGTCCTCAGCAGAAGAAATGGTAGTACCAATGATTTCTTGCAATCCGCGACATGGAAAAACGTTCCCGCTGTCAAACAAAATCGCATCATTGAGATTGACACGGAAGCTTCTACATACAGTGATCCGATCACACTCGAATATTTGCTGAAAATCTTTACAGAACAGTTTCTGGCCAAATCATAAATGCTTGGGAAGCCAAGCATTTTTCTTTTTGCTTTTTGTTCATTTCCACTGTATATGGAAATTGAAGTAAAATAGATGAGTAATCCTATGATTTGAACAAAACAACAGAAAAAAGAGGTGTGACGATGGTAGAAGAGTTGTCGAATTACCTAAAGGAATGTGACATAGAAGTGGTTTCTGCGGAAGATTTCTCGGTACCTGCTACAAGGGTAGATAAGCACAGCATCTTGGTTCTGCCTAGCTATAATATACTAGAGATGATAGAAGAAGCGGTGGACGAAGAGGGGTCACTCTCTGATTATGTACATAACCAACTAGAGGAAGTTCATCGTTTATCTGTGGAGGATGCTTTTCGGAAAATTGTAAAATCTCGACTTTTGTATACAGACATTTCATCCGAGGTGAAAAATTTGGATGGGAAGAACTTTGAAGAAATCTATAAGGCATATTCCCTTATATGGGAAGGTCATGAGCTAATCAATGAACAACTCAGTGAAACAGAGATGGAGTCCTTTCTCATAAGTGAAAAATGGGTGCAGGATCGATTAGAAGATGATTCCTTGATTGTCATGGAACTGCCGCTAGCATCTGGTTATGAAGCACCGTTGTGGATTCCAATGGGCGGCTATAATGAATGTCCATTACCCGTTTACCAGTCCGTTATCGTAAAGCACTGGCAGGATGCGTATGGGATCAAGATTCTCGCTGTGACAGAGGATACTTGGATTCTTAAAGCCGGTTCAAGACCTCAGACCTACCAGGAGGCCCTAAAGCTGGCACAAGAGCATTTCATCTTTTGTCAGTACGTCTTGGATGAGTTTCCTTCATTAGGGCATTACGCCGATTATTTAATGAAACAGGATGTGTGGTATTTTTGGTGGGATTAACTCGCCATATTCCTGAAATATCTCCCATGTTCCAACAATAAATATAACAAGATACCAAAGAACACTGGGGGAAGGAATGAGCAAATCATGCCTCAAGGAATACATGATGTGGAGCTGAACCTGCCCATCGGGGCGGTATGGCAGTTTGTGAGTATAGTGGAGAATTGGGTTCCACTGGTACCTGGCTACATCAGCCACGAGGTAATCAATGAACGACGTGTCGCTTGGACGTTTACAGGCGATATCGGCATCTTGAAGAAAACGATCAGCCTGCAAGTGGATATCACCGAATGGACGCCTCCGAGCGAGGTGAGGTTTACTTTGACGGGGATCAGCGGGAATTTCACTGGGCATGGCTACTTCCAAGCAAAAGCATTGGGGGAGGCGCGGACGAAAATGACGGGGTGTCTGGATATCACCGCCCATGGTGTAAAGGGCCCCATGATCAATTCCATTCTGAAATCCAATCTTCCCAAGACAACGAGGGAGCTCGTGGAGGCTATTGGAATACGTATAACGAAATAGCATCCTTGCCACCAAAACGAAAACACGCCAGCTCGGCGTGTTTTTTTGTGTTATGTACGTTTGGGATATCGGTTTTTATCCATCTCCTGGTGGAATAGAGGAGTCAAATTTCCGATCGATCAGCCCTTATCTTATGATCTGATTAGGAAAGTCGTCCAATTCCGAGTAGCGAGCAACTTGAAAAAAGCAGAGAGTAAATCAAAAAGTCGACAGAGTTGACGCTCAGAGACGGCGATCCATATAATTTCTTTATGACGATTCCAATTGTAACCACCAAATTGTATATGCCTCCGCCACGGTTGAAGATCGTTAGCCGTCCTCGACTGATCGAGCAGTTAAACGAGGGCCTAAACCGTAAACTGACGGTCATTTCAGCACCAGCAGGCTCCGGTAAAACGACGCTTGTCAGTGAATGGCTCGCCAGCGGTGATCGACCCTTCGCCTGGATTTCCATGGATGAAGGGGATAATGACCCTGCGCGTTTTCTCACATACCTCTACACAGCTCTGCGAAATATTGACCCGAATATTGGATCGGGCATAGTTCCTTTGCTCCATTCTCCTCAACCCTTACCAATCGAATTAATGATCACGACTCTGCTTCATGAAATAATTACAATACCCAACCCTCTTATTCTTGTCTTCGATGATTACCACGTTTTGAAAACGGGGCCACTCGACGATGCCATCTCTCTCCTGCTTGAACGGATGCCCCCACAGATGCATTTGGTAATTGCGACCCGCGAGGAACCACGTCTGCCTATCGCTCGGTTACGTGTGCAGAATCAATTGAATGAAGTACGCGCATCCGATTTGCGCTTTACTTATTCGGAAGCAGCTGAATTTATGGGGAAGGTGATGGGGATAGAACTATCATCGGAAAACATCGCCCTGCTCGAAACCCGCACAGAAGGCTGGATTGCCGGTTTACAGTTAGCCGCTCTTTCCATGAAAGAACAAATAGATGTCGCAACCTTCCTTCAATCTTTTTCCGGCAGTCACCATTTTATCCTCGATTATCTGGTAGAAGAAGTGCTTACCCAGCAATCTGCAAGCATTCAAGCATTCTTGCTGCATACATCCATCCTCGACCGATTGTCCGGTCCTCTTTGTGACGCCGTTTTGGGCCAAAGTGATATCTGTTCAGGTTCAGGCCAGGAAACGTTAGAATTCCTCGAGCGTGCCAATCTGTTTATCGTCCCGCTGGACAGCGAGCGGCGTTGGTACCGCTATCACCATCTTTTTGCTGATTTACTGCGGCAGAGGCTCCGTCAGCATTTTTCATCGACAACAGGAGAGGGCGAGCGAATCGTCGCGGAATTACATACCCGTGCAAGCATTTGGTATGAAGACAATGGTCTGGAGATGGAAGCTTTTCACCATGCAGTGGCCGCCAATGATACATCACGAGCAGCGCGACTGGTGGAAGGAGAGAGGATGCCGCTGCTCTTTCGTGGAGGGGTAATCCCTGTACTGGACTGGCTGGAGTCGTTACTACATGAGGAGTTGGATGCAAGGCCCGCGCTCTGGGTGATGTACGCCTCTGCCTTGCTGATGACTGGTCAAATGACTGGCGTTGAACCGAAACTGCTAGCCGCCGAAAAAGCACTGCAAGGTTTGGAGCAAGATGCCAGTTCCAGAGATACTCTTGGGCATATCGCTGCCATACGCGCTACATTGGCTGTGAGCAAGCACCAATCAGACGACATCATGGTCGAGGCTAAGCGAGCGTTGGATTACTTGAACCCTGACAACTTGCCTGTCCGCACAGCCACTACATGGTCGCTGGGGTATGCCTATCACCTTCAAGGGAATCGTTTCGCAGCCAGCAAGGCTTACCATGAGGCATTATCGATCAGTGAGAAGATTGGCCATGTCGTGATCACCATGATGGCTACGCTTGGACTAGCGAAGCTACAGGAGGCAGATAATCAGCTCCATATGGCGGCTGAGACTTATCAGCATGTACGAAAATTGGCTGGTTCCCCTCCCTTACCAGCTGCTTGCGAAGCTCATCTGGGCTTGGCCCGGATTTTTTATGAATGGAACGACTTGCATACAGCGGAGCATCATGGTCAACAGTCTATTCAATTAGCACGTCAACTGGAACAAACGGACAGAATCGTGGCAACGCAGGTGTTTCTGGCAAGACTGAAGCTAGCACAAGGAGACGTTAATGGAGCGGCTGCCATGATTGCAAATGCTGAGTATGTGGCTCGCGAGCATTGCTTTGTCATGCAGATGCCCCCTATTGTGGAAGCGCAAGTCCTTATATTACTTCAGCAGGACAACCTGCTAGCGGCAGCCCGGTTAGCACAAAAGCACGACCTTCCCATTCTCCAAGCCCGTGTACTTCTGACTCAGGGAGAGACGTCCGCAGCACTTGCGGTGCTCGAACCATTACTCGCGCAGGCAGAGGCAAAACAGCTAGAGGATGAACAACTCAAGATCATGCTTTTGCTAGCCGTTGTTCTGCATGCGCATAGAGATCAAGCAAAAGCTGCGCAAATGGTGAAAGACGCTTTGGTAATAGCGGAGCCCGGTGGCTTCATCCGTACTTTTGTCGACGAAGGTATCCCGATGAAAAGGTTATTGTGTGATGCGGTAGTTCATGGAACGATGCCAAGCTATATAGAAAAGCTGCTTGCGGAATGGAAAGAGGAAGAGCCGAAAAGGGAAGGGGGCAACTCGAATCAGTCCCACCATGCTAATTCCCTGATCGAGCCACTTAGTGAGCGAGAACTTGAAATTTTGCAGCTCATCGAAAAAGGATTATCGAATCGTGACATTGCCCAGCAGCTGTTCCTCGCACTCAGCACGGTGAAAGGGCATAACCGGAATATCTTTGACAAGCTGCAGGTACAGCGGCGTACGGAAGCAGTCGCACGGGCACGCCAGTTGGGCTTGTTATAAATTCCAAAACAATACTTAAGTATCTGTATACCAATACCGTGCTCCCGCTATACTCATGGCAAAGTGGATAGGAGGATGTCAATGAGAGCCGTGGTATGCACGAAATACGGATCACCAGATGTTTTGGAGCTAAGAGAAGTAGAGAAGCCTATTCTCAAGGATAATGAAATCCTGATAAAAATTCATGCAACAACAGTTACATCTGGAGACTGCAGAATACGAGCCTTCAAAAGTCCGTTCTTGCTCTGGATTCCCATGTGCATCGTGCTCGGTCTCACCAAACCGAGAAATCCTATTCTCGGTGTAGAGCTATCTGGGGAAGTCGAAGCGATTGGAAAACATGTAAAGCGATTTAAAACAGGCGACCAAGTCTATGCATTAAGTGGGATGCGATGCGGTGCGCATGCAGAGTACATCTGTCTGCATGAAAACGCAATCGTGGGGTTAAAACCGACAAATGTAACACATGAAGAAGCCGCCGCGATTCCTTTTGGGGGAACGACCGCCTTGCATTTTTTTCGAAAAGGAAAGCTTCAAAAGGGGCAAAAAGTGCTGATCTACGGCGCTTCTGGATCGGTAGGGACCTCCGCGGTACAGCTTGCCAAGTATTTTGGCGCTGAGGTAACAGCGGTATGTAGCTCTGCCAATTTAGATTTGGTGAAATCGTTGGGAGCCGATTACGTCATCGATTACACGAAAGAGGATTTTACGAAAAAAGAAGAGCGGTATGATATTGTATTTGATGCGGTTGGGAAAGTAACGAAGTCCCACTGCGTAAAAGCACTGGCGCCCAACGGGTTATTCCTGACAGTGGATGGGCAAGGGATTGCAAAGGTGCGAACGGAGGATTTGGATTTTCTTAAAGAGCTGATGGAGGCAGGGCAGATAAAAGCGGTTATTGATAGACGTTATTGGCTGGAACAAGTATCGGAGGCACATAGGTATGTGGAGACAGGGCGGAAGAAGGGGAATGTAGTGATCAAGGTAGGAACATGATGAAATTGTGCCAAAATGAAAGACAAAGGGGGCAGCTCTTTGCCGAAAAAATCGGCATGTGAGACTGCCCCATTTAACTCCTACTCATTCCGCCAAGCCAACGCCAGCGTCCCCATCCCAGCATGTGCCCCAATCGTAGAACTGATGGGTCCAACCAACACCTCGACATCGGAGTACTTGCTCTGAATTTTCTCTTTCAGTTCCAGCGCTTTTTCCAAGACGTTGCCATGCAAAATCTGCACGTGCTTCACGGAGTAATTCTGCTTGGCGTTCTCCAGCTGTTCCAGCATGCGTCTGACCGCTTTCCCTTCGGTACGAACCTTTTCATATACTTCAAACAATCCATCTTTAATTTGGAAAATCGGCTTGATCTGAAGCAGATTGCCGATGAAATATTGCAAACCGGTCATTCGGCCGCCCTTGTAAAACTGGTCGAGACTGCCAACCAGGATATAGTTCTCAAACTTTTTGTATTCCTCGCGCAAGGAAGCCGCAATCTCCTGATAGCCCTTTCCTTCTTTGGCTTGCTCGATTCCGTTTAAGATTATCGAGGTAATCGGGTACGACATCAGCTTGGAATCTACCGGCTCGACAGGGAAGTCTACCATCTTGGCTGCCGTTACACTAGTATTGTAGGTCCCACTCAGATCAGAGGAGAGGTGGACAGCAATCGCGCATTCATACTCTTCCTTTAATCGTTCGTAGAGCATCACAAATTTTCCTAAGGAAGGCTGCGACGTTTTGGGAGCATAACTGGCCTGCACAATTTTTTGATAAAGCTCTTCAGGCGCTAAATCAATACCGTCTTCATAAGTGCCATCTTCAAAGATAATCTCCAGTGGAACGACGTAGATGTCATGCTCTTCCATGATGTGATCAGGTATGAGTGCGGTACTGTCTGTAACCCAGGCAATTTTTTTCTTCAAGGAAACATGTCCTCCCCCATTGTAGTAGAAACCTTGCTCTATCTTTACTAGCGAAAGCTTTCGGTCATGGTTGTCCGTTACTGATGTTGTATAAGCAAACTCGCATATATTATCATAATACGAAAACTGTCGTTTTTTGTCGTAAATAGAAGAAGTTTTATTGAACAAATGCGAGGGGGACTCCTGTAAAGGGGGCACAGACAAGAAAAATCCCATGCTTCTTCGAGAGGAAGAGACATGGGATTTGTATCGTTTACTCAACCAACGGCTTGATCTTGGGAAACACCTTCAATGCTGTCTTGTAAAACACATCCTCGTGATACTCGGCTGGGATTAGCTCTTGTACAAACTGGATATACGGCTTCACTGGTGCCAACGGCCAGTCTGTTCCGAACAAAAACTTGTCGTAATGATCACAATAGGTGATCGCGTGTCGCAGATGGGAGAAGAATAGAGGGGAGTCCGCGAGTCGCTTGCAATTGGCTACGTCACCGACCATTAAGCCGGAGAGATCTGCAAACATGTTGCGGTTTTTATAAACGACTTCTGCCCCATCGAGTACCCATGGATCGCCAAAATGGGCCATCATGAAATTAACGTCTCGATGCTTCACAGCCACCTCGTCCAGTGTAAGAGGGTGGGAGTATTTTAAGAGCCCGCGCTCCGAGTACGTATCGCCGGTGTGAAAGACGACAGGTACCTGGTATTTGGCTGCGAGCGCATAGATGGGATCGTAGACGCTATCGTAGGCGTAGAAGGGATAGTAGCCCAGATAGATTTTCAACCCGACCACGTTGGGCTTTTGCAGGTCAGCTTCCAAGCGTGCCACTGCCGTTTCATCCAGCTTAAATGGGTTGATTCCCAAGCAATAGACGAACGGTGGCGGCAACTCGTCTGTCAGGTCTAGTCCCATGGGAGTGACAGCTTCCACATCGGGAAAGCCGTCTGGCTGAGTCTCTGTCAAGCCCATGCCTATCCCAAGGACCACGCCATTCTCGGCATATTCTTGCAAGAGACCAGCGACGGAGTAATCGACAAACGACTTTTCTGCTGCTGTCCGCTTGAATTCCTCGATATGGGATAAATGCATGTGCGCATCAATGATTTTCATTGTGAAGCCCTCCCTTATTTGGCAAAGCGTATCGCCCGTAAGTCAGATAAGGCATTGGAAGGAAGCGTGTTCTCGGCAAACAGGAAAAAGATAGGCGGAGTAAAGGTAGTGCTGTTGTTTGGCAGATTCAGTTCGCGTATGACAGAAGCTACGGCCACTTCTTTGTTTGCGTATACTTGGAGGTCCTCAGTATCGAGGTCAGTAACGATATGCATCTGATCCTTGCTGGAAGCTCGCCCGAGGACATAATCGGAAACTTCAAGGACATCCAATTCACCCTGTGCCAGCTTGTAGCTGAGCTCCTCGCCATTCGTACCAACGGTTTTCAGCCATACCGCCTCGTCCTCGGTTCCTGTCTGTAAAAAGATGTCAGTGGCTAATTCCTTGCCAGCAAAGTACGTTCCGGTATTTTGTTCGATCTCTACTGTATGACAGAGGACAGGTACTCCTGGAAGCAGCAAGTAATACTGATGGCAAGTCAACCCGCGATACTTCTCCTGCTTTTTCACATGGTAGCTCACCTTGATTCCCTGCCACGCATTTTGCTTGCTGTCGATTAGCTCGACAAAGGAAGCTGTACGCTCTTCCTTAACCAGTGAAAACGCGCTTAATTCCTCCATATAGTTGCCGATTCCACCAGTCCACGGATTCCACCAAGATTTCGGCTTCCGCTCAGGGAAGGCGCTGTCCAGCCACTCCTGCCCATTGCTTGTGAGCGAGTAGAGCGTCGGAGCAAAATCTGGAGCGGCTTTGATCCGCAATCGTCCATTGTCGGCGATATAGACCTGCTGTCCTTCTTCCACTGTTTGCTCCTGTATGACCTTGCCCTGACCGATTGGGAAGATCGCGCTCTGCAAATGCGACACATGCGTGGCAAAACGTCCCTCTACTTGCACGAGGTCATATGGTTTTTCCGACGTCTTAAAGGAGAAGCCAGATTCCGTCTCTTCCTCATCTTCTGTAAAGCTCTGCGTTTGTTCGGAAGCTGACTCGCTCAAAAGGGATGCGATCAGTTCTCCGTCCAAATACTGCTGCTTGTATTCTTTCACCTGTATATCTAGTTCTTTGCTTGTGACAAACGGATTTTGCCCATTAGTGCTCAACTCCAGGTGAGAGGTCAAGATCAGGTCTGCTGGCATAGGTTCTTTACGGGCAAAGGCACGGAACTCTTTCCAGTCAGCATAACCCCCATGCGAGAAGTGGAAGGGACCGAACGATTTTTTTTCATGTGGGGCAAGCATGCCGAGATTGGTTTCCAGTGTGACATACCAGCCTTGAATGTCAAAACGGTATTCAGGAGGCCAGCACATTCCCCATGGGGCCGTTTCATCCTGTGTAAACAGCCAGTTTTCACTGACTAACTCTGCATCCCAATAATCCATATCGCTGCCATAGGAGGATGGTGTTTCAACATAACGGCCTTGATACGGCACAATAGGGCGATGAAAACTGTGACTAAATCCTTGGTTAAGCCAGAGCTCAGCAGCCAGCTTGTCAGCAGAGTGGTTTTCTATCTCCAATCCGTGTTCAACGGTACCATCTCCGAACAGGAGCGTTTTGCTAACCAGTGCAATTTGCGGGTATGCCCCGGAGCGATACGTTGCACGGATGCCGATTGCTCCCTTTTCCACGATAAACTCAACTTTCTCGGCACGCTTCTTCGAGAACTCGCTGGAAAACGGTTTGCCGAGCTTGGGATAGAGGAAGTTAGTTGGCTCCCCACCTGTCCCGCCGACAACGGTCATCTCATTATCTTCTTTGGTTAAGTAGAGCGTATGGCGGCCATGGTGAACTTGCCAAGCCTGTTCCGTTTCTCCCGACACCATCGCACCAAGCCCTGTAAAGGCAGCTCCGATGTTTTTGGCAAAAGAAACCGATCTGCCATCTGCGAGCTTTGCCTCCACCTGTACGTTGGCTTCGTAAAAGCTATGTTCATACAGGGCAGCGTTAAGCGGAAGCGAAATGCGCTCTTTGCCAGACAGTTTCAGTATGTGACGGTGCTCTTGTAAGCTGAAAAATGGGCAAGAGGGCAGCTCGAATGAAAATTCGGCTTCTTCCGCAAAGTTGTTTTCTACGTCCAAATAAAATAACTTTGTTTGTCCCGGATAGGAGAGGCCAGGTACATGCAAGGAAAGGCTAGCAGGAAACTTGGGAAGGATTCCTACCTCAAACAGAGCTGCCTTGTCGTTGATCGATAGGTGGGTACAAACACGCGGATGCGTGCGCCAGATGCTTTGCTCTTCTGTGATTGGATCGACAAAAAAGTTTGCTGACAGCGTTGTTTCACCTGTCACAGCTAGCTCGTGCTGATAATCAAAGCGGATTGTGTCGCTCGGTTGCCCGTTTAACGAAATCTGTAACGGCTTGCCTGATTTGTTGACGATCCGGTAGTGAATCTGATACTCCCGTCCAAAGACCAGCTCCAGCTTTTCCACTTCGGCAGACACGAGATAATCTTCCGTTTCGATGAGGTGCATGCCTCGACCCCGCCGCTCAAACTCCACGCGCAAGCTCTTTTCTCCTTTTGCCCAGGAGTATGTGAAGTAATCAAAGCCGTTTTCCTTGCGTCCATCCGGCTCAACGACGATCTCCCGCGTAGAGTCCTGATACCAGTCAAGCTCCTCAAAATAGTGGGCGATCGCTTCGGTACGGAGCACAGAAGGAATCATGTTCATCAGATGGGTGGCGTCGTCCCGGTCTTCCCAGAAAAACCCGAACTTCTTATACAACGGAACAGCCTTCGTATTTCCTGCCCACGTATACAGATCAAGTCGCGGCCAGCCGAGCTCAATCGTTTTCTCCAGTGCACATGAAAGCAGCATCCGGCCGACTTTTTTTCCGTGATAGTCGGGACGTACATTGAGCAACGGGATGTAGAGGGCACCGGTATCTTCCCGATATTCGGCCAGGCTGCAATAACCAACGACCGTTTCACCTTCCATTGCGAGATAGACAGTAATAGCGTCAGAGGCTGCTTCTTCTTGTCTGATTTGTTCGGCTGTCGTAATCGAATTTCCGCCTCCCCAGCTATCTCGGCTGGCATTCCACATATCTGCGACCGCTGCGGCCAGCTCAGGGCGGTAGGTGACCATTGAGATTGATGCTTCCATGCTTGTTAACACCTCGATTACATTGTTAAATTATGTATCTTATAAGAGTTGTACGTTTGATCGACAAAATTGTTGCTAGTTTTCGGAAAAAGAATCAGCGTATGTGCTAAAAAAAGCACCTTATTCAGGTGCTCAGGCTGTCGAGAAACCCCCAGTCTGGATTTCTCGGATTAAGATAAAAAATTTTGACCTTCTAGATTCGCTTCTAAGGCGTTTTACGAAGGTGGGGAGACATATTTGTACCCCCTAAACTGGCACAGAAAGTCCCCTTTTTTGCGAAAGGGGACTTTCTCAACACTCTGAGCACCTTATTCAGGTGCTTTTTAACGCATTCAGGTTCTCGGTCTCGTTTTTACTGCTAGTCCACTAAACGTAACAGGACCCACAACATTAGCTCTGGTATTTGCCGTTCGGTTTTCTGCGGTTACTGTGTAAATATGGGTACCAGCTCTTACATTTCGATCGATTTTGTTCAGAACCAGTAGATTCTATACCTTGGAGGGTGTTGAAAATCTCTCTACCATCACGAAATACGCGGAAGAGGATTTGTGCAATACCAGTAATCCCCCGAACACCAACCGTTGCAACTAATTCAACACGATTTGGTTGGGAGTGCCTAGATGGGATTCTAATTCGGATGGTAGCGAGAAGAGACCTTCCTGGCGAGCGTCTGATCGTCCACGATACGCAAGCAATGATGAATGTAAAATTAAGGAAACGATAAGGTGTTCTTTAGAAGCCATTAAGCTTAGCTCGTTACAATCAGGCTTGAGGTGATAGTCATGGAGCTAAAGCAGAACCGCGTTCGCATCATCGATGGCTTGCGGGGATTTAGTTTAGTAGGGATTTTGATGGCGAATATGCTGATTTTCCAGTATGGGATATGGGGAAGCCAAGAAATGGATTTATACGCCCTCCCCAATTATGAAATGACAGCTTATAAGCTTGTGAAAATATTTGTGGAAGGCAGCTTTATGCCGATTTTTACCTTCATGTTTGGTTTTGGCATGATCAAGATGCAGCAAAGCTTGGCTGCCAAAGGTTTGAAGCAAAAACGCTACCTTACCCGCAGGTTTTTGATGCTGATCGGACTTGGTTTCCTTCATTCGTACTTCCTGTGGGAAGGGGATATCTTAGGGTTTTATGGCATGATGGGCTTTTTTCTGTTGCTGTTCATAAACCGCAAACCGAAAACACTGCTCATTTGGGGGATTGTCTTACTCTGCCTCATCAGCTTAATGGGGCTTGCTCCAGAAGATCCGAATGATCCTGCGAGTATTACCGATCCAGCCCGTATGGAAGCTTATGTGGTCAAAACCATGACCGTGTATGGCACGGGAACATACGACGAGATCGTGCAACACAGAAGCAGTGAAGATCCGCTTGGTTTGCCAGAATACGTGATGTTTGTTTTATTGTTAATTGCGCCACTTATGAGCGCACCCATGTTTCTTTTTGGGATGTATGCTGCGAAGCGCAGGTGGTTCGAGAAGCCAGAGGAAGAACGAACCTCATATCTCCGAAACATGCTGATCTTCTTGCCAGCGGGACTTTTGTTAAAAGCGCTACATGTGTATCTGCCGGGAAGTTGGTGGAGTGGTGTCGGTGATATAACGGGGGAAACCATCCTTGCCATCGGTTACATTTTCGCTTTTGTTTGGTTCTTTTCCAGAAGCACGGAATCAACTTGGCTGCCAAGGTTTCAGGCCGTGGGGAAACTCTCCTTAACGAATTACCTTTTGCAAACCGTCATTTGTACGACGATCTTCTATGGCTATGGACTCGGATGGTTCGGAAAGATCGGGGTATTGGCTGGTTGCGGATTAGCGATCGTGATTTATGTGGGACAGCTTTTCTTAAGCCCGCTGTATCTCAAACGGTTTCGTTATGGCCCAGTGGAACGACTATTGCGTATGTGGACGAATTTTTCGCTCTCCGGCAAGACAAAGCAACGCCCAGAAAAACCTATTTCTGCTTAGCACCAGAAAATAAAAGTCAAGCAGCTGCTCTGTTGGCTACTTGGTTTTTTGTTTTTCTTGGCCTCTAAAAATATGAATCCTCTTATCGGTCTCCATCATATGATGTTAACGATTGGAAAAAGATGATCAGATGGATCATCGTAAAGAACGGAGGATGGGAATTGGGACGTTTTCCAAGAGCAGTAATGAGTCTTGTTTTCTTTAGCCTCTTTTGCTTGATCTTCCAAGCATCCATATTCGTGCCTGTAAGCCAAGCAGCAAGTGCAGAGGAAACACCTGCCGCGGTAGAATCCACTGTAGATCTTCGTCACTTACAAGGAAAAGTCAATGACATTAACGCCGAGAATTTAATCCAAGAAAAATATACGCCCGACAGTTGGAGCAAGCTTGTGTATGCGTTGGATGCTGCAAAAGCCGTACTGACGAAGCCAAACGTCACCCAAGCAGAAATCGATGGTGCCTTGTCCGTGTTAGTCATAGCAAGAGAAGGGCTGAAGAAGCAGGAAGGTACAGTCGACAAGAGTAAACTGCAAACGAAAGTAGAGGAAATTGCAGTGGAAAAGCTGCAAGAAAAAGATTACACGAGGACCAGTTGGAAAGAGCTGCAGAATCGACTAGGGAATGCTTACTTTGTGCTGGATGATCCGCATGCGAGCCAGATTGTCGTAGATGTAGCCCTTGAGAAACTGATCAAAGCGAGACAAGATTTGAAGAGACAAGATGACGCGGTTTATAAAAGAGAATTGAGAGCCAAAGTGGAAGAGATCGAGGACAAAGACTTGGATGAAGACGACTACACCAGATCAAGCTGGCGCAAATTGGAAGATGCGCTTGAACAAGCGTGGGATGTCATTGACGATCCACATGCTACGCAGTCTGAAGTAGATGACGCTCTGTACGATTTGAGAAAAGCATGGAGAAATCTAGAGGATGATGATCGAGACAGAGACCGGGATCGGGAGCGGGATAAAGACAGTAGAAAGGGTTCCTATAACACGCCGACAACCATCTTTTTCACTGGCGGTAGCCCTACAGATAAGAAAGTGGTTCTCCCTGCAACCAATCTAAAAAGTAAGAGCCAACGTGGCTATATCAATGGCTATCCTGACGGAACGTTTCAACCGGATCGCACGGTGACACGTGCGGAGATGGCTGCCATTTTACTGAACGCTGAAATGGTGGGCCAGTCTTCTGTGAATAAAGGAAGGTTCTTCGATGTAGCCGACAACTACTGGGCAGTAAATCCGATTCATCAAGCAAGCGCAGTGGGTATGATGAGCGGTTACCCAGATGGGACATTCCGCCCATCGGCCAATATTACCCGAGCGGAAATAGCCGCGGTCATCTACAAGTACAAGGCCTTGCAAGGTGCGGGAGGGGGCACTGCCTTTTTTGATGTGAGGGGAGATCACTGGTCATCTCCAATCATTGCAGCGGTTGTTGCAAAAGGCTACATGACAGGTTATCCCGACGGCACCTTCCAGCCAGAGAAAGCGTTGACTCGTGCCGAAGCTGTAACGATTCTCAATCGCGTGCTGAATCGTGTGCCAGAGAACCAGGCTAGCCCGCAAAGATGGCCGGATGTCGTACCTGGTCATTGGGCATATAAAGAAATTGAAGAAGCATCCAATAAGTAACGATTTCGAAAAAGGACTCACCCTCCTGTAAAATAAGAGGGTGAGTTTTTTTAATCCTGACACACATGATGTCAGGATTCGTGCATTAAGATGATGACAGTTACCGAATAGGTGATGAACATGAGGAGTGTAAACAGATGAAGCTGGATCGATTACTTGCCATCACGATAGAGTTGATGACGAAAAAACGGGTGACAGCAACAGATCTTGCAGCCAGATTTGAGGTCTCTGTTCGAACGATTTATCGTGATGTTGAGTTAATGAATCAAGCTGGTATTCCCGTCGTTTCATTTACGGGAGCAGATGGTGGATTCGAGCTGATGGAAGGTTTCTTCCTAACGAAGCAGCACTTCTCTGTGAAAGACTTTTCGGTCATATACAATCTCTTAAAAAGTACGGAAGGAGCTATCGGAGGAAAATATACGACACTTGTTCAGAAGCTGGGCAGCCTGCAGCCTGCTCTACTGAATGGGGGAAATAACGAATCGATCATTTTTAACCTGAGTACGGTAGAAGATGAAAAGGCCGCCATTCACCCGCTTTCAGAGGCGATCCAGCAAAATCGGGTCACGACTTTCTCTTATAGGAGTGCATCAGGTACGGTCTCAGAGAGACGAGTAGAGCCGCTCCGTCTATTTTGGGAGCGTGGAGCGTGGTATCTTCAGGCGTATTGCTTATCGCGTCAGGAGAATCGAATCTTTCGCCTTTCCAGGATTACCGCGCTTGAGGTGACAGAAGTCATTTTTTACCCAAGAAAAGACCAGACAAGCCAGGACGAAGAAGAAACGCAAGACTTTGAAGGGACGCTCGCGCATCTCCGTTTTGATCCGTCCGTTGGGCTGCGTGTGTTGGAGCAATTCCCGGGAGAATGCACGCATAACGGTACGCATATCGATTTGCACAAAGTTTTTTATAAACGAGACTACGCGATTTCAGTCGTATTAAGTTATGGAGCAAAGGTGGAGATTATTTCCCCTGACGACTTAAAGGAAGACGTATGGAAAGAAATCAAAGAGATTCAGCAACGCTACCAATAATTTGAAGAGGATGTACAACATGACGATTTTAGTAACGGGTGCAACAGGTACGGTAGGGAGACATGTGGTGGATCAGCTTTTGAAAAAAGGAGTCAAGGTGCGTGCCATTTCGCGTAATCCGGAAAAAGCCGACCAACCAGCGGGAGTAGAGGTTGTGGCAGGGGACCTAGCTATACCGGAGAGCTTGGAAGCGGCGCTGCAAGGTGTAACGGCTCTGCACTTAATTGCTTCTAGCTACACCTTTCAAACCGATCCGAAGGTAGTCGAAATGGCGGAAAGAGCTGGTGTGAAGCGCGTATCCGTATTGGTGAGCGACACGGAAGGACCTGTGGAAGAAGCACTGGCAAACAGTGGGATGGAATGGACTCTCCTAAAGCCTGTGGAATTCATGTCCAATGCGATTGTCGATTGGCAGGAATCCATTCGTTTGGAGGGAGTCGTGCGGGAGCCTTTTGGTAATGCTTTGAGCGCGAAAGTACACGAAGCAGATATCGCGAGTATTTCTGTGGTTGCATTGCTTGAACCGGGACACCATGGGCAAAGTTATTATCTTACGGGACCAGAGGCGATTACGCGCATTGAATCGGTTCAGATAATTTCGAAAATATTAGAGAGAGAAATTCGGTTTGAAGAGCTTACGGAGGAGCAGGCGCGACAGAATTGGAGAGATCAGGGGTACGAAGAGGGAGATATCGACTTTTTCGTAGCCATGGGCAAAAATCCACCTGAAGTGGGCTACACAGTCTTGTCCACGGTGGAGCAAGTGACGGGAAAGCCTGCAAGAACGTTTGCCGAATGGGCATCCGAACATAAAAGCTATTTTGGATAAGGAGTGGCCGCCATGTCATACGCCATTGAAGTTACGAAGCTCAGGAAATCGTTTGGGGATCATGAGGTGGTCAAAGGAATTGACCTGCATGTAAAAAAAGGGGAGCTGTTCGCTTTGCTCGGCCCGAATGGCGCTGGAAAAACGACAACCATCCATATGCTTTCCACGCTCCTTGCGCCAGACGGAGGAACAGCGTTGGTAGCCGGCTGCGATATCGTGAAAAACGCGCAGGCTGTGCGCAAGAAAATAAGTCTGACGGGGCAGTTTGCTGCCCTGGATGAAGGATTAACCGGATTGCAAAACTCGATCCTGATTGGCAGATTGTTTGGCTACTCTGCGAGAGAGGCCCGTACAAAAGCAAGCGAGCTGCTTCATACCTTTGGGCTTGCAGATGCCATGGATCGTACGGTAGAAAACTATTCTGGCGGGATGCGGCGACGATTAGATATCGCCGCTAGCGTCCTCACACAGCCGGAGCTTATTTTTCTGGATGAGCCAACCACGGGTCTCGACCCGCAAAGTCGGCAACAAGTATGGGAAGTCGTCCGTACGCTTTTGAAATCAGGCACCACTGTGCTATTAACGACCCAATATCTCGAAGAAGCCGATCAATTAGCAGACCGGATCGCGGTGATCGATAAAGGAACGATGATTGCAGAAGGGACGCCTGAGCAGTTAAAAGCCTCGGTGGGAGGAAAGACGTTGACGGTTCGATTGACCGAACATCTGATCAAGGAACGGATAAGCCGTCTTTTGGAAGAACATCTTCGGTTGCCGATTTATCCAGATCAAGATGACCCACATTTTATAAGAATCCCGGTAAAAGAAGCGAGTCTGGCAAACCAAGCAATCGGGTTGCTTCTGGCTAATGATGTTTCCATCGAGCATTTTTCCCTGAGTGACCCGAGTCTGGAAGAGGTGTTTTTGGTCCTGACTCATGGCGAAAAGAAGGAAGCCTTTTCATGAACGCAAGTCATATGCCCAGTACCTTTACGGCGATCCGTATCTTTATGTGGCGCACATGGCAAAACACACAGAACAACCTTTTCACATTTTGTATGGACGCTATCCTCTCACCTGTGATGATGTTGCTTATTTTTACTTATTTGTTTGGTGGAGCCATCGCTGGTTCTACGGCAGCGTATCTCCAGTTTTTTCTGCCAGGTGTTCTTGTGTTGACGATCATTCCAATGACGGTTTATAGCGGGACGACCATCTGCCAGGATATAGCGAAGGGCGTGTATAACCGTTTTCGTACCATGCCCTTTTGGCAGCCAGCGTCTGTCATAGGCCCATTACTGACAGATGGCCTACGTTATACGATTGCGATACTCGTCGCCTTTGGCACAGGAATGCTACTTGGGTTTCGTCCAGAAGGCGGCATAGTCGGTGCGACACTCGCTGTTTTGTATATCATTTTCTTCGCCTTTAGTGTGAGTTGGATTTTTTCTATGATCGGTATTTTGGCAAAGCGACCGGAGACGGTATCGGGTTCAAGTATGTTTTTTGTGTACCCGTTGCTTTTTGCCAGCACGATCTTCGTAGATTCTTCCACCATGCCCAAATGGATGGGGACAATCGTCAATCTAAACCCGATCAGTATCGCGGTAGGGACGGTTCGAGGATTGATGGGGGGAACAGCAAATCTGTTTGATGTGATGGTCGGGATCGGATTATGTGTGCTGTTGATTGTCATATTTGCTCCGTTGACGATGCGTCTTTATTTGGTCAAACCCAATCGATAAATTGCGGATTCATAGGGAAAGCGTCGACGATCAATGTCGATGCTTTTTATGTATAGTGAAAAAGGTCGTTTTTTCTATTCTTTTCTATCATTCGGTTATCTCTTCCAAATTGTTGTGGTATAATCTACCATTGTGAAAGAAACAGCTTAGAATCGAGAGGAGAAAGTTTGATGAAACTAAACAAACGCTGGAGCAAGCTGACTCGCTGGGCGGGTACAGGTGCACTCAGTTTGGCGCTTTTGCTAGGGTATGTGCTTCCTGTCCACGGGCAGACACCCGAAGTTCTCCCAATCAGCCCTTGGTCGGTAACAACGTTGAACGAAGGGGAGAAATACGGGATTTTTCCATTGGGGTGGTATCAAGAGAGTTCTTTTCAGCAATCGATTCCTGCTGACAAGTTTATTACCTTGATGGAAGGAACAGCGAAAAAGCTGGATCTCCTGGGACTGAAGAAAAAGAACGCTTCCTTGTCCTTTCCGACTGATAAGGTCATTACGAGAGAAGCAGTCACTACTTCTATGTACAAACTTTTGGCGAACTACGAGCTGCCAGCAGCATTCGAAATGACCGGGGATAACCCGATTGACTACATGAAGAAAAAAGGCTTGGTCAAAGGGACAAGCGCAGGTCTCGAGCTGAAACAGCCAAGTACGGTTGAACAAGCGACGGTGATGGCGAGCCGACTGGTCGAGTTCGCATACGATACGGTGGGCGGAGGTGCCGAAGGTCTCATGTGGAAAGTGACCAACGGCAAAAACACCATGTACTTGCTTGGCTCGATTCACATGGGGATCGCAGATATGTACCCAATGCAAAAAGACATCCGGGAAGCGTATGAAAAGTCGGACGAACTGTGGGTCGAAGCCGATATTATCAACGGTGACACTGATTATATGACACAACAAATGGTATACACCGATGGCACGACACTGAAGGATCATGTATCCGCTGAGACGTATCAAAAGGTGCAAAAATTGCTTGCAAAGCTGCAACTGCCAGCCAATTCTTTTGACGCCTACAAGCCGTTTGCTGTTTCCTTGTCTGTGCCAACGCTTGGTTACGTGGACGGCGAAACGGATGTTCAGTTCGCGATGCTATCCGGCATCGACAGGTACTTCTTGACGAAGGCAATGCTGGATGAGAAGCCGATCAACGAGTTGGAAGGCATTAAGCTGCAAGCGGACTTGCTGTCCGGTGTACCAGCAGAGCAGCAGGAGACAGAATTGAACATCATGTTAGATAGCGTTATGGCTGAAAAAGGACTGGATGAAAGTACAAAACTACTAAAAGACATGCAGACAGAATGGGTAGAAGGCGATCTGGATGGCTTTACCCAGATCATGACGACGCATGGCGATTTCGGTGAAGGCGAAGTGAATCAGCGTCTGCTCGGTGAGCGAGACAAAAACATGGCTATTAAACTCGCAGAAGTGTTGGAGAAAGAAGGGGAAACTACTTCTTTTGTCGTGGTCGGTGCTGCCCACTTCTCGATGAAAGGCATGGTTATCGATCACTTGAGGGCAAAAGGTTATGACGTGCAGCAATTGAAATAAGAGAGAGAAAAGGAAGTGTCGGCGCAGGCTGGCACTTCCTTTCATTGTTTACCGAAAAAATGCTTACCCGGACAACTGTTGCTAACATTCTCCAGTTGATAGTAAAATTATACTATCTTGGCATACATAGGAGGTATTTTGCGTGGGCTTGTTTGATATGTTTAAGACAGACAAAGGGGAAGAAATGACCCCTCATTTTGGATTCGCATGTTCCTTGCTCTACATGATGAAATCGGATGGAGAAATGGACCACGAGGAAATCGGTCAATTGCTCGCTGTATTGGGCGGTGAAGAAAGCAACGGCGTGATTGGTGTAGGTGCTAATAACAGACAGTTGCTCGATAACGCAATGAAATATACACGCAATAACTCCATCGAGAAATTCCTGAACGAAGTAACTCCATTGCTCACAGATGCTCAAAAAATGTGCATCCTGGTTAACCTGATCGATTCCTCCCTGGCAGATGGACAACCTGAGCGTGAAGAGCAAGAGCTGTTTGGCAAGTTCTTGACTGCATTTGGTATTTCGGAAGATCGTTTCCGTCCATTCTTTGAAGTAATCGTGTTGAAAAATGACCGTGGTGTGTTCGTGAATCAAAACCATCCAAAGAACCAACCAGGTTACAGAGTTACGCTTCCCGTTTAATCTTAGATACGAATTCAGAACCTTCTCATTTGAGAAGGTTTTTTTCGTTTTTAGAAAAAGACAGTTCCCCAAAAGAGCAATACAGAAGAAATGTCGCCGCTTTGATTGTGCTACGATCTGCTTAGGAAAAAAATGAAAGGTGGGACCCCCATGCGGAGTCAAATTTCCAAAACACGTCTGTGGATTGCACGGATTATGAGCGGACTTGTCATTCTTTTTATGCTTATTGACGGTGTATTCAAACTCATCCAGCCTGCTCCTGTCGTAGAGGGAACCCTCGTACTTGGTTATGCGGAGCATCACATTGGCTTGATTGGAATTCTCGCCCTTGTATCGACGGTGTTGTATGCCATTCCCCGAACAGCAGTTTTGGGTGCGCTTCTGTTGACTGGATTTTTCGGTGGGGTCATCGCTACCCAGATCCGTGTAGATGCGCCACTCTTTTCCCATACGCTGTTTGCTGTCTACCTCGCGATTTTGATGTGGGGCGGGTTGTGGCTGCGAGATGATCGTGTACGAAAATTACTTTTCGCTGCCAAAGAAGAAAAATGATAAACACAAAAGAAGCTGTAGCCACATCTTTGGCTACAGCTTTTTCCATGATCCTATTTGGTTGTAACCGTGAATCTCCGGTATTCGTTGGGCAACAGCCCGGTGCTTTTGCGAAACAGCTGGGAGAAGCGACTGGAGTTGTGGTAGCCTACGATATACGCAATCTGATTAATGTGTAAATCGGTACTTGTAAGCAGTTGCTCGGCGTGATTCATTCGCTTGTTTTGGATATATTCGGTAATGGTGCATTGGTTCGCTTGCTTAAAGGTGTATTTTAGCTTGGTGAGTCCCATGCAGGCGATACGGGCGAGGTGCTCCAAGTGTATTTCGGAGGAGAAGTGATCGTCAATGTAGGCGGTCACAGCTGTCAGGCCGTCCATATCCTGTCGGGATATGCTTTTGGATGGATGCGTTTTTTTATGTGCTTTGGCCTTCTCCACAATCAGCGATACTGCTTCTGCGACTTTCCCCTCGTAGTACAGCTTTGCGGCAATTCCCGTTCCCCGAAAACTTCGTATCTGTCGGAGCAAGAAAACAAGCTCCGCAAAATTCGTCATCCCATCTACAGTAATAAAGGACGAGCGCAGGTCCTTATACTCTACTGGATATTTGCTTTTCAAATAATCCTCGTAATACTCCGGCATGATTTCAATAGCGGTCGAGCGAATGGGAATGTTTTTGCGATAGCTGGCCCGATACAAATTGTGATAGCCGATATGGACGCGGATGCAGCCGGATGACAATCGTTTATATGGGTTGAATTCTTCTCCAGAGACGGAATCGTAATAATTGAAGCTCAGGTACTTGGGCTGCTGGAATTCCAGAAACAAATCCTCGTAAAAGACGAAATCTTGGATCGAAATTGAAAACAGGTTGTCACGCGTATAAGTCCAGTAGCGCCCCTGCCCTTTCTCTGGTAAAACAGAAAAGCAAGCACCTTCGCGATTGTATGGACCGTGGTCGTCGTCAGGATAAAAGCCGCATTGCATTAAACACGGCGTATGTAATTCCGTCAAAATATCTTTCACTATAGTCACCACCCATGCCGTGATCGGACGAAAACATACTACGAAAAGACGTATGTCTACCGGTCGTATTGCTAGAGATTGTGATCATCATTATCATTACGATTTGTAAGGGAGGCTGTCTCCCTTTATAAGGTTGTGTGTGATCTCGGTTGTAGGGGTGTGTGTCGGATGAAGGAAGAAGCTTATGAAAAAGAAACAGCGCGTACGAGACGTCTTGGACCCAGAACGCATCTGTTGGTGCTGGTAATAGCGAGTATCTTGGCCATGTCCGTTCGTGATGATATACAGGTGCACTTACTGGTGGCACTAAGTGTAGTGTACTTGGTATGGAATCACCTGTCCAGAAAGGCGTTTCAGCTGGTCGTGTTCTATTGCGTGTGCATGGCTTTTGTGTTTTTCATGCCGAATGCGTTGGCATTAGGAACGATGAAGCTCATTGTCTACACGATGGTGAGGATGATGCCTGTCATCATGATCGGCACGGTTCTGATCTATACGCCACCTGGCAGTATCATGAGTGCGTTTGAGAAGATGTCAGTCCCCAAAACGATTTTGGTGATGATTTGCATTTTGATCCGTTTTTTCCCCGTAGTCATTTTGGAGATGAAAGCGATTCGTGACGGTATCCGCGCCAGAGGGATTTTTCCACATTGGTACAGCGTACTAAAGCATCCGGCCATGGCCTACGAATGCTTTTTTATGCCGTTGGTCGTCCGTTGCCTGAAGCTGTCTTCAGAGCTGGCATCGTCTGCTGAGCTCCGCGGTATCGAGTGCACAAATGCGCGGACATCTATTTACCCGGTTGGCTTCAAGATCACGGATGGCATCGTCGTCGGGGTGTATGCACTGATAGGCTCGGCAATTTACTGGACGGGAGGGATGATTTCGTGATTGAGCTGAACGATGTCACGTTTCATTATGGACAGGATGATGGGGGACATGACACTGAGACTGGCGTGAAAAAAATCAGCTTATCTGTAAAAGCCGGACAGTGTGTCGTGCTATGTGGGCGGTCCGGCTGCGGCAAGAGTACGATTATGAGGTTGGTCAATGGTCTCGCACCGAATTTTTATACTGGACGTCTCACCGGTGAAGTAAGCGTGGGCGGCAAAAGTCCTGCGAGCATGCTGCCAGAGGAACGTACCCGGCTAATGGGCGTCGTATTTCAAGACCCCCGCAGCCAATTTTTTATGGAAACCGTCCGGGATGAGCTGGCGTTTTCCGCAGAAAACATCGGCATGGCACCAGACGAGATTCGAAGCCGGATGGATAGGCAGGCGAGCCAGCTCGGGATTTCCCACTTGCTCGATAGCTCTTTACATAAGCTGTCCAGCGGGCAAAAGCAACGGGTGGCTATAGCGGCTGCATCCGTTTTGACACCGCCACTTCTCTTGCTGGATGAGCCTACTGCGAATCTGGACGCTTCCTCTACGCAAAACCTGATTGAAATCTTAAGCAAGCTCAAGCAAAACGGTACCACCTTGCTCATCAGCGAGCATCGACTAGTTCCTTTTCTACCCGTTGTCGATTTGTTTGTCTGCATGGAAAATGGCAAAATCGCACATACGTGGACGAAGGACGAATTCTGCCAGCTATCTCATGATGACGTGCGTATGTACGGTTTGCGTCATCCTGACATGACGCTTCCCAAGACAGCAAAGAAACGTGAGCAGCCAGAGATGTCCGAATTCATGGTGGAAGCAAGAGAGCTTAGCTATTTTTATAAAAAGAAAAACGACGGAATCACCAATATCAATATCTCGCTTCCGCAGGGGAGCGTAACAGCGTTGACTGGAGAAAACGGTACGGGCAAGACGACACTATGCAAAATTTTATGCGGTCTTCTTCGTGAGCGAAAAGGAACGATTGTCCGCCAAGGTCGTTCACTGTCCGTCAGCAAAAGACGAGCTGTAAGCTATTTGGTGATGCAGGATGCGGACTACCAGCTCTACGCAGACAGTGTCGGAAACGAAATCGTGTTGGGAAAAGTCTTGAATGAAGAGCTCCGCGAAAAGGCGTATGAGGCGATGGATGCTTTCGGTTTGCGCGAGCTTCGTGATCGGCATCCTGCGTCATTATCCGGTGGAGAGAAGCAGCGGGTCACGATGGCAGCCGCTTATTGCTCCGAGGCAGAACTGATTGTGCTGGATGAACCGACAAGCGGACTTGACGGCGATGGAGTGCTGAAGGTAGCCGCATGGGTGAAAAAGCTGTCCGAAGCAGGCAAAACGGTCGTTATTATCACGCATGACCAGATTCTTTCCAAGCTGGTATGTGATCAAGTGGTTGAGCTGCGGCTTACCCGAGACGTTGAGACGACTTTTGCGGAGGCAGGGATACTGACAACCATTGAAACTGCCAATCGTTGACAGATGAAAAAGCATGTGGTAGGATGGGCACAACTTATTAGGGACGGAGGGTTATGTGTGGCAAATTAATTTTTCGATACTTTATTCGCACAACACAATCGATGAAATAGCGTGAAAAGGCTATGTTGTGTGCATACGAATCGGAAAATGGATTGCCGGTACGGTAACCCAATTGAATCATGGGCAAATGGAGTGAGGAAGGCAAGCGTGATGACCTCCTCTATTTGCATGATCTGCGAAGAGAATGGAACCAATCCTGTACAATCAGATACTGGTATCTGATGTTTATGGTTTTCGTTTCTTCTTCCTTTTTCGATGACGTAAGCACAGGCAGCCTAGCCTGTGTTTTTTTTATTTCAGTTCGTTGAGGAGGAAAACTTATAATGGCAGAACAGATAGTAAAAGTGAACGGTGTGGAAATATGTGCGGAAAGCTTTGGTAAGCCCACAGATCCGGCGATTTTGCTGATTATGGGAGCCCAGATGTCCATGCTTTGGTGGGAGGAAGAATTTTGTCAGCGAATAGCCGATGCTGGACGCTTTGTTATTCGTTTTGATAATAGGGATGTCGGACGCTCCACGACCTACGAGGTTGGCCATCCAGGTTATGCGTTTGAAGATATGGCGGATGACGCTGTTCACGTCCTAGATGCATTCGGCGTACAGCAAGCGCACATCGTTGGTATGTCGATGGGCGGAATGCTGACGCAATTCATTGCATTGCGACATCCTGAAAGAGTTCGAACAATCACATTGCACGCAACGTCGAATTTTGCTCCTGACCTACCACCAATCGATGAGAAGCTGATGGAGTTTTTCAGCAATATGGGGGAGATCAACTGGGAGGATGAGCAGGAGGCGTTAGAGGCAGCGGTTGCGAGTTGGAAAGTTCTCAGTGGTTCCAAACATCCTTTTGACGAGCAGCGCGTTCGTGAATTGGCGCAAATCGATATCGCCAGAAGCAACCGTTATGCGAGTAGAAACAACCACGCCTTTGTGACGGCCAGTGAACCGTATTTGTTGCGGACAGCGGAAATCGCTGTACCAGCTCTCGTGATTCACGGTACAGAAGACTTGCTCATCCCTTTCGCGCATGCCTTACATCTTGCGAATACCATTCCGGGAGCAGACTTGCTCACGTTGGAAGGGACAGGGCATGAGCTTCCACATGGGGATTGGGATGTCGTTATTGAAGCGATTTTGAAGCATACGCAAGAAAAGGAAGCGTAATTACACTTCCTCCTCTTCGCAGAGAGCAAGGTTAAAAACGGAATAGGGTAACGAGAAAAAACGGAGTGGAAAGCAGGAAGTAACCCTGCTTTCTCTCCGTTTTTTAGTAGCGGAATGGCGTATTTCCTTCTGTGGAAGGAAACAGCACGATATTTATGGAATCGTTTTCGCTTATGCTCTCGGGCTAACGAGAATTTTCACCTGGTTTTTCTCTTTTAGCAGTGCTTCAAAGCCGTGCTCCACGATGTCGTCGAGCTTGATGCGTTGTGTGACCAGCTTGTCCGCCGAGAAGAAGCCCTTTTCCATCAGGCTGATGACAGCAGGGAATACGTCGCGGTAGCCGATAATGCCTGTCATGTTGCGCTCTTTCATGACGATGTGGTTCGGTTTGATTGACGCTTCTCTTTCGAAGATGCTGACGATCATAATTTGTCCAGCGATTTTGGTAGATTCGATGGCTTGCGTGAGGACAGGAGGCACGCCTGTGACTTCAAAGGCGATATCTGCGCCGCCGTTTGTCCGGTTGTGAATTTCCTGGACTACGTCGTATTCTTTCGGATCGATGACGATGGCGCCCAGCTCAGCTGCCTTATTTTTACGTTCAGGGGACAGCTCCACTGCATAAATCTCAGCCGCACCTGCTGCTTTCAGTGCTTCGATGACAAGCAAGCCGATAGGACCGGCGCCGAATACGACAGCTTTGTCACCGGCTTTCAACTGACTCGAACGTACTGCGTAAAGGGCTACGGCAGATGGTTCGACAAGAGCGCCTTGCTCATAAGAGAGACTGTCTGGGATTTTGTGGACCATGTGCTCATCGCAAGCCACGTATTCCGAGAAGCCCCCGCCACCGCCGGCCAAACCGAGGAAGCCCATTTTTTCACAAAGATTGTATTTGCCTTGTCTGCACGCAGCGCATGTTCCGCAAGCGAAAACGGGCTCGACAACGACGCGATCCCCAACCTTGATGGTGTTCACGCCTTCCCCGATTTCCACCACTTGTCCGGAAAATTCATGCCCCATTACGATCGGGGCTTTTTCGCCTGTAAGTGGATGTTCAGCTCCCTGTGGGATGAAGATCGGGCCAGCCACGTATTCATGCAAGTCGCTTCCGCAAATACCGCACCACTCGACTCTGATTTTCACTTTACCTTTGGTCGCAATCGGTTCCGAAATGGTTTCCAAACGGAGGTCTTTCAAACCGTGCCAACGTAATGCTTTCATATCTGCCATCTCCTCGTTCGATTTGGATTCTATATGAAATTCAGTAAGTAAAATAGGAAACGTTTCCGAAAAATAATATGTCATAAGTTTGGCATCTTGTCAATTTGATTTCCTAGGCAAGAGTTGGGGGTGGTGTGCAATTGGTTGAGGAGAGGATGCTTATTCTAGCTAAGTTGAGAAGAGGTATACGTGTTGTGCAACAGGTGCGGAGTTGCCTGCTATGTTTTGCTCACGCCTCGTTACCATTGGTTTTGTGTATGCTATAATAGCGGTAGGAAAACACATTTTAGCTCGGAAACATAGAAAACGATTCCGAAATGGAAAGGAAAGCAAGGCGTTGGATACAAAAAATAAAGTGACAATAGAAGACGTAGCGAAGAAGGCGGGCGTAGGGATCGCAACGGTATCAAGGGCCATCAATGACAGTGGGGGGATCAGCCGGAAGACGAAAGCGATGATTTTGCAGGTGATCGACGAGCTGGGGTTTATTCCGAATACTTCTGCGCAAAGTCTTAAGGTGCGCCAAACCTATCAAATCGCACTGGCTGTTCCTGACATTCGCAATGCCATTATTCCAGATATCGCTTGGTCGGTTGAGCAAGCGGCCAAGCAGCATGGCTACCGCGTCGTACAAATTAATACAGCTGGAAATGCCCGAATGGAGCTTGAGACTGTGCGTGAGGTCAAAAAGCTGCATGTAGACGGGTTGATTATCATGCCGCTCGCCTATCCAAAGACGTTGGTCCAGATGATTAACAAAACGAGTGTTCCGGTTTCGGTTATTAACTATGGAAAAAAGCTCGAAGACAATGTGAAAGCAGATGTGGTCAGCATGGCCCGTCAAGAAGGTCGACTCGTCATGGAGCATCTGATCAAAATTGGCCGCACGCGAATCGCTTACGCAGGTGCGCCGAAGGACAAGATCGAGGAGCGGTATTTTGCCTATGAGGCGTCGCTTCAGCACGTCGATCCTTCGCTGGTGTATTTTGGTGAGGACTTCTCGTTTGAGACGGGCCTTCGTGCTGCTGATTACTTTTATAGCCTGAAAAACATGCCGGATGCTATCTATGCGGTCAATGACATGGTGGCAATCGGGATCGTGAATCGGTTCAAGGAGCTCGGAGTCCGGGTGCCAGAAGATGTCGCGGTCGTGGGAATTGACAACAATGTGTGGACGACGATTACGACTCCGCAGATCAGTTCTGTTTCTATCATGGGGGAAGAGGTGGCGCGGCTGGCGACTGAGCTTTTGCTGAAACGGATTCGAGAGCAAGGGGCAGGCGCGTATGAACGCGTGCAGTTCGAGCCGCGGCTGATTGTAAGGGAGTCCAGTGTGGCGGTTATCCGTAAATCCTCGTTGGATACGTAGAGCATTTTCAGATGAAAAGCCGAGTGAAAGACAGGCGATCGGTGATGATACCTGGCGTTTACTCGGCTTTGGGTTTAAGGCAAAATCGCAAACGAACGAACGGGAAACCCGGAGGCTTTTTCAGGCTTCGGTGTAATGTTTACAATGACAGCACCTTTGGCCGGGAGTTTATCGAGATTTTTGAGCAGCTCTACTTGATAGGTGTCTTGATCGAGCACGAAATATTCACCCAAAAGCGCTCCGTTTTTTCGGTAATCGATAGTCGCATCCGTATCGAAGGTTTCGTGACCGACTGCTTTTATTTGTCTTTCTTCGAACAAAAATTTTAAAGCCTCCAAAGACCAGCCAGGAGCGTGATTGTTTCCATCGGCATCCTTATTGTTGAAGGCCTCCACATCTGGCCAGCGCTTGCTCCAATCTGTACGCAAGGCGACGAAGGAGCCGCTCTCGATTTGACCATGCTCGTTTTCAAAATGCAAAATGTCTTCCACGGAAAGCGAATAGTCGTTGTTGGCTTCGGCTTCTTTTGATTTGTCGATGACGACGAGCGGCAATACGAGTTCTTTTAGTTCGATTTCGTCCAAGTAACGCTTGTTGCGCACGAAGTGAATTGGTGCATCCAAGTGCGTACCGTACTGCCCAGGAAAAGAGAAGCGCTGGGCAAAGAAGCCGTCGTCATGTGTGAACAGTGTTTGGAATTCGGCGGCGTCAAAGGCGTGGAAGTGCGGAGATTCCGGACCGAATGTGTGCGTGAGATCTACCCATTCTTTTTGTTTTAACAGGGTAATTGCTTGAATCAAATCGTTTGCCATGTGCCCACCTCGTTACTATTTTTAGAATTTTCGCGCTTGTAAAACCGAGTTTATCCATTACTTTATCGGTTCTAATTCCGAGTGTCAATATCGGAAATGATATGAATGAATGGTTTAACAAAAAATAGCAATCGAGAAGAAGCGTTCGAGCATGATTCTGCTATGCTTAAAAGGAGAAGAATGAGTATCATCCAAACAAAACGCGAAGGAGAAATTCCCATGACAAAAGAGCTTTGGATCAATTTGCCCGTCAAGGACCTCGAAAAGTCCAAATCATTTTTTGCCGCACTCGGATTCTCTTTTCATCCTCGCCATGAGAATAGCAAAGAGATGGCGGGCTTGGTAATCGGCGAAAAAAACATGCTCATCATGCTGTTTCCAGAGGCTACCTTCCAATCGTTTACGCAAAATGAGCTGGCAGATACGAAGCGCGGAACGGAAGTGTTGTTTTCAATCGATGCCGAGAGCAGGGAAGAAGTGGATGAATTGGTGAATCAGGTGAAAGAGGCTGGGGGCACGATTTTTAGTGAGCCGCGGGAACATGGTCCGGGGATGTACGGGGCAGGCTTCGCTGATTTGGATGGTCATCGGTGGAATGTGCTGTATATGGATATGAGCAAAATGTAGATGGAGTAAAGATGAAATGGTTGAAAAAGGAGCCTTCCAAATGGGAGGGCTCCTTTTTCAAAATGAGAATTTGGACAAGGGTTATTTACTCGTATAAGTTGAGAGAGAACCGTCCGCTAATAAGACGTTGTAAGTACGGTGTAGCATCACCACTGCCTCCGCTCGTGTGAGTGGATCGTGTATTTCCAATTGGTTTTCCCACGTACTCATGATTCCGTTGGCCACTAGCCATGCGAGTGCAGAAGCTTTTGTAGCGTCAATGTTACCATTGGCAAATACAATTTCGCCAGTGTCCAGGTAACCGTAGTGAATAGAATATTCATCATTAGCAATGTAATCAGAAGAAATGATAACTGGAGAGCTTGACATTAAATACCGATTTACATCAAAAAATTGTACAGAAATATCCTCAATATCCATGAGTGTTATCAGGATGATTTCTTCGGGATTGGGATACATTTCTTGACCAAAAAATGTTTCAAAGATGTACATAGCGTCCCAACGTGTTACCTGTTTTTCGGGATAGAGGAATACTTTATTCTCTTTCCAATCTACAACACCAAATGAGTTTGCGTCGTACATTTCCATCAATGGCTGATAGGCCCAATGGTTTCTGGGGACATCTTCAAACTTCTGTATTTTCTGCTCGGAGGATTCTTTGTTGAGATTCGGGCGAAGCTTATTAAACAGCTTATGAACCATAACAGTGAGCTCGGCTCTGTCAATCGTCTCATTCGGCCTGAAGGCTCCATTGGAATAACCGCTTAATACACCTTTTTTCACCATGAAATCAACCGATTCCCGAGCCCAATGTCCGTCCGGGATATCGCTGAACTGACTGGCTTGTACAGGTGCGGGAGTTGAACCCTTCCCTATTTCTGCTTAAACATTGCAGCTATACACAGACTGATGCCAGTAAGAGATGCAAATGGTATGCTGGAGGGGTAAGGCAGGATTGGAGAAGGGGATGGTGTTATGAAAAGGACACGCAAAATCACCTCCTAAAATCATTTATGTTTTCGATTTTAGGAGGGATACCCAATGAAATTTCAGCGAATCGATCTAGATAATTGGAGCAGAAAGTCTTATTTCGAGCATTATCTGAACCGAGTAAATTGCACCTTCAGTATAACTGCCAACATTGATATAACGGAATTGCTCCCCGCTCTACGGCAAAAGGGGATGAAGCTGTACCCGGCTTTTCTGTATATGGTGACGAACGTTGTCAATGCGCATCGCGAATTTCGGACTTCCTTTCATACAGATGGCGAGTTGGGCTATTGGGAGAGTATGATACCCAGCTATACTTTTTTTCACCAGGACGATCAAACTTTTTCTACGATGTGGACGGAATTCGCTGACGAGTTCCATGTGTTTTATCAAAATTACGTAGCGGATATGAAACTGTACGGGGACAACAAAGGTCTTGTGGCGAAAGAACTGGAACCGCCTTATACTTTCCCTGTCTCGTGTATTCCCTGGGTTAGCTTCAGTGGGTTTAATCTGAATATTTCGGGAGATGGGCGATATTTGCTGCCGATCATTACGAGCGGAAAGTATTTCGAGCAAGAAGGAAGAACGTTATTGCCTGTTTCTTTGCAGGTCCATCATGCGGTTTGTGATGGATATCACGCCAGCCTATTCATCAATGACTTGCAAAAATGGGCAAAAGATTACAAGGAATGGTTAGGTGTTGAGTGAATTGGCTCGTTTGGTATGCTTCTCCTTCCTAATCTCTTCCAATCATTTATAATAACGGTAGGAGAACTGGGAGGAGAAGGAATGAACAAAGAAATGGTAGGGAAAATCTTCGGCTGTATCGTTTTGGGTGCGATCATCACTGTGATCGGAGTCGTAGCGGTTGTGATGACTGCCCTGAACGCACAGGGAAGAGTGTATTCCCTTCTTGTCGCTGTCACGACGGTCGTTTTTATCATCTACATCATCGGACAAATGTTCGCCCCGCAAAAGAGTCGCTTATGGAACCGAGCCCTCTTTGTCTATTTTCTCTTTTGTACGCTGCCAGTTGCAGGATATGAGATCAGCAGCTATTACCATAACAGCATTCCTGTGGTCAGTGAGGCAGAGGTCGATCTGGAACAGTATAAACCGTTTGGTGCAGACTCCAAAATTCAAAAACTTGATCAACCAGCGACACTGTCGTTACAGTCTGATCTGCCCAAAATAGATGGGGCGACCGCCTTGTATCCTCTTTACGCTTCCTTTGTGCAGGCTGTTTATCCCGAGAAAGATTACGACCTTTACGCCAGCGAAGTCATGGTAAGCAAGACGCCAAATGCATACGAAAACTTGCTGGATGGCAAAGTCGATGTCATCTTTGCAGCAGGTCCTTCTGAAGAACAGCTCCTAGCCGCAAAAGAAAAAGGTGTGGAGTTGAAACTGACACCAATCGGAAGGGAAGCCTTTGTCTTTTTTGTCCATGCAGAAAATCCTGTTCAAGGGCTCACTACCCAGCAGATTCGGGACATCTATGCGGGAGATATCATTTCCTGGGATGAAGTTGGGGGCGGCTATGAGCTTATTCGTGCCTTTCAGCGGCCAGAAAATAGCGGGAGTCAGACGATGCTGCAGAAGATCATGGGAGATAAAGAGCTCATGACCGCGCCACAAGAAGACGTGGTAACAGGGATGGGCGGAATCATCGAGCAAACAGCCAACTACAAAAATTATTCGAATGCCATCGGTTACTCGTTCTTGTTTTATGCCACGGAAATGGTGCGAAACGGAAACATTCGTCTACTCGCAATTGATGGGGTAACGCCTAATAAGGAAACGATAAAAAACAGAGCGTATCCGTTTGCGGCCGAGTTTTACGCAGTGACAGCTGGGACGGACAATCCGAATGCAGAGAATCTGATCGAATGGATTTTGTCTCCACAGGGACAAGAATTAGTAGAAAAAACGGGCTATATTCCGGTGAAATAATAAGTAGCAAGCAAAGGAGACCCTTGGGCAATTGACCCGAGGGTTTCTGTTTCTATCCATCTTCATTCTCAAGCTCTTAAACTTTACTTAATTAAAATAGGTATTTCTCCAAGTAGTTTCTTCAAGTTAATAGAATCCCACGGCATATGCTCGGTTATACCTAATCCAACTACATCTGTTTCTTCAGATAGTTCTTTAATCAGATGAAGTAGTTGAGGGATTTGCATTGTTCCCGCAGCAGAAAGATTATAAGGTGCTTCAGGGTTGGCGAATAATAAAGAGCGGAATGCCTTTGGGTCAAGGACATCTAAATCAAGGTGAATAGCTAGGTGCTTAATGCCACTTTCATTTATCCACTCTTTTACAGATTCAGTACTTTTCATCAACTCTTTCGTTCCCGCTGTTTTAATACCTAGCCTTTGAATGATTTCTGAATCTTGCTCTGTAGGAGCTTCTAATCCCGCCATAAAGATATTTTCAGGCTTTAGAGGGATTTCCACATGTTTTGCGAACTCTTCATCTCCTTCTCCCAAAAGATTCCCAAGAGGTAATGTATGTCCGTAGTCATACCCAACAATCCTAACCAAATCACTGTGAGCATCGATCCAAATTAAACCTAATTCACCACCGTATCGTTTGTTTAAATACGCAAATGGAGCTTGCTCTACCAAGCAGTCACCGCCAAACATCACAATCCGATCTGGCTTATGAGCATCAATGATATGATGAGCAGCCTCTACTTGTTCAAGTAGTTGTTTTCTCCCATAAGTACCGTTCTCGTTTTCAAGCGGAGTTCCATCATAAGCTCGAACTGGTATATGAATAAGGGGTTGATCATTGTCCGGAGCTAGCCACGCAAGCAACTCGGCTCCAAGAGAGTAGTTAGGGTTATTTCCCCCTTGCCATTGCGGCATTAACAGGCGTATTGTTTTTTTAGTCACGTTTGTCTCTCCTTTGCTTCAAAGTAAGGCTAGTATAAACGGACCAAAAATAAAAAAGCAGTACGCACTTTATTGATAGCTACTACCGGAAAGGATAGTGTTACTATGAGCATGGCTGAATATAAAGGTAAAGTTAAAAATATTCAAGATACACCTTTTGGTTATACATTGTCAGTTATCGGTGGTAAATGGAAAATGGTTATTATTTATCTTCTAGCAGAAAACCAACCGGTTCGCTTTAATGATCTGAAAAGACAAATAGGAGCTATTACTTATAAAACATTAAGTTCACAACTAAAAGAATTGGAAGCGGATGGATTGGTGAAACGGAAAGAGTATCCTCAAGTTCCTCCTAAAGTCGAGTACAGTCTCACGGATAAAGCGAAAACACTATTACCCGTTTTGGAAGAGTTATGTGAGTGGGGAGCAAAAAATCAAAATAATTAAGTCCATTTTTTCTGATGCGTTACGCAATTCCAGTGCTGGATGAGTGAAAAAGGTACGTTAGTCTAATACTTTATTATCCTTGAACAGCTGGTTCATATTGACAGAAAAATCTAAGACTGATATAAAAATAGTGAATAGCACTCGCGAGGTGAGAGTGCTAACATTGAAAAAGGAATACATAAGAAGTCCGAAAGGGTGGGTATTTCATGGAAAAAAAGCAGTTTCAAGCAGAATCTACACGTCTGTTGGAAATGATGATCCATTCTATTTACACACAAAAGGAAATCTTTTTGCGCGAGTTGATTTCCAATTCGAGTGACGCGATTGACAAAATTTACTACAAATCGCTCGTCGATGATCAATTGGTGTTTGATAAAGAGAACTATTTCATCAAAATAGCGGTTAACAAAGACACCAGAACTTTGACGCTGACAGATACCGGGATCGGCATGACGCAGGATGAACTGGAAAATAATCTGGGTGTCATTGCGAAGAGCGGCTCTTTGGCGTTCAAAAAAGAAAACGACGCGAAGGATGGCTACAACATCATCGGTCAATTCGGCGTAGGTTTCTACTCGGCTTTCATGGTTGCCGACAAGGTTACGGTCATCAGTAAAGCACTGGGCAGCGATACTGGGTACAAATGGGAGTCCAGCGGTGCGGATGGCTACACAATCGAGCCTTATCACAAAGATTCCGTCGGGACCGAAATCATTCTCGAAATCAAGGAGAATACAGAAGAAGAGAGCTACGACGAGTTTTTGGAAGAGTACCGTTTAAAAGCGATTATCAAAAAGTACTCTGACTTCATTCGTTACCCGATCAAAATGGACGTTACGCAGCATAAGCCAAAAGAGGGCAGCGAAAACGAGTACGAACAAGTGACGGAAGAGCAAATCGTGAACAGCATGGTTCCGATTTGGCGAAAAAATAAAAGCGAGCTGACGACTGAGGATTACGAGCAGTTTTATGCGAGCAAGCATTATGGCTTCGACAAGCCGCTCAAGCATATCCACATCAGTGCAGATGGAGCCGTTGTTTATCAGGCGATTTTGTACATCCCGGAGAGCATGCCATTTGATTACTACTCGAAGGAGTACGAAAAAGGTCTGGAGCTGTATGCCAACGGTGTACTGATCATGAACAAATGCGCGGACCTGCTTCCAGACTACTTCAGCTTTGTCAAAGGGATGGTTGACTCCGAGAGCCTGTCGCTCAACATTTCCCGTGAGATGTTGCAGCATGACCGTCAATTGAAGCTGATTGCGAAAAACATCACGAGCAAAATCAAAAGCCAGCTGCAAAGCTTGCTGAAAACAGAGCGTGAGAAATACGAGCTGTTCTACAATTCATTTGGCAGACAGCTGAAATACGGCATGTACAGCGACTACGGGACGCATAAAGAAACATTGCAAGACCTGTTGATGTTCTACTCTTCCAAAGAGAAAAAGCTGGTGACGCTAGAAGAGTACGTTGAGAGAATGCCAGAAGATCAAAAGTACATCTACTACGCATCTGGCGAGTCGATCGAGCGAATCGAGAAGCTGCCGCAAACAGAGCTCGTATCCGAGAAAGGTTACGAAATCCTGTACTTCACAGATGACGTCGATGAGTTCGCGATCAAAATGATGATGAACTACAAGGAAAAGGAATTCAAATCCGTATCGAGCGGGGATTTGGGAATCGAGCCGGGCGAAGAAGAAAAAGCAGCTGAAGCCGAAAACGAGAACAACAAAGAGCTGTTCGACTATATGGCATCGATGCTCGAAGGAAAAGTCAAAGCCGTAAAAGCTTCCAAGCGCTTGAAGTCACACCCGGTCTGCTTGTCGACAGAGGGTGAAGTGACGATTGAAATGGAAAAAATCTTGAATGCGATGCCGAACAATTCAAATGTGAAGGCAGACAAGGTACTGGAGATCAATGTGAACCATGCGGTGTTCCAGTCGTTGAAGGGTGCCTTTGACACAGACAAGGAAAAGGTCAATTTGTATACGGCCCTCCTGTACAATCAGGCTCTTTTGATCGAAGGCTTGCCGATTCAAGACCCGGTAGAGTTTACGAACGATATTTGCAAAGTAATGGTGTAATCACAAAAAAGGGGATGAGACTTGCTCATCCTCTTTTTTATGCGAAAAACGTCTCGGAGTGATAAAACAACTAGTTGCTTGGCCTCGGTACATACGTGAAGATTGGATCTCTTAGCTCGAACTCATATGTTGCTCCATTCACGATTCCAACGACCTTCTCACTGTCATATAAATCGAGCAAGAAACCGGCCATTTGTTTAGCTGTATGGAACTTAGGAACTGCACCAGCATATTCAAAGTGATCCATATCAAGGGAACGCTTTGCAAATTCGGTCTCTGTTGCAGCAGGTGCCAACACTTTTGCTTGCATGGCTGCTCCGTTTTCCCTCAATTCTTGTGCCAGACCTTCCGTAAAGGCACTAACATAGAACTTCGTTGCGCAATAGGTCACGGCGTTAGCGATGATTCTGTAACCTCCGCCTGAAGAAATATTGATGATTTGCGTTCCTTTAACATGTGCATAGTCACGAGCATAACGAGAAGATAGAATCGTTAGTGCTTCAATATTCAAGTGAAGCATGGACTCAATTTTATTCAAGTTTTGTTCCCCAACAGAAGCAAAGTTTCCGAACCCTGCATTGTTAATCCAGGTCTCAATCTCATAATCCTTTAGACTGTCGTAAAAATCATGAACATTTGCATTCACACTTAAGTCAACTGTTCGAATGACTACATCCAATTTTGCGTTGATTTCAGCCACTTTTGATTTTACCTTTTCTAATTCCTCCGTTCGACGAGCTGCTAAAATTAAGTTTTTTCCACGAGCAGCAAATGCCAGAGCGGTTTCAAAGCCAATTCCTGAACTTGCTCCCGTAATGACCGTATATTTCATGTATATCCCTCCTGAATTTATTCAATAGCTTCAATTGAGAATGAATGTTTCATTGAGTATACTGATTAGAGTAAACTCTAAGTCAAGGGTATAAAATCCATTCGGAGGTTTCTCATGCGCACGATTGGTGAAGTGGCACAGCTATTAGGGATAAGCACACATACGCTGCGTTATTATGAAAAGGAAAAAATAATTATTCCGGATCGCGATGAAAGTGGTGACAGGCGATATAACGATTCGCATATTCAATGGCTGCAATTTGTTATCAAGTTAAAAGAAACGCAAATGCCTATCTCGAAAATCAAGAAGTACGCTTCACTGTTTTTAGAAGGAGAACATACTGCCTCAGCTCGATTGAGTCTTTTAGAGGATCATAAACACTATATTGAGCAACAAATAAAAATTTTAATCGATGTGGATGGTATGCTAGAACGTAAAATTGTTGCTTACAAAGATTACATCAGTAACCGAGCAGCCAAAACACCGGTAGACTAAGAAAAGATATACATGGAGAGAGGAGAGTAGGACCTATGTGGAATCCGTTGGAAGTAAAAAATCTCATTACCAGTGCAGAAGAACTGAAAAGCTTGGTAGGAGAACCGCACGAGGCGGTTGTGAAAAAAAGCATCGCGCAGGTTGAGTCGCATGTGATTCATTACGTGTCCATGTCGCCGTTGTTTTTCTTGTCTACAGCAGATACTTCAGGCAGATGTGACGTTTCCCCGCGAGGCGACGAGCCGGGCTTCGTTAAAGTGCTGGATGATCACCATATTATTTTTCCGGAGCGAATGGGAAACAGACGAGTCGACTCTTTGCTAAATATCATCGCCAATACGCAGGTGGGGATAATTTTCCTGATTCCTGGTCTGGAAGAAGTGTTGAGAATTAACGGATCAGCCCGCATTACGAAAGATGCAGAGCTGCTCGCCGCGCAAGAATGGAAGGGTAAAACAAGCGGCATGGGCGTGATTGTGAAGGTAGAGGAGTGCTTCCTCCATTGCCCGCGCGCATTTAAACAAGCAGGCTTGTGGAAGACGGATTCATGGCCGGAAAAAGAGGCAATGCCTTCGATGCTGGAAATGTTTCGCGCTCATTTGAAAATAAATGGCGTTACGTTGAATGAAAAACCTTGAATGAGCTTCAAGGTTTTTTTTCGTCCAAACGAGCTTGGCAGGAAGCTGAACCGAGCCATGTATGTGGATTGCCGGCCCAGCACCAGCCTAGCTTCGGTTTATTTTCGCTGATCCACATGGCCGTTACGCGTCGGTCGCCACAACGAGAGCCGAGCAGAGAAAAGCCGTTGTTTTTCTTTACCCGATTCGGGAAGTGAGTGATCAGGGCAATCCCTTCCTCCAGCGTGAGCGGAGAACGCTGTTGCTCCAAGAGGATGGGCATCGCGTCATTCGGAGTGACGTTCAACGTCTCTTTTCCTGTTTCAATTCCGGTCATCAGGTAAGCCATTCCTGTAGGAATCTCGATGCCCTCAATCGGTGTAAACCGCCGGATTTCTTCTGCATCCATGATACTAAAGCCAGCTTTCTTTTGCCGCTCGATTGCTTGCATCGCTTTTTCTCCGTCGAACCAATCGCCTTTCACCACGAGAACAAAGGGTACGAGGCCCTCTTGCTGGTCGTCTTCTTGTATGGGGAGAGCTTCTGCCAGTGGTTGCAGCGGGTTCAGATTTTTCCTGAACTCATCTGCTGTCATTCCCGCCATTTCAGGATAGCCCTTTTGAATGAGCGTTGTCAGTTGCCGTTCGAATTCAGCTCTGTGCATGGGTTAATGCGCCTCCTTCCACTTGTCACTTTCATCTTACAACATTGGTGCGAATTAAAAGGTTTACCCAAAATAAAAGGAATAAAGCAGATTTAGATTGAAGTAACTTTACAACTAAGCTTTAATCTTTATGAAAGAAAATCGGTTAGGGGGCTGGTTGCCATGCGTCCCATTGATATTGCACGTAAGCTAAAGCTGAGCACGAGCGCCTTGCGCAATTATGAAGCGCATGGGCTAGTTCCGCCTGTGGAGCGGTTAGCGAGCGGCTACCGGAAGTATACGGAGGAGCACGTCGCTTATTTTACATGTATTCAAGCCATGTCTCCTGGCTTTGGAATGGAAGTGACGGCTCAGGTCATGCGACTGATTCAGGATAGACAGTTGCAGGCTGCTCTGTGGCGTGTGAATGAGGTACAGGCTAATCTACATAGGGACAAGCAATTAGCCGAACGAAACGTGGCGATGCTTGAAGATGGCCGAACAGGTAAGGGGGAGGAAGCTGGAAACAGTGAATGGATGACGATTGGAGAGGTAGCAGCCATGACTTCACTGCCCAGCTCAACCATTCGCCACTGGGAAAAGGTTGGACTCATTACGACTTCCCGCGATGAGAACAATAGCTACCGTCTCTTCAATCGCTCGCAAATCCGCAAAATCATGCTGCTTCGTACGCTGCGACCTGCTGTCTATTCCTTATCGGTTGTGGAGCTAAAGGAAGCTATCGCGAACATGAATGAAGAGGATGTGAGAGAGGCGCGAAACATCGCTTTGGAAACACTGCGATATCTGGATCAGATGAATCTCGAACAATTGCGTGGGGTTTTCTATTTCTATCAATTATGCAAAGTGGTTCAGTTGGTCGAGGAATAGGGTAGCGAAAAGAGAAAACCCTCTTCTGCACATTCGCAAAAGAGGGGATGTCGTCGTTATTCCACAAACAGTGATACTCGCTCAAATCCCGCATCTGAAATGCGAATCAAGCCCGTATCCGATATATGCAAGGTCGGTATGACGACCAGAGCAAGCAAAGACAGTGTCATAAAGGCGTAGTTCATCGTGCAGCCTGCCTTCACCAATGCTTGGCTAATCTCCATGGATTGCTGCACAACTGTTTCATAAGGCTCGGTCGACATCAGTCCAGCTAAACGCAGCGGAAGTTCCACAATTTCGCCGTCTCCAGTCACGACAGCGATACCGCCTTGCATGCTGATCACAGCATTGGCTGCTTGTGCCATCCGCTCATCGTCGTTTCCGATGACAAGAACGTTATGGCAGTCATGGGCGACAGTCATGGCAATCGCTGCTGGCTGGTCAAATCCGACATTGCCGACAATCCCGATGCCTGAACCGCCAGTTTTCCCATGGCGTTCGAAAACAGCCATTTTGCACAGCGTGCTTTCTGGCGTAATCTGCAGCTCACCATTTGCGACAGCTACATCGACAAACACTTCGTCCGTCTCTACGTGATTCTCGCGGACAACTGCCACGCGCGTCTTGATCGTCCCAGACGGAACAGGGGTCTTGATGATGAAGTCAGATGGAGTGAGCTCAGCCTTGATTTTCACAGAGTTGACAGCAAACGCAGGGTAAGGGAACGGAGGAAGTTCGAGCGTCATCTCACCGTTTTCCGCCACTACTTCACCTCGTGCGATCGTCATCACGACATCCACATCAGCCAGATTTCCGTCGAGCAAAATCATATCGGCGATGATACCCGGTGCGATCGAGCCTACATCTCTTGCGACTCCGAACCGTTCTGCTGTATTGATGGTCGCCATCTGGAAGGCAGTAACGGGCTTCACGCCTTGCGAGATCGCGTGTCTGACGATGAAGTTCATATGACCTTCTTCTTTCAACGAATCACAGATGCGGTCATCAGACACGAGCATCATCCGGCGGGAGTCAATGCCCTGTTCGGTGTGTGCTTTGATCGTTGCTGCAACATCGTGCCACGCAGAGCCGCGGCGCATTTTTGCATACATGCCGAGGCGTACGCGCTGTGCGACATCTTCGCTGGTCACACACTCATGGCAGCCGGTTACACCCGCAGCGGCATAAGCAGCCAGACGTGGATCACTTGACGGCCATGTATAGTGACCATCCACTACTTTTCCTGCCCGCAGTGTCGCTTGAATCTCTCCGATCATTTTCGGGTCTCCGTACACGACACCAGGGAAATTCATGACTTCTCCGAGTGCGATCATATCTGGTCCCCAGCTCAAAGCTTCCGCGACCTCCGCTGGACCGAATTCTGCCCCAGCCGTTTCAAAAGAAGCATCCGTTGAAGGGACGCAGGAAGCGACCTGCATGTAAGCAGCCATCGGTGTTTGTCTTGCCTCATCCAGCATGATGCGCAAACCGAGTAGACCGAGAACATTCGAGATCTCATGCGCATCGAAAAAGCCGCCTGTCGTTCCGAGCGGCAGTACCGCATGGGCGAACTGCGTCACGGACAGCATGCTGCTTTCGATATGACAGTGCCCGTCCAACAGTCCTGGTGCCATATACTTTCCTTTTGCATCGATGATCTTGGTGGATTCATCCGTCAGCCCTTCCACAAAAGGACCAACATAGGCGATACGGGTGCCAACGACAGCCACGGACATATTCGGCAAGATTTCACCGGAGAGAACATTGACGAGAGTGCCGTTATGGATGAAGAGGGTCGCTTTTTTCTCCCCTCTGGAAAAGGCAACGAGATCAGGAATGCAATCTGCGAGTGGAGGTCTTGCAAAGGACGAATGCTGCTGTGTCATGTTTACTATCACCTCATGCTGGATTTGGTTTTTTACATATAGTACACATCGAAACGGAAGGAAGCTAGTTTTCTTTTATAAAAAATTTGAAAAAAGAGGCTTCGTCTCCTATCTTCCGTTTATGTACTACCTAAAGTGCAAAAAGGGTCTTGTGATCAAAATAAAACACCTCCCATTTTCACCGATGTTGAAAGTGAAAACAGGAGGCGCTGCTTAGTGTTCTGCTACCTCTATTTCATTTGTCTTCGTTTTCCGCAGTTTGTAAATCACGACGAGTAAAATAAACCAAACAGGTGTGATGAACAAGGCGACTCGTGTATCTTCCGCGAGTGCAAGGACGACCAGAATGAAGGCAAGGAATGCCAGGATCAGGTAGTTGGCAAAAGGATAGAGCGGCATTTTAAACGAATTCGCTTTTGCTAAATCTGGTCTCGTTTTGCGATATTTCAAATGACAGATGACGGTGATTCCCCAAATAAAGATAAAGCAAACGGTCGACACGCTAGTGATCAGTGTAAATACGCCTTCGGGCATGACGTAATTCAATACAACGGCGATAAGGATAACAACCGACGAAAAGAATAGTGCATTTGCCGGGACCTTGTTGGCAGTCAGTTTGGTAAGGGGCACAGGTGCATTCTTTTCTTTGGCAAGGGAGTAAACCATCCGGCTTGTACTAAAAATGGCGCTATTACATGCGGAAGCGGCGGATGTCAGTACCACGAAGTTGACGATACCGGCAGCGGCTGCAATGCCAATTGCTGCGAAGACCTGCACGAATGGACTCTCCAACGGGTTGATCGCGTTCCAAGGATAAATGCTCATGATGACGATGAGTGCGCCAACGTAGAAAATCAAAATCCGAATCGGGATTTGGTTAATTGCTTTTGGAATGACTCGTTTTGGGTCTTCCGTTTCACCGGCTGTCAGACCGACGAGCTCGATCCCAACAAATGCGAACACGACCATTTGGAAGGAGAGAAGGAACCCATTGAAGCCGTTCGGGAACATACCGCCATGACTCCAGAGATTCGTGAAGCTGGACGCACCTGCATTCGTAGAAAAGCCCTTGATGATCATGAAGATGCCGACAAAAATCAGGGCGAGAATCGCGATGACCTTTACGAGCGCGAACCAAAATTCCATTTCTCCAAAAAGCTTCACCGTAGCCAAGTTCATGATTAACAAAATCACGAGGGCAATTAAGCCTGGCATCCACTGCGGTATTTCCGGAAACCAGTATTGCGTATACAGACCAACCGCTGTCAGGTCAGCCATGGCGATGGAAATCCAGCAAAACCAGTAAGTCCAGCCCGTGACAAATGCGGCCATATTCCCCAAATAGTCTTTGACGAAATCCACAAAAGAATGGTAGTCCAAATTGCTCAAGAGGAGCTCCCCGAGTGAGCGCATGATTAAAAAGCAGATGATACCCGTAATCAAGTACGCAAATAAGATGGATGGGCCGGCCAAATGAATCGATTTTCCTGCGCCCAAAAATAATCCTGTTCCGATTGCTCCACCGATCGCGATGAGTTGTACGTGTCTGTTTTTTAGACCTCTCTCCAATTTTTGATCCTGCATACGATCCACCTCTCTCTATTTTTAGTTAGTTTTTAATTTTTAGATTTTTATCAAACAGATAATGTTCATATTAACATAACTATAGTTGTTTCACATATGTTTATTTATTTTTATAGAAAAAAAGCTTTTAATTATGAACGAAATAGTAACATTTTGGAAGTATTGGCTTTTTTAAGCAAGAGCTGCACTTTTTTTGTATTTCAGAAAAAAGAATATATTGACATGGTAATGGAAATCATTTAATTTTGCATTAGGGCAACTTTTTTATACGAATGCATATTAGTTTGTTCGGGTGAATATTATTGGTATAAGACTACATTGTTGTGTGTAGGCATATGTGCATAAAGGAATTACCCGTTTCACCATCGGTTTTTCGGGCGGGATCATATAACGGGCTATTATTTGGAGGGAAAAAATCATGGATTCTGCTATCGCTGTAAGGGACCTGCATGTTTCTTACTTTGGGAATGAAGTTGTTCGGAATGTTTCGTTTGATGTTGAACTAGGGAGCATGGTTGGAATCATCGGTCCAAATGGGGCAGGGAAGTCAACCCTGATCAAAGCGCTCTTGGACCTCATTCCGAGAGATAAGGGGAATGTGCGGATTTTTGGGAAAGAGACAAATGAATTCCGGAAGAAAATCGCCTATGTACCACAGCGGAGCATGATTGATTGGACATTCCCGATCACCGTCATGGATACAGTGCTGATCGGGACATACCCAAGTGTCGGACTGTTCAAATTTCCGAAAAAAAAGGAAAAAGCGTGGGCGCTGGAATGCCTGAGAAAAGTAGGGCTAGAGGATTTCCGCGACAGGCAGATTGGGGAGCTCTCCGGCGGGCAGCAACAGCGTGTCTTCCTGGCAAGGGCACTTGCGCAAAAACCAGAGCTGCTGCTTCTGGACGAGCCGTTTGTGGGAATTGATGTGGCGAGTGAGGATACAATCATTCGCATCTTGAAAGAGCTGCAGTTTCAGGACAAAACGATTGTCGTCGTCCATCATGACTTGTCCAAAGCATATGCGTATTTTGATCAGCTTCTTCTAATGAACAAAGAATTGATCAAGTACGGGACGGTCGATGAAGTGCTGAATCGAGAAGTCATGTCGAGAGCATATTCCTATCAACTCCCATTTCTCGAAAAGACCGAGGTGCTTGCATAATGGATTTCTTGATGGCAATTGGACAGTATGAGTTTTTGCAAAAAGCATTGTTTACATCTGTAGTGGTTGGGTTAATCTGCGGCGTCATCGGTAGCTTTATCATCTTGCGGGGAATGTCCTTGATGGGGGATGCCATCTCACACGCTGTTTTGCCTGGGGTGGCCCTCTCCTATGCTTTTGGAATCAATTTCTTCGTGGGCGCTGTTTTAACGGGTGTACTCACTGCTGTTGGAATTGGCTACGTGAGCCAAAATAGCCGAATCAAGAACGACACGGCGATTGGAATTTTGTTCACGTCCGCCTTTGCAATCGGGATCATCATGGTTACGATGCTGAAAAGCAGTACCGATCTGTATCACATTTTGTTCGGGAATGTATTGGCTGTGCGTTCTTCAGACATGTGGGTGACGGTTGGCATTGGGGTCATCGTCATCGTGACAGTCTACGCTTTTTTCAAAGAACTGTTACTGACTTCGTTCGATCCGACCATTGCGGCTGCCTACGGTTTGCGTAACAACCTCATTCATTACTTGCTGATGACCTTGCTGACGATGGTAACTGTCGCTTCCCTGCAAACCGTAGGAATCGTATTGGTTGTCGCCATGCTGATTACACCGGCTGCTACCGCTTATCTTTTGACGGACCGTTTGTCGATCATGATCTTTTTGGCTGGCGGTTTTGGAATGCTGTCTTCGGTTATCGGCCTTTATTTTAGCTTTACTTATAATTTGGCCTCTGGTGCCACGATTGTCGTGGTTGCAACTGTGTTCTTCTTCCTGGCCTTTCTCTTCTCCCGAAAACACGGGGTGGTATGGAAATCAATCCGAGCTCGGCAAAAACGAGTCGAGCTCTCAAAGTAAAGGAGAATATCGTCATGAAGAAGTGGAATCTGTTTTTCGTTTTTCTTATATCAACCGTATTAATGGCAGCGTGTGGTGCTCCGCAAAGTGCGAACGAGCCCACGAAATCAGATAGTGACAAGCTGCAGGTCGTGACCACGTATTCCATCCTGTATGACATCGTGAAAAACGTTGGGGGAGATCGGGTAGAGATCCATAGTCTTGCTCCGATTGGCTCCAATCCGCATGAATATGATCCATTGCCTGCTGACGTGCAAAAAACGACGGATGCAGATGCGGTTTTCTACAACGGACTGAATTTGGAAGCAGGTAACTCTTGGTTCAATAATCTCATGACTACAGCAGGCAAATCAGGTCCTGATGCACCCGTGTTCCGACTCAGTGAGGGCGTAGCTGCCAAGCACTTGACAACCAAAGGCAAAGAGAGCGAAGAAGACCCGCACGCTTGGCTGGATGTACGCAATGGGATCAAGTATGCGGAGAATGCAAAAAATGCCTTGATCAAGGTGGACCCAGCGCACAAGGAAACGTATGAGCAAAACGCCAAGAAGTACATTGAACAACTGACTGCTCTGCACGAGGAAGCAGTTAAGCAATACAACCAGATTCCGAAAGAACAGCGTTTGCTTGTGACGAGCGAGGGAGCGTTTAAATATTTCAGCGAAGCGTACGATTTTGAAGCAGCATACATTTGGGAAATCAACTCGGAGAACCAAGGAACGCCAGAGCAGGTCACACAGGTGGTTGATACGATCCGTGCGAAAAAAATCCCGGCTCTGTTCGTAGAGACAAGTATCGATCCGCGTAGCATGGAGATGGTATCGAATGAAACGGGTGTACCGATTGTCGGGAAAGTATTTACGGACTCTCTCGGAAAGCCGGGAGAAGATGGCGATACGTACATCAAAATGATGGAATGGAATATCAAGACGATTTACGAAGGATTGACCAAGAAATAAGATTCGTAAAAGCAAAGCACAGCTCTCCTAATTAGGGGCTGTGCTTTTAAATTCTTCCACTGCTTAACATCCTTCATCAGATTGAGGTATAATAGGCTAGTGTGCAAAAGGAATCCGGAGTATTCATATTTAATCTGTCATATTGAAAGAGAGTGGGATTATGGGTCGTAAGTGGAACAATATTAAAGAAAAGAAAGCTTCTAAAGACGCGAGCACCAGTCGTATTTACGCAAGGTTCGGGAAGGAAATTTACGTAGCGGCAAAGCAAGGCGAGCCGGACCCAGAGTCCAACCGTGCTCTGAAGGTCGTCCTGGAGCGTGCTAAAACGTACAGCGTACCGAAAGCGATTATCGACCGCGCGATTGATAAAGCAAAGGGCGGCTCTGATGAAACGTTTAGCGATCTGCGCTATGAAGGCTTTGGGCCAAACGGTTCTATGATCATCGTGGATGCACTGACCAACAACGTAAACCGCACAGCTCCTGAAGTGCGTGCCGCTTTCAACAAAAATGGCGGTAACATGGGCGTATCCGGTTCGGTTGCTTACATGTTTGACCCAACAGCGGTATTTGGCTTTGAAGGCAAATCCTCTGATGAAGTGCTGGAACTCTTGATGGAAGCGGATGTAGACGTGCGAGACATTTTGGAAGAAGATAGTGCTGTCATTGTTTACGCAGATGCAGAACAGTTCCACGCTGTACAAGAAGCACTCAAAAATGGCGGCGTCACAGAGTTTACCGTAGCTGAACTGACCATGCTGCCACAAAACGAAGTAACGCTGACAGAAGATGTACAAGCTCAATTCGAAAAGCTGATCGATGCTTTGGAAGACTTGGACGATGTGCAGCAGGTGTACCATAACGTTGATTTAGGTGAATAATGTTTTCAATGGAGAAGACCTTTGTTTAAAGCAGAGGTCTTTTTTTATGTGGCTGTGGTGAAGAGAAGAATATTTCCAGTCTAGGCTCCAGGCTCCGTCCTGCTGGGGGCTAAGGCTGTCCGCTCCGAAGGGATTCGCGGGGAAACGCAAAAGTGGTAGCCGCTTCATCGCGTGGGCACGTTGCGTTTCTTTTGCCCGCGAATCCCTTCTCCGCTTGGTAGGACTCCACAAGTCGCTACGTCTGGAAATATTCTTCTCTGTCGTGACTGATTACATTCTTCAATCTTTTAAGGCTTTTAAAACCCGTCTAACATGGAAAGCTCGTAGAGGAACCAGGAGAAAAAAGCGAAGATCTTTGGTACACCGACCGAGGCGCAATGAAAAAAAGAGAAACAAGGTTTTAGCGTCCACCTCTGAGACACCTCCTGAATGGACGACTTTGGACGCGGGTTTCGCTTTTTTTCATTGCGCCAGGCAGTGAATCCCCCAGCGGGTGGGACAAGAAGCTGAGCGTTTTCTCCTGTTTCCTCAAAGCACTACAGCAACTACATGTAGATAAGTTGTTCTTGCTTTTATGCCCAAAAATATATCTACAGTCTCAGGCAAGAAAAAATACATAAGCAATACGATTTTAATGAATATGGTGTTAATATCATTCTTGGTGAAAAACGGTCAAACGAAGATGAAACAAACGGTGTTGGTAAAACTACGATGGTTGATTGCATCGAGATGTTACTAGGTAAGACAATGAAGATATTAAAGAATTGAAGGATGTAAAACCAACATTAGTAACAAAGAAGTTGAAGAGTTTTATGAGTTTATGGTTGCCGCTTTTTGCTTTTCTTTTGTAAAAGCTTTTTCAATCCAGTAAGGAGATTCAACAAGGCTGCCCCACTTTTTTATTATTATTAATATGGCAGAAACTAAAGTTAACAATCTGCGTCTTAATTATGGAACATTTACTTAGGAGGACCTACTATGATACGACGTTTACTGACTTCATTTTTACTGATCATCTTGCTGGTCTCTGTGCCGATCAGTGCTTCTTCTGGTGCTCCTACTCCTGCTAAGTTGGACCCGCGTAAGCCAGACCCCGTCGTCCTCTATCAAGCGACAACAGATGGCAAGTTCAAAAAAATCGAGACGAAGATGCCCTTGATTCATCGGGCCATCATATCGCCAACGGGTAGATTTGTGTACGGAGAGCGAATCGGCTACGCAAAGGCAGATCCTACAATCCCATTCCTGTACGATTTGCAAAAGCACACGCTGACCCAATTATCCGGCTTTGCCAAATGGTCACCGAAGCAGGACGTACTCTACATCCGTGAAAATGGAGGCATTGCAAAGCTCACGTTGGCAGACGGCCAAAAGACGGTGCTTGTCCCGCCAGTTTCCCAGTATCCAGTGCTCGATTTCTCCGTCTCACCGGATGAACAGTACATGGCTTATACCCGAAAGGACGAAAAATCTTCTGATACGAAGGGAAATGCCCATCTGTACCTGCAGCATCTGCCTACGCTCAAGATGAAGATGAACGACCAGTATGCTTGGAAGCAGGATGAATTCGAACCAGAAGAAAAGTTCTACTGGATGCCGAATTCCCAAAAGCTGTTTTACCAAACTCAAACTGCATACAAGGAACTGGACGTGCCGACAGGCTTGAAATACGATCACAAAATGACCCAGTTTCCCTCTTACTCCAATGACATGAAGTACCGTTACATGCGGACAGATACGGAAGAATACTTATTAGACTTGCAAAAGGGAAAAAAGGTGATTATGAAGACTCCCGTGTCCTATGAAGATACCCTGTATAAGATCTTCTGGTCACCTGCCGGACATCAGATTGCTGCAGAGGCGTTTTTTATGGGAGCAGCAAGCTCCCGGGATAGTTATATGTTAATCCGCTCCTGCAAGCAAGTTCCGAAGTGCACCTATCCTTTTGGTGATCCTCAAGATGGCAAAATTAGCCCCTATTTAGGTGGGCTTGATAACTATCGCATCATTGGATGGGCTGGGGATGGGAAATCGTATTACTTGGCCGATCTGGCCTCCACCCATTATTCTGCTTTTGCATCGGACAAGTCAGAAGGCGAGTATTTCCGCATTTATGAGCAGCGCTAATCGATCAAGCAATAGAAAGCCGTGTCTCGTGCCGGAAGCTGAAAATGACCACAGTATTTGCCGGAAAATGTGTACCTACATATAATAAGAAAGTAGGTGAGGCGTCAGAAAAAGGCTCTTGCCACAAACCATAGTTGTCCCCGTAGCTCAGCAGGATAGAACAACGGTTTCCTAAACTGTAGCTCGGAGATGAGTAATACAATGGCATTAGACTTACAAGTAGATACCACGCCACTTTTTCAATTATTACTTGCTATGGTTGTATATATGATTGGGAAGCACTCAAAAATGGCGGCGTCACAGAGTTTACTGTAGCTGAACTGACCATGCTGCCACAAAACGAAGTAACGCTGACAGAAGATGTACAAGCTCAATTCGAAAAGCTGATCGATGCTTTGGAAGACTTGGACGATGTGCAGCAGGTGTACCATAACGTTGATTTAGGTGAATAATGTTTTTGGGGAAGACCTTTGTTTTAGGACAGAGGTCTTTTTTTATGTGGCTGCGTATTGGCCGCGGTGGAGAGAAGAATATTTCCAGTTTAAGCTCCAGGCTCCGTCCTGCTGGGGGCTAAGACTGTCCGCTCCGAAGGGATTAGCGGGGAAACGCAAAAGTGGTAGCCGCTTGTCGCGCGGGCACGGTTGCGTTTCTTTTACCCGCAAATCCCTTCTCCGCTTGGTAGGACTCCACAAGTCGCTACGTCTGGAAATATTCTTCTCTGTCGTAACTAATGCGATTCTTCTATCTTTTAAGGCTTTTAAAACCCGTTTAACACGGAAAGCTCGTAGAGGAAACAGGAGAAATAAGCGAAGATCTTTGGTACACCGACCGAGACGGAATGCAAAAAGCGAAACACGCCCTTAAGCGTCCACCTCTGAAAAGGCATCCTGAAAGGACCACTTTGGACGCGGTTTCGCTTTTTGCATGGAGTCGGGCAGTCAATCCTCCAGCGGGTGGGACAAGAATCTGAGCGTTTTCTCCTGTTTCCTCCCAGCACTACAGCAACTACGTAAGGTTCCTAAAATAGGCTGCGGTAGAGAGAAGAATATTTCCAGTCTAGGCTCCAGGCTCCGTCCTGCTGAGGGCTAAGAATGTCCGCTCCGAAGGGATTTGCGGGGAAACGCAAAAGTGGTAGCGCTTCGAAGCATGGGCACGGTTGCGTTTCTTTTGCCCGCAAATCCCTTCTCCGCTGGGTAGGACTCCACAAGTCGCTACGTCTGGAAATATTCTTCTCTGTCGGAACTGAACACATTCTTCCATCTTTTAAGGCTTTTAAAAATCGTTTAACACGGAAAGCTCGTAGAGGAAACAGGAGAAAAAAGCGAAGATCTTTGGTACACCGACCGAGGCGCAATGAAAAAAAGGGAAACAAGCTTTTAGCGTCCACCTCTGAGACACCCCCTGAATGGACGACTTTGGACGCGAATTTCGCTATTTTCATGGAGCCGGGCAGTCAATCCCACAGGGGGTGGCCCAAGAAGCTGAGCGTTTTCTCCTGTTTCCTCCCCACCACTATCGCCCGTCAAACGAATTTTAAAAGAAATAAAACCGCCCCCATAAAGGAGACGGCATATATCGAGCTCGTTAGTTTTGAGGTGTTACCGATCATCACGTGCGACGCATCTACCTCCAGTATGAAGTTAGAAGCTTAAAGCAGTGTACGGTTTCCCTTACTCACTAGGTGATCGTGTAAATCATCCATGGCACATCGCCTCCGTAAAGGACTAAGCCTGATTGAGAACACACCACCGAGCTCGATGAGTATAGTATGAGCAAAGCCCATCTTTTTATTCACTCATCTTTAGCATCTGTTTTCGAATCGCATTTAAAAACGATTGGTTGCTGTAGGCTGTGCCACCAGCCAATCCTGGTTCAACTGCATTCATGTACATTTGACCTGCTTTGACTGCGCTTAGGTTTGTCCATGCAGGCTGCTCTTGCAACTGCTTGAAAGCGGGCTGGTCTTCTTTGTTGACCATCACAAACAAGTAGTTGGGATCTTCTTTTGCCAAATCATCCATAGAGAGTGCGGTACGCTCCTGTATATTCGCGACGACATCTGGAACAGGCAGGGCCAAGTCTGTATATAACAGGTAATTGTACCGTTCATCCCTCGGATAGGCGTAGAAGGAGCCTTCTTGGAACCACAACGTTAGCACTTTCTTCTCTGGAAGTGGAGTGAGCTTGTCGCGGAGTTCCAATGCGTTTTGCTTCACTTTACCTACAAAAGTATCCAAATTGGCATCTTTTCCACGTACATCAGCGAGCAGACGCAAGTTTTCTTGCCAATGAGCTCCGTTCGTAGAGACGGGAATGACGGATGCAGCGGTTTGCAATTTGTCTAAGTCTTCCTTGGAGGTCTTGTCGGTTGTCATGATGACGTCAGGTTCGAGGGCAACCAGCTCACCTAGGTTATTTGCAATATTATAAGGGAGATGCTTGGCGTTTCTGGTCATAGCTTGATATTCCGCCGGAAACTTTCCGTTTTTATCCATCGTAGCTGCGACAGGCGGGATTCCCAGCAAGAAAGAGTCTTCATACGAAGCAGGGAAGCCTACGAAAACAATATCTTTGGTTCTGGCCGGAATTGTATAAGTGCTGCCCAAGTAATTGATCGATCTGGTCGGTTTCGATGCCGCTGAATCGCCCGTTTGTCCACCATTGCCGCAGGCTGCCAGGACGAGGAGCAAAGCGGCAATCGGGATAGCTAATAGCCGTTTATACATACAGGTCACTCCGTTCTTACGTCTTGTGTTATCAGGAAAGTAGCAGGACTCATGTAAATTATAGGCTACCCGATCCATCCGTCGCTGTTGCATTCCTGAACATTTTCAAACATTCTGCTGTAACCTTTTTCCTACTCAAGACACTAATTGGTATCCGAGAAAATTTTCGCTATAGGAAAGTAGTCGATCAGCCGACAGCAAGAGAATGGAGGAGCTTTTTTGTATGAAGAAATGAAACATCAGGTCTTGGCCATCTATGAGCGGCATTATCATGATGTGTATCAATTTTTGCTGTACTTTGCCGGCCGTCAGAATGATGCAGAAGATTTGACGCAGGAGGTTTTTTTGCGAGTGATTCGATCGCTTGAACGATTTGAAGAGCGATCTGACGTGAAGACATGGCTGTTTGCGATCGCGAAGCATACAGCGATGAATTACTATCGAAAACGCAAGTGGCAAAAGCTGTTATCAGGGGACTGGCTGTCTGTCGTGATGCCAGCCTCGGAAGGGAATCCGGCACAGGAAGCGGAAAGCCGGGAGGACGAGCAGGAATTGATTGCCGCGATTAAGGGACTGCCACCGCATTACCGCATGGTTGTCATTCTGCGTGGCATTAAAGAGTACAGCGTCAAAGAGACAGCCGAAATACTGGGTTGTTCAGAATCAAATGTGAAAACGACGATGCACCGGGCACTGAAGTTGCTGCATGGCAAACTGACGCATACGAAGAAGGGGGAGTTGTACAGTGGATTGGCAAAATGAACGAGATATGCTGGAACGGTTAGCGACTCTGCAAAAAAGTACACCCCCACGTAAGGAGTTTGTACAGAGTTTACGTACAGTGCTGGAAGAAGAAACAATTCGGGTCGGCAAGAGGAGACGGCTGTTCATGAATCCGTTGAAAGCGGGGATGACAGCCGTCGTGATCGCTTCTGGCTTTGGGCTGTACATCATGGCCGGGGTGGGGCAAAACGAACGCGTGGACCCTCAGATGACGGCAACAAGTAGTCCGCAGCTTCCCGCTCATCCTGTATACGAGCAGGCGAAGAAGCTGCTGCAAGAATTGGCAGGTCGAGATGCAAGCCAATATGCGGTAAACGGCATGCTGTCCAATACAGAAACAGGTCATGTCGTGATGAACAAGACGGTTAACAACATACCGGTTCTGGAAGACCAATACACATTTACGATAGACAAGGCGGGCAGGCATCATATAAAAGAGATACAGACAGACGATACGACACGCATGGTCTTTCCTGATCCCAAAAAGGCAATGCCAGTGAAACAGGCTGAGCAAATTTTTGGGCAAAGCGCCCGGCTCCTCTATTCAGAGGGAGAAGGGCGATTGCAGTACGAGTTTCCATTTTCAGGTTTTATCGATGCCATCACAGGAGAAATTTACCCCACAGAACGCTATCATCCCGATTACAGTCTCATAGAAATGCCGCCAATTCCGGTGAAACCGGGAGGCATAAAGCTGGTAGCTCCGGACATGGAAGAAGCAGATAGACTTTTTCAGGAGTGGGGATTCGAGCCTCCGTTTTCCTTCGTAGTTCATCAAGGCTCAGGTGTACATACGTACAAAATAGAGACGCGAATTAAACAAAAAATGGAACTGACCGTGGTGACAGAAACAGGCGATATTCTCGACTATCGGTATGGAATTATCCCTGAGAAAGAGGAGAAACTCCCTCATCCGAAGCAGGATAACGTTCAAGAAGCAGCTAAGCAGTTTCAGAAATACCTTCCGTTAGACACCAAAGAACTACTACTTGGTCCTGCCACTAAAAAAGGCAACATCGAAACCTATCAATTCTTCAAGTCCCATCAGGGAGTACCGATTATGGGGGGGTATACGGTTCATTTTGATGTGGACAGGAAACAGGTGATCGGAATCATTCCCCCGTATGCCGAGGAGTCTAAACCGCTTCCTGACAAAAGCAACGCAATGTCACGGGAAGACGCGACTAGCGTATACGTCACCCATCGTCCATTCCGATTGGTCTATAAGCTGATGGAGAACCCAACTACAGGAAGGGTAGAGCCGCGTCTCGTCTATCATATTTATTATCACGATACCCCGCTTTATATGGTAGATGCTCTGACAGGGGAGTGGGTGCGTAGATAATCACATCGTAACAACAGAAAAACCAGGGAGAGAATTCCCTGGTTTTTCGCTATGTCTCTTATTTGAAGAGCGGAACGTAAATATCAATTTCATTGTCTTCTTGCTCTGGCTTGTAACGTTCGTCCCAATACTCGAAATCAAATCCGGCATACTCATATCCCGATTCGCAGAGCCAAGACCCGTAAAGAGAACCATACGTCTCACCCAAGTTTGTCTCAGGTCCCTTGTGGGTTACTTTTGCAAATGTCCCCGCAGGAATCGTGTGACTGACCATCCCTTCAGGAATATCGGCGAGGCTGGAAACTTCGATGCCAATAAGGGTGGTAAAAGGATCAATCGCTGCATCGAAGTCATCTTTGTCAGGATAGATTTGGATTAGGTATTCGCCCTTACCAACCTGATTGTGAATCTCGCTTTTTCTAGCTCGCAAAGCTTCCGTCGTAGTAGCGGAGAGCTTTTTGCCCAAGTCTTCTGTCACATTCGCCGTAAAAGTGATACCAATTACGTGTGTTTCCTCGCGGATGAGAATGGTTGGTTCCATGAAACAACGTCCTTTCGTGTAAGAGAATAGGGAACAGAGCTAATCCAGGAACTATTTCAGTTCTCTGGCATATATCTTCGCCCCATCATGCGTAAACGTACCGATATATTTCTTGCCACCTACCGTATATTCCATAGAAACGGTTTCCTTTCTAGGAGGCGTGAGCAGCTTGTGTGGGAACGGGAATGGTTGCTTATTGGCCACGTCTGCAATGATCTGCGTGTCTGTATGAAAGAGTTTGCCAGTCTGTTTCAATTGCTTGAGCTGCTCTGGTTTATCCAGCTTGTAAGGAAGAGTCGTGGTCAGTTTGTCCATCACATTGATTTTCTGAAAAAAATACCCGTCCTTTGTTTTCGACACCGCAATAAACTGTCCGTCCCTCGTCTCTTTCAGAAAGGCATACTTTTTCGAAGCGAATGTCCCCTTTTTATTCATCAATAAGTAAAATTCTTCATTGTCCTTTTTGCCTGACACGATAAAAACTCCTGAATGGAAGTTGGATTCCACTTTGTAATTTCGGGATGGCTTCAGCACGACTTTTCCTTCGTGCGTAATAAAGTGGGTCATGCCATTTATTTTCACGCGATGCAATCCTTCGCTGTATCCCATGTACTCATCAAAGAACGGCTTTGCGTGTATTTTGCCATTCATATCTTTTAAACCAAATTTGTAGGATAAAACCATGCCATCCTTTACGTTACGTTTGACAAAAGGGTAGTGATGAATATCGAAAGTTTTTTCTCCCGTATGCTCACTCGAGATTGGAAATAGTTCCTCATCCGTGATCTGCTTGGATGTTTTCGTACAAGCATTGTACAGATAAGAGGTATAGCTTGTGGGAGAATACAAAAACCACTCTCCGTCTATTTGCGTGAAGTAATCGTTATAGGTGGTTAATTCCTGTGTATTGCCTTGTTGATCGAAAATAATAAACGAGCTGTTACCAAAGTGGGTAATAATATGAAAAAAGCCATACCCGTCTTGCAATGGACTGATGTAGCCTGGATACAATAACGCTTCCTGCTGATCGATTACCTTCCCAGTAGGAGAAACAAGGGCAAAATGAGGGAACCATTTCTGCTTGAACTCTTTGTAATAGGGATCATTCGGACTCGAGCCTGCAAATGGTACGAAAAATGGTTCCGTTAGTCCAGGTGGTACCTGAATCTCTTTTTCTGTCGGAACGTACTTGAGTACTGTCGTTTCCGGTCTGTCTGAACGGATGGCATTTTCGGAATGTGCAACAGAAGGAACGATTGATAGAGTAAGGCTCAGAGCTAACAGAATGTTGACGTAGTTGGTCTTTTTCATAGGTGGAATCACTTTCTCTTTCCATTTTTGTATGTAGAAGGTAGACGCTTCTCGAAAGATGAATGTCACGTATGTGTTGATCTTACAAGATTTGGATGATAGAATTGTATACATAGATTTATGATGTATTGTTTATCTAGGTATTAGCGGTTAAATCGGGAGGCACTATGAAAATCAATAAAGAGCTTTTAAAAGGCAGTACTGTGATCCTGATCTTGACGATGCTGGATCGAAAGGAAATGTACGGGTACGAGATCGCGAAAGCTATTGAGAAAGAGTCAAACGGTCTATTTACGTTAAAAGAAGGAACGCTGTATCCAATCCTGCATGCGCTCGAAGCGGAGCGTTATGTGGAAGCGTATTGGGATGAGAAGGATGGCAGGAAGCGTAAATACTATCGGATTACGGCAGAAGGTCGCGGGCAATTGAAGGAGAAAAAGCACGAGTGGCATACGTTCCGCGATGGGATTGATCGGGTGCTGGGAGAGGGAAGAGCATGAAGCAGACGAATACACATCCTTTGATTGCCGACTATCTCGATCAAGTATGTCGCCATGTGCGGGCAACGGAAATGCATCGCAGAATTCGGGATGAGCTGGAAAGTCACTTGCTTGATTTGATGGATGAGCAGATGGACGAGGGCGTGGAAGAGGAAGAAGCTGTGAGGCAAGCCATTTTGCAAATGGGGGATTCTGCTGCGGTTGGGAAGCAATTGCATCGGATTTATAAGCCCAAAGTGGAGTGGAGGCTTCTGGTGTATGTGATGGCTTTTCTAGCTGTTGGTCTGTTGACGATGTATGGAACTCCGGTCAATTACTTTCAGTACAAGCTGGACACGTATTGGCTCTCAGCCCTATTGGGTATCGGGGTGATGCTTGTGGTGGCTTTTACAGACTATCGCAAGCTATTGCCGTATTCGTTGCATGTATACGTGCTAACTGTAGGCGTTTTCCTATTTGTTTTTTGGTATGAATACACAGTTTATGAAAGGGTGATAGTGCATTTCAACCGATTCGGAATTTTTGATTTTGGAACGATTTCCATGTATTTGTTTCTCATAAGCGTCGCAGGTATGCTACTTACTAGGGAGTGGCGCTTCCGGAGCACTGCTTCTAAGCTAATTGTGTTTGTTTTGCTGCCCACTATCTTTTTGCTGATGACGCAACAGTATTTGAATCTCAAGCTTTACTTATTTGGTTTTGTTGTACTCTTGATGTACACGAAGACAGTTAAGAAAGAAAAGCTTCCCCTTTTCATCACGTCTGCTGGTGCTTATGTAGCTACAGGGTTATTGGATCACCACACTTTTAATATGTTGTTGGACTGGATGCAACCGATGAAAGATCCTGAAGGAGGCGGTTATTATTATCTCGTAGCAATGGATGCGATTCGCTCGGCAGGTTTTTGGGGAAAGGGCTTCGGTGCGCCTTTAGAATTCCCTCATATAGACTCCGATTTCAAGTTCACGTATTTAATCCATAGCTATGGCTGGATTGCGGGACTCGTGATCTTGTTAGTCATTACCCTGTTTATGATGAGACTGGCTCGGGTCGTCAAGGAAGTGGACGAGCCGTATGGCAAGCATCTTATTGTCAGTATCGTTCCTTTATTCTCTGTGTACTTCTTATGGCCACTGCTGATGTCAACAGGCATGTTGCCAATCGCGGATATTGCCATTCCTTTTCTTAGCTATAGCAGAATAGGGACTGCTTTGGCTCATTTCGCCGTCCTCGGTCTCGTCCTGAGCGTACATCGGCACAGAAACTCAATAGGAAAGCCACATACCTACATGGTAAAATAGCAATCTATAAGAAGCCTCGGGTAATCGGTAATGATAGGATATAGACATCAAGGAAAAACAAACCCGAGGAGGAAGTACACATGGCTTTGCAATCCAAACAAATTTTCGTCAATTTACCGGTGAAGGACCTCAACAAATCGATCGACTTCTTTACGGCGATCGGCTATGAATTTAACCCGCAATTTACAGATCAAAATGCAGCATGCCTGGTGATCGGCGAAAACATTTTTGCCATGCTGCTCGTCGAAGAGTTTTTCCAAACGTTTACAAAAAAAGAGCTGACGGATGCAACCAGAAGCACCGAGGTTATTGTTGCGTTGTCGGCTGACAGCAGAGCGCAAGTCGATGAGATCGTAAACAAAGCATTTGCTGCGGGCGCAACTCCATCGAAAGACCCGGTTGACCATGGCTTCATGTACGGCTGGAGCTTTCAAGATTTGGATGGCCATCTGTGGGAGTTCTTGCATATGGATCAAGGCGCTGTTCCACAGGAATAAAAGAAATATACGAAATGAGGGCAAAAAGCATGGGATCGAAAAAGTGATTCCAGCTTTTTGCCCTTTTTGTCAATTTCAATTCAATACTGGCACATTCCAAGCGGATTCCCGTCTGGGTCAAAAAACGTCAGCACCTTTGTAGACCCAAATCCATCAATCGGGGTTACCCTCACTCCACGCTCTGTTAGCAGTTGATGTGCTGCCTCGATGTCCGCGGGAAGAAAATTAAAGTATTTGCCGACACCAAAATGATTTTCCGGAAATGTCATCGGCTGATGGTTCTCTACGCGGACGAGACAGATCACCGTGCTTGATTCATCGGAAATCCGCATCGTAATCGCTTCCTCTTCCACAAACAAAGGTCTGCAGCCAAGCTTTTCTTCATACCATTTTGCAGAGGCACGCGGGTCCGTCACAGGTATAAAAACCCCTTCCATGCCTTTTAACAGTGATTGAACCATCATTTCATCTCCCATTCGACGAAAAATCTATCGCCTATCATTTCGACGAAGATGATAGGAAAAACCTGTAAGTCCCACACTTTCATTTTGACAATCACTCGTGACATTTCGCTAGCTAAGCGTTATCTTGTACGTAAGAACACAGATGGGGTGAACGGATGCGCTTCTACTTAACATACATAAAAAAATACGGCGTAGTCGCCGGGATTTCCATGTTTTTCTTGGCTTTAGAGGCGGTATGTGATCTTTTGCAGCCGACGATCCTGTCGCACATCATCGATACGGGTGTAGCAAACCGGGATATGGACTACGTGCTCAAGACAGGCGGGCTGATGCTGCTCGTCACGGCGTTGGGGGCAGTCGCGGCATCGATCCGCAATGTGCTGGCCACATACGTTTCGCAAAACTTTGGTGCGCAGCTACGCGCAGATTTGTTTTCAAAAGTGCAGTCCTTATCCTTTGAAAACTTGAACAAGTTCGACAGAGCCTCGCTCGTGACACGCCTGACCAATGACGTCAATCAAGTGCAGATGTTTGTGAACGGCATGATGCGAATATTCGTCAAGGCGCCGTTGATGTGCATTGGCGGGTTGTTTATGGCAACCCAATTAAACGTGAATTTGGCTGTGATTCTCGGAATCGTTGTGCCCATTGTGGGCCTATTTATTCTCTTGAACATGAAAATCGGTTTCCCGTTCTTTCTGAAAGTACAGCAGGCGCTCGACAGAGTGAACGGTGCGATGCGTGAGTATTTATCTGGCGTACGAGTCGTTAAGGCATTCAATCGTTTTGATTTTGAACGTGGCAAATTTACACGGGCAAACGAAGAGCTGCAATCCAAATCAGTATCGGCTACGCGGGTAATGTCCATCTTCAGTCCAGCGATCATGCTGACGATGAACCTCGGAATTGTCGCGGTCCTCTGGCTTGGGGGGCTTGGCGTAGAACAAGGTAGCATCGAAGTCGGTCATATCATCGCGTTTACGAACTACATGACGCAAATTTTGTTTTCACTCATGATGATTTCCTTGGTATTTAACATGTTTGTGCGGGCCAAGGCATCAGCCGGACGCATCGGAGAAGTATTTGCTGAGGAAAACCAAATGAGCTGGAAAGAGGAACAACCTCACGAGCTTCCAGGCAAAAAGGGACGCATCGACTTCGAGCAGGTCAGCTTCTCGTATGACGGTGGGGGCGGACTGCCGGTACTCAAGCAGATTTCGTTTACTTGTCTGCCTGGGGAGACTGTCGGGATTATCGGGTCGACAGGCGCTGGAAAAAGCAGTTTGGTTGGCTTGATTCCAAGGTTTTATGATGTAACGGAAGGCACGATTCGGGTAGATGGCATGGATGTACGAGACATCGAGCCCAAGCGGTTGCGTGAAAAAATGGCGATTGTGCCGCAAAAAACAATGCTGTTTACAGGCACGGTAATGGAAAACATTCGTTGGGGCAAGGCAGAGGCAACCCACGAGGAGGTCGAGCAAGCGGCGCGTATGGCGCAGGCTCACGAGTTCATCTCCGCCACTCCTGAAGGCTATGAGACACGCGTAGGGCAGGGAGGAGTCAACTTTTCTGGAGGACAGAAGCAGCGTATTTCCATAGCTAGAGCCTTGGTGAAAAAGCCGGAAATCCTCATTCTCGACGACAGTACAAGCGCGGTAGATGTGGCGACAGAAGAGAAGATTAAGGATGCGCTTCGAGCCTATGCGGCTGGTCTTACCTGCATCTTGATCGCACAGCGGATTACGTCTGTCATGGATGCGGATAAAATCATCGTGCTCGACAATGGCGAAGTCGCTGGCATCGGTACGCATGACGAACTGATGACCTCTTGCCACATATATCAGGAAATCTTTCAGTCACAAATCGGCCGGGAGGTGAAGTAAGGTGAGTCAACAGAAGCAACAACCAGTATTTTCACCGAGACCTGGCCGAGGCTTTGGACATGGTGCTACCAGAGGTCCAGTGAGTAAGCCCAAAAATTTTTCAGGTACGCTAAAAAGGCTCTGGCAAGCTTTTGGGAAAGAAAAAAAGCTGCTGCCGATTGTATTTGTCATTGTTTTTGTCGATGCACTACTCATGCTGTCTGCGCCTTATTTGATCGGAAAGTCGATTGATGCGATGACAGGTGGCGAGGAAGCTCTTAGCTTTTTGTCTATCATCATTCTTGCTCTGCTCGGCTCGTACATTTTGGATGGGGCACTGACGTTTTTGCAAAGCTGGTTGATGGCAGGCATCTCGCAACGGATCGTCACGAATCTGAGGCAAGCCCTTTTTGACAAGCTGCAAAAGCTGCCGATTGCTTATTTCGATGAGCGTACGCACGGGGAGTTAATGAGCAGGCTCACGAATGATATCGACAACGTCAGCAACTCCATCTCTCAATCCACAACGCAGTTGATGTCAGGAGGGATCGTGATCCTCGGTTCGCTGGTGATGATGCTCGTCTTGTCTCCGATCCTGACACTCGCATGCCTGATCACGGTGCCACTCGTGTTCCTGCTCACACGCTCGATTGCCAAACGAACGAGCGTACTGTTCAAAAATCAGCAGATGGAGCTGGGCAAGCTGAACGGGCATATTGAAGAGACGATTTCAGGCATACAGGTGGTGCAGGCCTTCAATTATGAGCAAAAAGCCATTGAGGACTTTACGACGATCAATGACCGGCTCTGCAAGATCGGGATGAAGGCACAGGTATGGACAGGCTTTCTCATGCCGATCATGAACGTGATTAACAACCTCGGCTTTGCCATGGTGGCGATTGTCGGAGGGGTTCTCGCTGTAAAAGGATTGATTACAGTAGGTGTGATTGCGAGCTTTCTCAGTTATTCCCGACAGTTTGTCCGTCCGCTAAACGACCTCGCGAACATTTTCAATGTGCTTCAATCCGGTGTTGCTGGGGCGGAGAGGGTGTTTGAAGTATTGGATGAACAAGAGGAGCCATTGGATTCACCGGGTGCAACTGTGCTTGCACAGCCCAAGGGTCACGTCGTTTTTGATCAGGTCAGCTTCGGCTATCGTCCAGATCAATTGATTTTGAAAAATATCAGCTTCGAGGCACAGGCAGGCAGCACCATCGCGTTAGTCGGACCAACGGGTGCAGGCAAGACCACCATTGTGAATTTGCTCACGCGGTTTTACGATGTGACCTCAGGAACGATATATTTGGATGGAAAAGACATTCGAGAGTATTCCCGGGACAGCTTGCGGCGCAGCTTTGGCTTTGTTTTGCAGGATACGTACTTGTTTTCCGGTACCATCAAGGAAAATATTATGTACGGCAAGCCGGATGCTACAGATACCGAGGTAGTAGCCGCTGCGAAAATGGCGAATGCGGACGTGTTCATCAATCGGCTCCCGATGCGTTATGATACGATGCTGACGGAAAATGGGGGCAACCTGAGTCAGGGACAACGCCAACTTTTGGCGATTGCCCGTGTCATACTCGCCAAGCCGTCGCTGCTCATACTCGACGAAGCGACAAGCAGCATCGATACACGGACAGAGCTGAATATTCAGGATGCGCTCCTCACTATTATGGAGGGGCGTACGAGCTTTGTGATTGCACACAGACTTAATACAATTCGGGATGCCGACACAATTATGGTTGTGGATCGGGGAGAGATCGTGGAAAAAGGCAGTCACGATGAACTTATCGAGCAGAAAGGTACCTATTATCAACTGTTTTACAACCAGTTTAAAAATCTGGAGGCTGCTGGGGAATAAGAGAGCACCCCGTCCAAACACGGAAATGACGTGGAGGACCGGGTGCTTTTTTTATTGGTTAGGATGCTTGTTTGCTGGCGGCGATCAACAAGAATATCGGCCGACGGATTTCGTCTCGCATCCCGGGTATATCCAGCATTTCTTCAGGAGGACCAGGTTCAGCTACTTTTGTTAGGTGAAATCCGGCAGCAAGGAGATCGTTCATATAGCTCGAAAACGTTCGGTGATACTTGACGACTTCATGATCCAGAAAAGTGGTTTGCCGGATGCCTTCCTGCTGATAGTTGTCCACTGGCCAGTGCAATCGTTCGCCCCCGGGTCCGTAATGCCAGTCCTGTTCAGGGAGAGCAGTGAAGACGGGATGCTCCACGGAGAAAACGAAGGAACCTCCAGGAGCAAGACAGTGATAGATACGTTGGCAAAGCAGGTCAAAGCGCTCCACATAATGGATGGCCAAGGAGCTGATGACGACGTCGAATTCCGCTGGAGAAAAATCAATGTCTTCAATCGGAAGACGCAGATACTCGATGGCAGGATCAGTTGTCGTCTCTCTGGCACGAGCCAGCATTTTTTCGGAAAGGTCGACACCCACCACGGAGCGGGCCTGCTGCTCACGCGCATATCGGCAGTGCCAGCCGAAGCCACAGCCTAGATCGAGGACTTTTTTCTCGCGCAGGGAAGGCAGTAGCTCCCGGAACGCGTGCCATTCTCCCGCGGCGTTCAGTCCCTCAACCGAACGAGCCATTTGACTGTATGTGGTGAAAAAACCTTGCTCATCGTATTTGTTCTGTTTCATCCGTTCAAAACCTCCTGGGTCGGGGCGTAGACTTGGAGCAGTTCCCGCAGCGCTTGCTTGACGTCCCCCTGAAACGCTCCACCGTGATAGCAAATCAACTGCTGGATGTCATAATCAAGCAAGCGGCGGACAGAGCGAATTGCTTCCTGCATATCCAGCGTATAGGACGGATTGGCGATTTCGAGTCTACCGTTCTCGATCACAACAGCATCTCCGGCAATCAGCGTTTTGCTTGCGATCAAATACAACGAAATATGTCCCGGCATATGTCCAGATGTGTGAATGATCTCGATGCCGCCACACCAAGGCAGGCGTTCGTGATTCGTTACGGTTCGATCAACCGCAGTGGGCTCGATGGACTGCAAAAAGCGAATAAATTCCTTAGCATCCTGCTTTTCACCCGACGACAGATGGTCCAGTGTTGCTTGCGCCTGCTCCAATCGCAAAGATGTTTTTTGTCCAGCGATGTATGGTGCTTCGGATTCGTAGGCGATGATTTCGAGGTGCGGATAAGTTCTTTTTAACGCTGCCAAAGAACCGATGTGATCCATATCGTGATGCGTCACAATGACCTTCGTAAGGGCATCGAGCGTAAGCTGCTGCTTGTGTGCGGCCTCCTGAAGCAGTGGCAAAAAGTCCGGATAACCACAGTCCACAAGGATTATTTCATGCTCATCCTGCAACAGCACAGGAGTAATGACCTGTTGTCGCTCGTTGTACATAAAAGAGATGTCGAGAAAGTGAATCTGGTTCATACGTTGTCCCTCCTGACTGATTAAAAAGGAGTGTAACGCAATTGGGGAACAGACACACGGTCGACCTTTTCTCTGTCTCATTTATGTCCACGAATAATGCGCCGAATACTGTGTTCGGTCAAGTAATGTTTCTCGGCGAGCATTTTGACAGAAGCCCCTTCGCGATAGGCCTGCCAAATCGCTTGATTGCGCTCGCTTAGCCATTGCTTTGTGTCTGTGGAAGCGCCCCATTGTCGTTTATTTTCATGGTGGATCGGGATGTACAAGTAACTTCCTTGTACATAATGCTGAACCTGCCGCAGCAGATCGTCTGGCAATAGGTCTTGTGCATTTTTGTATTTCATATGCTTTGCTCCTGTCTATATAGCGTGATGTGCGTATATAGATGAGCAAAGAGATCCTCAACTCAATAGCGGGAAGGCTCTGAACCAAGAGAAAGGGGAACTCTTTGCTCAGAGCCGTAATCAGCTCTTCGTACATAAGGGTGTAGCATATGAATCATCTCCCTTCTTGTCTCTATAGTAGTGAGAAAGGGGAGATCCTTCAACAATCTTCTTTGCCCCCCTTTCCAAATAAAGGGTATGATGAGGGGGCTGTGGATAATCGAATGAGTTGAGGTGGTAAGATGTTGGGAGCATGCGGAATATGCAACGAAAATCTGGATCAAAACAACCAGTGCAGGTGTACAAGGCAAGAGAGAGCTTCGTCAGATCGGAACAGTGGACGCAGAGGATGTATAAAATGCGGCTGCACGCGTACAACTGTGACACAGATGTCAGCTACAGGCGGTGGCTTATCGCGCATGTTGAATGTTCAGTATCAGGTATATGATGTAATCAGTTGCGTGAATTGCGGTTATAGTGAAATGTATAAACAAAATTCTTCGTCAACGATGAATATTGTAGATTTGTTTTTCGGATAGGAGATGCAATGACATGAGTCTTGGTGGCTTTCAAAGCGGCTTTTCCGCCCGCAAGGTACCACGATCGGAAGTGCGGTGGGGACAGTTTTTAATATGCAATCACGGGTGTGAGGATGTAATTCAATTGATTTCGCATGTATCTGGTGAAGTTGAATTTGAGCTATGCAAAATCGAGGCAGAGCGTATGGCACAAGTTCTTTTAGAAGCATCGAAAGCAGAGCGCTCATGACATGTATTTTTCATAAATTTCTTGAAACTTATAGCCCACTCCCTCGTATAAATGAATGAGCATGTATAGATAGAGGGAGGACGAGTATGAGCGACAAAAATGTTGTAAAAATGAGTCCCTTTCAAGCAGGAGGAAAGCTGATCGCCACGATTGTGATACTGGTCGCGTTGGTCTTGCTTGGCACGCAATCTTTTACGATTATTTCCGCAGGGCACAGTGGAGTTGTGCTGCAACTGGGAGCGGTACAGCCAAAAGTGCTGCAAGAGGGTATGCATTTTAAAATTCCGTTCATCCAAACCGTGGTGCCGATGGAAGTGCGGGTACAAAAATCAGAAATGAGCCAGACGTCTGCTTCACGTGACCTGCAAACCGTATCTACGACAATTGCTGTTAACCATCATTTGGATGCAGAAAGTGTCAACAAACTGTATCAGCAAGTGGGATTGGAGTACAGTAGCCGAATTGTTGATCCTGCCATTGCCGAATCATTTAAAGCCGTGACCGCTCAATACACAGCAGAAGAACTGGTATCCAAGCGTTCCGAGGTCAGCCAAAAGGTAAAAGAAGTTCTGCATAAAAAGCTGTCAAACTATAACATCATCCTCGACGAAATCAATATTCGCGAGTTTACTTTCAGTGATGAATTCAACCGCGCCATTGAATCCAAGCAGGTAGCCGAGCAGCAAGCGCTCAAATCGAAGCTGGATCTGGAGCGGATCAAGATCGAGAAAGAGCAAGAAATTACGAGAGCAGAAGCACAGGCACAAGCGCTGCGGCTGCAAAAGCAAGAGGTTACGCCAGAGCTGATTCAGCTCAGACAGATTGAGGCGCAACTCGAAGCGATCCGCAAATGGGATGGAAAGCTGCCTAACGTAACGGGTGGAGCTGCTCCGTTTATCAACGTGGGTACCCAATAACCGAATAAATGAACAAAGCCACTCCCTTGTTAAGGAGTGGCTTTGTTTTTAGTTGCGGATGAGATAATCGAAAGCTCCCAAAGCCGCAGTAGCACCAGATCCCATCGAAATGATGATCTGTTTATAAGCACTATTCGTGCAATCACCGGCTGCAAAAACACCAGGGATGTTTGTAGAACCATGGCTGTCTACCACGATCTCACCAAAGCGAGTGCGCTCAATCGTTTCGCCCAACCAATCTGTATTCGGTACCAGACCGATCTGTACAAACACACCTTGCAATTCAATGTGCTTGGTTTCGCCTGTCTCACGTTCGATGTAAGAAATGCCGTTTACTTTATCAGTACCCGTAATTTCTTTGGTTTGAACGTTTTTGAGTACAGTGACATTTGGCAGACTGTAAAGACGATCTTGCAATACCGCGTCAGCTTTCAGTTCTGGCGAGAATTCCAGAACCGTTACATGTTTCACAATACCTGCGAGATCAATCGCTGCTTCCACACCTGAATTACCGCCACCAACAACTGCAACATCTTTGCCTATGAACAAAGGACCATCGCAGTGAGGGCAATAAGCTACACCTTTGTTCTTGAACTCTGCTTCACCTGGTACACCCAGATTCCGCCAACGAGCACCTGTCGACAAGATGACTGTCTTACTCTTCAGAACAGCGCCGTTTTCAAGTTCAATTTCGATTAAATCCTTCTTCTCTAAACGCTTGGCACGTTGCAGCTTCATGACATCAATGCCATACTCTTTTACTTGCTTCTCCAAGTTGGCAGCGAGCTGAGGACCTTCAATGTATTTCACACTGATGAAGTTCTCAATGCCCAATGTGTCATTGACTTGACCGCCAAGGCGTTCAGCAACGAGACCAGTACGAATCCCTTTGCGTGCTGCATAGATCGCCGCACTAGCACCTGCTGGGCCACCGCCGACAACAAGCACATCATAAGGGTCTTTATTGTCAAACTCGGATGCGTCTGGAGCAGAACCCAGCTTGGCAAGAATTTCTTCCACTGTCATACGACCGCTTTCGAAAAATTCACCATTGAGGAAAACGCTTGGCACAGCCATCACGTTTTTGCTCTCTACCTCGTCCTTGAATACGGCACCGTCAATCATTGTATGAGTAATACCAGGATTGAAGATACTCATCAAGTTCAGAGCTTGGACAACATCTGGACAATTGTGGCAACTCAAGCTGATGTAAGTTTCGAACTTATATTCACCACGAAGGTCTTTGATTTGATCAATGACACTTTGCTCGACCTTTGGAGCTCTTCCGCTAACTTGCAAGAGAGCCAATACCAAGGAAGTAAATTCGTGACCCAGTGGAGTACCAGCAAAAACGACGCCAGTATCTTCACCGACACGGTTTACGCTAAAGCTAGGTGTGCGAGTTAGTTCTGCTTTCTCCACACTGATCCTCAAAGACATGCTGGCTAACTCATCAATCAGTGCAAGCATCTCAGAAGATGCCTCATCGGTGCCTGCACTGACTTTGAGTACAATATCGCCTTCCAAGAGCTCGAGATATTGTTCTAGTTGCGCTTTGATTTCTTGGTCAAGGGCCATTTTATATCACACCTTAAATTTTGCCTACGAGATCAAGGCTTGGTTTCAGTGTTTTGCCACCTTCTTGCCATTTTGCTGGGCAAACTTCACCTGGATTGTTGCGAACGTATTGTGCTGCTTTGATTTTGTTGATCAGAGCACTTGCATCACGGCCAATGCCACCTGCAGTAATCTCAACAGCTTGAACTACACCGTCTGGGTCGATGATGAAGGTACCGCGATCTGCCAGACCTTCAGCTTCGATCAATACATCGAAGTTGCGGGAGATAACATGGGAAGGATCGCCGATCATGATGTATTCTACTTTACCGATTGCTTCAGAGCTTGCGTGCCATGCTTTATGAGTGAAGTGAGTATCTGTAGAAACGGAGTATACTTCAACACCGAGTTCTTTCAAAGTTGCATATTGGTTTTGCAGATCTTCGAGTTCAGTAGGGCAAACGAAAGTAAAGTCTGCTGGGTAGAAGCATACTACGCTCCATTGACCTTTGAAGTTTGCTTCTGTTACTTCGAGGAATTTACCTTTTTGGAATGCTTGTGCTTTAAACGGCAATACTTCAGTTCCGATGAGTGACATAGTGTTAGCTCCTTTATATGGTTTTTGTATAGTACATATTCAGGACATGCGTTACGAGGCATGCTTGAATATAATTTACAATGATTATTATTTAATAAATGATTCAGTAAGTCAAGTTTTTTATAATGATTATAATGTGATAATTTTTACAAGGCGTTTTCTCCATTATTTAGTATGATTCGAACGGCATAAGAGTATTCGTTTGCTGCATGAAAAATTGACGATTCGTCCGTAGAAACCGGGCGGATTGTTTTACGTATGAAATAAAGAGCGAATTGATAGCGTAATTAACATACAGGAGTGATAATATGCCATCTCCAATTAACGCACCGCAGAAGAGCTTGTCCAAGGATGCGTTCAAGGTACAGCTTATTACCGAGGGGATTACAGCTGTAATCGGACTTGTTATTTTGGCCGTACTTTATTATCTAGATAACCGTTTTGTATGGAAGGAATGGATCGGATGGAGTCTGCACGGATTGCTCGTTATCGGTGTGATCGCGACGATTTGGTCTTTTGTCGAGCCGTATTTTTTATATAAAAGCTGGCGGTATGATATCGACGAAGACTTCCTGCAAATGAAATTCGGGGTGATCATAGAGAGACATTTCCTTGTCCCCATGACGAAAATCCAAGCAGTCTCAACCAAACAAGGACCGATTTTACGAAGGTACGGGCTGTACACTATCTCGATAAAAACAATGGGCTCCTCGCACGAGATTCCAGGACTGCCGGGAGATGTCGCTTCTCAATTAAGAGAACAGATTGCTCACTACGCCAAATTAAAGGAAGTGGAGTAGTGATGGAAGCAAAACGATACCATCCACTAAATATCCTTTTTGATCTCATTATCCAAGTAAAGCATCTGTTTTTTCCTGCGTTGATTTTGTTTGTGTTCAATTATGACTCGACGAACGCATTCATTACGTACGGGCGAATTGTGTTTTACATCTATATAGCAGGGATGCTGGTCTATCTGGTTTTGAAATGGGTTTCGTACAAGTATAGGCTAGATGATACGTCTTTCCATCTTTACGAAGGAATTTTTACGAAGAAAAAGCAAACGATCCCCTTTACCAAAATCCAAAACGTCAATCGACATACGACCTTGCTGCACCGGATTTGTAAAGTGACTTCCATTCGGTTTGAGACAGGGATGGTTGGCGATGATTCTACTGTGGAATTCGCCGTGATTTCTTTGGACGAAGCGGATCGCCTGGAGTCTTACGCGAAACAGGCAGTGCGATTAGTAAGAGAGCCGGAAGCTGAAGGGAAAGAAGAAGACACGACCTCTCATGAGGAAATCGGTACACAATATACAACTCCTGAGCGAACCATTCACTTTACACCAACGAAAAAAGAGATTATCAAGGCTTCCTTCACTTCTCTCAGCTTCCTCGGGATGATTACGTTACTGGTATGGGCGTATTTCAAGCTCACCGAATATATCGACGTGGAGGAGCAGGTAGTAGGTATTTATTCGCTTATTACGAGCTCGTGGACATGGATCACGCTCACAGCCGTTGGACTTCTCGTCCTCTCCATCGTATTTGGCATGGTCACGACCTATTTTCGTTACGGAAAATATGAGATTTCGTCCGATCACGAACGGATTTACATTGCCAAAGGAGTCATCGAAGAAACAGCTTTTTCGATCGCAAAAGAGAGAGTACAAGCGATTAAAATCAAACAATCCTTGTTAAAGCGCATGTTGGGTCTCGCCGAAGTCAAGCTGACTGTTGTCGGCGGGGATAGTGATTCGGATAAAGATAAACAGGATGTCAGCTCACTATATCCATTTTTACCGGTAAAACGGGCGTATGAGATGATCTCAGAAATATTGCCCGCGTATGAAGTGACGGAAGAAATGACGAGCCTCCCTCAAAAATCGTTATGGGTTCGCTTGCTCAGATCGAGCTGGATTTGGATCATAGGCACTGGCGCGCTTTACTACTTCAAGCCAAATATTTGGGGGTGGGAGCAAGCGTGGTGGGTTATATCCATTGCGTTGACACTGCTCGTCCTGGTCTTCGAGGTCATTGAATTTACCAACACGCGATACACCTTGAATGATCACTTTATTCAGTTCCAAACAGGGAGCCTAACTACGACTTTATTTGTGTCAAAACGAGAGAAGATCATAGAGGTCAACGTCAAAAGAGGCCTCCTGCAAAAGCAGCTAGGACTTGCTTCGATCAAAACGGTCAATCGCGCCAAACCAGTGAGTCATAAAGGGGTAACAGATGTGCCGATAGAGTTGGCAGAAGGGTTTTATCAGTGGTATATGGGACGTAGAAAAGAGATCAAAGTGGAGTAGAAGGAGAAGGCGAAACTTTTCCCTCTACCTTCTTGTGCTTTCAAACAGCTCCAGCCATTCCCCATCCGGACCTTTGAAGAACATATAACGCGAACCGTTCGGCAAGGTGGTTATTTCCTGATCGATAAAGGATACATGTAGCTGCTTCAAACGGTCGATTTCAACTTCGAGGTTGTCCACAGCAAACGCAAGGTGGTGGACCTTGCCCTCTATCGGCAGCGAATCGCTATATCCGTGAATGAGCTCCAGCTCGGTCTCTGTGCTTCCCGGAAATCCAAGAAAAGCAAGGGTAATGACTCCGTTAGAATGAGCGAGCTTTCCTTTGAGCTCCATCCCAATCACTTCGGTGTAAAAGGCAACCGAGGCGTCCAAATCTTTTACCATCAAGCCCACATGCTCCAGTTTTTTGATCGCCATATCACTTCATTCCTTTCTACAGGTATGATTTTTTCTATTGTAGAAGATTTTGTAGAAAAAGTCTGTATGCCCAAGCAGTCATGACAGGTTTTCCAATGATAAACATGGCTATAATTGGGGTGTGGTGCAAATTTCGTCATCCTCGGGGTGGAGCATGGAGTCTATTGTGGAAACGGTTGCGAGAGCAGTGCTGGCTTTTGCTATCATGATGATCATTACAAGGATGTTGGGCAAGCAGACGATTGCGCAAATGACGTATCACGACTTTGTCGCGGCAATTACTTTGGGGGCGCTGACAGCAAATCTTGCCTTTAACAACATGGCCAAAATATCGCACATGCTCGTAACGCTACTCACTTTTGGTGGTATCGCCTATGTGTTGATGATCCTCTCCCTGAAAAACCGGAAGATGCGAAAATGGTTTTCGGGCCAGCCGACGGTGATCATCCAGGATGGAAGAATTCTCGAAGATAACATGCGCAAGCTGAAGCTGACGTTGGATACGCTGAATCAAGAGCTGAGGGAGAGAAACATTTTTAATATCGAAGAAGTTCAATATGCTGTGCTGGAGTTGAATGGAGAGGTATCGGTCCTGCGAAAACCGCAGTTTCTGCCTGTCACACGCGGAGACTTAAAGCTGAAAACGGGGAATAGGCAGGCATTCCCGATTGAATTGATCATGGATGGCCAAATCATCCAGAGCAATTTACGCCAACATAACTTAACCATCGAGTGGCTACTCTCGCAGGTGGGCAAAAAAGGCTTGAGCGTCGCGGAAGTGAATTACGCCGTGATTAGCTCCAATGGACATATTTATTTCGATCCGTATGATGATCGTATCAGCAATCCGATCGACAAAGAATAAGGATTCGCAAAAAAACCTCCGGGATGGAGGTTTTTCATTTGCTCGAGTATTGGCTGAGTGTCCCTGTTTGCTTCAAATAGTTATAAAATCTGTGCAAAATAGTGACAGCTTCCGCGCGAGTCAGCATTTCTGCACCCTCGAACTTGCCGTTCCATGCAGTCATGATCCCTGTTTTTTGCAAGAGGGCGAGGTTGGTTCCTAGGATTCCACTGTAGTCATCCGTAAACAATATTTCATCGCCCTCTTGGCCAAAGAGAAGCGGATACAGGATGTTCGTTTGGTCTCTCCCATCTTCGTTGTACCGACCATCCTCCTGGAAAAAGTCTTCAGGCGAGTTTGGGTCAAGCGAATACTGACTCAAGACGATGGGAATATCCCGCATGCCAGAAAGGATTTGTAAGACCTCTGCCGCTGGAATGTCTTGGTTTTCTAACATAAAGACGGGCAGGACGTTTGCCGCACCAATTCGATTTAGTTTCGTGTCTGGGAAATAAAAGTAGCCATGGGACGAATAGCGGACAGCGTTCCACCAGTCTCTTGTGACAATTGAGCTAATCTCTGTGTACGCCCAGTGATTTTTAGGCACGTCGGCAAATTTCTCGATGTGATAATCGCCATAATCTGTCTTTTGGTTAGCTTTGTACGGTCTGTAACGATCAAACAGGCGATAGATCATGACTGTCATTTCTGCCTTGTCGACTAATCTTTCAGGCTGGAAGCGACCGTCAGGATAACCGCTCACCACACCCTTATCTACCATGAAGGAGATCGAATTCATGGCCCAGCCGTATTTCTTTGGATCGACATCATTAAATTTCGGTGCAGCATGAGAAACCGCAGGATAAATACTAGATAATCCCAGAATGAGTGCAAGTAACACCGTGATGACTTTCATATGTTCTCCTCTCTTTTTTCTATGAAATGGTAAGGATTATCCTCCTAGTATACTATCCGATGCTGGAAAAGGAAGGTGTTCTGCAAGAACAGATGTGACGATATGCAACGAGTCAAACTCGCCAGACGAAGCCGTAATGATTGGCGGTTTAGAAGGAAACAGTTGCTTGTTTATTTCATGGGGAGAAAGCCCTTGGCTATGCAAATGCAGGATTTCCCCAGACAGATTCTCCAAATGCTCCAGCTTTTGTTGCAAGCGTGTTTTCCCGTCTGGATGATATCCGGAATGGGCGCAAAAGATCGATTGGAAGTCACAAGCGAGAACCGTACGAAGGGAATTCATCAAGGTGGGGATCGATTCTTCTCGTAATATGACCTTCGTTTTCACACCCATAAAAAGATCGCCACAGAACAAGCGACCGGTCCTTTCGTCCAATAAGGCTATATGGTCATGGGCATGACCGGGGGTATCAAGCACTTTCCATTCGATGGAGCGAGAGTGATGGACGTCACCCAAAGGTTGGGCCACAAACGGATCACGAATCCCCCAAGTAAGCTTTCGGTAGAAAGGGTACTGTGCTTTTTGGGAGCAAATGTCCACTCCTTTTTCGTGAATGAAAAGAGGGACCTGTTTATGCTGGGCAATCCACGCGGCGGTACCGACATGGTCTTCATGGCTGTGCGTCAGTACGACCGAATCAAACGAGGCTTCCTGAAACCGGTGAACGAGAGCTTGCTCGAGTACTTTCGGGCCAGTATCAACCAGCATGCCATCCGTCACATAAACAGTAATCCCTGATTCCCAATCCCCTACGCGAACACTCCCTTCTAGACATGCCACGTCTTCATGATGATGAATGTGAATCATACCGCACACCTCCCATAGTGATGGAATCATTATACTATTGAATGATTATTCAGTCATTTTTGTTTGCGATCCACACTCAACCTACATCCCTGTATCATGTATGATGAATAGGGATGATTGCTCGTATGAGGTGAAAACATGAATGCATTGCCGATAAATGAAGTATTGCCAGAGCTGGTAAACACGCTGCGCAAAGAGACAAACGCAGTGTTGGTCGCTGCTCCGGGTGCGGGGAAGACGACCCGGGTACCACTGGCCTTGCGTGAAGAAGCTTGGTTACACAATCGACGAATTGTAATGCTAGTCCCACGCAGACTGGCCGCACGTCAAGCTGCTACCTACATGGCTGCCTTGCTGGGGGAAGAAGTTGGACAAACGGTCGGATACCGGGTCAAGCGTGAAGCAAGAGTAGGTCCAGACACACGGATTGAAGTGATTACAGAAGGAATTTTAACGAGAATGCTACAGGATGATCCGGAGCTATCTGATGTCGGTCTTGTTATTTTCGACGAGTTTCACGAACGGAATTTGCACGCGGATTTAGGGCTCGCCCTTAGTCTTCAGGCACAAAGCTTGTTTCGGGAAGATCTGCGAATTCTCGTGATGTCCGCTACGCTCGATGCTGAGCCTGTGTCAGCCTTGCTGGGAAATGCTCCTGTTATTAATAGTAAAGGCAGGATGTTTCCAGTGGAGACGAAATTTTTGGATTCCCCGATGGAGGGGCGTTTGGAGGAAGTGGTTGTCCAGATGATCTTCCAAGCGTTGAGACAAGAAGATGGAGATATGCTCGTCTTTTTACCAGGAGCCAAAGAAATTCACCGGGTGCAAGAGTTGCTTGAACAAAGTGGTGTGGGCACGAATATCCGGATTGCGCCTCTTTATGGAAATTTGTCGCAGGAGGAACAAGATAAGGCGATCCAGCCCTGGAAAACAGGAGAGCGCAAAATTGTTCTCGCAACTACTATTGCCGAGACGAGCTTGACTGTCGAGGGTGTGCGCATCGTAATTGATAGTGGATTAAAACGGGTCCCGCGCTTTTCTCCACGAACAGGGATGACGAGACTGGAGACAGCAAAGGTATCAAGGGCGTCTGCAGACCAACGTCGAGGAAGGGCTGGACGGCTTGCACCCGGGGCCTGCTTTCGACTGTGGACAGAGCAAGAAGATCGTATGCTCATTCCACAGCAGGCACCTGAAATCATGGAAGCGGATCTGACTGTGCTCACTTTGGAACTGGCTCTGTGGGGAGTCGGGGCACCGGAAGAACTGGATTGGCTGAATCCCCCGCCAAAGGCAGCGATGGCACAGGCTCAAGAGCTGCTGCTTCAGTTGGGCGCATTAGATGAGCGGAAGCAGATCACACCACATGGACGAGTGCTGGCTGGGATGGGTGTGCATCCGAGATTAGGCCACATGATTCAGAAAGCGAATGAACTGGGGCAAGGTGAACTGGCTTGCGAGCTAGCTGTCCTCTTGGAAGAACGAGATATTGTGAGGGGGCGCCAAGCGTCAGCAGATGCGGATATGCGTACACGTGTTGAACTGCTTCGTCAGGTAGCAAACAAACAGAGTGGGGCAGTGGAGCTTTCGATTGATGTAGGAGCATGCAAAAGACTTTGGAAAGAGGCGGCTCACTTCAAGCGGGTATGGATAAACAACAATCCTAGTGACACTTCCATTCGTACAGAAGCTACAGGAAGACTGCTGGCGTTTGCGTACCCGGATCGGATTGCCCAGCGAAGGGCGGATGGACGTTATTTGCTTCGCAATGGGCGGGGGGCGGCTTTTTCCGTGCAGCAACCACTGACTGCTTCGCCGTATATTGTAGCAGCAGAACTCGATGACCAGGGCGCAGACAGTCGGATATTACTGGCGGCTAGCTTGGAAGAAAGCGAGCTGTTGAATGATTGTGCGATGCAGATTACCGAACGAATGAACGTATGGTGGGAGCATACAGCAGGGGCAGTTCGCAGCCGCAAGCAAAAACGGTTGGGTGCGATCCTGCTGGCGGATATACCTGCGGAGGCTTCGCCAGATGAGGTGTTAACAGCGCTTTTGGAAGGAATAAAGGAAGAAGGCTTGGAGATTTTGCCGTGGAATCGACAGGCGAGACAGTATCGCGAGCGTTTGCTGTTTATGCATCGTCTGGAGGAAGGCTGGGCGAATATGGAAGATGAGGCACTGCTTGCTTCCTTGGAGGAATGGCTCGCACCCCATGTGTATGGTTTCAAAAGAAAGGAAGACCTGCAGTCGCTGTCAGTGACGACGTTGCTGGAGTGTATGCTCTCATGGGAGCAGCGCAGACAACTAGACGAATACGCTCCGACTCATGTGATCGTCCCGAGCGGTTCCAAAATTCCTGTCGATTACAGCGATCCAGTGGCACCGGTGCTCTCCGTCCGGCTACAGGAGTTGTTTGGTTGGCAAGACTCTCCGAGAATAGGCAGAGGCAGAGTACCACTGACATTGCACCTGCTTTCACCAGCTCATCGTCCGGTACAAGTGACACGGGACTTGGCGAGCTTTTGGGCACATGCGTATTTTGAAGTGAAAAAAGATTTAAAGGGCCGTTATCCCAAGCATTATTGGCCAGATGATCCGCTAGCGGCCATTCCGACAAATCGGACTCGTCCACGTATATAAATCGATTAGCTAGGTATATTCGGGGATAGAGGAAGAGCTCGGTGTCAGGTGAAATTTCCCATTTTGCTAGTTCCATGTTCGTGAGTCACGTCAATTGTGAAACCTTCTTCGTGTTCGGGCACGTCAGGAAGATACCGTGAATCACGTACTACCCCCTCTATTTCTCAGGGCTGCCTGTTGATCAGGCGGTCTTTTTTTTTGTAAAAGAAAAGGGTGCCGTAGTTGCAGCGCCCTTTCTTTCGTATAAGATCAAAGCTTACGCCTTACTCCCCCACTGCTCCCGATAAATCAACTGTTGCAGGTCCTCGCGTTGTCTCCATTGGTGTAGCTCCAGGAGTGGACGTTCTGGATAATGATCCGTGTAGCCGATCGACAGCAATGCCACAGGATCGATATGCGGCGGTATATTCAGGATACGACGCACGTCCGCCTTCTTGTAAAAACTGACCCAGCCCATCGCCAAATCTTCTGCGTAGGCTGCCAGCCACATGTTTTGGATCGCACAGCTTACAGACATAATATCTGTTTCTGGGATGGAATTGCGTCCGAGTACATGGTCTCCGCCACGTGTAGGATCACAAGTGACACAGATGGTGACAGGTGCTTCCTTGATCCCTTGAATTTTCAACTCCAAAAAGGTCGACTCTCGTCCCGTACCTTCGTAGTGGATGGCAAGTGCCCGGCGTTCTTTATCCGCACATTCTGCAAGAGCTTGTTTGGTTGCGTCGTCTTCCACCAGGACAAAATTCCAAGGCTGCATGAATCCGACAGAAGGAGCATGGTGGGCAGCAGCCAAAATCATGGCGAGCTTTTCCGGGGCGACAGGGTCTTGACGAAAGCTACGAATATCGCGACGATTGCTGATGGCTTTATACAAACCGTTTTTTTCTTCCGCTGTTAAGCGTTTCATGAGAAACCTCCCTATTTGCATTCAGGTCTCTTTATTTTACTTACAAAGTATGCTTCCTTCCAGACATCTGCTTGACATATTCATGTCCTACGCTAAAGGGGAGATTAGTCCGAGCAGAGGGGAGAGAGTACGAGCATGCAAAACATCTTAATCATAGAAGACGAGCTACCCATCTCTCGGGTATTAAAGGCGTATTTGGAAAAAAACAACTTTCAGGTTGAACAGGCATTTAACAGCGAGGAAGCAGAGCAGAAGTTTGATTCACTCAATCCTGCGCTCGTTTTGCTGGATGTGATGCTGCCTGGACGAAGCGGATGGAGTATTCTCGAATATATTCGGGCGAAAAGCTCGTGTCCTGTCATCATGCTGACAGCGCTGGGACAAATCGATAACAAGCTGGCGGGCTTGAACAAAGGCGCCGATGACTATATCACCAAGCCCTTTATTGCCGACGAAGTGGTAGCTCGCGTACATGCAGTATTACGTCGCTCGAAACAATTGATAGAAGGCAATCATGTCAAGCAGTTTGGCAGTTTGAAAGTCGACTTCAAGGCTTATTCTGTCATGCTGCACGGCATCGAACTGGCGTTTACGCCAAAGGACTTGTGCCTGTTTCTATTTTTGGCGCAGTACAAAAACCAGACATTCACCAGAGAACAGCTCATCGAGCAGGTGTGGGGGATGGATTACGAAGGAAGTGATCGCGCAGTAGACCTCGCGATCAAACGTATCCGGCGATCTTTGGAGAATTGGCCGACATCCGAAGGGGAAATCCGTACCTATCGTGGCTTGGGCTACAAGCTGTGCGTATATGAGTGAGAAAAAACGAACCTCTTTGTTTCGCTATTGGACGACGCGATACTTGATCATCTTGTGTATCGGCCTCTTCGTGATCGGGATTGCATCCAGCTACTGGATTTCTTATAGCGAGACACAAAAACGTCTTGATTTTATGAGGCTGATGGCAGCGGAAGTAGCAGATCGGGTCGTTGATGTGGAAGGCAAGGTAAAAATGGCTCCGTTCTTGTTTCGTATTGTGGACAGTCGCCAGGAATCACTCGGAGTCAATTACAAGCCAATTATGATGATTTTAGATGAACACAAACAACCAGTGTTTGGCGTACCCGGTCCTTTTTCTGGGGAACTGAAGCGCATCGCGCCTGATCTGGTGGAAGCGGATGACAGCCTGTCACAGTTTGAGCTTGCGCGGGGCGACGAAGTGCTTTTCGTGAAGGAAAGCATTAAGGTTGATGAGCGAGTGGTTGGATGGGTCATGCTGTTCACCCCACAAAAACAGGTGATACGCAGCATGACCGAATTCCAATTGCTCGCGATCATGCTTCTGGGTCTCGGTTTGCTTGGCTGGCTCGTCATTTATTTGCTGACGAAAAAGCTATCTCAGCCGATCAAGGATGTGGCAGACGCTGCCAAGCAAATCGTGCTGGGAAACTACGAGATTCAATTGGATAAAAACAAGCGCGAACAAGAAGTGTATGAGCTGATCCATTCCTTTGAAGAAATGGCAGAACGACTGAAGCAGCTGGAAATGATGCGTACAGAGCTATTGGCAGGGGTGACCCATGAACTCAAAACACCTGTTACGTCCATCAGTGGGCTGGTACAAGCCGTGAGGGAAGAGGTTGTGAGCGGTGAGGAAGCCAAGGAGTTTTTGGATATTTGTACGAAGGAAACGACACGTCTGCAAAAGATGGTAGAGGATTTGCTCGATTTTAACTCTTTCGCTGTGGGTGACATTCGCATTCGCCGGCAACCTCAAAACATGCAGGAGCTGATCCGGGAAATTACGCACCAATGGAAAATTGTGCAGGAAGAAGAGAAGCTCAGCTTGCACATCGAAAGTACCTCTGATCCGATCATGATAGAGACCGACCCGCTACGTGTGCAGCAAATCATGTACAATCTCCTAAACAATGCAGCACAAGCGATGGAATCGGACGGGCGGATCGTCGTGTCACTATCTGCAACAGCAGATGAGGTTCGCATTGACGTGAAGGACAATGGACGTGGGATACCGATAGAGGAACAGTCTTTGATTTTCGAACGATTCTACCGTGGCGAGGACAAGAAGCACATCGTCCGTGGGCTGGGGCTTGGTCTGTCTTTTAGCAGAATGATTGCCCAAGCGTTACGAGGTATGTTGATTCTGACGGAGAGTACAGCGTCAGGCAGCACCTTCACGTTGATTTTGCGCAAATAAAATAGGCACGATCCAAAAACGACCTGGTTCTCTGGTCGTTTTTTTGTGTCTTCATCTGACTTTTCCCTGACGTATTCGTTCCGTATAGTGGTCGCAACCAAAAAGACAAGTCTTCAATCAAGTAGACGGTAGGAGGACTGAGCGTGACTCACAAGGAGAAAAAGAAAGAGTTGTTTTCGAAGGTAGGTAGCAACAAGAAAAGGTGGATGGTTGGAGTTTTGGCTGTCGGGGCTGTCATCGTTTCAGGTGGTATATTCGGCTACCAGTCGTTTTTTACCCCACAAACGGCGCAGGCCGCTTTTCAAGTGGAGACGGTAAAAAGGGGAGACATCTCAGAAGTCGTGCAGGCATCAGGCACTGTCCAGGCTTCCAAGCGCTCGTCTCTCTCGTTTTCTGATGCAGAAGAAGCCAAGGATGCGATTTCTACCATTCAGGTCGGCGTTGGTGATGCTGTGAAGGCAGGGCAAGTTCTGGCGACGATGGATGATTCCGTAGCGAGAATCCAGGTGACCAATGCGGAAGCAAATCTTTTATCGGCGCAAGCCAAGCTAGAGGAGGCACAAAAGCGTAAAAGTCCCGCTGAAATCACGTCTTTGCAAGCCGCCGTCAATCAGACCAAGAACGAATGGGAGCTCGCAAAGCAAAACATTGACGGGAAAAAAGCGGCGAATGACGTAGAGAAGGCAAAGGCAAACCTGGAAAGTGCTCAGAAGACGTACACTTCCCAGCAGGCCTTGTTCGCGGCAGGTGCGATTGCCAAGAGTGAATTCGACAGTGCCCAGTCCTCGTTGGATCAGGCCCAACGCGATTACAACTCGGCAGTATTGACAGCCGGACAGACCACAGGGCAGGCCAGTGTGAAGGTAGAGCAGTCATTGGCTGCGTATCAAACAGCGCAAGAAGCGTTACAGGAAGCGAATGAAGGCCCTGATGCTGCCTCAGTATTATCGGCCAAAGCAGCGGTGGAACAGGCAAAAGCGGGGCTGCAACAAGCACAAAAGGCACTGAGAGCTGTCACCTTGAAAGCACCGATGGACGGAGTGATCGTTCAGGTGAATGGCAATGTGGGTGAAATACCCGGCAATGATTTCATTATCATGGATAATTCAAATAGCGGAGATTTAGAGGTATTGGCCCAGATTAGCCAGAGTGACATCGGAAAAGTGCAGGAAGGCTTGCCTGTTACGTTTACGACGAGTTCTTATGCGGACGAGACGTTCCGTGGAAAAGTAAAGCTAATCTATCCAGAAGCGAAAACCGACGCTGGAGTCACCACTTACGATGTGCTTTTGTCTGTGGCAAACCAAGATAACAAATTGAAGATCGGGATGACGATGAACGTCGCGATCGAACGAGGAACCCATAAAAATGTGCTCGTGGTACCTGCGCAAGCGTTGCAAACGCAAAATGGCAAGGATGGCGTGTATGTACTAAAGGATGCTGCTGCACAACAAGCTGGTGAAGCAGCTGAAGGGAATCAGGCTGAGACGAAGCAAGCGAATAACCGCAGTGGAAGCAAAGAGGGCAGAGTGAATATGCCGTATCGATTTGTTCCGATCAAAATGGGATACTTCACTGCCGATCAGGTAGAGGTGACGGAGGGGCTTACCGAAGGAGAGCGTGTTGTCATCCTCGTGAATACACAGACCTCATCTGGAACGAGTCAGAATGGAAATCGAATGGGCAGCGGCGGTATGCCGGGATTCGGCGGAATGGGCGTCCAGATAAGGGGACGGTAGGCAGATGAAACCGGTCATTCAAATAGAAGAGCTGAGAAAACAGTACGTCATCGGAGATCAGGAGATTTATGCACTCAGGGGTGTCAGCTTGTCGATTGAGGAAGGGGATTTCGTGGCAATCATGGGGCCGTCCGGTTCAGGTAAATCTTCCATGATGAATGTGATTGGCTGTCTGGATAAGCCCACCTCTGGGGAATTTTTTTTGGACGGCTATCCTGTATCACAAGCACATGACGATGAATTGGCGGTCATCCGCAATCAAAAGATCGGCTTTGTTTTTCAAAATTTCAATCTGTTGCCACGTACAACCGCAGTTGAAAATGTAGAGCTGCCTCTATTATATGGAGGTAAGCCTGCACGGGAACGAAGAGAAAAAGCCATCCGGGCATTAACGAGTGTCGGATTGGCAGAGCGATTGAACAACAAGCCCAATGAGCTGTCAGGTGGGCAGCAGCAACGCGTGTCAATCGCGCGAGCTCTCGTCAATGATCCCGTCATCCTGCTGGCAGATGAGCCGACAGGAGCGCTGGACACGAAGACGAGTGAAGAGATCATGGGTATCTTTCAAAAGCTGAACGATGCGGGCAAAACGGTTATTGTGGTGACACATGAACCTGATATTGCGGAGTATGCCAAGAGGATCGTCCGGTTTCGTGATGGGCAAATCATCGCGGATGAAGTGGTGGGGGATCGCAGGAGGGCGTCGATGGAGGGTAGAGCAGATGAGCTTTATTGAATGTGTACGCATTTCATTTCGCAGCATCAGGGCAAATGGCTTGCGCTCCGTTCTCACGATGCTGGGAATTATCATCGGTGTGGCTGCTGTTATTGCGATGGTGGCGATCGGAGAAGGGACTTCCACGTCTGTTGCTTCGCAGATCAATGGTTTAGGGAGCAACCTGCTCATTGTCACACCTGGTCAGGCGACACAAGGCAGGATAAGCCTTGGGGCTGGCTCTCTGAATACGCTGACGATGGCAGATGCAGAAACCTTGATGCAAGAAGAGTCTATTTCGGGTGTGGCTCCCAGCGTCAATGCGCGGGGGCAGATTGTCTGGGGAAGCAACAACTATTCCAGTATGCTCGAGGGGACGTCAGCTGATTTCCCTCAGGTGAGGAATGTAGAGGTTGGACAAGGGCGTTTCTTTAGCAACTTTGAAGTGAAGATGCAATACAACGTGGCTGTGGTGGGGACAGAGGTGGTCAGCAACCTGTTTAAAGGAGCAAACCCAGTGGGGCAAACCGTTCAGATCAACCGGATTCCGTTTACCATCATTGGCGTATTGCAGAGCCAGGGAAGTTCAGGCATGACTAACAACGACGATCGGATCATCATTCCGATTACTACTGCGATGAACAGGTTGACCGGAGGTAAAAACGTGGGCTCGATCTACGTCTCGGCAGCATCGTCGGACTTGATGGAGAAGGCGCAACAAGATATTCAGCAAGCCCTTCGTGCCAATCACAAACTACGACCACAAGCTGCCGATGACTTTCGCATTACGTCTCAATCTGACATATTAAGCACGGCACAGTCAGTATCCAGCTCGATGACCGCGCTTTTATCTGGCATTGCTGCCATTTCGCTGATTGTTGGCGGGATAGGCGTAATGAACATTATGCTTGTATCCGTCACGGAGCGGACACGGGAGATCGGGATTCGCAAGGCGATTGGAGCCAAGCGGGGAGATATTCTCCGTCAGTTTTTGATCGAAGCGGTTACGCTTAGCCTGATTGGCGGGGTGATTGGTATTGCCTTAGGGGTAGGGGCGGCGTTTTTGGTTAGCAAGCTCGGTCAGATGGCGACCTCCATTAGTCTGTCGCCGATCATGTATGCATTTTTGACATCTACACTGGTTGGTGTCATTTTTGGTGTGTATCCGGCGAGAAAAGCAGCACAGCTCAAACCAATTGACGCACTGCGGTATGAGTGAGTGTGTAATTTTACCAATCCGGGCATACTAGCCGTGAGAGGTGTTGGTGCTGATGGAAAAAAGCGTTCAATTTTCCGTACCATGGCGAGAAGCGACACGCATTGTGAAAAGGATCAAAACAAGCAAATTGCGTTATTTTGTCAGACAACAAGAGGGCAAGACCAGTGTTGCGTTCGTCTTTCCTCGAGTTAGCGTCAGCCAATATGTCTATTTGTATATCATTTTTGGACCGAGAGCTGCTGATGTGCTCAACAACGATAGCAAATAGAATGATCCCTGATGGCCCGAGCAGGCGTCAGGGATTTGTAATAATTCACAGGAAAACAAAACCTGACACTTTTCGATAGGACTGTTTCATAGTACAATTCCAATATGAACGAACTTGGGGAAGTTCGGGATGGCGGCACCCAATCTGTGCAGAAGGGCCGCCTCTTTTTTTAAATATTGTACAAATGTTCGTTTTCGACAGCATTTTTATCCAGAGGATATAATAGGTACAATTACCTGAATATACAGATGGAATGAGTGAGTAGTTGGATATAAAATAAGCTTATTCACGTAAATACAACGTACTACTCCCTCCCAAGATTTGATCTTGGGGCTTTTTTTGTTCAAAATACATGAAAAAAAGCCGTTTCTCATGACGGCTTTGTTATCGATAAGGTAGGTTGAAAGCTTCCTTTCAGCAAGGCATCAATCAATTGCTCCTGTGTGAGAGAAATCGTGATGCCCATCCCAGGCAGATCGACAGAAAAAACATTCTCTCGGTACAAATACCAGAGATCGCCTGTCGGCTCAATGGAATAGACGTGTAAATTTTTCTGTGAATGCTGGCCTGCCTTTTGGATTTCCCGCAACGCTGTAAACAGTTCTCCCCAAACAGGCAGATAAGGCTTCGTTTGGTGCTGCACAATCGCTTGGATCAGTTGGTTTTTCACGAGAGAAATAGCATCCATGGTTGAGTGGTTCAACGAAAGCATGACCGTTATACTCCTTTTGCATGGCTTGGCGCATTAGTCTTGCGTGATGGCGATTTTTGTCGAAGTTATGAATAAGTGTAAGATAGTTATCCGTTCGATGCAAGAGAAGAGAAGGTAGAGATGAGCATTTGGATATTTGACGGTTGCTGCTGATTTGGATAGCATAGGAAAAGCGGTTTTGACAAATGGCAATAGCGAGAAGCGGGAGATGAGATTGTGGCAAAAAAACACCGGTTGATCATCGAGTTTTGCGGTGGATTTGGTCAAGGGCTGGCCTTGCTGTATGCTTTGCGGTCGCCTGATGTTCAAGTGGCAGGAATCATTTGCAGAGACACGCAGTCAAGCTTGGCTAGCAAGCTGATTGATTTTGCACAGCCAGGCTATGAAATTCCAATCGTAACAGGTGCCAAGCAACCACTTTTCTCAGGAACGATAGAGACGACCACCTCGGAAGGTGTACGGCTCCTTGCAGAAAACACGCAAGATGAGGAAAGTGATTTGACGCTCGTGACGTTTGACCGTTTGACGACGCTAGCTATGGCTGTCGCGCGTGATCCACTGTTGGCGCATAAAGTTACGAGAATCGTGGTGCAGGGTGGAGCCATACGTGTACCAGGAGATGTTACGGCCATTGCTGAAACAAACATGCATGGTGATCCGGAAGCAGCTGCGCTCGTTTTGGCAGCCCGCTTGCCGCTTGTGCTTGTTCCATTAGATACAACCAGCTCGTTTCGTTTGACGGAAGAGCAAGTACATACGCTGGGCAGTCTCGCACAAGCAGTGGGCCTGATCGATAGAACGACGATGTCAGACATGCAGTTTGCCGCTTCTGCTCGTACGCTCCATGCATGGGTAGCAATGCTGGCGGCTCTCTCGCCTGAAAAGATGCGGACAGAACAGATGAAGCTCTCAGTCGAATGCAAAAGTGAATTGTCACGCGGTGCCATTCTAGCCGATCTACGGGCGAAACCGAGTGTAGGAACCGATACGACCGTATGCGTTGAGGTTGAGATGGCAGAGGCAGAGCGATGGCTGCAAACCGTTTTGGATCAGGGAGGGGTATAAGCGCATGGAAAAAATCATTTTGGATGTAGATACCGGGATTGATGATGCGCTGGCGATTGCTTATGCCGTTCACTCGCCTGCTCTTGAAGTGTGTGGGATTACCACGACTTTTGGCAATATTACGGTGGAGGAAGCAACACGCAATACCTTACAGGTGCTAGAGCTGCTGGATGCCTCTACGATTCCTGTCTATCAGGGGGCATCGAAGCCGATTGTTCGCGACCTCACAGGAAAAGCAAGGCTCTTCCACGGTGAAAACGGGTTAGGCAATGTCGTCCTTCCTGAACCTTCGACAACGGCTCAGCCACAGTGTGCCACACAATATCTCATCTCTGCGATAAAGGAATATCCTCACGAATTGATACTCGTGACCGTCGGGAGCATGACCAATCTGGCGCAGGCGATTATGGCTGCTCCAGAAATCGTATCCCTTGTCAAACGAGTGGTCGTGATGGGAGGGGCTGTAACGGTGCCGGGGAATCGCACCCCTGTAGCGGAGGCGAATATTTGCGCCGATCCGGAAGCGGCAGCGTATGTCTTCCAGTCCGGTATTCCAGTGACGCTGGTAGGCCTGGATGTGACGATGCAAACGCTGCTTACCCGCGAACACTTGCAGGAATGGAGAGCGAAGGATACTCGCTTGCGTCATGTTTTCGCGGATATGTGCGAGGTGTACATGAATGCCTATGCTACAGTGGGCAATTTGCGCGGCTGCGGTCTGCATGATCCGTTAGCGGTAGGTGTCGTCATTGATCCAACGTTTGTGAAGTCAGTCCCAATGCATGTTGCGGTAGATACGTCCGGGGGAGCCAGTGATGCCCGTACGATTGGGGACAGACGGGAACATCCAGCGCAGCCGCCGAATGTGGACGTGTGCTTGGAGGTTGACCATGAGCGCTTTGTCAGCCATTTTTTGAAACATGTTTTAGGAAATGAAGGAGGAAATCATTGTGTTAAAAGAGTTTAAAGAGTTTGCGTTAAAAGGAAATGTGATGGATCTCGCTGTCGGTGTCGTGATCGGTGGGGCTTTCGGGAAGATTGTGACCTCGCTTGTCAATGACATCATTACCCCATTGATTGGGATGCTTTTGGGCAAGGTCGATTTCTCCGGTCTCTTCATCAATTTGAGCGGAGTTCCTTATAAGACGATCGCTGAAGCAAAATTAGCTAAAGCTGCGACACTGAACTACGGGTTGTTCATCAATTCCGTCCTTGATTTTGTCATTATCGCCTTTTCCATTTTTATCGTCATCAAGCAGCTCAACCGTTTCAAACGCAAGCAAGAAGTGGAGAAAGCACCTGAGACAACGAAAGAGTGCCCGCATTGCATCTCCGCGATTCCGCTCAAGGCTACACGCTGCCCGAACTGCACCTCCATGCTGGACACAAAAGGAACAGCATTGGCACACGAATAAGACAAATACACGAATCAAACGAACAGAGGAGGGCGATTATGCCTTCCTCTGTTTTCGTTTCACGCGGTTTTTATACTGATAGTGAAGTCTTTTAATCGTATGGTAATAAGTCTTGTCTTTGAGCTTGGCAAACAGCCCGTGGGAAGGAAAGTCGTAATTGACCTCAATAATGGAGAGATTTCCAGTTTTATCAATAGCAAAATCAACGCCGATTTGCGAGCTGTGCCGATATTTATTAAAGTGGGCACATACACGGTGACTGATTTGGATCAACTGAGAGACGACACTTTTTATTTTGTCGGGCGCGACTGCCTCTGATTTCTTCAAGGCATGCGGGACTGTGACGGCATATCCGCCGCCGCGAGCGACATTGGTAATAATACTGTCGGCACCGGCTACCTTGGCTAGCATGCCGGCATATTGCCATTTGCCCAAGCCATTGCGCATCATCATGACGCGAATATCAAAGGGGCGGCCGTCAATTTCAGCTAAATCCAATCCTTTTTGAATTACGTAATTTTTTTCCGTACACTGCGCGGCGAGCTGCTGCTTCAAGTTAGCCAAAGAATCTGCATCCATAGGTTCTCCGCGCTCCTTGACAAATTGATAGCCCCCGCCATCCGTTTTCCAGACACGAATAATGCCTTTCCCCATATGGGTTCGCGTCGGTTTGATATAGACGGTAGAATACTTGGCTACATACGAGTCCAAACTTGCGGGCTGATATAAAGAAGTAGGCGGTAGGTAAGGGCGAATGTAAGGACTTTTTGAAAAGAACTGATGAAGGCTCCACTTGGAGGAGGAGATCACATCATGCACCTCACTTTACGAAAAATCCATTCGTCCCAGCATATGCAGAAGCGATCGTGACCGTTTTTCTTTTGAAAGGGGACGTTTTTCAAAAATTGCCAAGGACTGAGAAGGAGTTAACGGATTGTGGGGGAATATATGTTCTAATCAGAGGAGAAGGATGGCGAAAATTATGCGGCAATTCCGCCCGGTGCAAACTCCGACTCTGCAACGAGCGAGCGCCCAAAATGCCTATCGCTACCAAGAGTACATGCCCAGCAAATGCCTGGCGAACTATATAGCCTGCTACTGGACCTCAGAGTACGACGGCAAAGGGATAGCACCTACAAGCCGAGTCATACCCGATGGATGCGTCGATATCATTTTCAATCTCGGCGCCACTTCCTATCAGAAGGGGGCATTTCTAACGGGACTGATGAGGACGTACGAGGTTATCCCATTGACCGAACCACAATCCTTGATCGGCATTCGGTTTTACGCTGAGGGAGCGTCTCGCTTTTTACGCTACCCGGTCGCCATGATCAACGGGCATCATCCCAATCTGGAAGACATCTGGGGCAAAGAGGCGGATCAGGTGATAGAAGGCTTGCTCGAGGCTTCCGACACGGCGGAGCGGATCGCTTGGTTGGAGCAGGAGCTTATCAAACGATTGTGGTTAGATGATCCGGCAGACCAGTTGCTTTTGACAAGCATGAACTATTTATATGAATACAGAGGAAATCTTTCCATGGCCGCGCTCGCCGAGAAAGTGAATTATAGCGAGAGAACCTTGCGCAGGACGTTTCAACACCAGTTGGGAATGAGCCCGAAGGAACTGGGACGAATCATTCAATTTCAAGGGCTGCTGCAAATGCTGGCTAAGGGAACACGCACTTCGTTTACAGATGTAGCTCTCCAATGTGGCTATTACGATCAGTCGCACTTGATCAAGAGCTTCCACACTTTTTACGGTGAAGCTCCAAGTAAAATTATCTCGCCAGATCGTGCGAATCGATAATCTTGAAAAGTTGTCCGTTTTTTACAATCTTCTTTTTGCGAGACGCGTTACCCTAAAGAAAGGATGGTGAATTCATGTGAATGAACAAACAGTAGATACATATTGTCGGAAGCAGCCCGGTACCACCCATGACTATCAGATGGATTGGGAATGCGATCGCTACCATGTCGGAGGCAAAATATTTGCCATGATCGGAGGCGATTCCAAAGGTGTTCGGATCCTCACCTTGAAATGCGATCCGATGCGTGCGGAGGAATTGCGCGAGACCTACGAAGGGATCGTACCCGGCTATCACATGAATAAATCCCATTGGAATTCTGTCTACTTGGACGCTGACATTCCCGAAGGCTTATGGGAAAAGATGATCGAGCATGCGTACGAAACGGTGCTCCAAAAGCTGCCCAAGCGCGTCCAGCAAGAAATCAAGAGCGAACAGGAGTGAGTGATGTGGGGATCAAGCTTGATATGGTAGGGATAGTCGTACAGGACATGAAAAAAGCGTTGGATTTCTATCGAGTACTCGGTTTCGATATTCCCGAGGGAGCAAATGACGAGCCGCATGTGGAGGTAGCGCAGGACGGTGTTCGTCTGGCCTTTGATACAATGGAAGTTGCCAAGGGTGTGTATGGAGGATGGGAAGCACCTGTCGGGCATCGGATTGAGCTGGCTTTTTTGTGTGAGGATGCTGCGGCGCTTGATGCGTTGTATACGAAAATCGTTTCACATGGCTACGAGAGTCACCGTGAGCCGTGGGATGCTTTTTGGGGCCAGCGGTATGCCATTGTGAAAGACCCAGATGGGAACCTGATCAGTTTGTTTGCGTAATACGATCCTTACATATAGAAGACAAGCCGAGCCTATGTGAAAAAGGTTCGGCTTGTTTGCGTTTGTGGACGGAATCAATGGCTGATATATAAAACTTTTTAATAGGAAAACATACCCATTACATCGCTGGTTTTTCTCAATAGAACGGGCTCGTGCTGTGACAGCTTGAACGGGGTGAGACTTGTGCATGGCTGTTGTTTCAAGAAATAAAATTTACTAATAATCGATTGACTTGTGTAATTTTGCTACATATAATGAAAGCGATAACAGGAACGAATTTTTCAACGATTCTCGATTCTCAAATGGGGGCTTTTGACATGGATCAACCTGCAAAATTGCTCGATTATCGTGCGAAAAATGAGCATGTACTCATCGGCCTCATGTCGGGTACTTCGCTGGATGGCATTGATGCCGCACTCGTAGCGATCCGCACAGATGAACAGGGCGAGATCGAAAAGGTGACTCTCCGCGATTTTTTTTATATGCCTTACTCCGATGACTTGCGTGAGTGGGTCATGAATCTGTGCAGTGTAGAGACAGCGAGAGTGGATCAGTTGACTGCGGTTCATTACGGCTTATCTGAATGGTATGCCTATGCGGTACAGCAATTGATGCAGAAAGCTGGTGTCACGACAGCTGAAGTAGATGCAGTCTGTATGCACGGACAAACCATTTGGCATATTGCCGGGCGCACGCCATTTCCAGGACCACAAGGAATGACAGAGGTCAGAGCGTCCTTGCAAATCGGCGAGCTGTCCACGCTGGCAGAGCGTACGGGTATTCCGGTAGTGGGAAACTTCCGCGCTCGAGACTTGGCTGCTGATGGAGAAGGAGCACCGCTTGTTCCGTATGCGGACTATATTTTGTTCCGCCATCCGCAAAAAGGCAGACTGCTGCAAAACATCGGTGGAATCGCCAATGTCACATTACTTCCTGCAAGCGCAGCTATCGATCAAGTCGTTGCTTTTGACACAGGCCCTGGCAATATGATCATGGATCAAATCGTTCAGCTCATGACCAACGGACAGATGAGGTATGACGAGGGTGGCAAGCTGGCCGCAGGTGGCACCATCTCTTCAGTGCTACTGGAAAAATGGCTGCAGGACCCGTATTACCAGATCAAGCCACCGAAAAGCACAGGTCGCGAAGTATACGGCAAAGCTTTTGCCCAAGAGCTGTTTCATGATGCGAATCAACTCGGGATTAGTCAGACGGATCTGCTAGCAACCGTGACAGCATTGACTGCCACGACAATTGCGAATGCCTATATGCAATTCGTATTACCAACAACCAAAGTGGAGGAAGTGATCGTCTCAGGGGGAGGCGCTCATAACCAGACGCTTCTCACCATGCTGCAGCGTCAATTGCCGACAGGAATGACCGTGATGACGGCGCAGCAGTTTGGGATGCCTGACGATGCGAAGGAAGCCGTCGCTTTTGCCATTTTGGGTCATGAGACACTAATGGGACGACCATCCAATGTGCCATCCGTAACAGGGGCGAAGAGGGCCGTACCGTTAGGAAATATATGCTTCTAACATGAGATCAACAGAGGGGGTAACATCGTGAAAAAAAGAGTATTGGCAGGCTTTTTCCTATCACTGTCTCTCGTGCTTTCCGCTTGTTCTGGTGGAGGAACAGCACCCGCAGAGCAAGGCAAGTCAGCAGAAGGACAAGCAAAAACAGAACTGATCGTGGCAGCCGAGCAAGAGCCAGTGGGCTACGATCCGCACAAAGTTCCAGCCGCATCCAGTTTGCGGGTCTATGCGCTCATTTACGATAGCCTGACTAAGTTGGACGAGAACATGAACATCGTACCGAACCTGGCAGAGAAATGGGAGATTGCGCCAGACGGAAAAACGGTCACCATGCTCCTGCAAAACGGCGTCAAATTCCACAATGGCAAAGACATGACGGCAGAGGACGTAAAATTCAGCTTTGAGCGAATCATGAACCCAGACACGGGTTCGATCGCGAAATCTTATTTTTCCAGTGTAGAAGCGATTGAAGTGAAAGATCCAACGACGGTTGTCTTCAAGCTGAAAAATGCGGATGCCTCGTTCGTTGCAAATACGGCAAGCGCCTATGCTTCCATCGTGCCAGCAGGGTCCACTGACCTGACCAAGGAAGCAATCGGTACGGGGCCATTCAAAATGGAAAAAAGTGAGTCAGGACAATATGTCCTGCTGAAGAAAAATGCGGATTACTTCAATAAAGAACTGCCAAAGGTAGAGTCCATCAAGTTCCAAATCATGAAGGACGAGGCGGAGCGTCTCGCTGCGATTCGCTCTGGTAAAGTCGACATTAGCATGGTGTCTGCTGATTCTGCGAAGCTCTTGGAAGGCAAGCCAGGCGTACAGATCAAAAACTACCAATCCTTGGAGTACAGTTACCTGGGCATTAACGTAAACAAAAAGCCTTTTGACAATCCAAAAGTGCGCGAAGCGATCAGCTATGCCGTTGACCGTAACCAAATTATCCAGACTGTTTGGAAAGGGGAAGCGACTCTGACTGGTCCGATCGCGCCTGCGTTGACCAATTCGGCTTTGGACCCTGCTACTTATCCAACCTACAAAACAGATGTAGAAAAAGCGAAGCAATTGCTGGCGGAAGCGGGCTATCCAAACGGTTTCGAGACCCAAATCGAGACAGCAGCAACTTACCCAGACATGGTAGAGACGGCACAAGTGATTCAACAACAGCTTAAAGCAATTGGCATCAATGCGAAGATCAACCAGCTTGAGTGGGGGAACTACATCGATACGTGGAAATCCAAGGACATGAACCTGATGGTAGGCCGCAACACTTCTGGTGTAGATGCTGACCGTTCCATGCGCTTCTTCTTCTCGACAACTGGTTCTGCCAACGTGTGGAACTACTCCAACCCTGCCTACGATGAACTGGTGCAAAAAGCACTGACGACAGTAGATCAGGCAGAGCGCAAAAAGCTGTATGACGAAGCACAAACCATGCTGGTAGCAGATGCACCAAACCTGTTCCTGGCATCACCGAAAAACTATTACGCGGTTCGTGACAACGTCGATTTCACACCGTCCGCAGCGGGTGAAGTATACTCGCTGATCAAAACTTCGATCAAGTAATGTAGCATACGTGTGATGAGGCTCCGCCAGAGGATAGGCGGAGCCAAGTTTCTAAATATGGAGGGAAACTCGTGGGATCTTATCTAATCAAACGTGTCGCCAGCCTGATTCCCATCCTGTTTGGCATATCTGTCTTGATCTTCACGATCCTGCATCTGGTGCCGGGCGATCCAGCTTCCATCATGCTAGGAACGAATGCCACACCGGAAGCAATTGCGGCGTTGAATAAAAGCATGGGGCTGGATCAGCCGTTGATTAACCAGTACCTGCATTGGGTCACAGGAATCCTGCAAGGGAATTTTGGCGTATCGGTCCATACAGGAGAGGAGATTTTGCCCCAAATTCTCAAGCGTTTTGCCATCACCATGCAACTGACTGTATTTGGCGTTCTGATTGGGTGGATACTCGCGATTCCGTTCGGGATTCTCTCGGCGATTCGCGCTCATTCCAAAACAGACATTGTGGTACGTGTGTTTACGCTGCTAGGCATTTCTGTTCCGAACTTTGCCATCGGGACCCTGCTCTTGCTCGGCTTTTCGCTTTATTTCAACTGGTTCCCGCCTATTGATGTGGTGAACTTCTGGGATGATCCGATCGAGGCGTTCAAGGTATTCATACTGCCTGCGACAACGATGGGGATTGTGGTGGCTGCTGGCGTGATGCGGATGACTCGTTCTGCGTTTTTGGAAACCATGGACAAAGATTTTATTCGGACAGCGCGGGCCAAGGGTAACAGTAAATGGACAATCGTCATGGGCCATGCGTTCCGCAACTCTTCGATTCCGATCGTCACGATCGCAGGTATGCAGATCGGTTACCTGCTGGGTGGGTCTGTTATCGTCGAGCAGCTGTTCTCGATTCCAGGTTTGGGCCAGTACATTCTGGAGGGAATTTATCAGCGGGATTATCCGGTTGTACAGGGAGGCGTTTTGTTCGTCGCTCTGGTGTTTGTCCTGGTCAATCTGCTCATCGACCTGATCTATACCTGGATTGATCCGCGTATCAAGTATTGACAAGGGGAATGCGACATGAGCACATTTCGAAAGCGTTTTTTGGCGAATAAGACAGCTGTCTTCTGCTCCATTTTGCTGGCGTTGCTCTGTTTGACGGCAGTGCTGGCTCCGGTGTTGGCTCCGCATGACCCGACACAGATGTTTCAGGATCATCGGATGGAAGGCAGCTCGGGTGAGTTTTTGCTAGGTACGGACCAATTTGGTCGTGATATTTTGAGCCGCATCATCCACGGTGCGCGCGTATCGCTGGTGGTCGGGCTTTCTGCCGTTCTTGTCAGCGCCGTTTTCGGTACGCTGTTTGGCTTGATCGCTGGCTACTTCGGGCGCTGGATTGACGGTTTTATCATGCGCTGTATGGACGTTTTGTTTGCTTTTCCGGAAATTTTGCTGGCGCTGGCGATTGTCGCCGCATTAGGGCCGGGAACCTTCAACACGATCATGGCTATCGGGATCGTGAATATTCCGATCTTCACCCGGACGGTGAGGGGAGCGGTTCTCTCTATCAAAAATCTAGAGTACGTAGAAAGCGCTCGTGCCATTGGTGCGAGTACACCGCGTATCTTGTTTCAGGAGATTTTTCCGAATGTAACGGCACCACTGCTGGTTCAATCCTCTCTGGCGATTTCAGGTGCGATCCTGACAGAATCGGCCCTCAGTTTTTTGGGCTTGGGGATTCAGCCGCCAGACCCGTCATGGGGCGGAATGATTTCAGAGGCACGCCGCTACATGGAGCTGGCTCCGGGCATGATCATCTGGCCATGCATTGCCATGACGGTGACGATTCTTGCTTGCAACATGTTTGGGGATGCTGTCCGTGATATTCTCGACCCGCGTCATCGTGGGAAATAGGAACGATAGGCAGAGGTGAGAACGAATGAACGTGCAACAGATCAGAGAACGAATGGAGTCCAGTCTGACGCAAGGGATTCATCAGGGCATTTTTTCGGGAGGCGCTGTCAGCATACTGCGAAAAGGTGCGCCTGCTGTGACAGTTTGCATGGGAAAAACAAGCTATGGACACGATGGAAGGCCGGTTCATAGTCAAACGCTGTACGATATGGCCTCCTTGACCAAGGTGATGGTGACCCTGCCGCTCATTCTCATCAGTGTGCAGGAAGGCAAGCTCTCGTTGACTGATTCCGTGACGACCTACTTGCCAGAATTGGCGAGTGCCCACGATGAGGAACGCAAAGGGCAGATCAAAATTATTCACCTGCTCACACATACATCGGGACTTCCTGCATGGCGTCCGTACTTTTTGCTGGGGAAAAATCGGGAGGACTATTTGCGGCTCATCGCAAACGAGTCGATGCTGGATGACCCAGGACGTAGCGTTGTGTACAGCGATTTGGGATTCATGCTGTTGGGCTTTTTACTGGAGCGCATCTGGGACGAGGAACTGGACGCGCTGGCGAAGCGACTGATTTTTCAACCGAGCCGAATGCTTCATACGAGCTACTTGCCGCTCGAACAAACACATCTGCAAGGAATGGATATTGCTGCTACGGAGAAGGGCAATGCCTTTGAACAAGAGATGGCTGTGAATTTTTTGTCGGAGCTAGCAGAAGCCAGACATCCTTTGGCGTTGGAATGGCAGCAAGCTTTGACCGGATACGGTTGGCGAGAAGGAGTGATTAGTGGCACTGTTCACGATTGCAACGCCCACTACGGCTTGGAAGGTGTCAGCGGGCACGCCGGACTTTTTTCCACCTTGGCTGATACAGAGCGCTACATGCACATTTGGACGAGTGGGAAGGCTTCCGTGCAGCTTGATCCGACACTGTGTGCCTTGGCTACTCGCTCACTCACAGACCATTCGATTCATCGCAGAGGATTGGGGTGGATCATTTCCCCGACAGGCGGCTCCTTGGAACAGCTTGCCGCAGGCTGCAGTGGGGGAGATCTTGTTTCGGAGCGCGCCTTTGGGCATACCGGCTTTACAGGAACGTCGATCTGGTCGGACCCAGCAAGAGACGTGACGCTGATTACATTGACAAACCGCGTGCATCCTGTCGCGAGCCCGTTGATCGGGGCGTGGCGGACCGCTCACCATAACCGATTATTTTCTGTAATCAAACCTGACCACACATCCTGATGAAAAGGGGGAGTACTCATGGCAGCAATGCTAACGATTGATGATTTGCGAACTTCTTTTATCCAAGCAGGCAAAAAGCTGACCGTGATCGAGGGTGTCAGTCTCTCTGTAGAGCCTGGTGAAACCGTCGGTGTGGTCGGTGAATCCGGATGTGGAAAAAGCGTGACCAGCATGTCCATCATGCAGCTCTTGGGACGGAATGTGGAGTTGACCGGGAGCATCCGTTTTCAAGACAAGGAGCTGCTCTCACTTACGGATAAACAAATGCAGACGATTCGTGGCAATCAGATCGCGATGATTTTTCAGGAGCCGATGACTTCGCTCAACCCATTGCATTCGATCGGCAAACAGATCAGCGAGCCACTTCGTCGGCATCTCGGATTGTCCAAACAGGAAGCCAAGCGACGGACGATCGAGCTTTTGAACGAAGTCGGAATTCCGCGTGCCGATGAAATCATTTCCGACTATCCGCACCAATTGTCAGGTGGGATGCGTCAACGTGTGATGATTGCGATGGCGATGTCTTGTGCGCCCAAGCTCTTGATTGCCGACGAACCGACGACGGCGTTGGACGTGACGATTCAGGCGCAAATATTGGAACTCATGAAAAAAGTCCGGCAAGAGCAAGGCACTTCCATCCTGCTTATCACACATGACCTGGGAGTGGTGGCGGAGATGTGTCATCGCGTCATCGTCATGTATGCAGGTCAAATCGTAGAGGAAGCCGACGTCAAGCAGCTGTTTGACGAGCCGAAGCATCCGTATACGAGAGGGCTTTTGAAATCGATGCCTTCTGTCAGTGTCAACCAAGAGCGTTTGGATGCGATTCCGGGCTCGGTGCCCCTTTTGAGCGAAATGCCTGTGGGTTGTCGTTTTGCACCGCGCTGCTCACAAGTCATGGATATTTGCCGCGAGAAAAATCCAGAGCTTACGCCTGTCGCAGACAACCAAAAGTGCCGCTGCTGGCTGTATCGCGAGGAGGACGTGCAATGAGACAACCACTGCTGGAAGTCAAATCATTGACCAAGCATTTCACGAGCAAGCAAGGATTCTTCAGCAAGGAGAAAATCGTCCGTGCCGTCGATGGAGTCAACCTGACTGTTTATCCAGGTGAGACTGTCAGCATCGTAGGCGAATCAGGCTGTGGGAAGTCCACGACAGGACGATGCATCCTGCGCCTGATTGAACCGACTGATGGAGAAGTCTTTTTTGAAGGACAGGATATCCGCAAGCTCAATGAATCAGAGCTCCGACGGGCTAGACGCAACATGCAGCTCGTGTTTCAGGACCCGTTTGCCTCGCTGAACCCACGAAAAACAATCGGGCAGCTGTTGGAGGACCCACTCATCATCCACGGCATCGGCAATTCAGCAGAACGCCGCAAGCAAGTCGAGGAGATGATCCAGATCGTCGGCCTCTCCAAGCAGCAGCTGGATCGCTTTCCGCATGAGTTTTCCGGTGGTCAGCGCCAGCGGATTGGCATAGCAAGGGCACTGATTTTGCGCCCGAAGCTGATTGTGGCCGATGAGCCTGTGTCTGCTCTGGACGTGTCGATTCAGGCGCAAATTTTGAACCTGATGCAAGATTTGCAAAAGGAGTTCAATCTGACGTATTTGTTTATCTCGCATGATTTGAGTGTCGTCCGCCATATTTCGGACCGGGTAGCGGTCATGTATCTCGGAAAAGTGGTGGAGGTAGCGGATAAACAATCGTTGTACGAGAAACCAACACATCCCTATACACAAGCACTGTTATCAGCGGTGCCTGTACCGAATCCCCATTTGACGACCCAGCGGATCATTTTGGAGGGAGACCTGCCTAGTCCAGCGAATCCGCCGTCTGGCTGCACATTTCATCCGCGTTGCCGCCACTGTATGGACATTTGCAAAACAGTCGCGCCCGTGGCTAGCGAGGTTTCAGCAGGGCACTTTGTCACTTGCCATCTGGATCAGTCATGAAGTGAGCATGGGGCAGTAAGATTGAAAAGGAGGTTCGATAGAGCATGAATCTGGAGAACTTGCAAGCATTGACGACTGAAGGAAAAAACGAGGGCAGCAGTGATTTGGATCAATTGAGTGCCCGAGGCATCGTACAAATGATGAACGATGAGGACAAGAAGGTTCCTTATGCAGTAGAGTGCGTCCTCGATCAAGTATCCGATGCGGTAGAGGTCATCACACACGCATTGGAAAAGGGCGGAAGACTGTTTTACTTTGGTGCTGGAACGAGTGGACGTTTAGGGATATTGGATGCGTCCGAGTGTCCGCCGACCTTTGGTACCCAGCCTGAGCTCGTTCAGGGTGTGATTGCAGGCGGACCATCCGCAATGGTACGCGCGGTAGAAGGCGCAGAGGATTCTTTTGAATTCGGTCAAGAAGATGTGCATAAATACGGCGTGACCAAAAAGGATGTGGTCGTAGGGATCGCAGCCAGTGGACGGACTCCGTATGTTCTCGGTGTTTTGGCGGAGGCACAGAAGATCGATGCCAAGACGATTGCTGTCTCTTGCAACAAGCCTTCGTACATTAATGAAGGTGTAGATGTAGCGATTAATGTCGTCGTAGGACCGGAAGTATTGACCGGATCGACGAGGCTCAAGGCAGGAACGGCCCAAAAGCTGGTGCTGAACATGCTGACGACAGCGACCATGATTCGTTTGGGCAAAGTGTACGGAAATCTGATGGTCAGCGTGCAGGCGACCAACCTCAAGCTGAAGGAACGAGTAAAGCGGATCATCATGGAAGTGACCGGAGCGAGTTACGAGGAAGCGGAGCAACTGGCTGATCAGGCAGACGGTGATGCGAAGACAGCCATTATTATGAAGCTGACCGGATCGAGCAGGGAAGAGGCCACTCGTCTGTTGAATGTTACCAATGGAAGAATCAGGGAAGCTATTCAGCAGTTGGACTAAGTTTTTGGGAAAGGATGGAGAGATTCCATGTTGCCAGAATCCATTCGCGATGAACTGCGTGCCATCGTCGGAGAGAAAAACTGTCTCGACAAACAGGAAGCATTAGTCGCCTATTCGTATGACGCAACGCCGATGCAGCAAGCATTGCCGGATGTGGTCGTCATGCCGAAGAGTACAGCCGAAGTCCAACAGGTCATGCGAGTTGCAGCACGACATCACATCCCGATTGTGACGCGTGGAGCAGGCTCCAATCTATGCGGCGGAACGATACCAGTCGGTGGCGGGATTGTCTTGGTATTGAGCCGGATGAATCAGATCGTAGAGATTGACGAGCAAAATTTGACGATAACGGTGCAGCCGGGGGTTCGAACGGTCGACATCCATCAGGCGGTAGAGGCACTCGGTTTGTTTTACCCACCAGATCCAGGCAGCATGGTCATCTCCACGATTGGCGGGAATATTGCGCTCAATTCGGGTGGACTGCGCGGGTTGAAGTACGGAACAACCAAGGATTACGTGCTCGGTCTCGAAGCTGTGTTGCCGAACGGAGAGGTCATCCGTACCGGGGGCAAGCTGATGAAGGATGTGGCGGGCTATGATCTGACCAAGCTCTTGGTCGGCAGCGAGGGCACATTGGCTATCATTACCGAGGCTATTCTCAAGCTGATTCCGAAGCCGCAAACACAGCGAGTCATGCTGGCGATGTTCGCAGATATGGCACAGGCGGCGAGGTCTGTTTCCGATATTATTGCCAATCGCATTATTCCTGGCACGCTTGAATTTCTCGATCAGGGCACGATCCGTGTTGTCGAGGATTTCAAACAGATCGGGCTTCCGACAGATGTGGCGGCGATCCTCCTGATCGGACAGGACGGAGAGCCACAGACGGTCGATCGGGACATGGAGCAGATCGCTGCTATTTGCAAAAAGAATGATGCCGTCCAAATCAAGGTAGCGACGACTGTCGAGGAGGCAGATGAGGTAATGACTGCCAGACGCAGTGCGCTCGCCGCATTGTCACGGATGCGTCCGACGACCATTTTGGAGGACGCAACAGTTCCCCGTGCCGCGATTGCGCCGATGGTCGCTGCGATCCAAGAGATTACAGAGCGTTACGGACTGCAAATTTGCACCTTTGGCCATGCAGGAGACGGCAATTTGCATCCGACCTGCATGACAGACGCTCGCAACACGGATGAGATCGAGCGTGTCGAGCATGCCTTCGAAGAAATTTTCGCGGCGGCAATCGATTTGGGGGGGACAATTACGGGAGAGCATGGCGTAGGGATCGTCAAGGCACCGTATTTGGAGTGGAAAGTAGGAGCCGCAGGTATGGAGATCATGAAAGGCATCAAGCACGCTTTCGATCCTCACAATCTCCTGAATCCTGACAAGATGTTTGCCAAACAGTCCCGGAACAGAGTGGTGGTTCAGCGTGCTTAAAGAAGCCTTGGTAAATAAACTCGATTACGATGAACTGTCCAACTGTATGCGCTGTGGCTTCTGTCAGCCAGCCTGTCCGACCTTTCGGGAAACAGGCTATGAGGCAGCTTCTCCACGAGGTCGCATTGCCTTGATGAAAGCCGTAGCAGACGGTGTCATGGAGCCGGACAAAGATTTCGTTGATCAAATGAATCTGTGTCTAGGCTGCCGAGCATGTGAACCAGTATGCCCAGCAGGTGTGCCGTACGGTCAGCTGATCGAACAGACGCGAGAAGCGATCGAAGAGGTGCAGGAGCATCCATGGTGGGTCAAAGCCGTCCGCAAGCTCGCGTTTTTCCACCTGTTCCCTCATCAGAAGCGCATGTACCAGCTCGGCGGACTCTTGCGCTTTTATCAGCGCTCAGGTGTGCAAAAAGCTGTTCGCAAGCTGGGAGTGTTATCCACCCTGCCAAAGCAAATGCGGGAAATGGAAGCGATCATGCCTGAAGCATCTGGAACAGGTATCGTGGACTTTTTCGGTGGCACGGTTATTCCAGCCGTAGGCGAGCGCAAATATCGCGTAGGAATGTTTCACGGCTGCATCATGGATGTCCTATTCAATGAGACGAATCGCAACACCGTGCGGCTTCTGAGTGAGGCAGGCTGTGAGGTCATCATCGCTCCAGACCAGGTGTGCTGCGGTGCTCTCCATGCACATAGCGGTGAGCGTGAACAGGCTCGCCATCTGGCGCGAAAAAATGTGGCTGCTTTTCACAAGGCTAATGTGGATATCATTGTATCCAATGCAGGCGGTTGTGGGGCGATGTTGCAAGAATACGACCATTTGCTGGCGGAAGATGCCGAGTGGCAGGAGAAGGCACAATGGTTCGCTTCACGCGTGAAGGATATTAGCGAAGTGCTTGCACTCCTCGTCGAGCCAAAAACATGGCAATCATTGCCGCAGCGGATCACCTATCAATCCTCCTGTCACCTGCGCAACGGGATGAAGGTGACCAAAGAGCCGGTGAACCTGCTGCAAGGCATTCCGGGAGCCACATACGTACAGCTTCGCGAGGGAGATCGCTGCTGCGGCTCTGCGGGCATTTACAATCTGGTGCAGCCTGAGATGGCCGGGAGCCTCTTGGATGAAAAAATGGGTCATGTAGCGGCTACCCAAGCAGATATTCTCGTGACCTCGAATCCGGGATGTCTGTTGCAAATGAAAGCAGGCATTCATCGAGCTGGACTGGAAGGAAAGATGGAGGCCGTGCACATCGTCGATTTATTGGCGCGTGTCAGCCAGAAATAATAGGATCTCTTAACGAGAAGACGTGTAGGGAAGCATTCCGGAAGACGGAGTGGCTCCTTACACGTTTTTTTAATAAAAAAGGGGATAAAAGGACTATTAACGGAAATTGCATGTAAGAATGGCCGAATGTATGATAATAGAAAGAATTTTTGAAAAATTTAATAAAATGTATGTTGGCAGTAAAAAATCTGAGAGAAAGTGGTAGGGAACGATGGAAATAAAAGTTGCAGTTATAGGTCCTTACGATTTGCTTGATGAGGTTTTGCATATGGCAACAACATTTCCGGCCTTAATATTGCTCCCCCTCGGTTACAAAGATGTTCAGGAGGTTAAACAGCTTGTGCTTTCCTGCAAGGAAGAGGTGGATGTCTTTTTATTTGCCGGTCCGATTCCATACCAAATTGCTCGTGAACACGTTGATGGTCCAAAGCCGATGGTTTACCTGCCTTACAATGGAACGAGTCTCTACCGCGTGTTCTTTCAATTGCTGCGAGATAGCGGGACTCTACTGAAAGATAGTCGGTTGCGGTTCAGTATCGATGTTCTGTCTTTACAAGAGATTGAACAAAGGTTGGATGAGCTTTCTATACCTGTGGATCGTATGTACACGATGGAATATCGGCAAGAGCAGAGCGCTGGCGACATTCTTCAGTTTCATTACGACTTATGGACAAGTAACAAGATAGACGCGATTTTCACTTGCGTGGCATCTGTTTATTGGGAGCTTCGAAGATTAGGAATCCCCTGTTATCGTGTGACCCCCACCAAATCTACGATTCAAGACGGTTTGTATCGAGCGCAAATGGAAGGAAAGAACCTCCAGTTAAATGATACGCAGATCGCAATTGGCATCATCAATATTGAAAACATCGTGAAAAAATGGCATTCATCCGAATATGAGCTTCAGCGAAAGAAAATCGCGATCCAGGAAATTTTGATTGATTATGGGGAAGAAATTCAAGCCTTGATGAACTGGCCGGATCGAAATGAAGTCATCTTCGTGACGACTCGAGGAGTTATTGAACGGACGACGAGCATGTTTACGCGGTTCCCTCTGTTAGAGAGAATTGTAAACCGTTTAAACATTTCGGCCAGTATCGGAATTGGGCTGGGCCGAACCGCGAACGAGGCGCAAAGCAAAGCCGGGGAAGCTCTCTCCAAAGCAAAAGCCGGCGGAGGAGGAAGCTGTTTTATCGCTATGCACGATGGCAATGTTGTCGGACCGCTGGGTGAAGAATTTCAGTTAGCGTACTCCCTCCGAAGCAACAATCCAGAGCGTTTGGATGCCGCCCGAAAATCAGGTTTGAGCGTCGGGACGATCAACAAACTGATCTCCTTTTGCCAAAACTACGGCAGCTCACAAATAACCGCAGCTGACCTCGCTAGTCGATTTGGCGTTTCATTACGCAGTGCCAGACGGATTTTAAGCAAATTAGAGCAGAGTCAATTGGCAATGGTCGTCGGTGAAGAGCAGCCGATCTGTAAAGGAAGGCCCCGTCAGGTCTATGATCTGAAACTGCATATATGAATGCTGAGTTTTACACGTTCATGGTTTTTAATCGATGACAATTGAGGGGGAAAGACGAAAATGGGAGGTTATTTGCTTAAGCGTGTCGTGTCCTTATTACCTGTCCTTCTGGTTGTAGCGGTTGTTGATTTTATTATCATTCATCTTACCCCTGGTGACCCTGCTTCTGTCATTCTGGGGGCACAGGCTACGGAAGAAGAATTAGCAAAATTACGAGAGCAGCTAGGTTTAAATCTTCCCATCTATATCCGCTTTTTCGAATGGATAGGGGGCTTGCTGCAAGGGGATTTAGGCTGGTCGATTTTTATGGATAAGCCTGTGACAGAAGCGATATGGGAGCATTTAGGACCTACCCTTTCCTTAACGATTATGGCTGAGATCATCGCGATTCTGTTTGCGATCCCCTTGGGTGTGATGGCTGCCAATCGTCGAGGCACTTGGATGGATCAATCGTTTATGACATTTGCTTTACTGGGAATCTCGCTTCCTAGCTTCTGGATCGGATTGAATCTGATCTTGCTTTTCGCTGTCCAACTGAATTGGCTCCCTGCAGCAGGCTATCAACCGATGTCCAATGGACTCCTGAATCATTTTAAATACTTGATCATGCCCGCGATATCACTTGGCATTATGCAAGGGGCTTTAATTGCGCGAATGACGCGATCCTCCATGCTGGAAGTGTTGAACGAAAATTACATTCGAACGGCAGAAGCAAAAGGCTTGAAGATGTGGATTGTCACCTATAAGCATGCGCTTCGCAATGCCTTCATCCCCATCCTTACGGTAATCGGACTTTCGTTTGCGACGCTGATCGGGGGAGCAGTCGTGACTGAAACCGTCTTTAACATACCTGGGATCGGCAAGCTCATTGTCAATTCTGTTTTAAGACGGGATTACGAGGTCATCCAGGGAACCGTGCTCATGATTGCAACAGCGTATGTTCTCATCAATCTCATCGTTGATTTGCTTTACGCGTATATCGATCCACGTGTGCGATACGACAAGAGCTAAGGGGGATGGATGAATGGAAACATCTTCGGTAACGATTGCCACAAGCCAACCTGTTGCACCTTCAAGGCATCACGTAAGAGTTGCCATGAATCGGTTTTTCTCAAACAGATTGGCTGTCTCCGGGAGTATTCTCGTTTTGTTTATCACCTTCATTTGTGTCCTTGCTCCTTTGCTCACCTCCTATGATCCACTCGAAATGAAAGTGCAGGATCGACTCAAACCGCCAAGCGCAAGTCATTGGTTCGGTACGGACGAGTTTGGCCGAGATGTTTTTACCCGTGTTGTGTACGGAAGCAGAATTTCGATGGGGGTTGGATTCTTAGTAGTCGTGATTACTTCCGTCGTGGGATTAATATTTGGGCTGTATTCAGCCTACTACCGAAGATTGGACAACTTCCTCATGCGGATTAATGACGGCTTAATGGCATTTCCAGCGATATTACTGGCCATTGCCATACTGGCCGCACTCGGTCCGAAAATGAGCAATGTGATTATCGCCCTGAGTGTGGTGTATATTCCAACGGTAGCCCGAGCGATCAGATCGGTAGCGATAACGGTGAGAGAGCAGACGTATATCGAGGCGATTCATGCGCTGGGTGGGAAGTCATGGAGGGTCATTTGGCTGCATATCGCACCGAACTGCCTGTCTCCTCTGATTGTCCAGGCAACGTTCGTTTTTGCGTATGCCGTCATTACGGAAGCCTCCCTGAGCTTCTTGGGAGCGGGAACTCCGCCGCCTGAGCCAAGCTGGGGAAACATTTTAAATGACGGTAGAACGATCATGAAGCAAGCATGGTGGATGACTGTTTTTCCCGGACTGTCCATCATGATAACCGTACTGGGGCTCAACCTGCTCGGAGATGGCCTCCGCGATTTATTGGACCCGCATACGAATCGAGCAAAAAAATAAGCGCTGCAAGGCGGGAAAGGGATGATTCATGTGCCATTGTTGGAAGTGAAAAACTTGAGAACGACCTTTTCCACAGAGCTAGGTCAGGTGACAGCTGTAGATGGGGTTTCCTTTCAGGTGGATTCCGGCGAGACGGTCGGATTGGTTGGGGAATCGGGGTGCGGAAAAAGTGTGACCTCCTTGTCGATCTTACGGCTGTTCCGAAAACACAGTGGAACGAAGCTTACAGGCGAAATCTTTTTTGAGCAAAAAGAGCTGCTGCAATCATCCATGGAAGAGCTGCAAGAGATACGCGGCAATCGGATATCGATGATCTTCCAAGACCCGATGAGCTCGCTCAATCCTGTCTATACCGTAGGAAACCAAATTGCCGAATCACTCATGCTGCATCAAAAGCTGTCCAAAAAGGCTGCGCAGGAAAAAACGATTGAGATGCTTACTTTGGTCGGCATCCCTTCACCGGAAAAGAGGGTGAACGACTATCCTCATCAGCTCTCAGGTGGGATGAGGCAGCGTGTCATGATCGCCATGGGCTTGTGCTGCCAGCCCAAGCTGTTGATTGCCGATGAACCGACGACCGCATTGGACGTTACCATTCAAGCGCAAATTCTTGATTTGATGCTCGGTCTGCAAAAGCAATTACAAATGGGAATCCTGCTAATCACCCATGATCTTGGCGTCGTTGCGGAAGTGTGCGATCGGGTTCTGGTCATGTATTTGGGGCAGATCGTAGAAGAAGCTCCTGTGGACACCTTGTTTGAGAATCCGAAGCATCCCTATACGATTGGTTTGATGAAATCGATCCCGACCATTGATGGCAATCGCGGTAAGAAGCTCCATGTGATAGAAGGCATCGTTCCGTCGCTCCATCAGATTCCAAAAGGGTGTCGTTTTGCACCCAGATGTCCGCTGGCAGATGAAAAGTGCAGGCAGTATCCTCCAGACTTGTTCGAAATAGCGGACGGGCATCAGGTTCGATGCTGGCATCACGAAAGAATCGGGTTGGGAGGCGTTGTATTTGGCAGCTAAGGAGAAAACAGCGGTACCACTTTTACAGGTATCCAATTTAGTGAAGCATTTTCCGATCAAAGGGGGCTACTTTCAAAAGAAAGCGTACGTAAAAGCGGTCAGCAATCTTTCCTTGAAAATATACAAAGGGGAAACCTACGGGCTGGTTGGAGAATCCGGATGTGGAAAAAGCACAACGGGCCGCATGATCCTTCGCTTGCTAGAACCAACGTCTGGCAGTGTGCAATACAAAGGGCAGGATATCACTCAATTCTCGGATGAAGAACTCAGAAACGCTAGAAAAGAAATGCAGATCATTTTTCAAGACCCGTATTCAGCGCTCAATCCCCGCAAACAAATAGGCAAAGCCATCGCTGAACCGATGAGTATTTTCAATTTGGGAGAGAAAAGGCAGCATAAGCAGCTTGTCCTTGACCTTCTTCGTAAAGTGGGACTACAGCCAGAGCATTACGACCGATATCCGCATGAGTTTTCAGGTGGACAAAGACAGCGGATTGTGTTGGCGCGTGCACTTGCAGTAAATCCTGCCTTCATCGTATGTGATGAACCTGTTTCCGCACTCGATGTCTCCATCCAGTCTCAGATTCTCAATTTATTGCAACAGCTGCAAGAAGATTTTCAACTCACCTATTTATTCATCGCACATGACCTCAGCGTCGTCCGACATATTTCTAATCGAGTCGGCGTGATGTACCTGGGGCATTTAGTAGAAGAAGCCCCTACGGATGCCTTGTTCTCCCAACCACTGCACCCTTATACCCGAGCGCTATTGTCAGCTGTTCCAGAGCCGAATCCCAAGAAAAAGAAAGAGAGGATCGTCCTCTCAAGCGAGGTTCCCTCCCCGATCCATCTGCCAAAAGGCTGCGTGTTTCATCCGAGATGTCCACAAGCGATCGCCACCTGTAAGGAAGTCGTTCCGGTTTTGCGGGAAATGGGTACGGGCCATCGTGTCGCTTGTCATCTCGTCTCATAAAAATTGCAAGGACAGAGAGGAGCAAGAAGAATGCTGGATATCGTTATTCGGAATGGTCAGGTGTACGACGGAACTGGTAATCCGTGGACCCGGTTGGACATCGGTATTAAGGACGGCAGGATTGTGAAGATTGGACAGCTTCACGACTCAGAAGCCGTGCTAGAGATCGAGGCAGAAGGGCTGGTTGTTTCTCCCGGTTTTATTGACACGCATGTACATTCTGACTTGCTGTGCACGAAGCCGGATATGCACAAAATCAAGGTGATGCAAGGAGTAACGACAGAGCTGCTCGGGCAAGACGGTATTTCTGTTGCCCCTGTTAATGAACAGACGAAGCCTTTATGGCAAAAACAACTCCGCGGGTTGAACGGTGACATTGGAGACTGGCCTTGGCATTCGATAGACGAGTACCTCCAGTTTTTAAGCCGCTCTACGCTGGCGGGAAATGTCGCTTACCTGGTTCCCCACGGTGCTGTGCGAACACTTGTGATGGGGTTTGAGGGACGAATGGCTACGACAGAAGAGATGCAAAAGATGCGTGAGCTCGTAGAAGAGGGAATGCGACAAGGAGCAGTCGGCCTGTCGTCAGGGCTCGTGTATCCGCCTAATTTGTTTTCGTGCAAAGAAGAGCTCATCGAGTTATGCAAAGGAGCAGCCAAATATGATGGATGCTTCGTCGTCCATATGCGAAATGAAAGCAATCACATTCTCGAAGCGCTCGACGAGATGATCGATGTTGCACGCCGTTCAAGTGTGCGTCTGCATATTTCTCATTTCAAGGTGATTGGCCGAAACAATCGTGACAACTTCCAACAGGCATTAGATAAAATGGATCAAGCCCGCGCTGAGGGCATCGAGATCACCTTTGATCAGTATCCGTACACAGCAGGATCAACCGTATTACATGCCTTGTTGCCCCCGTGGATGCACAATGGAGGTACAGAGGAGCTGCTCGCCAAGCTGCAAGACCCGGAGATTCGCAGGCGGATTAAAGATGACTTTGAGAACAACCATGATTTTGAAAACTGGGTAGAGAGCTGCGGCTGGGGAAATATCGTGATTGCGTCTGTCACTTCTGAGAAAAACCGTGTGGTAGAGGGGAAGAATCTACTGGAAATTGCCCAGATGCGTGGAACAACACCTGCTGATGCTGTCTTTGAGCTGTTGCTGGAGGAAAATGCCGGGGTCACGATGGTCATTTCATGGGGCGAAGAGGAAGATATCACGAACGCGCTTAAACATCCATTGCAAATCGTCGGTTCGGACGGGATATTCGGCGGAAAACCGCATCCAAGGCTCTACGGAACCTTCCCACGAATATTGGGGCGGTTTGTCAGGGAACAAGAAATTCTCACGATGTCTGAAGCCATTCGTCATATGACAGGAGCGCCTGCGCAGCTGCTTCGACTCAAGGATCGAGGATTCATCACTGAAGGGTATTGGGCTGATATTGTTATTTTTGAACCGAAAACGGTTGCAGATCAAGCGACCTACGAGCAGCCGCTCCTTGAGCCGATCGGGATCAAATATGTACTCGTGAATGGGAAAATGGCGGTGGATCGCTCGTCCTTCACTGGCTTGACCGCGGGTACAGTAATCCGCAATGAAGAGATCAGCTTGAAAATAACCTGAAAATTCGATTAATGAAGGGGGTTTTCCATGATCAAGAAGCCGATTGGTTACATGTTGACATTTCTATTAATCGTGACACTTTCATTGCTGGGTTGCACGTCTGCTCCGTCTTCAAGCGATCCTGCTTCCAGCGGTGATCAGAAAAAAGAGACGAACGAACTGCGCGTTGCGTTGTCGGTTTCACCGCCTTCACTTGATATGGTGAAAACGTCCACGACAGTGGCGCTCCAAGTCGGTTGGCATGTTTTCGAGCCGCTCGTCACGCTGGATAAAGACTACAAGCCTATTCCGATGCTGGCGAAAGCTTTTGAAGTGAGCAAAGACGGGAAAGAGATCACCTTCACACTCAGGGAAGGAATCACTTTTCATAATGGGAAAGCTCTGGGGGTTGAGGATGTGATTGCTTCGCTCAATCGCTGGAAGGAGCTTTCCCCGAATGGAAAAACAGCACTCGCAAATGCCACGATTTCGTCCAAGGACAATGACAAAATTATGATTACTTTGGAAAAGCCATCCGGCACCTTGCTAACCTCTCTCGCATTTCCTCAACAGGGCGCAATGATCATGCCGAAGGAAGTCATTGAAGCGGCTACGGAAGAAGGAATAAAAGAATACATTGGGACAGGGCCGTTCAAATTTGTGGAGTGGAAGCAAGATCAATACATTCATCTCGAAAAATATGCCAACTATCAAGCGTTATCCGATCCAGCAAGCGGATTGGGCGGGAAAAAGGAAGCCATGGTAGACCGCATTTACTTCCACACCGTTCCGGATGCAGCTACACGTGTGGCAGGTCTTCAATCGGGGGAGTACGATTTTGCTGATGAGCTTCCCTTTGACAACTACGAACAGTTAAAAGGTGACCCTAATCTGGTGACGGTCGTGTCGAAGCCACAAAAATACGTAGGCATGATTTTTAACAAGAAAAAAGGTTTGTTTGCGAATGTAACGGCACGCCAAGCAGTGAATGCTGCACTTGACCATGAAATGATCATGATGGGGATAAGCGGGAACCCGGATTTTTTTCGACTGGATCACAGCCTGATGTTTGTAGAGCAGCCATGGCATTCAGAAGCAGGTAAAGAAAAATACAATCAGAAGAATCCAGAATTGGCGAAAAAGCTGTTGGCTGAAGCGGGCTACAACGGCGAGCCCGTGACCATCATCACCACCAAGGATTACGAATACATTTACAAAAGCTCCATCATGGTCAAAGACCAGCTGGAGAAAATCGGGGTCAAAGTAAACTTCGAGATTTACGACTGGCCTACGATGGTCAGCAAACGTTCAGATGAAACGAAGTGGAACATCTTTTTCACTGGCTTTCCAACCTACACAAACCCGGTTCAAACACTGTATCTAGACTCTCGAAACAAGTGGCCAGGCTGGTACAACAACCCTGAGATGGATGCATTGCTGGATGAACTTCGCCATACGGTTACCTTTGATGAGCAGAAGGTCGTATTTGAGAAAATCCAAACCTTGTTCTGGGAGGATCTCCCGATTGTAAAAATAGGGGACTTGCACGGTTTGGCGGCTCATCGTAACTACGTGAAGGGCTATCAGTATTTCATGGATGCGCCATTCTGGAATGTTTCTGTCCAATAGCGAGGAGACGTGTAAATGGTACAGAAAACGTTTGATATCGTCATACGCAATGGGATGGTTTGTGATGGTACAGGAAATCCGTGGACGAGGCTGGATATTGGGATCGAAAACGGGCGAATTGCCCATATGGCGAGATTCATTCCTTCTGGAGGAATCACGGAAATAGATGCGACTGGAATGGTGGTCGCTCCTGGTTTCATTGATGTACATGTTCACTCAGATTTGTGGTGTACACGACCTGATATTCACCAGATCCGGGTGTTGCAGGGAATCACGACAGAACTTGTCGGGCAGGATGGGGTTTCTGTTGCTCCCGTGACGAGTGAGACGAAACCACTCTGGATGAAGCAATTGAAAAGGATCAACGGTGACATCGGAGATTGGCCATGGCACAGCATTGATGAATACCTGGCATTTCTTGAACAGGCGAAGCTGACTGGCCATATAGCGTATTTGGTACCGCATGGAAATATCCGATCCATGGTGATGGGTTTTGCCGGTAGAGAGGCTACGCAAAAAGAAATCGCAGCGATGCAGGAGCTGGTAGAACTAGGCATGCAGCAGGGCGCTTTTGGCGTGTCGTCCGGTATCCAATACCCGCCTTGCGTCTATGCCAACAAAGAAGAATTGGTTGGAATCTGCAAGGGTGCCGCTAAATATGATGGCTGCTTTGGTGTTCACATCCGCAACGAGAGCAATTACTCGTTGGAGGCATTAGACGAAGTGATCGACGCTGCACGCAGATCGGGAGTTCGTCTGCATGTCTCTCATTTTAAAATTTGTGGTGGCAGAAATCGGGATAAGCTGGACATTGCCTTTGAAAAGTTGGAGCAGGGACGTGCTGACGGTACCGAGATTACATTTGATCAATATCCGTATGCAGCAGCATCCACTTTTCTCCATGCCATTCTTCCCCCATGGATGCATGATGGTGGTATCGCAAAAATGTTGGAGCGGCTACATGACCTCAAAATTCGCGAGCGAGCAAAAGAAGAAATGGAGCAAAACGGGGAATACGACAATCCCGTCAGAAACAACGGCTGGGACAATCTTGTCATCGCATCTGTAGCCTCAGCGAACAATCGGAAGCTGGAAGGAATGAATTTGCAGGAAATTGCCCAGCAACAAGGGATGGATCCGGCAGATGCCGCATTTAATCTTTTGGTTGAAGAAGAAGGCGAGGTAACCATCATTATCCACTGGGGGGACGAAGATGATGTCGAGAGAGTGATGAAGCATTCGCTACAAATGGTGGGTTCAGATGGTGTGTTCGGCGGAAAGCCCCATCCCAGGCTCTACGGTTCATTTGCTCGTGTGCTAGGTCATTACGCAAGAGAGAAACAATCGTTTCCACTTTGGGAAGCCCTGCGAAAAATGACAGGCGCCCCAGCTCAATTGCTGCGGTTGCGGGATCGAGGATTTTTGCGAGAAGGATACTGGGCAGATCTCGTCGTATTTGACCCGAACAAGATCGTAGACCGGGCAACATATGAGGCACCGATGCAGCAGTCAATGGGTATTCGCCATGTGCTGGTCAATGGGAAGATCACCGTGTCAGATGGGCGTCTTACAAATGTGACTAGTGGCACGGTAATTCGCAATCAGTTGTGAACATAATAAAAGCCGCTCGGGTATTATATTGCCCCAGCGGCCTTTGTTTTTAGCTATGATAAATATCTAAAGCAGCTTGTACAGCCCGTCCTGCATGCACACGTGCTCCATGCCGCATGAGAACCGCTTCCAATGCCCCTAGCACATGCAAAATATTTTTCTTCCGGCAGCTGTAGCCCATTGTGCCAATCCGCCAGATTGTCCCTTTTAGTGGCCCGAAGGAACTGGCAATTTCAATATGAAAATCTTCGAGCAGCATGGCGCGGACTGACTCTCCGTCCAGTCCCTCAGGAATTTTAATGCAGGTCACGACGGGAAGCTTGCAAGCCGGATCGCCGTAGAGCTGCAATCCCATCGCCAATACACCTGCGATTAAGGCTTGTTCATGCAAGCGATGTCTGGCGAATCTCGCCTCCAGACCTTCCGTGAGGGCAATGCGCACTCCCTCACGCAAGGCGTACAGCATCGTTGTCGCCTCCGTATGATGGTTCAGCCGTGCGGGTCCCCAGTAATCCATGAGCTGGCTCAAGTCAAAATAGTTGCTGCGGATCGTTCGGGTTTGAATAGATTTCGGAGCAGAGGGATCAGCGAGTCCACGCTCAATTTTTTTCCGTAGGAGCAAGAGTGCCTCTACACGAGAATTAAACGTGATAGGAGCCATCCCAGAGGGGACAGACAAGCATTTTTGTGTGCCGCCAATACATGCGTCGATATACCAATCGTCTACCTTCACTTCTGTCCCGCCGATTGAAGCGACAGCATCGACGACAAACAGGACATCCATCTGGCGGCAAGCTTCTCCGATTTCTTTCAAAGGCTGAACACATCCGGTGGATGTTTCGCCGTGAACCATTGCTACGATTTTGGGCTGAACTCGCTCGATTTCGGCAATGACGTCCTGCGGTTCAAAGACACTTCCCCAGCGCGTTTCCATCGTAACCACATCTGCGCCGTACCTCTCCGCAATCTCCGTGAGCAAGTGCCCGAATCGTCCATAAATGGGTACAAGCACCCTATCTCCTGGTTCGATTATGCTACACAAAACGCCCTCAATGCCCGCCCGGGAAGTTCCGTCAATAGGGAATGCCCAATGATTGGATGTCTGAAACAATTTCCGAAGCATTTCCATTGTTTCGTTCATGATGTTCGTGAATTCTGGATCGAATTGCCCCAAAATGGGTAAACCCATCACGCGAAGAACACTAGGCTCGGCCTCGACGGGCCCTGGCGTCATGATTGTCCGTTGTGAGGTGGTCAGTTCTTTGTATGCACACATAAGCTCTCCCCCAGATCTTTCTATATCAACGGCCGCTTTTCCGATTCCATCACCGGAAAAAACGGCCGCAGCACTACCAATCTACTGTGCCCATCAAAAATCTATTTTGAAATTCAAGAAACCAGCTTTCCGCAGCGCCTCGTAAATGATGACGAGCGCTGGACCGAGTATGAGCCCGAAAAATCCCATTACCTGAAATCCGAGGAACAAGCTGACAAGAGCGGCTAGGGCGCTAATTCCCAGATTAGATGCGAGTACCTTGGGCTCAATAATGCGGCGGACGACCGTAATCACGAGGAAAATGACGATCAGGCCGATTGCCAAATAAGAGTTGCCCATCAAGAAGTTGTAAATAGCCCATGGGACGAGGAACGAGCCTGCGCCCAAGATGGGGAGAATATCGACGAAAACGATCATGAGCGAAATGACGGCTGCATACTTGACCTGCAAAATGAGCAATCCCAAAAAGGACAGTGTGAACGTCATCAGGCTCAAGATGATTTGCGCACGTAAAAACCCAAGGGTGGCACGGTTCAATTGAGAGATAACCACCTCGACCTTTTCACGAGCAGATACCGTGAACATTCTCATGAAGCCCGCACGCAATTTCGGCAAATCGAGACTGATCAAAAACAAGGCAACCAAGTAAATAATTGTCGAGATCAAAAAGCCCGGAACGATGGCTGCTACACCGAGAATGCCTTTGGCAACCGTGGAAGCTGAAGTAAGCGCCCAGCTTTTAAGTCCAGCGAAGACACTCTGGATTTCCGAGACGGTTTCGGCAGGTAACGATTCATAGTAAGTTTCCCAGCTCATCAAATAGGACTCGACCAACTCAAAAATATGCTGCGAAAAAGCGGGTAATCGCTGAGCCAAATCAATTCCCTGAATCACGATCTGCGTACCGATCCAGTACAATACGATCCCAAAAGAGATGAGGAAAAGAAAAAAGGATGCGATTACCGCACTCATCCGATTCATTCGTAGCCTTTTGATAAGAAACAAGACGAGCGGCTCAACGAGAATTGCTGTTAACAGTGCTAGCAAAAAGGGGACGGAGTAAGGTAAAAGAAACAACCCGACTGCAAGAACTAGTAGCAGGATGATCATTTTCCGAATCGTCATGACTGCGCTCCATTCTGAATGAAAAATCGCTGAAAACTGATTCCCTTATTTTATCATTTTTCCAGAAACGAATACAACGAGCCCAATTATATCGCGATTCGATAGAGATTATCAGAAAAAATAAAGAAATGAAAAGAATACAAAAAAGGGGAAAACACAAAAAGTCATGATATGATGCTCACCTATATACCACTTAAGCTTGATGCGTATAAGCATATCGGCTTGAGAGTCACATCTTAATCTTTCATAGCGAGGTGTCGGAATGAAGCGGTTTGGATTAGCGATGCAGATTGTCGTCGGTCTCATTCTGGGTATCCTGGTGGGTGCTATTTTTTACGGCAACCCAGCAGTGGCGACCTATTTACAGCCTATCGGTGATATTTTTCTCCGATTGATTAAAATGATTGTCGTTCCGATCGTTGTTGCCACGCTTATTGTGGGCGTAGCAGGCGTAGGTGACATGAAGAAGTTGGGCAAAATCGGTGGTAAGACAATTCTGTATTTTGAAATCGTTACCACGATTGCCATTATCGTCGGTCTTTTGGCGGCGAACATCTTTCAACCGGGTCTCGGTGTGGATCGAACAGTTCTTACCAAGACCGATATCCACAAGTATGTAGACACGGCAGAAACGACACAAAGCCACGGCATGGTGGAAACATTCGTCAATATTGTTCCTACTAACGTGTTCGATGCACTGGCTCGTGGCGACATGTTAGCCATTATTTTCTTCTCCGTTCTGTTTGGACTTGGTGTAGCAGCAGCAGGAGAAAAAGGAAGGCCCGTTCTCAACTTCTTCAATGGGGTTGCAGACGCGATGTTCTGGGTTGTAAACACAATCATGCGTTTTGCTCCGTTTGGTGTTTTTGCACTGATTGGTGTTACCGTTTCCAAGTTTGGTTTGTCATCGCTCATTCCATTGGGCAAACTGGTTATTCTGGTTCACGTTGCCATGTTGTTCTTCATTTTGGTAGTAATGGGCATCATCGCACGTATCAGCGGAGTCAAAATCACTTCCATTCTGCGTGTACTGAAGGACGAGCTGTTGTTGGCTTACTCCACTTCCAGCTCCGAGACTGTACTGCCTAAAATTATGGAAAAAATGGAGAAGATGGGCTGTCCGAAGGCGATCACGTCCTTTGTCATTCCGACAGGCTACTCCTTCAACCTGGATGGTTCCACGCTGTACCAGGCACTGGCTGCTCTGTTCATTGCGCAAATGTATGGTATTCATATGCCAATCAGCACACAGATCACGCTGATGCTCGTACTGATGGTTACGTCCAAAGGGATCGCTGGTGTACCGGGAGTATCGTTCGTAGTACTGTTGGCTACGCTCGGCTCTGTAGGTCTCCCAGTTGAAGGTCTTGCTTTCATCGCCGGTGTAGACCGTTTGATGGACATGGCTCGTACAGTTGTTAACGTAGTAGGTAATGCGTTGGCAGCAATCGTGATCTCTCGTTGGGAAGGTCAGTTCGACAAAAAGAAAGCAGACGATTATGTTCAGGCAGTAAAAGCCGATCCAAGTGCTGCTTAATAATAGTTATAAACAGTGTTTAAGAAGCCTCCTGTCAGTGTAAGAACTGGCAGGGGGCTTTTTGTTTTGGTGGATAAAGTGGCCGTAGTGGAAGGAAGAAGCGCATTTCCAGTCTACGCTTCGGATTCCGCCCCTCAAGGGGGAAGACTGTCCGCTCCGGAATAAATGGCGTGAGCGCTTTTCAAACGTAGAAGTTTCGAAGAGGTATTCATAAGTGAAGCTGAAATTCCCCGCCATTTATTACGAAGCTGGGAGGGGCTCCAGAGGCGCTTGGACTTGAAATGCGCTTCTTCTACGTGTACAGAGATAACAAATTTTTAGACTGATTAATAGAGTATTAGGCTGGGGCCACATTAAAATATGACATGTCCGAAAACCAAATTTCACATTTTACTATACTGTGACTTATTTTTGTTATCATGAACTGTGACAAGATGTTAATTTTTTTAGGGAAATTGGTAATTATTGATAGAATCAGGTAATAAATTTGTACACATAAGGAGATAAAACTATGGCAAAAAACAAATTACTAAGAATGGACAATGTTGGCATCGTTGTAGAATCCCTTGATGACGCAATCTCTTTCTTCGAGGAGATTGGCTTGAAGCTCGAAGGGCGAGCTACTGTCGAAGGTGAATGGGCTGGTAGCGTAACCGGGCTGGGTTCACAGTGTGTAGAGATTGCTATGATGGTTACCCCAGATGGCCACAGCCGACTTGAACTTTCGCGATTTCTCACCCCACCTACTATATCAGATCACCGAACTGCTCCTGTAAATGCCCTCGGTTATCTACGCGTCATGTTCACCGTTGAAGACATTGACGAAATGGTATCCAGACTCACTAAGCATGGTGCTCAGCTCGTTGGCGAAGTGGTTCAGTACGAGGACTCGTATCGGCTCTGCTACATTCGTGGAAATGAAGGACTTCTAATCGGTTTGGCGGAACAACTCGGTAATAAATAAGTGACGTTTAAAAGAAGACTTAACTGAAAAATACATGACTAGAGTAAAAATAGAAGCAGAAGCAGTGTGAAAGTATCTCGAAGAAGTCGGGTGCATCATATAAACACCCATTCACGCTCCGGGTCTGGGCGACCCTCGGTCCCGGAAACAAGGAACAAGGAAGTAATTGCCGGGACACATCCGCACCGACTAACCGCATCGCGGCCGGCAGCAAGCTGCCTTAACTCGGTGGGACTTCGTGATGCATGAACTTTAACGGAAATCAATGCAAAACCAAATTAAAGGGACTCAACTAACGGGGAACGATAACAGAACGAACATTAATAAAGGCTGCAGGTGTTGATACCTGTAGCCTTTGCTTACCTAATAGGCAGATTTGCGTAACTTTCCATTATTTGGTGGTGTATAAGAAGTGAAAGGACGGAACGAACAACTTTAGAGTGAAGAGTGAGAAACTTTAAGGAGTGAACAATTGTGAGGATGTATTCTAAAGGCATCAAAATAATGATTGGTGTGATTTTTATCGTTTGTGTAGTGGGAGGTGCACTGGCATTCCAAAGGACATTTGTTAAAAGCGCGATTAATCAAAGCCCGACGAATCCTCCTCACTATCCAGAAAATGAAAATGGACAGACATACGGTTCTGCCACAGATGCTGCTTCTCCAGATACGGAACCTGAATTAATCAGTGCAATAGGTGTGGATGGTACTACAGGATACGTGCTAAAAAAAGACTTAGACGGTGAGCGTCCAAAATCACCCGAGGAAGCCATTGCGATACAGAACAGTAGATCACCAGGAGGTCGTGATATTCCGCTATATGACGTTGATGGTAAAACCGTAATTGGTGTGTTTCATGTTGGAGGAAAGTAAGAAAAATTTATGTTCAAGTGTCACGCTATCGGGTTCGATAGTTAAATGAGTCAGTCTAAAACTTTATTATTCAGTTTAGAGCCATGGATTGCTTCATTCTAACGTGGAGTCTAAAAACTAATTTTCAAATATCTAGTGATATAGAAGACCGGAACTCCTTGTACCATAAGGGGTTCCGGTCTAATGCTTTTTTATTAGTTGACACCAAAAACAGGAAAGAGTAATATGATATCAACAAATTGATAATAACATTTTGTTAATAACAAAAAGACAACAACAATTCATCAACTAAAAGAGGCGATTGCATGAACGATAAACCAAATGTCAATAAACAAGGTCAAACCGAACAGGAGTACTTGGAGGCTTATGATGTCAGCCAATTCGAGCGGCCGTCTGTGACAGTCGATATGCTGGTATTCACCGTGATGGATGAGCTGGAGGAGAATTACCGCAAGCTCTCACCCAAGTCGTTGAAAATATTGCTCGTGAAGCGTGGGGAACACCCATATATCGGCCAATGGGCGTTGCCAGGCGGGTTTGTTACACCGGGGGAGAGTCTCGAGGAGGCAGCCAGACGCGAGCTGCGTACGGAAACAAACGTAGACGACATTTACCTGGAGCAGCTCTACACTTGGGGCGATGCGGGCAGAGATCCGCGGACATGGGTCATCAGCACGTCGTATATGGCCTTGGTAGATAGCTCGTCTTTACAGCTGCAGGCAGGGGATGATGCAGATGAAGCGGAGTGGTACCGCATCGAGGACAGGTGGGTGAAAGAAACGAAGACAGCGACTATTGACGGCTCCATTACTGAAAAATGGCTGGAGCTGCGACTTGTGCATGAGAGCGAAGAATTGTCTGCCACCATTAAGATCACCAAAACAGTAACGGGTCGTACCGTACGTGAGACCCGCGAAATTGTAGAGACGAACAACATCGCATTTGATCACGCCAAAATTATTCAATACGCACTGGAGCGATTGCGTAACAAGATTGAATACACGGACATCGCCTTTGCTTTAATGCCAGAGCTGTTCACGTTAAGCGATCTGCAACAGGTGTACGAAGTGATTTTGGGACGTGAGCTGTTGGCTGCGGCATTTCGTAGGAAGGTAGCCGACAAAGTGCTGGAAACGAATCAATATCGAAAACATGCCGGGCACCGACCATCCAAGTATTTCCGCTTTAACCCGGAATGGATGGATCAGACGTAGCCCCGTACCAGGGAGGAAATCACAATGAATCAGGGACACAATCGAAGCGTTCGCGTACGAATCGCGCAGGAGACGCTGCAAATCATAGAGCAGGGCTACTATGTGAACAAAGCGGGAGAAAAGAAGAGCATTACGGAGGATATAGCTGCTGCCATCAGCCAATCCGTTCTGTATCGTCCACATGATTTGGCAGCAGACACATTGCAACTGCCACCGCATCAAACAACGGCTGCACAGCTGCGTGCCAAGGTCGAGGTAACCTCGGAATCCAGCCTGGATGCTGCCAAGCGCCTCGTCGTTTCCGAGAAACGAGCAGATGTCGTATGCTTGAATTTTGCTTCCGCCAAAAATCCGGGCGGAGGCTTCCTCGGGGGAAGCCAGGCGCAGGAAGAGAGCTTGGCGCGTTCCTCCGGGCTGTATCCTTGCATCGTGCAAATGCAGGAAATGTACACCTATCATCGCCAGTTAAAAACCTGCTTTTATTCTGACTACATGATTTATTCACCGTGGGTCCCCGTGCTCCGCGATCAAAGCGATCAGCTTTTGAATGACCCATACCTTTTGTCTTTTATTACGGCGCCTGCCGTGAATGCTGGGGTTGTTCGTGAGCGAGAGCCTGAAAATATCGCGAAGATTGGACCTGTCATGAAGGAGCGCATCCGGAAGATTTTGCGGGCAGCAGCCATTCATAACCACCGGACGATCATTTTGGGAGCGTACGGCTGCGGAGTATTTCGCAACAAAGCGGAGGACGTAGCAGATTACTTTGCGACTGTTTTGATCGACGAACAGTATGCACAGCTTTTTGACCACATTGTTTTTGCCGTCTACGACAATTCTGCGCGCCAGGAAAACCTGCGAGCGTTCAAGGAGAGATTCGCATGAATGCGAAAAGCACCGGCTTTTTAGCAGACTGGAATTGGTTTGAAAAAATATGGCTCATCTCGTTTACACTCGTTACCCTCTATTTGTATTTCGCACTGGATGATACATTAATCGGCTTGATCGCCTCCTTGACGGGGATGCTGAGTGTCGTGCTCGTCGCCAAAGGAAAGACGTGGAGTTACTACCCGGGTATCATCAATGTGGTTTTGTACGCGTTCGTCGCTTATGGGCAAAAGTACTATGGCGAAGTAATGCTGAATCTTCTCTATTTTTTGCCGATGCAATTCATTGGACTCTACCTGTGGCGTAAAAACCGCGTGTCCGAAGTCAAGCAAAATGACGTTAAGATTACCATTTTGTCCAACCAAGCACGCATCTGGTGGACGATCTTGAGCATCATCGCAACGATTGCTTACGGGTTTGTATTGAAGCAAATGGGCGGGGCCTTGCCTTTTGTCGATTCCTTGACGGCTGTGCTCTCCGTCATCGCCATGCTCTTCATGGTGAAGCGTTTGGTCGAGCAGTGGGTGGTCTGGATCATCATTGATTTGTTCACGATCTACATGTGGCTGGTAGCGTTTTTGAAGGACGGAAGCGATATCTCGATGCTGGTCATGTGGTCCGCTTATTTGGTGAATGCCATCTACGGATTGATGAACTGGGTTCGGCAGTACCGCAAGCAAAGGGAGGAGCAGACATGGGGGGCGTAGGCTTCATTGGCGGCAAATTTTTGCCACTTCACCAAGGACATGTATACGCGATTACACAGGCGGCCTGCCGCTGCGACGAGCTGTACGTCGTTCTCTCGCACAGCCCTACTCGCGACCGAAAGCTGTGTGAGGAGGCAGGAATCAAGCCAATTCCCTATGAAGTGCGATTGAGATGGCTGTCCACGCTGGTCAAGGACATGGAAAATGTCAGAGTGCTTGCAGTCGAGGATCGTGCGGATAGTGACGAGAGCTACGATTGGGAGGCGGGAGCAGCGGACATCAAGCGCATGATTGGGAAAAAAATCGATCTGGTTTTCAGCTCTGAGCCCTCCTACGATCCGATTTTTCGCCGTTTATACCCGGAGGCAGCGCACATCATTCTCGATGAATCGCGTTGCCAAGTGCCGATTTCCGCTACCAAAATTCGCAACGAAGGGGTCTACGCTCATTGGCAGCACATCCCGACTGTTGTTCAGCCCTATTTCGTCAAAAAGGTAGTGGTGGTAGGAACAGAGAGCTGCGGGAAATCGACCTTGACCCGTTATCTTGCGAAAATCTACAATACCGTGTTTGTCGAGGAGTATGGACGCATAATCTGCGAAGAGGTCGGGGGCTGCGATACGATTTTGACATCGGAGTATTTCCCGCATATCGCGTATGGTCACAAAATGAAAGAGTACGAAGCGCTCCAGAAAGCCAACAAGCTCTTGTTCATCGATACCGAAGCGATTGTCACCCAGTTTTATTCCGAACTGTACACCGGGCAAACCATCCCTGTTCTCGATCAGGTTGCTGACGAGCAAGCGTATGATTTGTGGCTGTTCATGGAGCCAGATGTCGCGTGGGTGGATGATGGACTGCGTGTGCACGGAGAGGAGCAAGTACGCCTGCACAATCATGAAAAGCTGCGCCAGATGTTGGATGAGCGTGGAATAACCTATGTGACACTGCGAGGAAATTATGCCGAGAGACTGCAAGGAGCCATGCAGCATGTCGATCAACTGTTGAAGACGACTTCTCAACGCGCTGGAATTGGGCTAGACTAAAGTCATCAAACGATTCTGACAGTAGAAGGGAGCCGTGCTGCATGCAGTCGATTGTACAGCCGCTATCCCCCCTTAGCTTGAAGGAATGGGCAGTCGCCGTCAAAGCACTTGGAGAAGGTGAGCAGATCATCACGATCCGCAAGGGTGGATTATACGAAGAAACACGAGAATTCCGCTTGGAAAACAATCAATTTTATTTGTATCCGACCTATGAGCACCAGAAACGCGACATGGTAAAGGCAGACTACCAACATCTGTTAGACGTGACCCTCGAAGGCTGGACAATGGACAAGAAGACCGTGACGATCGAATATTTTGCCGAAGTAACCGACGATGTTGAGTTGATGGACGAAGCCAAGCTGCGTGCGCTTTCGCCCTTCCACATCTGGACGGATAATTTCGCAGATGTGCGCTTGCATTGGAAGAAAAAACAGCCGCTGCACATTTTGTTCGTGCGGATGTATCGAATAGAGCAGCCTGTAGAAATCCCAATTGACGCTGCTTATCAAGGCTGCAAATCTTGGCATGATCTATTGGTGGACATTCCGCGGGCTGCGTTTACCCCTGTGCTTTCCGACGAGGAGTTCGAAGCGAAAAAAGCCGCAATCATGACTATTCTGCAAAACTAACATTCCATTTCAATCTTGTCTGGAGGGTTCTCATGAAAGCGATCTTGGTAACGGAATTAGGCGGGCCGGAAACGATGAAATATGCGGAAATCGAGATGCCGACTATGTCACCTACACAGGTCCTGATCCGCGTCGAGATGACTAGTGTCAATTTTGCCGATATCAAATCCAGATATGGAAAAAAGGGAGCATCCAAGCTGCCGTTTATCCCGGGACTCGATGCGACTGGCGTGATCGAACAGGTGGGGGCAGAGGTGCAAAGCCTGAAGGTGGGGCAAAGAGTCATCGCATTTCCGGCCAACGGTTCATACGCCGAGTATATCGTTGCGGATGAGAGCTTGACCTTTGCACTGCTAGATCAAATCAGCACGGAAACAGCAGCCGCTTGCCCAGTCGTGTCATTTACTTCGTACCAGCTACTGGCGAAGGTTGCCCGCGTTGCCAAAGGGGAAACCGTACTGATTCACGCTGCGGCAGGTGGAATCGGGACGACGGCGATTCAATTAGCCAAGCTGCTCGGAGCAGGACGAGTCATCGGCACAGTAGGTAATGAAGCAAAGGCGGAAATTGCCTTGTCAGCCGGTGCCGACCACGTGATTTGCAATGATCGCGAAGACTTTGTGGAAAAGGTACGTGCGCTGACGGATGGTGCGGGAGCCGATGTCATTTTGGACTCGATTTCCGGAACGGTGAGCGAGCGTAGTCTCGAGTGCCTCGCTTGGTACGGCCGACTCGTCCATTTCGGCAATGCCAGCGGCGAAATCGGTCAGATCAAGACGATCGATCTGCACGCAAGCTGCCGTTCTGTATTAGGCTTCAGCTTTGGTACGACACGCAAGCTGCGTCCACACTTGTTGCAGGATACAGCCAAGCAAGTTCTGGAGTATTTGGCGAATGGCCAGCTCGACATCAAAATCGGCAAGCATTTTGCATTGGAAGAAGCAGCGAGTGCTCATGCATGGGTCGAGAGCAGGGCGAGTACAGGAAAAGTACTGCTGGATGTGCGTTCATAATAATGTGGAGCCCTTGCTGACTCACAAGCGGGGGCTTTCTCTTTATCATTTTTGAGAGGTGATTGCTGTGCAGATAATTTCAACAAGCCAACTGGACAAAAACGTCATCACTGAATTTTTCATCAAACACTGGGGAAGTCCGCAAATGGTCATCTCCAATGGCGTCTTCCAATGCGATGCGCTGGACGGCTACGCAGCGAAGGGTGAAGATGGTGCAATCAACGGATTTATTTCCTATGTACTTGAAGATCAGGAATGTGAAATCATTTCCCTGGACAGCGTGATCGAAAACACAGGAATCGGGACCGCACTTCTCAATCAAGTAGAGCAGACCGCCAAAGAAAAAGGCTGTCACCGCATGAAGCTCGTCACCACCAACGATAACCTGCACGCCATGGGCTTTTACCAAAGAAGAGGCTATCAGCTTCACGAGCTGTACATCAATGCAGTGGACAAGGCCCGCCAAATCAAACCAGAAATCCCCCTCATCGCAGACAACGGCATCCCCATTCGAGATGAAATCCTTTTTATAAAAGAACTTCTTTAAAAAAGCATCGTAGAAGCAATAGCTGTCCGAAAAGCGCAGGTACATGTTTGGAAGGAGACCGCCCGAACGAAGTGAGGAAAAAGGCGACTGGAAAACATGTGCCTGCGCTTCCCCCCGACCACCGCGGAATGAAAGCCTCCGGCTTTTTAAAAAAGTTTGCCCCCACACAATTGTTGACATTCGTAACTGTACGAATTATTATTACAGTACTCTTCGCAAGGAGGCCGTCTGTGACGTGAATAGTGAATTTACCATAGCTGTTCACAGCTTGGCTTTGTTGGCTCATATCCCAGAGCATATGGCAAGCAGTGAGCTCATCGCAAAAAATGTATGTACGAATCCTGCCAGAATTCGCAAAATCATGAGCATTCTGCGTAAGAACGGGTTTGTGAAGACCAAAGAGGGAATTGGCGGCGGTTATATACTTGCGTGCGACCCGAATGAGGTCACCTTGTCCGAGATATATCGTTCGATCTCGAATGGTACACTGAAGCCGCACTGGTGCTCGGGCGATCCGCAAGAAGCATGTCAGGTATCTGCGAATATGCACGGAGTCATGGATCAGATTTTTACCGAAGCAGAGATGTACTTTACGAAGTATTTGGAACAAATCACGATCCAGACCGTACTAGATAAAGTCCGTCAAGGATGTCAGGAGAATTCGCAACAGTAACCATACAAATTTTTAACATGGAAACTGTAATGATTTCCGTTACAATTAGGAGGTGCACGAGAATGAATCGAGATGAGTTATTGGAAGTCGGAGAATGGGTATTAGGCAAAACCAAATTCGGCGAGTTAGTTCAAGGCTTCGTCGAAACAGATGATTCATTGCGAGGTACCGCGAAAGTTTATGTGGTTCAATGCGACAACGAAGAGACAATCGGCAAGCTGGTGGTGATTCCAAGACAGTGGATGGAACGTATTCCAGTAGGTTCTTTTAATGATGAAGAGCACATGCATGATTTGATCGACCTCGCCCTCGCAACCAAAGATAGAGAGTGGTTTATGGACCTGACTACCAAGGCAAGCACCATGAAACAGACGTCAGGGAAAGAAGCCCGCAAAACAAGAAGCTCTTCCATTCGCAATCGCTTGGGAACTTCTGCTATTTGGGAGCAATAATTTTTCACTATACAGGAGGAGTACGGAGTATGTCTAACGTGAATCATAACAGTTGGTTTGAAAAAGGAATGAGCTTTGCCGCGTACAAAGAAAGCATGAACGTCAACAAAGAAGAGCTGTCCCGCGTATACGATCAGCTCACGTTTACTGACGAGGATCTGGCTGTCTGGAAGGATCTTTCCCAGCGCAATTGGAAAGGGGTCGTGCTGACCGCAGACTGGTGTGGGGATGCTTCCTTGTGCGTTCCTGTCATTCAGCGAATTGCCGAGGAAAGCAACATTGAATTGCGCTTTCTCATCCGTGACGAAAATTTGGAGCTGATGGATCAATATCTGACCAATGGCACAGCACGTGCGATCCCAATCTTTATTTTCCTCGACCAGGATGGCTACGAGGCAAGAGTTTGGGGACCGCGTTCTCCAGAAGTGCAGGAAATGATTACGACTGCCCGTGCAGGATTGCCGGCTGCAGACGCTCCTGATTTTGAGGAAAAGCAAAAGGAGCTGTACCGCAACTTCAAGCAACAGATTTCAACAGACCCTGCCATTTGGCGCACGGTGATTGAAAGTGTGATAGCGAAGCTGCAAGGCTAAAGAGAAAAATCTATAAGGATAGGACTGGATAAATGAATATGAATGCACAAGAGAATAGTCAGCGACCGATTCTCTTCCTGATGATCAACATGTTTATCGCCATGCTGGGAATTGGCTTGATTATTCCGATTTTGCCCGAGTTTCTCAAAGAGTTCGGCGCGGGTGGGGAGACGGCTGGATACTTGGTGGCGGCCTTTGGTGTGACCCAATTTCTTTTTTCTCCGATTGCGGGGGAATGGTCGGATAAGTACGGACGAAAAATCATGATTGTAATGGGACTCGTCCTGTTTACGATCTCCAATCTGGTCTTTGCCTTGGCTGAACAGACTTGGGTGCTCTATCTTTCTCGTCTGATCGGCGGGATCGGGGCAGCAGCGATGATTCCGTCCATGCTGGCGTATGTAGCTGACATTACGACAGAGGATAAACGTGGAAAAGGACTGGGAATGCTCGGAGCTGCTATGTCGCTCGGATTTGTTATCGGGCCTGGTATTGGTGGATTTTTGGCAGAGCTTGGCTTGCGTATGCCGTTCTATATTTCCGCGGCAGTTGGTGCGGTAGCCACACTCGGTTCCATCTTCTTCTTGTCTGAATCACTTCCTAAGGAAAAGCAGCTCGCAGCACGAAACGCCAAAGAGAAGCAGGAAAACATCTTCGCACAGCTCGGCAAGTCGTTTCAATCGTCGTACTTCATCATGCTGGTGCTGGTCTTTACGATGACGTTTGGCTTGGCGAACTTCGAAGTTATCTTCCCGCTGTTCGTCGATGCGAAGTTCGCATATACTCCGCGTGATATTTCTATCATTATCACAGTGGGAGCACTTGCCGGTACGATTGTGCAGGCAGCGCTGATCGGCAAGCTTATTACTCGTTTTGGCGAGAAGAAGCTCATTAACGTGACGTTCTTCTTGTCTGCTGTATCGATGGTGATGATGCTATTGTCCGGTAACTTCTGGTATATGCTGATTATGACGGTTATCTTCTTTACCCTGACGTCTATTATGCGTCCAGCGATCAACACGCTGATCTCCAAACGAGCAGGGGATGAACAGGGCTTCGTAGCAGGGATGAACAATGCCTATATGAGTCTGGGGAATATTTTTGGGCCAGCAGTGGCAGGTACGCTGTACGGGGTTCATTTGAACGCACCGTATTTGTTCGGCGCGATTATCCTGGTTCTTAGCTTGTTCTTGTCGCAGGTGGAAAGCCGCCGCAGCGTGAAGCGCGTCGTGGCCTAACCCTTGACAGTTTTTTGAAATCAGTGTAAAAAGTAAAGTAACAATAATAACACCAACAAATTCATTGACGAGAAAGAGTAAGCTAATCCCCTTGTTCCCCAGAGAGTTGGCCCTAGTGCTGAAAGCCAACGTTCAAGACTTAGCCGAAAATCCTCTCCGAGAAGGAAAGCTGAAGCATCTGGAGTAAGCTGACCCGGAGTCCCACCGTTACAAGGGACGCGTATGATGGTACGTAGTAGAGGTGCCGAAATGACATGCTTGCATGAGGATTTCGGAACAAGGGTGGTATCGCGAGATCAAATCTCGTCCCTTAGGGGGCGGGATTTTTTTGCGTTCTATGAACCTACACTTCTACGCAAACTACAGAAGAAGGAGTGTACATGATGAGGAAAGTAGACGTAAAAGAAAAAGCAAGGACACGAGAGTTACGCATTCTGGATCAGTGGAGGGAAGACGACACATTCCGCAAGTCGATGGACAATCGGCTGGGAAAGCCAAACTTCGTCTTTTATGAAGGCCCTCCGACTGCAAACGGACAGCCGCATATCGGTCACGTGCTTGGACGGGTCATCAAGGATTTCATCGGACGTTACAAAACGATGTCCGGCTACCGCGTCGTCCGCAAAGCAGGCTGGGATACGCATGGCCTCCCAGTAGAACTTGGAGTGGAAAAGCGACTCGGCATTTCCGGCAAGCAGGAGATCGAAAACTACGGAGTGGCCAAGTTCGTCGAGGAGTGCAAAAACAGCGTTTTTGAGTACGAAAAGCAATGGCGCGAGCTGACGGAAGGCATCGCTTACTGGACAGATATGGAGCATCCATACGTCACCTTGACCAACGACTACATCGAAAGCGTCTGGCACATCCTTTCTGAAATTCATAAGAAAGAACTACTGTACAAAGGACATCGTGTCAGTCCGTATTGCCCGGATTGCCAGACGACGCTCAGTTCCCATGAAGTGGCGCAAGGCTATGAAGACGTGAAGGACTTGAGTGCGACCGTCAAATTCAAAAGCAAGACAAACGATGACATCTTCCTCGCATGGACGACGACACCATGGACACTTCCAGCAAACGTGGCTTTGGTTGTTAACAAAGAGCTCGATTACGTGCGGGTGATGCACAAGGATGAAGTGTACGTCGTAGCAAAAAATCTCGCGGAGAAAGTGTTCAAGGAAGACTACGAGGTTTTGTCCACGCACAAAGGAGCAGAATTCGTCGGTACCCCGTATGAGCCGCCTTTTGGCTATATCAGGGTAAACCATGGGCATATCGTCGTCGATGCGGACTATGTCAGTGATACGAGCGGAACTGGCATTGTGCATACTGCGCCAGCGCACGGGGAGGATGACTATCGCACGACCCGTCAGCATGGACTTGATTTCGTGAACGTCGTGAATTTGGCTGGCCGCTATACCGATCAAATCTCAGATTTCGCGGGTCGCTTCGTTAAGGATTGCGACATCGATATCGTAAAGGATCTGTCTCATCGCGGACTGCTGTTTTCCAAGGAGCGCTACGAGCATAGCTATCCGTTTTGCTGGCGCTGCAAATCGCCACTGCTCTACTACGCGATGGAGAGTTGGTTCATCAAAACGACAGCGATCAAGGATCAGCTGATCGAAAACAATAGCAAGATCGACTGGTATCCAGGCCATTTGCGCGAAGGGCGCTTCGGGAAATTCCTCGAAGAGCTTGTAGACTGGAATATCAGCCGCAATCGGTATTGGGGGACGCCGCTCAATTTATGGCTTTGTCAGGATTGTGGCTGCGAATATGCGCCAGGCAGTTTAAAAGAGTTGCGTGAGAAGTCTGTGGCGCCACTCGACGAGAATCTGGAGCTGCACAAGCCGTTTGTGGATGAGGTGAAGCTGCGTTGCTCTTGCGGCGGTACGATGGAGCGGACCCCTGAGGTCATTGATGTGTGGTTCGACAGCGGTTCGATGCCGTTTGCTCAGTACCATCATCCATTCGGCGACGAAAAGGTATTCCAGGAGCAGTACCCTGCCGACATCATTTCGGAAGGAATCGATCAGACGCGTGGCTGGTTCTTCAGCTTATTGGCAGTTTCAACTTTGTATAACGGAAAAGCACCTTACAAGGCGGTCATCTCTACCGGTCACGTTTTGGATGAACACGGTCAAAAGATGTCCAAAAGCAAAGGAAACGGGATCGATCCGTGGGAGGTTATCGAGGAATTCGGGGCGGATGCGTTCCGGTGGGCACTCTTGTCTGACAGTGCGCCGTGGAGCAGCAAGCGGTTCTCCAAGCGGATCGTCTCCGAGGCGAAGTACAAAGTGATCGATACGATCCATAACACCCATGCTTTTTATTCGTTATACGCCTTGATCGATGCATTCAAGCCTGAAGAGCATCTGCCACAACCGCCTGTGAACGAATTGGATCGTTGGATACTATCCCGCTTGAGTACCACCTTGCAGCACGTGGAAAAAGGTCTGGAAACCTACGATTTCATGAATCCGGCCGGACATATCGAAGTGTTCGTCGACGAGCTGAGCAACTGGTACATCCGTCGTTCGCGGGATCGTTTCTGGAGCAGCGGGATGACGCCTGACAAAGTATCTGCTTACCAGACCCTGCGGGAAGTGTTGCTGACGCTGGCGAAGATGATCGCACCATACACACCGCTGATCGCAGAAGATATGTATGGCAATCTGGGGGGAGAAGGCAGTGTTCATTTGACTGACTATCCGAAGGTGAACACAGAAGCAATCGACGCAACCCTTGAGCGGGACATGGAAACGGCTCGACACATCGTGGAGCTGGCGCGAAATGTCCGCAACGAAACTGGACTCAAGACCAGACAGCCTCTGTCCGAGCTGATCGTATCGATGGAGCAGCCATTGAACCTCGAGCGATTTGCCGGCATTATCCAAGACGAGATCAATGTGAAAAACATTCGGGTGGAGCAAAGTGACAGTAGCTTCGTGACGTATCATTTCAAGCTCAACCTGAAGGTAGCTGGGAAAAAATACGGCAAGCTCGTTGGGCCAATCCAAGGGTATCTAAAAGAATTGAACGCAGCCGATGCACAGAAAGCGGTGGACAATGGCTACCTGGATGTAGAGGTCGCAGGCGAGAGTGTGCGGCTTACACTAGATGAGCTGCTCGTGGAAAAGCAAGGGAAGCAAGGCTTCGCTTCTGCGTCCGGCTATCAGCTCCATGTGGCCTTGAATACGACACTCACAGAAGAGCTTGAGCAAGAAGGCTTGGTTCGTGAAGTCATCCGTGTCATTCAGGATGCACGCAAAAAGCTGGATCTGCCCATCGCTAAACGTGTCCAGCTCACAATGGATGTGGACGATGAGCTACGAGCAGCATTGGAGCGTTTTGATCATGTTTTGCGTGAGAGTGTACTTATTTCGGATGTGTCTTTTGCGAAAAAAGCAGACATGGAGACCGTTTCGTTCGGAGATAAAACGTTTGGTTTGCACATCGGGTAACGAATCAGTTGAATAAATAAAATGCTAGGGAACATGGTTGGTACACCGGTTCCCTAGCTGTTTTCTTCAATCATGTAATATCTCTGAGTCACATGCCATTTGACACTCCGGTAAAGCGTATACTATAATTCTACCGGAATGAAAATTCATTCCGTAGGAGAAAGGAGTCATGAACTTGTCAGAAACCAAGCGCGAATTAATCTTGGATGCAGCGCTCGTTTTGTTTGTAGATCGCGGTTTTGATGGGACGACTGTTCCGATGATCTCCGAAAAAGCAGGGGTCGGTGCCGGTACCATCTACCGTTATTTCGAAAACAAGGAAGCGCTCGTCAATACGTTGTTTCAAGAATGTGTGGGGGAGCTACTTGAGACACTCAATGATGGGTATCCTCGCACATCTGACGACTTCCGTGAGCAATTTCGGCATATTGCGAAGCAGGTGATTCGCTACGCCAAAAAGAATTTGAACGCCCTGCTGTTTCTGGATTCCCATATGAATGGTCACTACCTGGACGAAGCCAGCCGAGATGCATACATGAAGCTGCGCGCATTTTTATGCGAGTTCATTGAACAGGGGCAAAAAAATAAAGTCATTCGCCCGTTGCCAGCGGATGCATTGATTGCGATTATCGACGGTGCATTCATTGCATTATACAAGTGCATCATGGCTGGCGAAATCGAAGAAACCCCCGAATTGCTTGCAGGCGTAGAGGAAGCTTGCTGGGATGCGATCAGAATTCATTGATTCTGATCCTTCTTTTGAATAAAACGGAATGAATGTTCATTCCGGACATGAAGTTCCGCCGAGAAAGAGATCAAAGTAAATAGGAGTGAGGCATACGTGAATAAGACGGTAAGAAAAGCGGTTGGGATGTTGCTAATCATCTCCCTAGCAATCATGGGGACGGCTTGCAATCAAATGACGAAGACAACAGAAAGCGAAGGCCAAGCCGAGGCCCAAATCGTGGAAGTGGAGCCGATCGAGCTAAAAAGCTTCCAATCGACCAGTGAACTGTCAGGGACACTTGCCCCTATCGAAGAGACGACTGTTTCGTTCGAAGTAGGTGGGGAAATTAAATCGTTGCCTTACAAAGAAGGAGACAGTGTCAAAAAGGGAGAAGTGCTGGCCCGGCTCAATGCCACAGATTACTCTCTCCAGCTGGCATTGGCAAACGCTGACATGCATGGTGCGAGCGCCGAGCTTTCCAAAGTAAAAAACGGAGCGCGGGAACAAGAAGTTCAGCAAGCAAAAGTAGCGGTCGACGCGAAGAAAATCTCACGGGATCAAGCACAGAAGGATTATCAGCGCATGGAACAGCTCTTTAAAAATGGGGCGATCTCCGAAACCGAATTTGAAAATGCCAAGCAAGGCTTTGAACTAGCAGATAAAGATTATGCACAAGCGCAAGAGACGTATTCACTGGTGATAGAAGGCACTAGGACGGAGGATATTAGCGCGACAAATGCTAACTACCAAGGGGCGATGGTCTCTCGCGATCAGGCTGCAGCTACTTTGGCAAAAACGGAAGTGAAAGCACCTATTCAAGGAACCGTCCTGGCAAAATTGGCTGATGTAGGGCAGTTGGCAAGTCCAGGGGCTCCTGTCTACCGAATCGGCAACATCCAACAGCTGAAAACAGTCTTGCCCGTACCTGACAAGGACATCTCATCGTGGAAGGTAGGAAATGAGGTCGAGATTCGTTTGTATGAGGACAAACGAATCGGAAAGGTGACGACGATTTATCCGGCGACGAACGAGCAGACGGGCACGATAAGCGTGGAAGTCGTCATTGATAACGCCAAAAAAGATTGGTTTGCAGGGCAAGTCATCAGCGCAAAGCGAACCTTGCCTCAAAAGAAAGGAATTTTTGTCCCTGCCAAAACCGTTTTTAGCCGAGGCTCTGAGCCTTACGTTTTCTTGCTAGCGGATGATAAAGCGGTTAAGACCCCTGTCACGATTGGTCAGTATGTTGACAATCATTTGGAAATTACTGCTGGCTTAAAAGCAGGGGACATGTTGATTACGAAAGGTGCTGATCGTTTGATTGGTGAGGACTCTGTCACCGTAAAAGGAGGCAATCAGCCATGATCGAGTTTTTCATCAACAAGCGCAAAATCACCCTCGTTTTCTTTGCGATGCTCGTGCTGATTGGTATGTTCATCGCGGTTACGCTTCCGAAGCAAGAGCAACCAGACATTATCGTCAGCATGGCCACCATCACTACCGTGTATCCGGGAGCGACTCCGGAAAAGGTGGAACAGACGGTCACGAAGAAGCTGGAAGAAAAAATCAACGAAGTACAAGGAATCAAATCCATTAGTTCGGAGTCCCGTTCCGGTGTATCCATTATCAGCGTGCGAACAGAGAATGACGTAGAACCGAAAACGGTGTTTGAAGATGTACGGAAAAAAGTAAAGGATGCCGAGGCGGATTTACCGGATGAAGCAGAGCAGCCTATCATCAATGACGACATGAGCCATACCTTCATCCAAACTTTTCAAATCACTGCTAATTCTTTTGAAGAAATCCTCCAATTGCGCGATATGCTCGATCTGTGGAAAGATCAGCTTCGAACCGTGCCGGGCGTTTCCGATGTTTCGATCCAGGGATTGCCGGAGCAGGAAGTAAAAATAGCGGTCGATCCCCAGAAGCTGCAACAATACAGCATTTCCTGGGCGCAAGTCATGAATGCTGTGCAAACGAAAAACGAAACAACACCCCTAGGTGACGTCAATATTGATACGCAAAAATATCAGCTCACTTTACCGGTCAGCTATGAAGTAGCGACATTTGAAAAGGTAGTCGTGACACGTACGCAGGAAGGAATGCCCGTCTATTTGAAGGATATTACCACCATTTCCGACAGTACCAAACGGTTGGAGTATCGAACGTATTACAATGGGAAGCCCGCTGCGACGATTAGTATCAATGCTGAGCTGGGAAGCGATGTTCCAGCGGTGCAAAAAGCAGTGAATGCGAAGCTTGCAGCGTTGGAAAAGAATCTCCCAGCGTGGGCGAAAAAAGAGCCCGTATTTTTACAAGTGGATCGAATTGACAGTATTTTTTCCGAACTGTATCTGGAAATGATCATTGCGATCATAGCTGTACTTTTTATTTGCATCCTTGGATTGAATGTGACGACATCCTTGATGGTTGCATTGGCGATCCCCATCTCTTTAGCGGCTGGAATGGTGGTCTTGCCCTTCTTTGGCATTACGCTCAATCAAATGACCGTATTCGGGCTCATCATTGTTCTGGGAATTTTAGTAGACGACGCAGTGGTGGTAAATGACAACATCGAGCGCAGACTGTCTCTTTTGGGAGAAGATCCTTACACGGCTGCTGTATCCGGGACGAAGGAAGTCGCCATCTCCATCGTCACCGCTACCCTTGCTACCATCTCTGCGTTTGGGCCGATTATGTTTCTGTCTGGTGATGCAGGTCAGTTTATTTTTCCGGTACCGCTCATTATCATTTTTACGATGGCGGCCTCGATGTTCATGTCGCTTACGATCATTCCGATTTACCGGGAATGGAACGAGCGAAGGAACAAGAAACGGAGCAAAGCAGAGACAGATTATCGTAAGCCAGCAGGCTTATTAGGCAGACAAATCGATGTACTGACGAATTGGTATGGCGATCGTGTTCTGAGGTCGCTGTTGAAAAATCCGCTGAAAACAGGCGTGAGCGGAGTACTGATTGCCACAGCTATCTACGGACTCGTTGCAGTCATCCCTGTTCAGCTTTTTCCTGATGATGACAGGCCACAGATGGTCGTGAATATAACGACGCCGATTGGTGGTAATTTACAGGAAACGGATCGCATTGTCCGTGGTGTTTCTGAATGGATTGAGAAACAGGCACATATTCAAAAAGTTTCGTCTTTTGTAGGTGGCAATGCACCACAGATGATGCCCTCTGCACCGCCGGTTGGTACAGGTGAAAATGTGGCGCAATTGATCATTACCTTTGACAATCACAAAATGGATGCACGAAAAGTGCTAGCACCGTGGACGGAGCATTTTAAGCAGATGTATCCAGAAGCGAACATCATTCCGTACAGCGTGAAAGCGGGGATGTATTCGGGCAACCCGGTAGGGATTCGGGTGTATGGGGATGATCTGCAGGAGCTGTACGCAATCTCTGAGCAGATCAAGCAGCTCATCATGGAGACAAAAGGAACGTACAACATCAGTGACACGCTCGGAAATGAACAGTACTCCCTTCAATTCCATGTGAACCAGGAAAAGATGGACAAGGAACTGATCAATGAAGCGGATTTGACGAGAACGTTGCGTTTGATCAGCCAAGGGATTCCAATGGGTCAATTTGACAATGGGAAAAATTTGATCGATATCACGCTGGTAGCCGATCAGTCGGGAATGACGACAGAGCAAGCCTTTGCGCAACTTACAGTTCCGAATGCGCGTGGGCAGCTCATCCCGGTTTCACAAATTGCAGTAATGAAGCCAGATTTATCGATGCAGAGTATTCCTCGTTACAATATGTCCCGCAGTGTCACGATCACGAGTGATGTCCGAGATCGGACGGCTGCCGACGTAATGAGCGAAATAACAGCGAAAATGGAGCAATTGGAATTGCCAGACGGGTATGGCTGGAATGTAACAGGTGAAACAGAAGAGGAATCGGAAGTTTTGCTCGATTTGGGTGTGCTTGCGATTGTGGCGGTCTTCCTCATCTTTTTGCTGATCGTGCTGCAGTTTAACTCGTTGTCAATTCCTGTCTTGGTCATGAGTACAGTCTACCTCGCCATTGCGGGCAGCTTGATCGGGCTATTTATCACTTCCACACCGATTGGATTCATGACAGTTGCAGGCTTTATCGCATTGGCGGGTATCGTCGTTCGCAACGGGATTGTTTTAATCGAGTTTATTGAGGAAGCGAGGCATCAAGGCGCCTCTTTGAACGAAGCAGTCATCGGGGCGGGGAAAGCACGGTTGCGCCCGATTTTGCTGACGACATTTGCCGCAGTAGCTGGTCTGTCACCGATGGCGATTAAGGGAAGCGTTCTTTTTCAGCCGCTCGCTATTACGATCATTTCTGGCTTGCTTTTCTCGATGTTACTCACGCTGATTGTCGTTCCCTCTCTCTATACAGTTGTCGCGATTCACAAGGAGAAGAAGCGGAACAAAAAGGAAGCGCAGAATCAGCTGTCAATCTGAGCAATTCAGGAGGAATGTTCAGACAAATGGAGAAAGGGGTAGAGGCACGAAGACGAACATTCACCAGGAAGCGAGGAAATGCAGATGGACCAAGTGAAATGGAACGTTGGGGTGATTGGCGCAGGCGTCATGGGCGAACGCATGATGAACGCGATCCGTACCCACGAAAAATTTCGAGTAGCCGCAGTGAGTGATGTATCTGCGGAAAGAGCACAGGAAGCCGCGCAAAAGTCCGGTGATGTGCCTTGGTACACAGATTATAAGGAATTATTGAAAAAGGTAGAGCTGGACGTCATCTATTTGGCGGTACCTCCCAAATTCCATCACACGATTGCCTTGGATGTACTGTCGCATAAAAAGCATTTGCTCTGCGAAAAGCCGCTGGCTAATTCGTTGACAGAAGCGCAAGAAATGATGGAAGCAGCAAATGACGCAGGGGTTGTCCATGCGATGAACTTCCCGCTCTACTATCAAGGTGTTTTTCCTGAGCTCTCCCGCAGACTCGAAGAAATCGGAGATATCCGACGCATCGATATCCTGACGCATTTTCACCAGTGGCCGCGTCCATGGCAGCAAACACCTTGGCTGGCTGGTCGTGAGCAAGGCGGTTTCATCCGTGAAGTGCTCCCTCATTTCACTCACCTGACTTACGCGCTCTTCGGAGACCTGCATGTAGTACGCTCAGAGGTAGATTATCCAGCAGATCCTGCGCTATGCGAGACAGGTGTATCGGCTTTCCTGCGTCTGACAGATGGTACCCCGGTTACGATCAATGGATTGGCGGGTATTGCACATCAAGAGCATTTGGATTATCGCGTGTATGGGTCAAAAGGGACGCTGAGTGTCGTGAACTGGAGCAATCTGTTTGTGGGTGGACACGGCGAAGCGCTCGTTCCGGCTGAAATTCCACAGCAAGACCGTCTCTCCCTGTTGTTGGATGAGCTGTCCATTGCGATAAACGGTGGGGATGCCCGACTGGTTACGTTTGAGACAGGCGTGAAAGTACAGCAAGTGCTGGAAGCATTGCTCGGACATGAAAAAGTACACTACATCAAATAGAAATTAGCAGGAAAAGTCCATGAAAAAAGAGCAGTTGGGCAGGGGTATCACTCCTGCTCGGCTGCTCTATTCTTTTTGCTATGGCTTGTATGTCTGTAAAAGCTGCTCTATATGATTGATGGCAAAATGGACATGCTTGTTATCGCGGGTGAGTCTGCTTGCCATTATGGCTCCTTCAATGGATGAGAAGATAACCGAAGCGACTGCTTCTGCGTCCATTTCGGAACGAAATTCTCCCTGGGAGATTCCTTCTTCCAGCAATCCCTGCATGAACGATATGGTCTCTTGGTAAGCGGCGACAGCGTAGTCGCGAAGAACAGGGAACGAATGGTCGCTTTCGACGGCTGTGTTGAGAAGCGGGCAGCCGCCTTGGAGCGGGGGATTGTTTACCGCATCAGAATATACCTTTGCCATGGCTACGAGTTTTGCAGTGGCTGTGTCCTGTTTTTCTAGCGCAGCCGCAAAATGTTCATTCAATATTTCACCAGCATATTTGAAGGCCTCGATTGCTATTTCATCTTTACTGGCAAAACCTCTGTAGAGGGCGCCTTTGGTAAGTCCCGTGGCATCCATGATGTCTTGCATGGAGGTTCCTGTATAACCGTTTTGATTAAACAGCTCTGCTGACTTCTGGATAATATGCAGCTTTGTTTTTTCGCCTTTTCGCATCGCGATAGTCCTTTCATTCGGCCAACACGGTCTATATTCGTCCAAGTTATTGTAACATTTCTCTCGTGTACGAAAGAAGGCATTCATGTAAAATCAAAAGAGACCGAACCGTTCGGTCTTTAAAATTGAACAAAGGGTTGTGTGACAGGATGAACCGTATCAAACCGTATTCGATTGTCATTTTCGTCGCTTGTATAGCGATCACGTATGCGCTCGTGCAAAACTTTATCATCGATCCAGAAGCGAAAGGCTTTCTCAGTCACAAATCTGATTACAACAAAGATCGAATGAACACATCGATCTGGCTTACGGTCATGTATGTCCATTTGTTATTCGCTCTGATTGCCCTGGTCTGTGGGGTGGCTAACTTTTCGGACAAGCTGCTCGCAAAGAACCGCAAGCTACATAAAGTAACAGGCTATGTTTATCTTTTTAGTGTGTTGGTTGTAGTAGTTACATCCGGTTATATGGCCCCTTATGTAACGGGCGGAAAAGTGGCGAGTTGGCCATTCCATTTATTGAACATCATCTGGCCGGCCATCACCATTACGGCGCTCGTCAAAATTAAAAAGCGCCAAGTCATGAAGCATAAGGAATGGATGGTCCGGAGTTTCGTCTTCTTGTTCACCAACATGCTGATTCATCTCGTGAAGCTGATCGTAGAGAAGGTAGTAGGATTGCCGTATGAGCTCAGCTACACAATCGGTGTATATGTTGCCATGATTGGACTTGTCGTGACAGCGGAGATGATCATTCGTACGAAATTGCGAGCACCGAAAAAAGCATGAGAGACTCAACTTTTCCTAGGTAAAGCTTCGCATCAGAACCGACGAGGTTAGGCTGATGCGAGGCTTTTTTTATTTTTGTTGTAAAATACTCGGTTCGATTGCATAGGCCAAATCGGGATGTTCCGGAGCAATTGATTTAAGTGAAATATTGATTATCTTATTGATTATTTTTTTTGTTATTTCATTTTTAACTTTTTTGTTTTTGATATTTTTCGTTTTTGATTTTTTATGTCTGTTATTTTTGAAATCATCCGTTTCGTCTTCGGCATTGTTTTCAGATTTGACTTCGACCTCATGGAAGGTAACATCCATATCACCTTGAAAGAACAATTTATTTGCTGTTCCATTAAGATCATAGTAGTCGTCTTCATTCAAGTTACTCAGGTTGACCAATCTATCGACCAGCAGTTCGATCTCGGGTTGAAGAAGATCTTGAGTAATTTTAGTAATGGGGTCATCCTTCCAAAATGTATTAATTGATTGTATGTCATTTGCAAAGCCAGCTATTGTATGCCGATCATAAATGTGCTGCCAACAACTTTGGGGGATAGTCACGTTGAAAGTAATTTTCTCGTCATTTTCGTATGTATCGGCACTTCCAGTGATTCGACCTTTGCCCATTGCTTTATCGGCGTTATCGGACAATTCGGTAGATCGCTCTAATACTTTATAGTTAGTCACCATATAATCCCAAGTGAAGCTTGTTTCCGACAAAGTAGGATATTTGTCTTTTGATTTCGATAAATATTCTGGCTTGTTGTCTAGCCATTCGCTAGGAACACGTTTCACATTTTTCACCTTGATTTGTTGCTGTTCCTTTTCATTATTGGGGTATGTGGTGTACTTGTACCAAATGTTTTGATTAAAGGCAGGTTCTGATTGATTACCCACAAAGCTCAAATGTTTTGCAATCTCATTAAGCGTTTTTGCCAGATGATCATCTAGCTTCTCATTGTAGTTATTCATATCGTTCCAATCTTGGTTTTTGGGCAGCAGAGCGCATAATCTGCCTAGTTTACGCACATGTGTATCTATCTCCCGTAGGCGTTCGGAGGTTTCGGTTTCTATAGCCTGATTCCCCTTCATTTCGATCTGGGGATCGAATCGAGAACCGCGATCACCTGTTGTATCTTGAAATCCCGGAACTAAATTGTTGTGAAAATTCAAGAATGGGTTTTTTAGATTATCGGTCTTACCATTAAATTCGGGGAGGCTGGCAATTGTATCAATAAGATCGCCGTATGCTTCCTTGGTTGAAAAATAAAAAGTTTTCTTGGATTCGGTAGCAAGTTTGATCAAGTCCAAATGATCCGTAAAATTTTCAAGTGACTCTTGTGATATTGTATGATCCAGTTTCATGTCCTCGTTCGTTTGGTTACGAGCTTTTTCTCTTCGACCTGTATTATGCTTGTCTTCCCCTTTAAAACGTTGTATCGGTTCGCCGTTATGATTAAGTGAACTTGTTTTTTGAACAAAAGCTGTTCTTTGTCTCTGGGATTTCATTAACTGAATCAAAGCTCGATTTCCAATCGACTTCTGCAGTTGGATTAAGTGCGACTGGCTATCTGGTATGACGGATGGAGTAGTTGGGGGGAGGACTTGTTGTACGGGTGGCCGCCGATCAGATACTTTGGCGGAGTGCTCGACTTTGTGAGACGACATGGGAAATCACCTCCAGGGGATCTGAATGAATAGAATGTGGCGGCTAACCTACTGCTGCAAGGCTTTGCTCTGCATCAAAAAATCGATAAACGTACGCATAATCCCGTGAACAGGTGTATCCTTGAGGTAAATCAGCTCGAAGTTCCGGTTGATTTGCGGCAGATTCAGGACGTCTACTTCCTGCAGCTCGCCTTCGCTCAAGTCTTTAGAGATGGCAAAGCGAGGCAAAAAGGCGATGCCCAGCCGTTGTTTAACCATCCGCTTCACGACCTCGATGTTGTCAGCCTCCATGACGACATTGTTTTGTAGCTGAAAATGGCTGAACGCATTGTTGATCAGCTTCCAGTCGAGCGAGCCACGATTGAACAAGATCAGTCGTTCACGTGCGACTTCTTCAATGGAGACCTGATGGCGGAAAGAGAAAGGATGGTCGGGATAAATCGCTAAGACCATGTCATCCGGCATCAGTTGAATCCGGTTAATCTGTGGATGGGTAACGGCACGAGCAATTCCGAATGACACCTCGTGGTTCAGAACCATATCGAGCACCTGATGGGAATGTCCGGTGAGGATCGTCAGCTTGATTTTAGGGTACAGCTGTTGGAATTGCTGGACGAGATCAGGCAAAATGTAAAAGGCGGAGACAAAAACGGAGGAGATGGTCAATTCTCCCTCTACATCGCCTTGCGATCGCTGAATCGCTTGCTGTCCCTCTTGTAGCATGTGCATGATGTTTTTCGCATAGGGAAGAAACAGATCGCCTTCCTTTGTAAGAGAAATCGTATGACCCGTACGTTGAAACAGCTTACAGCCCATAGTCGTTTCGAGTGCCTTGATCCGCATGCTGACCGTGGGCTGTGACAGATAGAGCAAATCAGCCGTTTTGCTGAAGCTCCCGGTCAGGGCGACAAAGATGAATGCTTCAATTTGCTCCATATTCATGAGTAGTGGCTCCATTATGTGAATTTTTAAATCGTGTAGAAAAGTTTACGTGCTTCACAGTGTAAAAGCGACCATGTTTAAACTTTCCGCAAAAACGCGGCTGCTCCTCCTCGGACATGCCTCGATAATGTTTTCTTAAGTGACTCATAGCAATAATTTATTGGATTCGCTCTCCAAAATACATTACCTTAAAATTAACAGAATAGGTAGTGTTCTCAAAGGAAATTAGCACAAGGGGTGGATAAAGATGACCAAGATGCCGATTATCGATTTGCACTGTGATGCACTTCTGAAAATTTGGGAGAAAAATGGGGCTCTGTCCTTTACGGATGCGGACGAGCTGGACGTCAACAGAAAACGGCTACACGATGGCGGGGTAAAGCTGCAGTGCTATGCGATCTGGACATCACCTGAATTGTCCACGGAGCAACGTTTTCAAAAAGCTTTGGATCAAATTCATTACTTTTATACAGAGGTGCTCGGAAAACATCCAGAAATGAAACAAATTCGTGATTGGAGCGATCTCGACCATTTGCAAGAGGGTGAGATCGGAGCATTGCTGACGTTGGAAGGTGTAGAGCCAATCGGCAACGATTTGAAGAAGCTGCACATTTTGTATCAGTTAGGGGTTCGCTCTGTGGGCCTCACCTGGAACTTCGCGAATCTCGCTGCGGATGGTGCGCTGGAACCGAGGAATGCCGGACTGACGACCTTTGGCAAGGAAATCATTCAGTTCCACAATGAGCATAAAATGTTGACGGACGTCTCGCATCTAGGAGAGGGTAGCTTCTGGGATACGATTGAGCTTGCTACATACCCGATCGCGAGTCATTCAAATGCACGAGCGATCTGCGACCATCCACGCAATCTGACGGATGAACAGGCAAAAGCGTTATTTGCCAAAGGTGCAAATGTACACGTCGTCTACTGCACTCAGTTTATCAATGAAACGACACCAACCACGATAGATGATCTGATCAAGCATATCGATCATTTTTGTTCACTCGGTGGCGTGCGTCATATCGGGCTCGGCTCTGACTTCGACGGCATTACCGCAAAGGTCGTGGGCTTGGAGCATGCGGGTCAGAGCCAAAATCTGATCAACGAGTTGCTCAAGCATTATAAGGAAGAAGAAGTGCGCGGGTTTGCCTATGAGAACTTTCTGCGTAATTGTCCCATGTAACGATCGGCACAGCCTTACGAAAGGAATGGAATGCATGACGAAAAAAATTCGGCAGCTCGGTGCGACAATCGGTAGGCTTCCGGTTGGTGAGAAAAATGACATTACGGATGTAGCTGGAGTCCGAGTGGGACATGTGACGATCCAGCATGAGCTGGACAACGACGACTATGCCTGCACAGGAGTGACAGCTATTTTGCCCCATGGCGGTAGCTTGTTTCGCGAAAAGGTAACCGCAGCCAGCTATGTGATCAATGGCTTCGGCAAAACGACGGGACTCGTGCAAGTAAATGAGCTGGGGGTATTGGAATCGCCGATCATGCTCACGAATACGTTTTCCGTTCCTGCGGTTACACATGGGACTCTGCAATACATGCTGGATACGAACGAAGAGATCGGGGACACGACCGGGACGATCAACATTGTCGTGGGCGAATGCAACGATGGTCATCTCAATTCCATTCGCCGCTGTGTCGTGCGCCCGGAAGATGCTAGAGAAGCGATTCTGAACGCAACGGACCATGCCGTAGAAGAAGGAGCTGTCGGGGCAGGGACGGGGATGATTGCCTTTGGCTATAAAGGTGGTATCGGTTCGTCTTCTCGTATCGTTGTGGCTGAGGAGCAGGCCTATACATTGGGGGCTTTGGTACTCAGCAACTTTGGCAACAAGAATGATTTCTTGGGAACAAATCTGTTCACAAGCTGTAAAAGCAATGAAAACGCAGTAGAAAAGTCCGAGGATGGCTCCATCATCATCGTACTGGCGACAGATGCGCCGCTCAGTGATCGACAACTGCTTCGGGTAGCAAAGCGTGCAGGAATCGGCTTGGGACGAACGGGGAGCCATTTTGGGCATGGGAGTGGCGACATCGTTATCGCTTTTTCCACAGCGCAAAAAATCCCACATCAGACAACAGCCGTTACGGAAACGCGTGTGCAATTACGCGAGGATCACCCGATCATGAACGAACTGTTTGCTGCTGCGGCAGAAGCGACAGAGGAAGCCATCTACCATTCTCTTTCGCAAGCAGTCACGACTACGGGACGAAAAGGACGCATCGTTCATGCGTATCCGAGTCAGGACATAGGAGAGTAGTAACATAACCCTACAACTGGTGACATACCTTGAGTGTAAAGAGGTGCATGGTGTGAAACAGGAGGTAGGGTTATGTACATTGAAGTCGAAAAGGGTGTCACGGTTTTCGTTGAAGACCTCAATCCTGGCCCGAATAGCAAAACGATTTTTTTCGTTCACGGCTGGCCGCTCAACCATAACATGTATTCCTACCAATTCAACGTACTTCCCCAGCACGGGTTCCGCTGTGTTGCTATGGACATACGCGGCAACGGCCAATCGGACAAACCGTGGAGCGGCTATACGTATGATCGCTTAGCAGATGACATCTATGTCGTTTTGGAAGCATTAAAGATAAGGGATGCCGTCTTGCTAGGTTTTTCAGTGGGTGGAGCCATTTCGATTCGGTATATGTCTCGTTATGAGGGGCGCCATATTTCCAAGCTAGCGTTAGTGGATGCGGTTTCTCCTTCCTTTGTGAAAATGCCGGGTTCTCCATACGGCGTCCCGAAGGAGCAAGCGGATGGGCTGATCAGTCAGATGTACGCCAATTTACCTGAGTTATTAAACACGGTTTCTTTGCAGTTTTTCAATCGAAATTTAGGGACTGCTACGCTCCAGTGGTTTGTCAAAATGGGGCTGGACTCCGCTTCCTATGCGCTCATCAAAATCATGCAAGCAGCATCGAAAGAGAATGTCATCAATGACTTGAGTCAAATCCGTGTGCCAACCGGAATCTTCCATGGGATTCACGATCAATTGATTCCATTTAAAAGCGCCGAGCTCACCCAGCAACAAATCAAAGGGTCGAAGCTGTTTCCGTTTGATAACAGTGGACACGGCTTGCCGATATGTCAGGCGGATGACTTTAATAAGAAGCTGATGGCGTTTATTCAATCATAATTCGTAAGGGCACTGACAGCCGATACTTCTGCCTTATGTGCAGGATATTGGCTGTTTTTTATAGAATTTACCAAAACAAGGTTTTCAATAGCACTGGAAAAACAACGAGTAAGGATGGGGAAATTGAAGAAAAAACGGTGGATATCTATACTACTTATAGCAATATTGGTGGGAGGTTTTTATTCCCTTGTAAAAGCTAATCTGTCATTGGATATTGGTACCCTTGCTTCAAGCAAAGATCATAAATCTGTTGTTGTGGGAATGGGTAATAAGGGCTTTGGTGAAGTGAAAATCATAGATGTCTCAGTGAATAACGATGAAAAACCATCAAAAACAAAAGTGCAGGTTAGTAATGCATTACAAGGGTTCATCATAACGGATGATTTTGATAATCCGGGCTCCAAACCGTATGGATTTCAGAATATAGAGGATGTAGCGATAAAAGCTGGCACATCTCCTTCTGTTTATTTTAAAAAAATGGATGAGGGTACTGCTACGAAAAACGATGAAATTTATGGGCTTAGTCTTATTCATCATGAAGCAATAGACAGAGTGAATATAAAGTACAGCTATCTTGGAATTACATTTGATCAAAGGGTGTTCTTTGAAGCGGGGGTAAGTCGATGAGTAAAATGAAAGTTGTACCTGTCGAAGTTCCCTGGATGATCAGCCCCTCACATGATTTCGTCGGTTTTACTGGTTATGAGGAGCGGGAAGTAAGCGTGGAAGTGATGTGTGGATATAATAAAAAGCGCTACGATAAAGTCTTGTCTAAGCTGCAAGAGCAATATGGGGAGGACATCCCAGACGACGAATACAATAAGGCGGGCAGTGCTATCATCAAAATTACTTTCCAGCCGATTTGTCTTTTTACGATGTACGGCAAAATAGAGGGTTACGAGCGATATGATTTCAGCATGCTCGATCAGTACTATGATGGGAGACTGTCTTTTCGTGATGAATGGGATAAAACTGACGTTTGCCCAAATCCAGGATTTTACGAAGTTGTTGAGTCAACAGTAAAAGAAGGATTTGGTTTTACGTCCCCTAGAATAAAGCATTGGGTATTATGCGCGCATGATTCATGTATCGATGTGTTGGCCTATTCATTTGAATGGGAAGAGGTAGAATGGGGGAAAGTAAAATAAAATAACGGTTTCTCCCAGCTAGAAATACCAAGAGAAATTAAAAGGCATTGCCCGTTCTTGCAAACAAGAGGGCGATGCCTTTGTTTTTTGTCTTACGTTGAACAATTTGTTCAACGTGAGCTAGACAATTTGTTCAATTCGTTCAAAGGCAATCGACAAATGTACGCGTAGAAAAAGTACGGATAGAGTCAGGATTACGTTCATTTTCAGTTGAAAAATATATTTGGCATGAAAATTGCTATTGGAATAATCCTCGGAGAAGAGAAACTAATACTTTACTCTCGACGCACAACACTCGATTGGATTTTTCTTCATTTCCTACAGCAAGGTGTTATATTCATGTGTCTTTACGAAATCATAAATGAATCTGGTAGGTTAATCCTCGAAAAATGATCGAGTGGTGCGAAGAAATCACCGGAGGGATATTTTATGCAAATGAAAGCTGCTGTTACTCACTCAAAAGGTGAAGAATTTCGTATTGAAACGATTCAACTCGATGAACCTAAGAGCGGAGAAGTTCTGATTCGCGTCGTAGCTTCTGGAATTTGCCACACAGATATGATTGCGCGTGATCAAGAATATCCTGTTCCGCTTCCTGCCGTTCTGGGCCATGAAGGTGCGGGAGTAGTTGAAAAGGTAGGCGAGGGTGTTACTTATGTACAGCCAGGCGATCATGTGGTGCTCGGTTTTGCCCATTGCGGAAAATGCCACTATTGCTTGAGTGGACGCCCGTATGTATGTGAAAGATTTTTCGAGCTGAATTTCCTTGGCAATATGGAAGATGGGACAAAAAGACATCACTGCGAAGAGAAAGGGTTGTCCAACTTTTTCGGTCAGTCCTCCTTCGGAACGTACACGATTGTAAACGAGCGCAATCTGGTGAAAGTAGATAAAGATGTAGATTTGGCTCTTTTGGGACCACTTGGCTGCGGTATTCAAACAGGTAGTGGTACGGTCATTAACAGGCTGAAGCCAGAGGCAGGATCAAGCATTGCCGTGTTTGGTGCAGGAGCGGTTGGGCTTAGCGCGATCATGGCTGCGAATGCAATCGGCTGCGGCACGATCATTGCGGTCGATGTACATGAAAACCGTCTTGAGCTGGCAAAAGAACTGGGTGCGACCCATGTCATTAATGCGCGAAACGTTGATCCGGTAGAAGAGATCAAGAAAATTACCAATGGCGGCGTAAACTATGCAGCAGAAACTGCTGGTCGACCAGGCGTATTGCGTCAAGCTGTCGATGCACTCACATTCTGCGGAGTCGTAGCGCAAATCGGGGCACCACCACTCGGAACCGATGAGAAAATCGATACGAACGACTTGCTCTTGCTCAATAAAACGATTACTGGCGTAGTAGAAGGGGCTTGCGTACCGCGCATTTTCATTCCGCAGTTGATCAATTTGTACAAGCAAGGAAAATTCCCGATGGACAAGCTGGTAAAATTCTATCGTTTCGATGAAATCAACCAAGCGGTAGCCGATTCTCATAGCGGTAAAACAATCAAAGCAATCATCAAGATGGACTAAGCTAGGAGGACACTTCATATGAGCAACATTTTCAACGAGTACACAAAACAATTCATGGATGGCGAATGGCGAGAAGGCAAGAGCCAGAATAGCTATACCAACCGCAACCCATACGATCAATCGGAGCTGGTGAGCATCAAGCTTGCTACGGTTGAAGATGTAGAGCAGGCGTACCAATCTGCAAAAGCAGCACAAAAAGAGTGGGCAAAAACGAATGCGTACGTTCGTTCTGGCATCATTCACAAAATCGCAGAAGTGGTAGAAAAAAAACGTGAGCTGCTCGTGAATATTTTAGTCTCCGAGACAGGCAGCACATTTGCAAAAGCAAACGCGGAAGTTGATTTTGTGGTCGGCGATATCAAGGAATATGCTTCCTTGCCATTACGGATGAAAGGCGAAATCTTGCCTTCCTTCATTCCGGGCAAAGAAAACCGCGTCTACCATCTGCCAGTTGGAGTAGTAGGTGTAATCAGCCCGTTTAACTTCCCACTGTACTTGTCTATCCGTGCCATCATCCCTGCTCTGGCTACTGGTAACGGCGTTGTAGTCAAGCCGGATCTGCAAACATACATCTCTGGTGGATTGGTCATTGCGAAGCTGCTTGAAGAAGTTGGACTGCCAAAAGGCTTGTTTAACGTAGTCGTTGCAGATATTGCAGAAATCGGCGATGCCATGATCGAAAATCCGATTCCAAAAGTCATTTCCTTCACAGGCTCTTCCGCTGCTGGTCGTCGAATCGGCGAAATCTGTGGCAGAAACTTGAAGAAAGCTTCTTTGGAATTAGGCGGAAACAACGTGATGATTGTCCTGGAAGATGCAGATGTCGAGCAAGCAGCAAGTGCGGCTGTCTTCGGTAAATTCCTCCACCAAGGACAAGTTTGCATGGCGTTGAACCGCATTATCGTTCATCGCAAAATCTATAATCAATTTATTGACGCTTTCGCGAAAAAAGCTTCCGTCATCCAAGCGGGCAATCCAGCAGACCCGAATACCTTTGTCGGTCCGCTTATTAACGAAAGACAAGTGGATAAAATTCAAGGCTTGGTCGATCAAGCAATCGCGGAAGGTGCGCGTGTCATCAAACGCGGTGAAGTAAATGGCACATTGATGGAGCCGGTGATTCTGGCAGATGTCACGAATGATATGGCGACAGCTAAGAATGAAGTTTTCGGTCCTGTTGCCAATATTTTGCCGGTGGATAGCGAAGAGGAAGCAATCCGCATGGCAAACGAAACAGATTTTGGCTTGAGCGGATCTTTGTTTACACGCGATTTGGAGCATGGCGTAGAAGTGGCTCTGCAAATCGAAACAGGTATGATGCATATCAACGATCAAAGCATCAACACCGAGCCGAACGTACCATTTGGTGGAGAAAAATCATCCGGCTTGGGACGCCATGGCAGCGACTGGTCTCTGCATGAGTTTACGTCTCCGCGCTGGGTATCCGTTCAGAAGGAAACTCGTCCGTTTCCGTTTTAATCATGAAATGTCAAATCCCCTCGGTTCAAAAGACCGAAGGGATTTGTTTTTTGTTTGAGTAGCTGTAGTGGGGGGAAGAAGCGCATTTCCAGTCTACGCTTCGGCCTCCGCCCCGCAAGGGGGATTGACTGCCCACTCCGGAATAAATGGCGGGAGCGCTTCAAACCAGAAAACGTTCCAACGTTTTTGTATGTGATAAAAGCTGAAATTCCCCGCCATTTATTCCGGAGCTGGGTTGGGCTCCAGAGGCGCTTGGACTGGAAATGCGCTTCTTCTACGCAGCTTTTGTCAAAGTCTTTGTTCGTTTATTCATGAGAGGATGCAATGATCTCGCAAGCTTTGCATCGAAGTATCTTCCTAAGCTTAATCTGAGCAATAATCTTTTAAGTGAGTAAAACGACCCAAGCTGGTAAGAGAAAAAAGAAGAAATTAGCGAAAGTCTTTGGGATACCAACCGAAGCGCAATGGAAAAAAGGAAACCTGCCTGTAGCGTCCACCTCTGAGATGCTTCGTAGATGCGCGACTTTGGACGCGGGTTTCTTTTTTTCCATGGAGCTGGGCAGGGATGACCCCGTAGCAGGTAGCCCAAGAACTTGAGCGTTTTCTTCTTTTTTCTCCCCACCACTACAGCCCGACATAGAGGTATAATAAAAGAAGGAGAGATAACTAGATGGGAGGGTAGGCTATGTACAAAAATCGGATGAATGCCAGAGATACGTTTCTCTCTGCCGGACAAGTGAAGGCTGATGTTCCCGTCAGTATTTCAGAGTCGTGGAGCAGGAGCCTGTCCTATAAAATCGATCCGAATTTGCGAAAAACGCCTGAAGTACTCAACCAAATGGATGTCCACATGCTACAGGAATCCAGCTTGTTATACCATGCATATCAATCGATTATTCCAAAGATCCAATCTTTCATTCATACAAAATACTCCATCATGTTAGCAGATCATAAAGCGAGATTACTCCATGTCAATGCCGACCACCAATTGATGGAGTTGTTAACCAGCTTCAATGCAGTTCCAGGCGGAGTGTGGAGCGAAGAGCTATGCGGAACGACCGCGTTCGGCACCACCCTCGTGGCGGGGCAGCCAGTCGTCATCCATGATGCACAACACTTTTGTGAGAGCTGGCAAAACATTTCCTGCGCGGGTGTGCCAATTTTTCATCCGATCACGAAACAGGTGATTGGCGTATTGGATTTGACGAGCTTTGCAGAAGACTTTCCTGCCCATGCCTTGGTTTTAACGCAAACGGTTGCGAAAAGCATGGAGATGGAGATTTTCAATCAGCTTCAAATTCATCGACTGTATCTCGAAAATACGTTTTTAGAAAAAGAGCTGTCCATTACCAACGATTTACTGGTGGCCATTGATTTGGAAGGGCAGATCGTACGGAGCAATGATCCGACTACGAGCGACCAGCAGGAGTGGTGCAACAGACTCGACTGGCAGCGCTTCTTCCAATCCTGTCAGGAGCAATCCGACCTTTCCTTGTTATCCACAATCGTTCCGGCTGAGCGGCCTTTGCCTTTTTCTCCCGATCCTGCTACAGGCAGACTTCAGCTCGTGTACTACAAAAATCGGATGATCGGTGCGCTTATTCAAATGCGCCGCCAACCTGCGCGTTCTGCGAAAATCGTTGAAATTGCCGACAATCCATCCCAAAACCGTGGACTGCCTATCAAGGGAACTGCGAAAGAAATGGTGGGAGAGTCACCTCAATGGCTTGGGTTGCTGCAAAAATTGGACAAGGTAGCTGGGCGTGATATGTCTGTGCTCTTAATTGGGGAAAGCGGAACGGGGAAAGAAGTGCTATCCCAGTACATTCACGACCATAGCTTGCGAAGACATAAGCCTTTTGTTGCGGTAAACTGCGCCGCTTTTGCCCATGATCTGGTCGCGAGCGAATTGTTTGGCTATGCGCCGGGGACGTTTACGGGCGGCTTGAAGGAAGGGAAAGTGGGGCTGTTTGAAGTTGCGGACGGGGGCACCTTGTTCCTGGATGAAATCGCGGAGCTCCCATTACCCATTCAGGCGATGCTGCTGCGTGTATTGCAGGAGAAGCAAGTGACCCGCATCGGAGAATACAAAGCTCGTCCTTTAGACATTCGGATCGTCGCTGCTAGCAATAAGGACCTGAAAAGAATGGCTGACGCCGGACAATTCCGTTTGGATCTCTATTACCGGTTGAATTCGATAGAACTAAAAGTCCCACCACTGCGCGAGCGAAAAGAAGACATCGTCCCGATGGCGGAACACTTTTTGGGCGCACAGAGGCACGGATCATTTGCATATCGCTTGATGCCCGACACGATGGACGCACTGCGACTGTACGATTGGCCAGGAAATGTCCGTGAGCTGAAAAATGCGATCGAGCATGCTGTCGTCTTTTCGGAGGATGACCGAATCTTCCCATGGCATATACCGGATATGATCCAGGAGTCAACAGGGACAACGGAAGACAGCAAACGGCTTTTGCAGCCCACGCCGCTAGATGATGAACGTACGCAAATCGTGGAAGCATTGAACGACAGCCGCTACAACTACACAAAGGCAGCCAAGCTGCTGGGGATTTCCCGGGGCACGTTGTACAATAAAATGAAAAAATATGAGATTACGTAGAAAAGGAGTGTTCCTAAGGCATGTTGAATGGCTTTTGGAACACTCTTTTTGCTAGCTAGAATCTATAGCCAAAGGTAGGGGAATGGAATGGACTACGCAAGCGTTTCAGCTCTGGAAGCATTTGTGCAGCAGTTCATGGAGAAGGAAAAGGTGCCGGGGCTCTCCATTGGCATCTCCCGGGATGGTGAGACCATCTATCAAAAAGGCTTTGGTGTCACCGATCTGGGGACGAATCAGTCAGTAACACCCGAGACCATTTTCGGCATTGCTTCGGTTACCAAATCGTTTACGGCTGCTGCCATCATGCAGCTCGTAGCAGAAGGCCAGCTGTCTGTTGACGACTCAATTCGCAGCTATTTGCCTGATTTACAAGTAAAGGGGGACATACATACTGACAAAATCACGATTCACCATTTGCTCTCCCACACTTCAGGTGTTCCACCGCTGCTGCGCCGTGAAGAACTGACGAGACTGCCCGAGCATATTGCCTATTTGAACGAAGTCCATTTTGCTCCCCTTGGTGTGCCGGGTGAGTATATCAGTTACAGTAACGACATGTTTCTCCTGCTAGGAGCTATTATCGAGCGTGTCACTGGGCAGCGCTACCGTACCTATGTAACAGAACGCCTGCTAGCGCCGCTCGAAATGAACCGCTCGACCTATAACCTGGAAGAAGTCGCTCTCTTTTCCGATGTCTCCGTCCCTTATGTCAAAGGGGAGGAGCAACAACTAAAAAAAGTGCCGTGGCCCACGCTCGGCAACTATGAAGTGGGGGGAGGCATCCGCTCCAATGTCGTTGATTTGCTGAAATACGGTCAGCTCTATATCAATGCCGGTCGCTATAAAGAGAAGCAGGTAGCAGATGGAGCCTCGCTTAGAGCCATGTGGCAGCCGGTTCATCGACTGACAAAAGACGCCTGGTACGGATATGCGCTCAAAACAACGCCCAATTATGCAGGAATAACGCTAGTTGAGCATGGGGGCGGTCAGCCAGGGGTGTCGTCGAACTTCGGGTTTGTACCAGAAAAAGGTCTAGTCGTCACTGTTCTTTCTAACCTGGAAAACGTGCCGATCCAGGGCGTATGGCTGGCTGCTGTGAATGCTGCCCTTGGTTTACCGCTTGCATATAAAGAAGACGAAGCCCCGCTTTATTCGCCAACGAGAGAAGAGCTAGAGAAGCTCGTCGGGACGTACACGTCAGGGGAAGGCGGAAGATTGCGACTCTTCCTTCGAGACGATGCTCCTGTTGCAGAGGTAGCTGGTATGGAGTACGAGTTACGGGCCAGCAGCCACGATACGCTGATCGACGTACAAAACGGTCAACCGCTGCACTTCTTTTTCAAAAAACAGCAGCATGCATGGGCGGTCCTCATGGGGCTGAGGATGCTTTGTAGGAGCGAGTAGGTCTAGACTGACTCAATAAATGAAGCAGCGGCGAGCTAAGACATGGTAATAAAGTCTTGGACTCGCCGCTGTTATGACTGTATCCTCAGTTTGGTTGGTATTCCCCTGCCTAGACTAAAAATGATACGTCGAGATTAAAAAGGACAGAAAGCAAAGAACGAGCGCCGGTATTGCTTTTGGAAAAGGATCTCTAGCAATCACAAGTAGGATGAAGGCAGCTACCAACATGGTCACGCCTAAAAGTAATCCTGATAGTAATGCAGCGATCGAAAACCATATTCCAACAATCAAGCCAATGGAACTGATGATTTCAATAAAGCCAGTTAAGAAGTTAAAGATGGGAGGGAGTCCAAATCGATCAAACTCATTCGCCATTTTACCGGAAATAATTTTTGTACCTGTAAACATAAAGAAGATCGCAACAATGACTTGCAAAACGATTAGGATCATGACGGCTTCCTCACTTTCGTTATTCCGTATTAAACTAAATGTATGCTATAGCATGTATTTAATGGAGAAAGTATCTGCCTCTCCATTTATTCATCTTTTACTACTTGATATAGTTTGTCGAGCAATGCATGCAATTCCGCAATCTCTACATCGGTAAGGTTTTGCGTTACATGGATATGCGCTTCGGTAACGACGGGTAGAAGCTTTGATTTTAGCTCCATCCCTTTGTCACTCAGCAACAAGTTATGAGAGCGTTTATCCGCGTCATTTAAAGTGCGAATGACGATTCCCTTTTTTTCAAGCGAGTAAATCATTCTGACGACTGTGGTTTGATCGCGGTCAATAGCATCCGAAAGATCCTTTTGTGTTATCGCTCTTTCTCCATCCATTACACTAAGAATTCCCCATTGCTCTGGCGTGATCTCAAATTGTTTTAACCTCTTCTTAAAATAGTTCGTCATTTTCATATCTGTACGGTGAAGAAGAAATCCAGTCAGATTGAATAATTCCATAGAAAATCCAAACTCCTTCGTTTACATGCTGTAGCATATAAAATGCTAACTTATTTGACCCAGTTAGTCAAATAAATAGTGTCGGGAAAGCCTCACTGAAAAAAGAGTAAAGAAAACGAAAAAACTGGTAAAAATATTAAAACTCATAATTCAGAATATTTAATATAATACGAACTGTCTTACAAAAAGATCATGAGGGGGTTCGTGTATGGGATTTCGTTCCTGGATTTCTGTGGCGCTCCAATTAACGATTGCGACAGCATTGCTTGTAGGCTGTAGTCAGCCAGCGGCCACTCCAGACTCAGCAGCGTCGTCAGGTGCGAATGGCGTCACGCTAAAAATGGTCGAGAGCATTACTAGCCCACAACGAACTGTGCTGTTAAAAGAAATGCTAGCCCAGTTTGAAGCGAAGAATCCGGGGATCAAAGTCGATCTGATTTCACCTCCATTTGAAGGAGCGGATCAGAAGATCACACAGATGCTGATGGCAAAAGAAGAGCTGGACGTACTAGAGGTTCGCGAATTCAATGCCAAGCAGTTTTCGATGAACGGCTTTATTGAAAATTTGAAGCCCTACACAGACAAATGGCAAAATTACGATCAACTGACCGATGTCGCCAAACGTCGAGCCACCTGGGTGGACAAAACTCCTTATTACATTCCGAATGGACTGTACCAGCGCGTCTTGTATTATCGGACGGATTGGTTTAAGGAAGCAGGGATCGAGGTGCCGAAGACGTGGGATGAGCTCTTGGTCGCAGCTAAAAAGTTGACGGACCCGGCCAAAAACCGCTACGGGTACAGCTTCCGGGGAGGTGCGACCGGGTGGGATTACGCGTTGATCACCATGTGGGCCTATAACGGGACAGAGGTTGACCCTGACTCAGCCTTTTTCATGAAGGATGGACGCACGCTCTTCTCCACGCCGCAATCACTGGAAGCGATGCAGTATTACAAACAGCTTTACAAGGAAGCCTCACCAAAAGATTCGGTGAGCTGGGGCTTTCAGGAGATGGTACAGGGCTTTGTAGCGGGTTCGACTGCCATGCTGATTCAAGACCCTGACGTTATCGATGGAGCCAAAGAGAAGATGCAGGAAGGGACGTGGGCGACCGCTCCGATTCCGTTTGGTCCTTCAGGTGTCGCGCAACAAGTAGTCGGTGGACCAGGCTGGGGGATGGCTTCGTACTCGAAGCACAAGGAAGAGGCGTGGAAGCTGATTGAATTCCTCTCTGATCCTGAACAGAGCACTCATTTTGCGAAAAAGACTTCCACGATTCCCGTCGTGAAAAGCGCGGCAGAAGATGAGTTTTACAAGTCAGGTTACTTCCAGCCGTTTATTGAGATGAGCCAGCAGCCAACGAAATTCCTCGATGTTTCACGTCCTGTGGATTACAAAGGCTGGGGAGCTTGGCAAAGCACGGCGGATAAAGATATTCAAAGCTTTTTGCTCGATCAGCTCACCGCAGAGGACCTATTGAAAAAATGGGATCAATACTGGATGAAAGAAAAAGCCGAGCGAAAGTAGACGTGGGGGGATGGTAGCTTGGACACACAAAAACCCATCGTCATGACGACGAAGCAGGTTGTGCCGGAAGGGAAGAAATCGTTCCAGATATCCAAAGAAGGTCGCTTTATATTTTTGTGCCTATTGCCCGCCCTTTTGTTTGTTTCGGTCTTTACGTATTATCCACTCGCGCGTGGAATCATCATGTCTTTTCAGAACTACACGCTCTTTGACTTGATGAATATTCAGTTCATCGGGCTGGACAACTTCGTGAACGTTCTGACAAGCCCAGACTTCCCGCGAGTTGCCATGAACAGCTTTTACTGGGTGTTTTTCTCGCTCGTTTTTCAATTGCTGTTTGGCTTCATGCTGGCGCTCTTGATGCGCAAAAAATTTCGCGGGAGAGGGATTTACCAGGCATTTGTCTTTTTCCCGTGGGCGATGTCCGGCTTTCTGATTGGGTTGATTTGGCGGTGGATGTTCAATGCTCAGTTTGGCGTCATTAACGATTTGCTCTTGAAAACAGGTCTGATCGATGCGCCGATCTCCTTTTTGGCGGATGGCACTTGGGCGATGGCTGCTGTCATTATCGCGAATATTTGGTATGGCGTCGCGTTTTTTGCCATCATGATTCTGGCTGCGTTGCAATCGATCCCAGAGGAGCTGTACGAAGCGGCGGCGATGGACGGAGCGGGACGGATTCAGCAGTTTTGGAGAGTGACGCTGCCGTATATCATGCCCACGATGCTGGTGACGATCCTGTTGCGGGTCATCTGGATTCTCAACTTCCCGGACATTATTTACGCGATGACGAATGGAGCTCCAGCAGGCTCCACGCATATATTCGCTACCTACATGATCGATAAAGTCATCTTTGGACAAGACTACGGGCAAGCCTCGGCAGTGGGTGTCATCATCGTGCTGATTTTGATGTTATTCACGATCTTTTACGTGAAAGCGACCAAAGTAGAGAAGGGAGGGGACTTCTGATGCACCGTGAACATCTAGGGTGGAGGACTGTCAGAGCGATTGTATTGACCTTGTTTCTTGCATTCGCGATTTTCCCGCTGTATTGGATTATCATTACGTCGCTCAAAGGTCAAAAGGAAATCTTTTCGCTCCCGATTCAATATTGGCCGGAACAGGTGACACTGATCAACTACTTGGAGATTTTTCAGATTTCCCACTTTCAGGTATATATCTGGAACAGCTTTCTCGTTTCCTTGGTCGCTTCGGCTATGGTCGTGTTCATCTCGATGCTCGGCGGCTACGTGTTGGCCCGCTTTTCGTTTAAAGGGAAGCGGCAGGTGATGTTCGGATTTCTCGTCACCCAAATGATCCCGATGTTCATTGGCATGGCGCCGTTGTACATGATGATGTCCAAGATGCACATCTTAAACAGCCTGTTTTCGTTGATGCTCATCTACACGGTCATGCTAATTCCATTTTGTACGATCATCATGTCTGGCTTTTTCCAACGGATACCCAACGCCTTGGAGGAAGCAGCGATGATGGACGGCTGTTCCCGGTTGAGCGCCCTGTTTCGCGTCATCGTGCCGATCATGCTCCCCGGAATTGCGGCCACGTTTATTTTCGCCTTTGTGCAATGCTGGAACGAGCTGATTATGGCAGTTCTGTTCATTGATGAAGAGTCGGTCAAAACGATTCCCGTCGCGATGAATGCCTTCATCAAAAAGTACGACATCGAGTGGGGAGCGATGTCGGCAGCTACGGTGCTGTCAGTCATCCCGACGATGCTGCTGTTTGCCTTTTGCCAAAAGTACTTGGTGGAAGGGCTCACACAAGGTGCCGTAAAAGGCTAGAGGTAGTCACGCATGCCAGCTTGGTACGCTGCCTCATCGTCGTTTTCCAGACCAAACAGCGCTTCTTCCAAAGCAAAAGTACTGCGGTAAAATCGCATCCTTGTCATCACCTGCTCAAGCTGGGGGTACACCGGAGTGAAATGCTGCAAAAACGGTTCCCCGTAGCTTGCGCAGAGTCCTGCGAGGTCGTATGCCGGATCGCCCACACCCGAGCCGCCAAAGTCGATGATGCCTGTGATGCGTTGTTTTGCCGGGGAGTACAAGATATTCCCTGTGCCGAAATCTCCGTGAGTCAGGCAAGGCTGAAAATCAAAGTGGGCGGGGTCAGTCAGGTATGCTTCAAACCGCTCTGCTACTTCCTTTTTCGCTTGCTCACGCATGGCTGGGAACAATTGCGATACAATCTGTTCATACAGCTCAGTCAACTGCTTGGCCATGTCAAAATGGCCAGGGATAAGCTCCGGGAGCAAGGAAGAGACGGGTAGCTGGTGCAGTTCATGAAGAAATTGTGCCAGCTGGGCAGCGACAGTCGGTACGGAATTTTGACGAGAGGCTGCTTGAAAAGCTTCTCGAGTAAGTGGCTCACCTTCGAGTAGCGGATATCCGGCAAACACCCGCCCAGGTATTTCCTCGGCAAAGGACAAATAGATTGGAGCCGGAATCGGCAGGGAGAGATATGGTTTTACCGTACGTAAAATGTTCGTTTCGACCTTCAGTTGCTCGATTCCGGCGGTATATTTCGGGAAGCGAAACACGTACGCGTCATTGACGATGAGCACATCATTGTTTTGGCCCATTTCGTTAAAGTAGGCGGAAGTGATGGTCCATTCTGGATACGTTGCTTGAATGTATTGGATATACGCTTGCGTTGTCATCATGATTCTCCTTCCAATACCCCGCATTTCGAAAAAAGAGCACTCTCCCCAAAGGAAAGTGCTCTTTCGTATTTACGATGCTGCCAGTTCAAATCTGACGAGCGTTTCTTTGGTGTCCGCGAGCTTTTCTAGTTCAACAATTCGCCAGTTATGGGAGATTGTCCTGCGCATCCACGCCAATGCATCGTCTGGTAAGCGAACGTGGTGCAGCGCTGTTTCCTCGACTTGATAATCGCTTTCCGCCTGGATGTTGTAGCGTTTGTTCAGCAAAAATTTGATCCCGTTAAAAGTGGTGAACTTGATCTGGTAGCCTTCGCGAATCGCAGCTTCCAGCGTAGAGGGATCATTTTTGGACAGTTCAAAGAGATGGGTGTAATCGTACTTACCGCCCTCCACGTCCGAAAAAGGCGCAGAGTCACCAGTTCTCAGCTTGTGGATGATTTCTTCATCGACGAATCCATGGGCACGGGCTGCCTCTAACAGCATCGTTTCCCACTGGGATAGTTTTACGGTAGACATGGACTGTCCCTCCTCTTATCACGATGTAACGGTACAGACTCGCCCGCTTTCTTCTAGTATAAAGCAATGAAATTGTACTTCTCAACTACAATTCCGACTGTTTTAGTATGAAAATGCGGCGAACTGCTTTGCTCAGGATGAAAGTGAGGAGAGGTTCTTCTTTTCACGCGGCTCCTTGGAAGTTGTGGTCAAAGTCACGCCCGCGATGATGAGAATCGCACCGAAAAACTGTACGGCTGTTACAGGCTTTGCCAGCAATAATAAGCCAAAAAGCATGGCAATAAATGGTTCCAGATTGGCAAACATCGCGGCTTTGGCAGCGCCCACCTTCTGTAGTTGACAGTTCCAGATTAAGCTTACAATGCCGTGCATGACGACAGCGGTAACAAACAAGAGAAGCCAGGATGAGAGGCTGGTGCTTACCGTGGCCGTAGGGATGCTGATCAGGACAAAAGGCAGCATCGATCCGAAGCCGATCAAATTGGATACGAGTGTCGTCACGAGTGGAGGGAGTCGATGTCCTAACAACCTGACGAGTATGATCGAGGTAGCGAACGTCAGCATCGTCAATACAATCCAGAGGATACCGACATCAAAATGCAGCTCTGCCCCTGTATAAATGACGAATAAAACGCCTGATGTTCCGATCACCGAACCGATTGCCATGCGGCCAGTCAGCGATTCTTTCAAGAACAAGGCAGCCAAGAGAGCCGTTGTAATCGGCGTTAGCGCCAGGATCAGGGCAGAGGTGGTCGGATCAGCTGTAACGAGCCCTTTATAGAAGGACCACTGGTTGATGAATACGCCGACAACTCCCAGTACCGCGAGCAAGATCCAGTCCGTACGAGAGAGCTTTGGCATTTTCAGACGTCCTCTGGACCAGATGAGTAGAAACAACACGATAAACAAGAGACGCATAGCAGACAAAAAGAGCGGAGAAAACTCGGCGACGAGCATTTTACCGAAGACGAAATTGCTGCCCCAAGCGGTTACGCAAAAAATGAGCAGCAAGTAGGAGCGTAGCATAGGATTCGTTCCTTCCTGTGGGTCAGCGAGTGTGATCCGGCGTTCGGATGTACCGTTTCCATAGCCAGGTCATGAACAAGTAGGCCGTTAAGACCAGAGCTGTACATAAGGAGGCAATCCAGATTGCCATCATCGGATCGACGTACATCCGGCTGCTATAGCCTGCGACGAATCCCAATACTGCGCTGATCAAAATGAAAGTAGGTGCCTTCCCCTTCGTCAACACGATGACGACGACAGGCAAAAACAGCGAGGCATAAATAATGCCAAAGAAGAACAGCAAATCCAGCAAGGTCGGCTGGAAGTAGATCGTCAAACCATACGAAAGCGCGCCGATGGCAATGGCAAGGATGTAGCCTAAACGGATTTTTTGCCGTTCAGAAGCGTCTGGGCGGAACAGCTGATAGACATTGTTGACCATCAGACTGATCATGGAATGAAGACCTGCACCAAAAGCGGACATGATCGCACCAAAGGCACAGAGGACAAATAATACAAGCAATATCATCGTGTCAATCTTGCGTACGAGATCAAACAACAGCGAGTAAATATCATCAAAGCCGCCCGTAAAAAGAACGATGATGATCAGCGAGGAAAACGCCAGTGGAACGGTGGCAAAAATTAGTCCGGACACCAGAAAGGTAGGGACGATCTTTTTCTCTTCCATCATATAGAGCCGCTGCCACGATGCCTGATCGACAAACACTTGACCAAACCCAATCAACAGCCCGGTAATGATAAAAAAAAGACCCTCGTTGTTGTTGAGCACCAGAAGGTAAGGATGGTAAAGGCGCAGTCCGTTATAGACGTGCTCGACACCTTTTCCGACGAAAAAGTAGACGGGAATCAGGATGATGGCCGCAAACGTAATGACAATTTGCACGATGGCAAAACGATGGATCGAGTGGATTCCTCCGATGCCTGCAAACAGCACACAAAATCCAAAAAAGCAGAGCAAGCCGAGCGGGATCGGTAAACCAAACAAGATGTTCAGCAATACGCCACCAGCCATTCCCTGGACGAACATCGCTTCAATCGTGGTAATCAAAAGGATGATGATCATCAGCCAGTAACCAAACGGATGTAGCTTGTCCCGCATGTAATCCCCGATGGTCATTCCTTCTGACAACTCACAGCGGACCTTACGTCCAAGCAGTCCAAACATACTGAGGGCAAATGCTCCCATCAAAGCGAAGCCGATCCCGCCAAATATCCCGTATTTGACGAGTGCTTCCGGTGAACCGAATATTGTGTTTCCGGTCACCCAGCGGGCGAGGATCGAGACGACCCCAAGCCCAATGCCGATCTTTGCTGCACCTACCACGTATTCGCGAAACGATAAGTAGGTCAAGATGCATTCCCCTTGTCCCGGTATTCTTTCGGGGTTTTCCCCACTACCTTGCGAAAAATGGTGCTGAAATAGTGTTGGCTGTTGAAGCCAGTCCGCTCAGCAACCGTCGATATGCTCCAATCAGGATGAGCGATCAGGAACTTCTTCGACATTTGAATGCGGTACTGCATTAAATACTCGGAAAATGAGACGCCTACTTCTTCATGAAAACGGCGGCTCAAATACGTCGGATTGATATGGACCTCTGCGGCAAGATCAGCCAAATTCAGCTTCTCCGCGAATTTTTGATGAATGATATTCATCGCATCAGAAATAATTCGGGTGTAAGCGGAGAGGGCAGGGCTCTTCTGATATTTTTTCAGAATGTCGACCAGCTCGCTCTCAATGACGGGCTTCGTGATGTAATCCACGACACCGAGGCGGATCGATTGCTTGGCATAATGAAAATCTTGATAAGCCGTTACAATGATGAGCTCGATGTCTTTGTGCTGCGCTCTCAGCTCTTCGCCAAGCACCAGCCCGGATTTCCCCGGAAGATTAATGTCCAGAAAGGCGAGATGAAGAGGAACCTTCTGGCTGATCGCCATGGCCCTGCTGCCATCTGCGGCCTTGTAGAATTTCCACAAGGGGAACATGGGCTGAATCAAATATTCGAGTTGGTCCAGCTCCAACGGTTCGTCATCCACGAGTAGTACGTTCATCTTCTCACCTCAGATCGATTTGTTCATACGTACAGGGCCACCTGACAGACACAAGAGTTCCTCCCTCAGATATCGGAGCAAGCTCCAGATGTGCATGATCACCAAAACAAAGGTGGAGCCGCCTGCGGATGTTGTCTAACCCGTGACCGCTCTCCTCATGTGGCTGTTCAGTTTCGATCTCACTTTCATTCTGGAATGCTGTGAGTCCGGAAGAACCGTTGTCGATGACCGTAAGCAGGACATCGTCATCTTTTCGGCTTATGCGGATGTCTAAGATAGCTTCGCCCATTTTTCGTTCCAATCCATGCTTAAATGCGTTTTCCACAAGCGTCTGCAAGACGAATGGCGGAATGGATGCTTGCAAGAGATCATCTGCACAATCTAGCTGAATACGGAGCCGATCGCCGAAACGCAGCTTTTGAATCTCCAAATATTGTTCCGTGTACGTAATCTCCCGCGCCAATGAAATCAACGGCTCTGTGGATTTATATTTGAATTTGAGAAACTGGGAGAGGACTTCGAGCGCTCTCACCAGTTCCTTCGTTCGGTTCAATCGCGCCAGACTCAGAATGACATTTAGCGTATTAAACAAGAAGTGCGGCTGGATTTGTTGATTTAACTGATTGTAAAGCGCTTGCTGCAACTCTTTTTCCAGCTCGATCTTCAGATTCTTGTTTTCTAACAGATCAATCCGCTTCTCGAAAATGAACAGAAACAATAAAGCAATAGCTCCTATGATAGGAGCCAAAATAAACAGCAGAATGAGCAATGTGAAACCTTCGAAGCTTATCATGAGATCCCTTCTGTATGGATAGATTTTGCAGTTATCATCATATCATGCTGTTTCGTGATCTCTTGCGTTTTTAGAAAATTTTAATCTCTCTATTGTACCAAGTGGCAGGCTACGTGATGTGTATCGTGCAGGCTTGTAAGTCCGGGCATTTCTGTTTTGCAGCGATCAATCGCATACGGGCAACGCGTATGGAAGCGGCAGCCCTGTGGAGGATTGATCGGAGAAGGTACATCTCCACGCAGAATGATTCGCTCCTGCTTTTTGTTAACGTCCGGCACCGGGATCGCAGACAAGAGTGCCTGTGTGTAAGGATGCTGCGGGTTGTCGAACAGCGACTTTTTATCCGCGATCTCTACCACTTTACCGAGGTACATCACCATGACGCGATCCGAGATGTGACGAACGACGCCGAGGTCATGGGAGATAAACAAATACGTCAGCTTGAACTGCCTTTGCAACGATTTCAGGAGATTCAACACTTGCGCCTGAATGGATACGTCGAGTGCCGATACGGCTTCGTCACAAATGATCAGCTTTGGTTGCATCGCGAGGGCACGGGCAATCCCGATTCGTTGGCGTTGTCCACCGCTGAACTCATGCGGGAAACGGTCAATTTGATCCGGACGCAAACCTACATAGCCGAGCAGCTCGATAATGCGCTCGCGGCGTTGATGCGCAGGTACGATATTTTGGATCGCCAACGCTTCCCCGAGAATAGCGGATACAGATTGGCGCGGGTTGAGCGAAGCAAATGGGTCCTGGAAAATGACCTGCAAATGCTTGCGCATGTCGCGCATTTGCTTCTTGGACATCGCCAGCAGATCTTGTCCCTCGAATAGTACCGTTCCGCTCGTCGGTTCATCCAGACGGAGGATGGCACGACCGGTAGTGGATTTGCCACAACCGGATTCGCCTACAATACTCAGTGTTTCACCTTCATAGATCGTGAAGCTAATGTCATCCACGGCTTTTACATGGTTGACGGTACGGCCTAAAATGCCGCCTTTGATCGGGAAGTGCTGCTTGAGATTTTTTACTTCGAGCAGTGGTTTTTTCGTTGGATTCGCTTGTGTCGTCATCATGGTCATACCCCCACTTCCGTAGCAGTCTTGGTGTCGCCGTCCCACTCAGACGTATACATCCAGCAGCGTACTTTGCTTCCGTCTGCATACTCCAAGAGCTCAGGAAGCTTCGTATTGCACAGTTCTGTTGCATGCGGGCAACGTGGAGCGAATCGGCATCCAACTGGCATGTTGAACGGACTTGGTACATTCCCTTTAATCGCTTGCAGCTCTTCCACGTCCTCATCAAGACGGGGGAGGGAGTTCATCAGCCCTACTGTATAGGGATGGCGTGGATTCGCGAACAGGTTTTGTGCAGTCGTGTACTCCACGACTTTTCCTGCGTACATGACTGCAACGCGATCGCATGTTTCAGCAACAACGCCAAGATCGTGGGTAATCATAATAATGCTCATGCCCATTTCGACTTGCAGCTTTTTCATCAGCTCGAGAATCTGAGCCTGAATGGTAACATCCAAAGCTGTCGTCGGTTCATCCGCGATCAAAATTTCCGGGCGGCAGGCGAGAGCCATCGCGATCATGACGCGTTGGCGCATACCACCAGACAATTCATGCGGCTCTTGAGTCGCGCGTTTTTCCGGGGAAGGAATACCGACCAGACGCAGCATGTCGACTGCTTTGTCCCACGCTTCTTTACGTCCCATGTTTTGGTGCAGACGCAATACCTCTGCGATTTGTTCCCCAACCGAATAAACCGGATTAAGCGAGGTCATTGGCTCTTGGAAAATCATCGAAATCTCGTTGCCGCGGATCGAGCGCATGTCTGACTCGGATTTCTTCGTCAGGTCTTGCCCTTTGAAAAGGATTTCTCCTCCTACAATTTTTCCCGGAGGGCTGGCAATCAAACGCAGGATCGAGAGGGAAGTGATACTTTTTCCACAGCCCGATTCTCCTACCAGACCTAGTGTCTCTCCTCTATTAAGAGAGAAATCAACGCCGTCCACTGCTTTACTGACGCCATCGTCTGTGAAAAAATGCGTTTGCAGATTGCGAACGTCCAGGATGATATCTTGTTGTTCCGGCATGGTGATCCCTCCTTAGTTCAGATCAATTCGTTTATTAAAGTAGCGATACAATACATCGACGAGTAGGTTCACGAACACGAATATAATGGAAGCAATCAGTACGCCGCCTTGTACGACAGGCAAATCACGCATGCGGATCGCATCGACGATCAGACGACCCAAGCCGTTGATAGCAAATACAGATTCTACGAGAACCGTACCACCCAAAAGGAAACCGAACTGCAAGCCAACGACGGTAATAATCGGAATCAACGCATTTTTCAAAGCATGCTTGTAAATGATGACTGTTTCACGCAAGCCTTTTGCTTTCGCAGTGCGGATGTAGTCTTGACGTACGACGTCGAGCATACTGGAGCGAGTCATACGAGCAACGATGGCAGCCCCAGCGGTACCGAGTGTGATCGCTGGCAAAATCATGTGCTTCCATGTGCCCCAGCCTGCAACCGGGAAGATTTGCAGTTTGACTGAGAAGGCGTACATCAAGCTCAAGCCGAGCCAAAAGCTAGGCAGGGATACACCGAGCAAGGCAATGACCATGATCGTAATATCAGCAGCAGAGTATTGCTTGGTAGCAGAAATGATACCTGCAATCATTCCGAGTACAACTGTTACAAAAATACTGGCAACAGCGAGCTCGATTGTAGCAGGCAAGCGCGCCATGATTTCATCCCATACAGGTAGATTGGAGCGAAGTGATGTACCTAGATCACCCTGGAACACGTTCATCACATATTGCGCGTATTGAACCATGATCGGTTGATCCAAGCCGAGCTGTGTACGCATATTCGCAATCGTTTCTTCAGAAGCGCCTTCACCAGCGAGCAATACCGCAGGGTCGCCAGGAACCATTTGCATGATCAAAAAGACGACCAGAATGACACCGAGCAGGACGGGAATCATCTGCAGCAGGCGACGGATAATGTAAACAAACATGTAGCATTCCCTCCTATGTTTTCATTCGTGGATCGAGAGCGTCCCTGAGGCCGTCCCCAAAGATGTTGAAGCCGAGAACAAGAGTAGCGATGGCGATACCAGGGAACATCGCCAGGTGTGGAGCGGTAAACAAGAAGTCGCGTCCGTTACTGAGCATGGCGCCCCATTCCGGCAGAGGAGGCTGTGCTCCCAAACCGAGGAACGAAAGGCCAGCGGCGGAAAGAATCGCGGTAGCTAGACGCATCGTTGCCTGTACAATAATAGGAGACAAAATGTTTGGAAAAATGTGTCTAAAGATAATCGTGAAGTCATTGGCACCGAGTGAGCGGATCGCATCGATGTACTCCAGTTTTTTCACGGTTAAAGTAGAGCCGCGGACGATCCGTGCAAATACAGGAATCGAGAAGATACCAACGGCGATCATAACGTTAAAGAGACTTGGCCCTAAGGCACTGACAATGGCCAGAGATAGCAGGATTCCCGGGAAGGCGAGAAGGACATCGATGATACGGGAGATGACCGTATCTACCCAGCCTCCGTAGTAACCAGATAATAAGCCGAGAATAATTCCGAAAAATGCACCAATAAAGACGGCGACGAATCCGACGGACATCGAGAGCTGCGTTCCGTATAAAAGACGGCTCATTACATCCCGACCTTTGTCATCGGTACCCATCCAGTGTTCAGCAGATGGTGGCTTCAATTTGTTAACCAAGTCAATCTCATAGGGATCGTAGGGAGCGATGAATGGTGCCAACAGGGCAATCGCGATGTAAAAAATCACGATACAGCCGCCTACCATGGCGAGTTTGTTTTTTCGTAGTTTCCTGTAAAAAGTCCGCCATCTGCTAGGGCGTGCAGCCGCTACTTTCGGCGGAAGAGCTTGATTGGTTGGTGCGATCTCAACCTTCATGGTGTAACCCCTCCTTTGCTTACGTCAAAGTTATCAGAAAAATGTACGAAGTAAAGGCAATTTGAACAAGTCGTAAAAATAGTGAAAATAGACGTAAAGATTGTGCAAATCAAGTCTTCCGGCTTCCTAGATAATGGGGGAGAAAGGAATGGAGAGAGACAAAGAGAGGGTGGATAATGGATGGGCGTTACCTATTGGTTGACCAATGTTCGTTTGGAGACGGGCTACCGTCGGGAAAACGGTGTCGTCACGGGGACAGAGGCATCCTTGTTTCACATTTTAGTAAAAGACGGAAAATTCGCGCGTATTGTACCAGCGACAGAGAAGCTTACAGACGGTATTTTGCAAAAGGATGCAAAAGGGTTATTGGCACTTCCATCTTTCGTAGAGAAGCATGTTCATTTGGACAAAACGCTTCAGGGAGAACCATGGCGGGCCGTCATTCCTGTGTCCAATATCATTGAACGCTGCGAAATTGAAAAGCGCACACTGCCGGGATTGCCGACAACTACACAAGAGCGTGCGGAGAATCTGTTGGAGATCCTCTTGTCCTATGGCTCGACACACGTGCGTACACATGTGGACATTTACCCGGAAGTGGGAATCTCCAATTTGGAATCAGTAAAAGCAGCATTAGCAACCTACGCGGATCGAGTCACTCACGAGATTGTGGCATTCCCACAGCATGGCTTGTTGCGCACAGATGCAAAAGCACTCTTGCGTGAGGCATTACGCCAAGGTGCGACTCATGTCGGGGGCGTAGACCCAGCTAATGTGGATGGCGATATAGAAGAATCCTTGCACCAGATGATGGAGCTGGCGGTAGAAGCAAACGCAGGTGTGGACTTGCATTTGCATGACCCAGGACATTTGGGAACCTACACAATGAAGCGACTGGCAGCAATGACCGTAGACGCTGGCTGGCAAGGCCGCGTAGCAATCAGCCATGCGTTTGCGCTCGGAGACATTCCTGTGCCAGAAGCAGAGGAGATGGCGACGATCCTGCGGGAAGCGGGCATCACGATCATCACCAGCGTACCATTTAGTCGCGTCATTCCACCTGTGCAGCTGTTGCACCAAAATGGCGTAGACGTTGCGGTCGGCTGCGACAACATTTTTGACACGTGGCAACCATATGGAAATGGCGATGTATTGGAGCGCCTCTGGCGACTGGCAGAACGCAATCGTTGGCTGGACGAGCTGTCCCTATCTCAATCGCTGCGTTTTATCACAGGTGGCAAAACGACGCTGGATGCCAACGGAACACAGCTGTGGCCTGCACAAGGCGAAGACGCTAGCATGATCCTCGTGGATGCGACCTGCTCGGCAGAAGCGATCGCGCGCCGTGCAGATCGACACGCTGTATTCTTCAAAGGCAACCTGGCTTCCGGTCAAGTGGAAGAAGTGAACGTTTAAAAGGGGTGAAAAGCCGGTGAAATCTTCTCCTTATTGGATCGTCAACGCTCGATTGGAAAGCGGGTATGAGTGGGAAGAAGGCGTGATCAGTGGAACGCGGACAGAGCTGTGCGATTTGCTCATTGAGCATGGAAAAATCACACGCATTGTCCCTTCTAGTGAAATTTTAGAGGATGGGCTGCCTAAAAAGGACGCGAAGGGTTTACTGATCTTACCGTCTATGGCCGAGAAGCACATTCATCTGGAAAAAACGTATTACGGCAGCCCATGGAAGGCAACAACTCCCGTAAAAAACTTGTTCGAACGCCACGCTGAGGACAGAGGGCTGCTGCCGATGTATCTCAAGCAGGCTCAGACAGGAGCAGAAAATATTCTCTCCCTGCTGGTGGAAACAGGGGTTACGCATGTAAGAACGCATTGTCATGTGGACCCACAGGTTGGTCTTGGGTTTTTGGAAGGAATGAAGGGTGCGTTTGAGACGTATGCAGACCGTGTCTCCCACGAAATCGTTGCTTTCCCGCATTATGGCATGCTACGTACACAAGCGCGTGACATGGTACGTGAGGCACTGCGTCAAGGCGCCACTCATGTAGGCGGCGTCGATCCGGGTGGGGTAGACGGAGACATCGAGCGTTCCTTGCAAACGATGCTAGAGCTGGCAGTCGAAGCAGATGCCGACATTGACATGCATTTGCATGATCCGGGGCATCTCGGAGTATTTACGATGAAGCGTCTCGCTGCTCTGACTGAAGAAGCGGGCTGGCAAGGACGTGTCACGATTAGTCACGCGATGGGATTAGGCGATGTTTCGGAGGAAGAAGCCAGAGAGATGGCGCAACAACTCGCCTCCCTTGGTATCTCCATTGCATCGACAGTGCCGATCAATCGCCCGACCATTCCGATTCCGTTGCTGCATCAAGAAGGGGTTGCCGTCATGCTTGGCAACGATAGCTTGACAGACAATTGGACACCCTTTGGCAGCGGAGACTTGTTGGAAAAAGCAGGACGACTGGCTGAACGCTTCCGCTTGACGGATGAAAGATCGTTAGGCGTAGCACTCGGCTTCGTGACAGAAGGGCGGATTACCCTCGATGAAACCGGGAATCGCCTGTGGCCATTGGCTGGAGATGAGGCGAGCCTGATGGCGGTCGAAGCGACAAGTTCAGCAGAAGCTGTTGCGAGACGTGCGAAGCGCAAGGTCATTCTTTTCCAAGGCAACCGGGTAGCGGGTGAGTGGTAGTACTACTTTTAAATAGAAAGGATGTCATGGATAGATGTCTACAGCCTATTGGATTACCAACGTCCGCTTGGAGAGCGGATACCGCAAAGAAAATGACAAGGTGGTTGCTACAGATACTGAAGTGGCGCATCTATTAATAGAAGACGGACGAATTGCACAGATCGTGAGTGGAGCTGCTCCACAAACTGAGCTGCCAACGAAGGATGCCAGCGGTCTGTTGGCACTGCCGTCATTTAGGGATATGCACATCCATATCGATAAAACGTACTATGGCGGCCCTTGGAAAGCCGTGACACCAGTGAAAAACATCTTGGGTCGACTGGAAGAAGAGAGTCAGCTCATGCCGAAGCTGTTGCCAACAGCACAAGAGCGCGCAGAAAAAATGCTGGAATTGCTGCTGTCCGCAGGCTCCACCCATATTCGTTCCCATTGTAATATCGATCCGTACATCGGACTCAAGAATCTGGAAGCGACCATGGCTGCACTGGAAACCTTTAGCGGCAGATTGCAGTGCGAGGTCGTTGCCTTCCCGCAGCAAGGTCTTCTGCGAAGCAACCAAGTGGAGAACATCCGCCAAGCCTTGAAAATGGGCGCGACCTACGTTGGTGGTGTAGACCCGGCGACAGTGGATCAAAACATCGAGAAATCGCTCGCTACGATTTTTGAGCTGGCAGTCGAAGCGAATGCACCAATCGACGTTCACTTGCATGACCCGGATCATCTCGGTGTGTTTACATTCAAGCGTCTGGCTAAAATGACCGAAGAAGCAGGGTGGCAAGGTCGCGTTACCATCAGCCATGCCAACTCCCTTGCTGACATCAGCCTGGAAGAAGCAGGCGAAGTAGCTGAAATGCTCGCTGGCTTGGGCATTTCAATCACTTCCACTGTACCGGTGAATAGAGGGACGATTCCCATTCCATTGTTGCATGAAAAAGGCGTGTCGGTTTCTCTCGGAGACGACAGTATTACCGATCACTGGTCGCCATTTGGACAAGGCGATAGCTTGGAAAAAGCAGGTCGCTTGGCAGAGCGCTTCCGCATGCAGGATGAGCGTTCCCTGTCCCAAGCACTCGGCTTCATTACAGGCGGGAAGACGCCGCTGGATAAAGAGGGCAACCGCCTGTGGCCGAATGTTGGCGAAGAGGCAGATATCGTGTTCGTTCATGCATCCTCGGCAGCAGAAGCAGTTGCACGCCGTGCGAAGCGTCAAGCAGTGATGTTCCGCGGGAATGTCGTTTCTGGGGCTTTGTAAAATCGAAAAGGAAAGAATAAAAAGGCAGAACCACAGGGTTTTGCCTTTTTCTTTTTGTAAGTGGCAATAGTGGCCAAAACGAGGTATTTATTTTCGTTTATATTAGTTTATTCCAATTTTACTAAACAATAGTTTTTGTTTGAGTTACTATTAACAAAACTTGCATTTTTCAGACATATTTTTGGGGGTGTCATTTTGTCGTTCATTGCAGAGACAAAAAACGTGGAACGCACGTTTGGTAGAGGGGCAACTGCCGTCAGGGCGCTTGCGGGCGTAAAAATACGCGTAGAATCAGGACGATTGCTCGTACTAAAAGGCAGATCAGGATCAGGAAAAACGACTCTATTAAACCTTTTGGGTGGTCTCGATCGTCCGACAATAGGAAGCGTGTACTTTCAGGGTCGAGAAATCGGCCAGCTATCGGATCATGAGCGAACGAGGATCAGGCGAAAGAACATGGGCTTTATTTTCCAGTCGTTTGGCTTGCTTCCGCTGATGTCAGCCGCTGAAAACGTCGAGTTTGGACTCCGGCTGTCAGGGGTCCCTGCTGTCGAATGGAGGGAGCGTGTTCGCGAATCGCTCGATATCGTTGGGCTGTCTAAACGGGCGCATCATCGGCCGTTTGAGATGTCCGGTGGAGAACAGCAACGCTGTGCGATTGCCAGAGCTGTTGCGAACAGGCCGACACTACTATTGGCGGATGAGCCGACAGCTGAGCTGGATAGTAAAACGGGTCTGCAAATTAGCCGTTTGTTTCGCCAACTGGTCGATGAAGGTGCTATGAGCATTGTCATGACGACACATGATCCTGGTGTAATGGAGGTGGCGGACGATGTCTATGAATTGGAGGACGGTCGTATCAAGGAATAGCAAAATAAAATGGGCGTACTTGAGCGTTTTCCTTTTGTTGACAGGCTGTTCCCTATTCCCTAAGGAAGAGGAGGTTCTGGCTCCGCCATTAGTGGAGCCGTCGCCTATCAAATACGAGGTGGCAGAAGTTTTACAAGGGACGATAGTAAATAGTGTGAAAGGAAACGCCTCCTTCACGACCGTGAAAACGGCGGAGCTCTCTTTCCCAGAGCCGAAGGGACTGCGGCTGAAGTCGTTCTCTGTCCAAGGCGGCGATAAGGTGAAAAAAGGACAGGTACTTGCTGAACTGGATGCGGCTGAAATGGAGAGGGAGATCGAGTTGGCTCAGTATGAAGTGGAGAAGGCAAAACTGGAGCTGCTTGAAGCCCAGCAGGATAATCACTACGAAGTCGAATCCGCCAAGCTGGACGTTTTGAAGGCAGAGATGTACGCCAAGGTAAACGAGACCAAGCTAGCCAAGATCGAATTGGAAAAGACTCAGCTAGACTTGGCGAAATTGCAGGATCCCAAGAAGCGGCAGTACGTGGTGGAGCGTGCCAGGCTAAACGTGAAGCAAAAAGAGATGGACCTGAAGAACCTGAAACAGCGTTGGAACGAGACCAAGCTGATCTCGCCCTTTGACGGCATCGTGCTTTTTACAAGCAACGAGCAGGTGGGAGATGAGGTGGAAGCGCATCAAAAGTTGGTAACGATAGGCGATCCGAACAAGCTGTTCGTGGTGTATACCGCTCACGAGAAAGAGGCGCTGCAAGATGTTAGGGAAGGGATGAAAGTGATTCTCTCGGGCAAAGACGGCGAAAAAGGCGAGGGGACAGTTGTTCAGACGCCCCTGCATGTCCCTTCCAATTTACCAGAGGATTTGACGAAGCTGTATCAGAGAAGTCTACTCATTACACCGAAAATTCCTCCAAAGGGCTTGGAGATCGGGACAGGAGTCAGTATTGAAGTGATTGTGGACAAGCAGGATCAGACGCTTTTTATACCGAGAAAAGCACTTCATGATTTATCAGGTAGGAAGTACGTTCGGGTGCTCGACGGGAATAGCAAGAAGGAAGTGGACGTGGAGACTGGGATCATGACCCAGAGGGAGGTTGAGATTCGCAAAGGTCTTTCGGCAGGCCAACTGGTTATTTTGGAATAGGGGGACAATTTCGTGGCGATGCTGCAAATGATCTTGCGGAAAATGATGAATAACCGCTGGCTGGTCGGCAGTCTGTTGATCGGGCTGATCGTCGCTGTCGGATTGGTATCGAGTATACCTGCTTTCACGTCAGGGGTACTCCAACGGATGTTGACCAAGGATATGGAGGAATACCAGAAGAATGTGAAGCGCTTCCCCGGTGGCTTGCTGATCGCAGTCAATCAAAACAAACTGGGAAAGAATGGGGCGGTTCTTGTAGACGAAATGACCGCTCATTTGCAAAACGAAGTAATCGCTCAACTGGATGTCCCGGTGTATGCAGAAGTGACAGTTTTGCGGACCATTCCGTTTAATGCCATTCAGGAAAACATACAACCGAAGAGCCCGCTCAGTTCCGACAGTTCGCGGATCTATTCGCTGAGTGGACTGGAGCAGCATATGACGCTTGTTGACGGTCGCCTGCCTGCTGCAACCCCCGTTGATGGCGTGTACGAAGCACTGGTAACGGAAAAAGCGTTAAAGGACCGCCGGATGGTGCTAGGCAGCTTGTATGAGCTGACCACGAACCAGGTAGAAGGACTCAAGGTGCGAATCAAGCCGGTTGGTGTTTTCAAGGAAAAAGAGGGGAACGATCCTTATTGGTTTGCTTCGACCAGTGAATACTCCAGTGGCTTCGTATTGGATGAACGGCTTTTTCGGAGTGTGTTTTTGGAAGAGAAAAATCTGGTCATTTCAACCCAAATGTATACGGCCCTTCATTACCAATCATTTCGGATCAGCGATACAGAGAAGCTGAATTCATTGGTGGCCGGAATCGAAGGGAAGCTGCAACAGCATGGATTGAAAAAAGCGGAGATCAACGTTCAGTTTCCGGCGGCTAGTCTCGTGGGCAAGTACAATGAGCAAGAGAAGCAATTCAAAACCATTCTCTGGTCGCTCTACATCCCTATTTTCATTATGCTGGGCATTTATCTCGTGATGGTTTCGGGATTAATTGTGGAAAGGCAACGAACGGAAATCGCTGTGCTGGGCAGCAGGGGAGCCAGCAGAATGCAGATTTTTTCTATTTATTTCATGGAGATCGCCATTTTGGGGTTATGCGCTTTTCTGATCGGTCCATTTGTGGGGATACAGCTTAGCAAGATACTCGGCGTCTCGAATGGATTTCTCGAATTCGTCGATCGCAAAGGTTTGGATGTCACCATTAGTCGCGAGGTTTTCGTATATGCTGCGTGGATGGTGCTTGCCTGTATCACACTCGTTTTGATTTCTGTATTTCTGGCAACCAGGCAAAATATCGTCACGCACAAGCAAAACATGGCGAGAATGAGTGGACCTGCCATTTGGCACCGGCTGTTTTTCGACGTATTGCTGCTTGCGGTCTCGTGGTATGGATGGTATTCCTATCAAAACGCCGCTGAAACCGCAGCAAAAACGAGCGAAGGGGCTTCGGCCATCTCGATCGATTTCCTTCTCTTTTTTGTGCCCGTTCTGTTTTCGCTCGGTCTTGGCCTGCTGCTTCTCCGTTTGTACCCGTGGCTCCTGCGTCTGATGTCTTGGGCAGGACGCTCCTTCTTCCCGCTTTCTCTGCATACGACGCTGGTTCAGGTAGGGAGAGCTCCACGGCAGTATCATTTTCTCATGCTGTTTGTGACGATTACGGTCGCCGTAGGAATGTTCAGTGCAAGCATGGCACGGACGATCAATCAAAATGCAGAGGAGAGAATCCGTTACCAAATCGGCGCGGATATTCGGTTGAAGGCAGAGTGGCAGAGCGACAAACCGGAAGTAACGGTCTATCGGGGAGAAAAGAATGCGGAAGAAGGTGAGGGTGCAGAAGTGGAACAAGCGCCTGCAGCTCCTCCCGTTCAGTATGTAGAGCCGAATTTCGAAGTGTACAGTCGACTGCCTGAGGTTGAGCATGCAACAAAAGTCTTTGTGAACGGCCTGGCGGAGGCTTCTTTTCAGGGCGATCCTGTGAAGGACATCACCTTGATGGGGATCGACCCCAAAGAGTTTGCAAAGACCGCTTGGATGAAGTCTGACTTGCTGCCGCATCACTTCCACGATTATTTGAATTTGATAGCAAAAGAACCGCGTGCCCTATTGCTGTCTCGCAGCCTCGCAGACAAGCTGCAAGTGGTGGAGGGACAAACCATCCTGCTTGGTTGGGGGGATTCTCGCAGGGTTGAAATGATTGTGTATGCCATCGTGGATTACTGGCCGGGATGGAATCCTACGCCTGTAAAAAGCTCATACGGAAGCAGAATGGAAGAACAGTATTTGGCAGTAGCCAATCTCCCGTTCGTGCAAGACAAGATTCGCCTGGAGCCGTATGAGGTTTGGATCAAAATGAAAGAGGAATCGTCTTCTGAATCGCTTTACAAGGGTCTGTCACAAGAGGGAGTCAAGCTCGCCATGCTGAATAATGCCAAACAGCAAGTCATCCAGATGAAAAACAACGCATTTTATTTGGGACTGAACGGATCGCTGACGCTCGGATTCCTGCTTTCCATGCTAGTCACCTTTATCGGCTACGTGATGTACTGGGTGCTTACACTGGGGGCCAGAAAATTGCAATACGGCGTGTTCCGTGCGATGGGAATGTCATTCAAACAGCTTCTTGCCATCCTCGCGTGGGAGCAGCTCTTGACGTTTGGCGTCGCTTTTGCGATGGGAATGACAGCAGGCAAGCTGGCAAATAGCCTGTTTTTGCCTGCACTCAGTCTCTATTTGCATGCGGATAAGCAAGTTCCTCCCTTTACCGTCATTTCGATGCCGCAAGATGAACAAATCATTTATACGTTCATTGCTGCGACACTCGTTATCGGAATCGGGGTCGTCGGTATTCTGCTGTCACGGATGCAGATCCATCAAGCTGTAAAGCTGGGGGAGGACTAATCAGATGATCGTATGCGAAAATTTGGTGAAAATCTACAAGGCAAATGATCTGGAAGTGGTGGCGCTGCAAGGGTTGGATTTGCGTGTAGAGGCTGGAGAGCTGATGGGGATCATCGGGAATAGCGGCAGCGGCAAATCAACACTTCTGAACATGCTGGGAGGGCTGGACCGTCCCTCGGCAGGAAAACTTTCCGTCGCGGGAGCTGATTTATTTCGTTTGACAGCTTCCGAGCTGGTTCAGTATCGTTTGCAGACCGTAGGCTTTGTCTGGCAGAACAACGCCCGCAATCTGATCCCTTATCTATCTGCTCTGCAAAATGTGGAGATGCCAATGCTTTTGCGGGGCAAGCGAAAAAGGGAGCGGGCCCACGAGTTGTTGGAACTGGTGGGGCTGGGCCACCGAAAAAAGAACAAGCTGAGCGAACTTTCCGGCGGGGAGCAACAGCGGGTAGCCATCGCGATCGCGTTGGCGAACGAGCCCAAGCTTCTTTTGGCAGATGAGCCGACTGGCAGTGTAGACACTCGAACAGCAGCTATCATTCTCGATTTGTTTCAAGAGCTGAACCGTTCGTTCGGGCTAACGGTCGTCATCGTCACTCATGACTTGGAGCTGGCGCGCAAAGTGGATCGCGTCGTAGCAATTAGGGATGGGAAAACGTCCAGCGAGTTGTTGCGGCGAAAAGGAATGGAAGAAAACACTTCCGAGTCTTCGGATGAGTCAGCTAACGAGGACACTCATGAGGAATTGGCGGTGCTTGATCAAGTGGGGAGGCTGCAGATCCCAATGGAGTACCTCCAGGCGATTCAGGCGGACGGCAAGCTCCGAATCGAACTGGAAAAAGATCGCATCATCCTGACGACGCCTGTATCCTCTATCAAAACAGACACGTGAATGTGACGTGTCTGTTTTTTTGTTCATTTGCCTGCACTAAAATGCATGGCACCAGCATAAAGGATCATCTCCCCCACAATGAGGGCAACAACCTCCTGTATAGCGAAGTCGAATTTGATCTGAATGTAGCACACCATAGTCGGTAATCGGTTCGACGCCCGGGATTGGTTCGTCTGGGATCTCGCGCACTTTCATGTCCGACCACTTTCCACTCCAGGAACATATACGGCACTTTAATCTCTCAGCTGTAGGGTGCAATGAATTCTCGGTGACGATCATACATTCTTGACTGTTGGTATTACACGTAGGACAATCGTGAAGTTTCATGATTCATCACCTCTCAAGTTTGCATACATCCCCAAAATAATCGACAACAACCTCACGGAATTCTTGGGCAGCTCGCGAAATGTACCGACTCTTGTGCCATAATAAAGCGATTTCCCGTACCAATTCGTGATTTTCTACTTGGAGATACTTGATTTGTTCACGAGAATCTCTTGCTGTGCTTGGTATGAAGGCTATGCCAATTTCTGCTTCCACCAGCTGGATTAGCCTTGCAGGTTCATCTCCCTCATACACATATGTAGGTGCGAATCCAGCTGACTTGCATATAGCGTCTACGAAATCGCGTGTACCGTACCCTTTCTTTACACCGACAAACGATTCATCCTTCAGCTCTGTCAAAGATACGATACTTCGGTCTGCCAGTCGATGTCCCCTTGGAATAGCTACGAGGATAGGGTCAATGAAGACGATTTGGCATTCAATGTCATCGTCTTGTATAGGAGGGGAGGACAAGCAAAAATCGACCTCTCCTCTATGAAGAAGCGTAACCATTTCCTGCGTGGTGAGCATTTGTACATGAAATTGGATATCGGGCCGCTTTTTCCGAAACTCTCGAAGGATATTGGGTAGCGTGCTTGCAGTAGTCACCGCCAATTCAAGTGTGCCATGCTCCGGGTTGGACAAATGGCTAAGCTCCAGCTTCCCTTGTTCTAATTCAAACAAAGCTCTTTCCACCCGGCAGAGGAATTTGCTTCCGAACTCATTCAGACGTAGCTTTCTCCCTTTTCGATCAAATAGCGGGACTCCGAGATCCTCCTCCAATCGTTGAATCGTTTTGCTTAGGGACGATTGGGTCACATGCAGACTTCGTGCAGCTTCGGTCACATGCTCCATACGAGCTACGGTAAGAAAGTATTGCAGTTGAAGAAGTTCCATTTAGCTCCTCCATTCATTCCTTTCAATCAATGAAATCATAACATGAAATGCGTTGGAGTAAATGTTTGATTTCCAGTACGATATCATCAAAACGCTTAAAGGAGGGCTGGAAATGGGGGCTCACAACAGGTGGTTGATGATTTCCGTTGGACTAGGGATATTGTTGAACCCATTAAATTCTTCGATGATTTCTGTTGCGATTGCAAGGCTGCAAAGTGTGTACAGTCTTGATTTCACGGTTGTTTCGTGGATTATTTTCTCGTTCTACATTGCGAGTGCGATCACTCAACCTGTCATGGGAAAGGCAAGTGATTTGTTCGGTCGCAGGAAGATATTTCTTACCGGGCTTGTCGTATCTTTCGTTGCTTCCTTATTGGCTCCATTATCACCAAGCTTTGGGTGGCTCATTGTGTTCCGAATTGTGCAATCGATCGGCACAAGCATGATGGTTGCGGTTGGAATGGCTATTGTACGAATTCATATTACGGAGAAACAAGCAACTGCGCTTTCCGTACTGTCCATATTCCTATCCGGAGCAGCAGCGATTGGACCTTTTATTGGCGGGGTCTTGATTCACTATTGGGATTGGTCTGCTATCTTTCTCATTAATATTCCGTTCGTGGTGGCGAACTTGCTGTTAGCCTGGAGGATGATTCCAAAGGATGAATTGACAGCATCTGTTGCACATAACATGTCCTTTCGAAAATGGTTGGATTTGATAGATGCAACAGGGATCGTGCTCTTCGCAGTGGGTCTGGTTGCACTGCTCGTGGGATTACTGTCAGCAAAATCATCGGGGCATGTCACATGGTGGCCTATCATGGTTGGAGGGATCGGCCTCGTTACACTAGGGGTTTTCGTACGACATGAGTTAAAAACGACTTCTCCATTTATTCCTCTACGGACATTCGCCAAGTATCCTGTGATGACGTGGGTCAATGTCGAATTCATGCTCGTGAACGTCCTTTTTTACTCGCTTTTTTTCGGGCTTCCGTCCTACTTGCAAATGGTTCGTCATGTCAGCGAGTTTCATACTGGAATGCTCATGCTCAGCTTAGGTTTATGCTCACTCATTGTGTCTCCACTAGCGGGACGATGGATTGATCACTCAGGGCCCCGACCGGCTTTGTTCGCATCCGCCATACTGATGACATTCGGGTCATTGTGGCTCGTGATGTTCAATCAAGATTCACAGGTCGTCAGTGTTTGTGTGGCGTTAGCGGCATTCGGCATTAGCAACGGTTTAAACAATGTCGGAATGCAAGCAGCCTTGTTCAAAAGCTCTCCAAAAGAAATCATCGGCGTAGCATCCGGATTATTTCAAACATCCAGATACCTGGGAACCATTCTCTCCTCATTATTGATCGGCATTGTAATGGGAGATAAGTTTAGCGCCGAGGGTTTGCGAGTGCTTGGCATTATCCTCACGACAATCGCGTTGTCTTTGGTACTCATGAGTTGGCGACGGGAATCAAGGCAAGCGGGGGAGTCGTAGTTTCACCCATGTCTATTCAAAATCGCAGGCATGGTTCATCACAAATTGTTTAAATTTTTCAGTGGCAGGTGATAAATATCTCCCTTCTACCCAAGCAATTCCAATGGTTCGTTGGCACTTCGGACTTTTGACAGGGATTTGTGTGATCTTACTCTGGTCCGTTCCCTTTAAATTGGGCAAAAGGGAGATTCCCAGTCCAGCAGCGACCAGTCCTGCAACGGTATCTGCTTCCTCTCCTTCAAATGTAATGGGAGGTTTAATTCCCGCTACTTGAAACAATTGCTCAACGGTGATGCGAAGGGAGTACCCTTGTTTTAAATGGATAAATGATTCATCTGCAATCTCTTCCAAAGTAATCGAGGTGCGATTTGCATACTTGTGTTCTTTGGGGACAATCACAAAAAGTTCTTCATTCCAAAGCGGCTTCCATACAAAGGGAGATTTCATATCCATAGGAGCAAGTAGACAAAGATCAAATTCTCCTCCTTGCAACTGATTCATAAGCGTATGGGAGGGACCTTGTCCGAGTCGAAAATGAATGTTTGGGTAGTGGGAGCGAAAAGAAGCGAGTAAATCAGGGATACGACTGGTACTTAACGTGTGCAGAAACCCAAGAGACACTTCGCCCTTATCTGGATCAAGTAAATCCATGATTTCTTGTTTTCCTTCATGAAATTCCTTCATCATATTTTCGACTCGCGTTAAAAAGAGATGACCATATTTATTGAGCCGAATCGAACGTCCTTGACGGTCAAACAAGGGCACGCCTATTTCATCCTCAAATCGGGCAATCGAACGACTAAGGGCAGACTGGGAAATCGAGAGAGCTTCGGCAGCATGTGTCACGTGTTGGATTCTTGCCAGGGTTTGAAAATATTCGAACTGTTGCCATTCCATTCGAAAGCACCACCTTCTGTTCGGATTTTTCATTACATAAATGCATGAAAAACATGATTATAATGAATTATACATCATAGATAAATGGTGATACCATGAAACCATAATCATCCTGAAATGATATGGTGATCACATGATACAACAAGGCACGCCACTCTTCCGCAAAACCAGCTTTGCTTTTTTTGCTGCTGGTTTCAATACGTTTGCTATTCTTTACTGCGTACAGCCATTGATGCCAGAATTTTCAAGAGAATTTTCGGTTAGTCCAACGACAGCAAGCTTTTCCCTCTCCATTACAACGATGGTGCTTGCCATCAGTATGCTCATTTTTGGTTCGTTGTCTGAAGTATGGGGACGCAAGCCAATCATGATCTTTTCCATGCTCGCTTCGTCTGTGTTTTGTATTCTCACAGCATTCAGTTCGAATTTTCATGTTCTCCTGGTATTGCGAACGATTGAAGGAATTTCATTGGCGGGTTTACCCTCCATCGCAATGGCCTATCTTGGAGAAGAAATCGAATCCAAAAGTCTGGGAGCGGCTATGGGTCTCTATATATGCGGCAATTCAATTGGTGCTGTGTTTGGCAGGGTTTTCTCTGGAATGATGAGTGACTACTTCGGCTGGCAGATGGCAATAGGGGGGATTGGTCTCATCAGTTTGGCTGCCACACTGATTTTTTGGAACACCTTACCACCATCACAACATTTCAAAGCACGCCCATTCGTAATGAGAAAGTTAGGTCTGTCTTTAATGGACCATCTAAAGGCTCCAAGTCTTATTTGTTTATTTGTCATCGGTTTTATACTTTTAGGAAGTAATGTAGCGTTGTTCAATTACATCGCTTATGTATTGCTCGAAAAGCCCTATTCGCTCAGCCCAACATATATAAGTTGGACATTTTTAATTATGATCATCGGAATGTTCAGCTCTGTCTGGACCGGAAAATTAATAGATCGTCACGGTAAGCAAAGGCTGTTATTCACAAGCTTATTCCTTGCATTGATCGGTGTCTGTTTGACGTGGGAATCGAATCTCATGATGAAGATAGCAGGACTTGGATTTTTTACTTTTGGATTTTTTGGAGCGCATGCCGTAGCAAGCAGTTGGGTAGGACAGCTTGCTTTACAGAACAAAGCACAGGCCTCTTCTTTGTACTTGTTTTTCTACTATACGGGTTCAAGTGTAGGAGGAACACTTGGAGGATTGTTTTGGTCCGCATATGGATGGGGAGGCGTCATCAGCATGAATGTCGGCTTTCTCCTAATTGGCCTCATACTTTGGGCGTGCGTCTCAAAAATGGTACAGAACACGAAGAAAGTGACGAAAATAGCCTAGACTTGTGCCCCAAAATAAAGAAACGGAAAAACTCAGTATCGTTTGGTGATACGAAGTCTTTCCGTTTCTTTATAGGTCAAACGATAAGCCGATTGCTAGCGCCAATAAGACGGCGAAAGCACCACCTGCAAGCGAGCCAGCGACATTGACGGCATCGTTGTTCCAACCAGCACGACCGCGGATTCGTACGGCTGGCTTGCCACAGTGAAGAGCCTGCTCGATTTCACGACCACAAGCGCCGCAACGGTACATTTGCTGCCATGTCGCACCGATCCATGAATCAACCAGTGACCCTACCAGGCCCGCGAGTCCTGCTATGCCGATCCAAGCTGCCAGTCTAAGAGCAGGTGTGATCACATCCGGCGCGGGTTGACCGGGGACCGCAAGCAGCAACCACGCTACGCCGCCGATAAATAGTCCACCGGCAAGCGAAGCACCCATGCCCAGACTAGAAACACCGCCAGAAGTACCAGGCGCAACACGTTGCCCTGTCTTGATCGATCGCGGAGGCTTCCGGCTCAAGCCGCCGATTTCTGTCGCCCATGTATCGGCTGTGACCGCCGCCATCACGCCGAGGAACGCGTACCACCAAAGCGGATGCGGCCACACCCAATTTGTTATACATAACAGGAGTCCGAGCCCTCCGTTTGCGAACACCTGGCCAGCATCGCGTCTCCCCGTTTTCTCATAACCGCTCTCGGCCTCTTGCTTTTTATGCTTTTTCCACTTGGACAATAAGGTGGACGAGACAAAAAAAGCGATGAGGGAGCCGAACCAGATAGGGCTTCCGAGTGCGTACATCACGGTGCCGAGTATCACCGCCGCCAAAAAGCCGGAACCAGACAGCGACCGTTTTACATAAGCCGCCCCCGCAATCCCTGCGCTGCATGCCAGACCGATTAACCACTCCACAGTTTTCCGCCCCCTTTGCTTTGAACTATTATACCTCAACGCAGCAGGCAAGATGAGCGGTTGAATAACGGATATGGGAAAAAGGTTAATTGGGTACACAGAAGAAATAGTAAATACGAATGGCAAGATTGAAAGCATAGCAAGTGACGAAGAGAGTTAAAAAGTGCAAAAAGTTGGGCATAGATAGACGTGTTGTACGAACGGGTATCTTATTAAAGAAAGGATGATTTGTAATGAAGACTTCTCTCAAAGAGAATGCGGTGTCGTTTTTGCAACTGGTAGCGTCGGGGAATGTGCGAGAAGCATACCAAAGATACGCTGGTCCGAATCTCCGCCACCATAATCCCTTTTTTCGTGGCGATGCTCATTCTCTTATGCTCGCAATGGAAGAGAACGCCGCAAAGAATCCTCATAAGATTCTCGAAGTGAAACGTGCCATCGAAGAGGGGGAGATCGTTGCGGTTCATTCCCATGTGAAGCAAAACCAAGAGGATCTTGGGGGAGCTGTGGTCCATATCTTCCGTTTCCATAACGACCAAATCGTCGAATTGTGGGATGTAGGCCAACCCATACCGGCTGATTCTCCCAATGAGAATGGCATGTTCTAACGTCAGGATATGGTTGTTGAGCGAACGGGCATCGATCGTTTCATAAACACAAACAACGGCAGCCAGTGCATTTGGCTGCCGGTTGTTTAACCAAAGATGTTCATTTCCTTATGATTGATATCTAACACTTCGATCTTCACCATACCACCAAGATGATGTGGCACTAAACCAGACAATTCTTTTAGCGCCATATGGAATTCATTGCTTCTTGTTTCATCTATTAATTCAATACAGAGGAATGCATTTTTCGTATTTTCTGTTAGCATCGTCCTCTGAGCTTCACGCCAATTCCAGCATCTGCAGATGGCACCGTCATCATCTTTATAAACAATTTCCCCTTCATATGGCGAAGCATTTTCATCCTGTCCCAATGGGATAAACGGTTCATTGCCATTTGCTTGTGTTAGCCGAATATCGCCTACAAAAGTATCGATATCTTCTCCACCACACGGAAGCCCATAACGTAATGAAATGGAATTATAGATGTCAACAAGCGGGTTTATTGTTCCGATCGGATTGCCATTTTTCACTCTTTTTAATAAAGCTTCAATGGAACACCTTGCTCCTTTCTTAGTCTTGAATTTCTGAAAAGCTTCTCGCCAAACGGAAATGACAGGATTACTACTGAATTCCTCTAGACGTAAGAATTTATGCGCTTCTTTCTCTGCCTCCTGCAGCAGCTTCTCGTATTTTTCAACGTCCCTAATTGAATTATCAATTCCTTGGCAAATCACGATGCCTATTTTTGCATGCGGAAATAACGACCAAAAATCATCTTCAATGATAAATCTAGTCATAACCTATCTCTCCGTTTCATTTTCCTTATTTGTATATTTCATCACGCACGTCTATGTTTTGGAGGGGCTCGCAAAGGCTGAGAAAATCCCTAGAGCAATATATAAATAACCAGTTATCCGATTCACTACCTTTGAACTCGCCGTACTACCCACAATCCGCTTTCTCATACTTGCTGCGAGAACGGCATACAGACCATCGCTAACAAAAGCGAGGATAATAAATATCGTTCCCAAAAGCAAAAATTGAACGGTGACTGACCCAGCAGTAGGTGATATGAATTGCGGAAAGAAGGCTAAAAAGAAGAGTGCTGTCTTAGGATTCATTACCTCGACAAGCGCTGATTCGTAAAAAATCTTTCGTAATTTTTTGCGAGGGGCTTTTGGAATTTCGGAAGCCGTTCTATCAGCTGTAGAAAATAAAGTCTTACACCCCAAATAGATAAGATAAGCAGCACCCAAGTATTTCACGATATGAAAGGCTGTTGCTGATGTCATAAGAATCGCAGAAACTCCGATTGCTCCAGCTAAAACGTGAACAGAACCACCAAGAGACACGCCAAGGACTGATACCAGGCCCGCTTTCTTCCCTTGATCGATACTTCTTGCCATAATATAGAACACAGCTGGTCCAGGTATGATTAACAATGTAGAAGCGGTAATGACAAATAGCCAAATAGTTGAAAACTCCATAAGAAGCAACTCCTTGTTGTATCTATAGGCTGATCATTTAAATAACTCTTTCCGTTGCTCACGCATCCACTGAGAAACCTGAATTTCCCCCTGATCATTTGATTTTTCAAGCTCTGCCACAATCGATTGATAATCGGTGTTGTTGCGATTTTGGCTCATTTTGGCTGCCCCTTGAATAGAGGTGATTTCAATCTCAAAACCAACGATTCCTTTCATTTCTCTCTCAAGCAACTCAGGATTGAAGGTCTCCCAGAGCCGACCATTTTCTCGGTCAGATTCATAGTGTGTAAGCATAGAATCCAAAGCCGACTTCAGTTCATCCTTTGTGAGGATACGTGCTGTCCCATACGCATGTACAGCGAGATAGTCCCATGTGGGAACCTGTTCAGACTCATACCAGCTTGATGAAATGTAAGCGTGTGGTCCTTGAAAAATAAGCAAAACATCTCTATTATTATCCAACGTTTTCTTCTGCATGTTTCCGTATGCGATGTGCCCAGTTGCATAGATTTTCCCTTCCTCTTCACGAATTTCCAACGGAATATGCGTAGCCAACGGGCGATGTTCATCAACCGTGATCAATAGGGCAAACGGATTAGACTTCATCATTTGAACCGCCTCATCATGTTCCATCCGATATTGCTTAGGAATGTACACAGTAACCACCCTTTCAACTTGTACTTGAACCAAGAATATGATACAAACTGACATAAAAAAAGATACAATAATAAATAAATATACATGTCAGTAGGGGTGCAAATGAAAAATACCATTTTTACCTTCAAAGATAATTCTCCTAAATACAAACAAATTTACGAGAAATTTAAATCATTTATTGAACAAGGCGACATTAAGGCGGATGAGCCATTGCCCTCTATTCGTCAACTCGCAGATTCCTTACATGTAAGCCGTAATACAACCTTAATGGCGTATGAACAACTTGTTGCTGAAGGGTATATTCGTGGAGAAGGCCGAAAAGGTTATTTTGTAAATGAGTTAGAGCCCGTTTTATTTCAAGAGGCTCGCAACTCTTCTACTCACAAGCAAACAGAGCCGGTACCATCTGTTCGCATTGATTTTCGCGCAGATGTCGTCGATCAAGCGCATTTCCCTTTAAAAACGTGGCGGAGGATCTCGAATCAAGTATTAACGGCAAAGGAGAGCTTTCGGTACGGGGAGCCTTTTGGTGAATGGAGCCTACGTGAGCAAATCGCAGCATATTTACTCCAGTCTCGTGGAGTGAGAACAGAACCAGATGCCATCATTATCGGGAGTAGTACCCAACAAATGCTTGTGTATCTCGGTCTTGTTCTGAAACATGATTTTTCTAGCATGATTGTGGAGGATCCTGGTTATGATGGCGCTAGGAAAGCTTTTCAATTAAATGGATTTACACTGGAAACATTACCCGTTTATGAGACAGGTGCTGATTTTTCACACTTGGAACATATGAAATCACGATTAATTTATGTGGCTCCGTCCCATCACAGTCCATATGGGGTAAGCATGCCCATTCAACAAAGGCATACACTCATCCATTGGGCTAAAAATAGGCAAGGATATATTATCGAAGACGATTATGATAGTGAATATCGCTATACCCAACAACCATTTCCGGCTCTCGCTTCCATCGATTCAACGAGAGTTATTTATCTCGGAAATTTCTCGAAGTGCTTTCTGCCAGGAATTCGATTAAGTTATATGGTGTTGCCGCAGCCGCTTATCAACTGTTATAAAAATCAATTCGCACATTTCGAGAGCACCACTTCACTACTTAGCCAATTCGCAATGGCGAAATTTATGGAAGAAGGGGAGTGGAATCGCCATATTAAACGCATGCGTCTTGTTTATAAACGAAAAATGCAGCACTTCGCTTGTGAATTAAGGAAGCATTTCAAACAGCATATTTCTATCATTGGGGAGCAGTCTGGTTTGTACTTATTAGTCAAAGTACACGTGGAGCGTTCAGAAGAATGGCTCATTCAACAAGCGGCCATTCAGGGAGTTAAAGTCTATCCTACTTCACTCTTCTTCATTAAAAACAAAACCGATCAACCAATGTTGAAACTTGGTTTCAATAATTTATCAAGTGATGAAATCCAACTTGGTGTGAAGCTCTTAAAAAAGGCTTGGTTTTAAAATTCATTGACATAAGTGTATGTTTATATGCTTATAACAAACAGGAATACAGTATACTAGAAAAAGAGAAAGGATGGATTTACCACAAAGAGGGATAGGACTTACATAAGGGGGGACTGGAATGGATTGGGCTATGATATTGGAGTATGGATGGGTGCTATTTGTCCTGATTGGCCTAGAAGGGATCTTGGCGGCAGACAATGCTTTGGTGATCGCAATTATGGTGAAGCATCTTCCGGAGAAAGAGAGGAAGAAAGCTTTATTTTATGGGCTTGCTGGAGCCTTTCTGTTCCGTTTCGGTTCGTTATTTATCATTTCTTACCTCGTGGACGTATGGCAAGTCCAGGCAATCGGGGCAGCTTACCTCCTGTTTATAGCCATCCACCATATCGTGAAGAAATTTATATTGCGCAAAGATCACAATAAGGAGACTGGCACCGAGAAGCAAGGCTCTGGATTATGGATGACGGTACTGAAAGTGGAATTAGCGGACCTTGCCTTTGCTGTTGACGCTATCCTTGCTGCTGTTGCTTTTGCGGTGACACTCCCGGAGACGTCATTACCAAAAGTAGGTGGATTGGATGGTGGGCAGTTTGGTGTCATTCTAGCAGGTGGGATCATCGGTTTAGTCATTATGCGATTTGCCGCTTCTTACTTTGTCGGGTTGCTGCAACGCAAGCCTGGAATAGAGACAGCCGCATTTTTGATCGTCGGCTGGGTTGGCGTCAAGTTGGCCGTATACACACTGTCGCACCCTGAGCTAGGATATTTGGCAGCTGATTTTCCAAAGTCGGTCGCGTGGAAGGCAACGTTCTGGACCGTTCTTCTCTTGATCGCTGTACTGGGCTGGTTCTTATCTAAAGAGAAGGAATCTTCCTCCAATCATCCTGTGGCTTAATATCAGACAAGACATAAAGAGGCTTCGCCCAAATCAGCGAAGCCTTTCCATCTATTATCTGCCCGCTTCCAATCTCTCCAAAGCACCATGCACAATCTTCCCTTTAAACATAACAGCAGCCCGACGAGATTTTCTCGCAATCGCTTCCGCAGAGCAGGAGCTTTCTGCAAACACAATGCTTGCCTCGTCGCCAACATTTGGCCATGCACGGTTGCCATCTTTATCGAGCGTTGTTTTTCCTCCGGTGATGAAGTACAAGGATTGCACCAATGATTTCTCATCGACCCAACGGTAGCGCTCGACCAGACGGTTTAGCTTATCCAGCATATCGCCTGTACCATATGGCGACCACGAATCGTAGAATCCATCGTAACCAAGTGCGACTTGTACGCCTTTGGCATGAAGCATCGGAACAGGTGGCATCGCCCGATTAATCGGAACGGTCGTCATGATCATCGTTCCCAGCTGGGACAATCGATCTGCCATGTCCGAGCTTTCCTCCATAGACACATCTCCGAGCGCAAAGGCATGACTGATCGCCATACGGTTTTGCCAACCAGCTTCTTCAGTCAGATCGAGCAGTCTTTTGATCGTATAAAAGCCGAGTGTCCCCGGATCATGCAGGTGAATATCGACATCCGCATCTGCTTCCACCGCAATGTCCATCATTTCACGCAAGGAGCCTTCCAATTCATTATCAATCCCAGCCGGGTCCAAGCCCCCAACCAGTGTAGCGCCTTCCTTCATCGCTTGTCTCATCAAGGAGCTTGCTTGTGTGCGCAGGAGCCCCTGCTGCGGGAAAGCAACGATTTCATACGTCAGGCGATCGCTGTACTCTTCCAGGGCTGCACGCACACCCTCCAGGTTTTTCAGCCCGATGTATGGATCGATGTTGACATGTGTGCGCACATGTGTGGCACCGCCTTTGATATGCAACTGGAGCATCGCTTGTGCGCGCTCCTTGGTCGTCCCAGTTATCAGCGGCATTTCTTTTGCTTCGAACTCCAAGCGATCGATCAGTTTTTTCGGAGGAAGGCAAGACTTCCAGGTTGCGCCTGCATACGTTTTGTCCAGGTGATTATGCTTTTCAACAAAAGAGGGGAGGGCCAATAAACCTTTTGCATCTTCTTGCGGTAAAGTGGTGTCGAGTTTTTCGTTCGCCGATACGATCTCTGCGATTTTGCCGTCTTCGATTTTCAAATGACAGATTTCTGAGAGTGTGTGAAAGACGCCGTCTTCTCCTGTTTCAAATCCTTTATCGAGACGAACGTTGGTTAACCAAAAAGCTTGCATCACTAGAAATCAGCCCTTTCTCTATCTTGCATTTAGTGGATGAGAGTCCAGTCTAGCTGTCTAAGTTAATTGTAGTGAATATTTCGAATAAGTTTTTTCATCTTTTTTACTAGTTTTTGCATGATCTTTACGTATTGCTTGGAATCTTGCGTGTTTTCGAAAAGGAGTAAAGATTGTGCAAATACATGTAAAGGTTTTGAAACAAATTTTACAGAATATTTCCTATAATAACAAAGGATACAATGGAGTGGAGAGGCCGGAACGAGAAAGAGTAGGGAGGATCATCATGAAAAAGAAAATAACCGCAAAATATGTCATCGGTTTTGACGGCGAAGATCATGTGATTATCAAGGATGGGGAAGTCGTTTACGAGAATGACACCATTGTGTATGTGGGGCACCATTTTGATGGCGAGGTAGATGAAGTGATCGATGCTGGCAATGCAGTAGTCAGCCCGGGCTTCATTGACCTGAATGCGTTGGGTGATATTGATCACGACATCGTACATCTGGAGCAAGCTTCTGCTAGAAACAAAAACATGCTCTGGTCGGAAGATTACTATCGCAAAGGCTACCATGAGGTAATGACCCCTGAGGAAGAGGCGTTTAAATCCCTTTTCGCTTACAGTCAACTGATTCTAAATGGGGTAACGACAGCGATGCCGATTACATCCGTCTTCTACAAGCGCTGGGCGGAAACGTATGAGGAGCTGGCAGCCGCAGCCGATCATGCAGGACGCTTGGGATTGCGTATGTACATGGGGCCGAGCTATCAATCCGGTATGCGCGTCGTGAAGGCAAATGGAGAGATTGAAGTACTGTGGAACGAAGCGGAAGGACAAGCAGGTCTGGAGCGGGCCGTACAATTCGTCAAAGATTTCGATGGGGCTCACAACGGACTCATCCGTGGAATGCTGGCGCCAGAACGAATCGAGTCACAGTCTGTAGAGAACCTGATCAACACAAAGCGCTACAGCGAAGAGCTCGGATGTCCTATCCGTCTGCATGCTGCACAAGGTCTCTATGAATATACGGAAATCCATCGTCGACACAACAAATCACCGATTCAGTTCCTGAATGAGATCGGCTTCCTCGGAAAGAAAACGGCAATTCCGCACGCACATTTCATTCCAGGGTTTAGTAAAGCGAAATTCGGAGAGGGAGACGATTTGGCGATCCTCCAAGAGACAGGCACGACCGTGATTCACTGCCCGCTCGTAGTCGGTCGCCATGGCGAGGCACTCGAATCGTTTGCCCGTTACAAACGTCGCGGCGTCAACATCGCGATTGGAACCGATACGTTCCCGCCTGATTTCATCCAAAACATTCGCACAGCCAGCATGCTGTCTCGTTTGGTGGAAGGCGATTGTGCTGACTCCAGCTACGCGGATATTTACCGCGCAGCAACATTAGGTGGCGCACGTTTCCTTGGCAGAGATGATCTGGGACGATTGGCGCCGGGGGCTAAAGCAGATATCATTGCCATCGATCTGGACGGTTTCCACATGGGTGCGGTTGATGATCCAATCCGTACGATCATCACATGTGGCTCAGGTCGTGATGTGAAGCTCTCAATCATCGCTGGACGCACCGTAATGAAAGACCGCCTTATGCCAGGAGTTGATCTGGAAGAGATCAAAGCAAAGGGACAGTGTTACTTTGACAAAATGCGTCTGGGCTACGTCGAGCGCGACTATCAACAGCTGGGCGAAAAAGAGCTGTTCAAGCCTTCTTTCCCAATCGTGAGCAAACCATAGCCTGAATAAATAGAAGAAGCACAATCTGCTAGAAACGGCGGATTGTGCTTTTTTCACTTACCGGATGAACCCGCCTTCGGAATGCATAATCTGTCCGGTAATCCACTCCGCTTCGTCACTTGCCAAAAAGGCGACAAGACGCGCTGCATCTTCGGGCTGTCCAATCCGTCCCAAAGGAAATCGCTGCAAAATGTTTTGCCTGATTTCTTCGTTCATCCAGCCTGAGTCGGTGGGCCCAGGATTTACAGCGTTGACCGTAATCCCTCGCGTGGCTACTTCGGCAGCCAGTGTCGTCGTCAGGGCATCCACGGCTCCTTTTGTTGCCGCATACGCGATCTCGCTGACCATCGGGCCTTTGGACTGACCAGATGTCATGTTGATAATTCGGCCTCCGCGTTGTTGAGAGAAGCGACGTGCAAATTCCACACTGAGCATTGTGGTTGCTCGCACATTGATGGCATAATGTGCGTCCAAACTGGCAATATCCAGTGCCTCGTAGCCGTCATTTGTCGAGTAGCAAGCGTTGTTGACGAGGATGATTGGTTCGCCCAGTTGTGCTGTAGCTGCGTCGATCACCTCTTTGTAGGCATCAGGCTGTGACAGGTCGATCTCGATCCCGGCACATTTAACTCCGTAGCGTCTGATCTCGTCCTGCAAGATTGCGGGTTCATCCGTTTGAATCCCATGCGTCATGGATTGGTCATAGGCGGTCCAATACGTATGGAATATATCGGCGCCGTGTGAGGCTAGCATTTTACAGATAGCAGCCCCAATTCCTTGAAGACGGCTGGCTCCTGTTACTATGGCAATTTTTCCGTGCAAGCGAAGGTGTGTGGTCATACAAATCCCTCCTCATTCTGTCCCTATACATTCTTTTCGGGATACCTATTCCTTTCATCCTGCATACGAAGTAAAAAAACGATCACGAAAACTTTGCGAAGTTTTCGCTAAATAACCATAAATTGTAGGGGTAGGAGAAACTTACGCTGGAAATCATGCAAAATTGTTGCTATTTTGTATATATAGGAAGTTGTTCAAATAGTGGATTTAATACTAAGGGAGATGTAGAAGATGGAGTGTCAGTTAACAATTACCCGGACAGAACAGAAAAAAGAAAAACCAGCTTCTGACAAGCTGGGGTTCGGTGTTCATTTTACCGATCATATGTTCACCATGGATTATACAGAAGGTAAAGGATGGCATGATCCACAAATTGTTCCTTACTCTCCGCTGACATTGGACCCGGCAGCAATGGTGTTCCATTACGGGCAAGCTATCTTTGAGGGCTTGAAAGCTTATCGGAATCAAGAGGGCAAGGTTCGCTTGTTCCGTCCTGATCAAAATTTCAAGCGTATGAACCGTTCATTGGAGCGTATGAGCATGCCGTTGATCGACGAGGAATTCATGGTCGAGGCATTGAAACAGCTGGTGGCAGTAGATAAAGAATGGATTCCAACAGAAGACGGACAGTCTCTCTACATTCGTCCCTTCGTAATTGCGACAGAGCCATGCTTTGGTGTGCGCGCTTCGTATACGTACAAATTGGTGATCGTGCTCTCTCCAGTTGGAGCGTACTATGCGGGTGGCATGAAGCCCGTGAAAATTTACGTAGAAAACAATTATGTTCGTGCGGTAAGAGGCGGAACAGGAAACGCAAAAGTGGCAGGTAACTACGCAGGCGGTCTGAAAGCACAAGTGGAAGCAAAAGAAAAAGGCTATGAGCAAGTGCTGTGGCTCGATGGCGTAGAGAACAAATATATTGAAGAAGTAGGCAGTATGAACGTGTTCTTCAAGGTAAAAGGGGAAGTGTGGACCCCATCATTGAACGGCAGCATCCTGGAGGGTATCACGAGAGATTCGACCATCCAATTGCTCAAGGACTGGGGAATTCCAGTCGTAGAGAAGCGGATCTCGATGGAAGACCTGCATACCGCTTACGTCAACGGCGAGCTGGAAGAAGCATTCGGTACCGGAACAGCGGCTGTTATTTCCCCGGTCGGTGATCTGAACTGGAACGGACATCAGATGATCATCAACGGTGAAAAAACAGGGGAATTGACAACGAGACTGTACGACGAGATGACAGGAATCCAATACGGTGAGCGTGAAGACAAGTTTGGCTGGTCGGTAGAAGTGACAGAATAATCACGCCAGTAACACAAGAGGCATAGCCTTCTCTTTTTCGAAAGAGGGCTATGCCTTTTTTGATCGTGTAGGAAAGTTCATCTTGACAGGAGGATGTGTAAAATACTACCATTTGTGGTAATACCACAAAAATTTGTTATAGGACCAGCGGCACAGGGAGGCGATCATGACATTGGAGAAAAAAGGGGGAAAGAAAGAACGGGCGTCAGATCAAATTGAGATGAAACTAATCAAGGCAATTTTGACCAAAGAGTATCCTACAGGAAGTACGCTGCGACCGGAACGGGAGTTGGCAGAGTACTACGGGGTAGGTCGGCCAACCGTTAGAGAAGCACTGCAACGCTTGGAAAGAGATGGCTGGATCACTGTGCGGAAAGGGCATCCGGCAATTGTCAACGATTATTGGCATCAAGGCAATGTAATGACCCTTGTCCATATCATTCAAAACCACGACGATGTTACGGATGAGTTTATTTCGTACTTGCTGGAACTGCGGATATCGTTGGCGCCTGTTTACATTCGTAATGCGGTTGCTGCTCATCGGCCGAAGGTAGTCGCATTGCTTGCCAATCTCGATCAACTGAAACCTGATGCTGATTCTTATGCAGCGTTTGACTGGGAGCTGCAGAAAAATCTGACGAGGCTTTCTCCAAATCCTATCTATTTACTGATTGTAAACAGTTTTGATTCCTTTTACCTAAAAATGGCGCGGAGGTATTTTTCCATCCCGGAACACCGCGAGGCATCTTGGCACTATTACCATGAACTGTTGAACGTCTCTTTACAGGGAGATTTCATCGAAGCAGAGCGTGTAGCCAGAAAGGCAATGGAAAAAAGTTTGGAGCTGTGGAGAAACCGAACCGTGTTGGAACAAGACAAGTGAAGGAACACGAGAGGAGGGCGTTCTGTTGAAGGCAAAGTTTCTGAAGGAATTCTTTACGTTTCCGGATATCCTCATCATGAGCATTCTACTTCTGATTAGCTTGTCTTTCACTATTTCTGAATGGTACGTGTTGGAAACCTGGGTGGCACTCGTGGCGGGGATGATTGGATATGCGGCAAGCGAATACTTGATTCATCGATTTCTCTTTCACCTTAAACCGCCTCGAAATCCATTTTTTCTCCATTTGTTAAAACGCTTACATTACGATCATCACGCCGATCCGAACAACTTGCACCTGTTGTTCTTGCCCGTGTGGTACAGCTTGCCGCTCATTGCAGGAACCGGCGCCATTTGTTATCTGCTTACTTCCGACGTGATTGTGACCAATGCCTTTGTTACAGGCGTGATAGGATTTCTGCTATTTTATGAATGGACGCATTATATCGCCCATCGTCCGGTTCAACCCATATCTCCATGGGGGCGCTGGATGAAAAAGCTCCATCTATGGCATCACTTCAAAAATGAACATTATTGGTACGGTGTTACCAGCCCTGTATTTGACGTCATGCTGGGAACTTACAAGAATGAACAGGATGTCGAGAAAAGCTCGAAAGTGAGGGATCTGGAAAGACGATGGGACAAAGATGTTGAACTGTAAATGGTCTTTAGCCCCCCGTCATTTGTACCCGTATAAAAGAACATATTTCAACATCTTTTGCACGGCCATCCCTTTTTTAGGGATGGTTTTTTATCTTCTTTACGTTGTAAAAGGTACCGATGAACCAATAAAGCTAGTGAGAAGAAAAAGCACAGGGCTCGTAGACCTTGACAACGCCTACCCAGTCGGAACTTCAAAAAGGGGACCACGCTTGTCGAACACTTCTTCCTTGAGAAACATCCGCCCGTAGGGTGGCTTTGGCTCGACGGTCCCCTTTTTTAAGTGGAGACGTCCAGTGAATCCCCCCTGCTGGCGTGTCAGAGTCGAAGAGACCTGTGCTTTTTCTTCTCCTCCACTATGGTAGGTAGCTTCAATAGAGTTATTTTGAACATTCAAAAACCACATGGTAAAGAAAATGAAAAGAAAGGTAAAGATATTGAAAAGATTAATAGTAAGAAAATTAGTAATATTTAGTCATGTCATATTCTTTTCATTCTATCATCCAGAATAAGGGGGCATTCACAGTGAAGAAGAAGCACATGCTAGGATCCATCCTCGCCCTGTCCGTCTTGCTTTCTACAGTCTTGGCAGGCTGTGGTGGCAGTCAGACATCCAGTGGGACGAATTCCGCGTCCAACTCCAATCAAGCTTCGACTAGCCCCGCGTCTTCATCGGCCGCAGCGGGTGGAGGCGGTACCTTGATTATTGCGCGCTTGTCCGATGCGAATAATCTGGACCCGCATTTCAGTACCCAGATTAATTCCATGGCAGTGACGCAGCACAAGCTCTATGAAGGTCTGGTCATGATGGATCGGAATAGCGAGTACAAACCTCTTTTGGCAAAGGAATGGAAGCAAAAAGACGATGTTACCTGGGAATTTACACTGCGTGACGGTGTTACCTTCCATGACGGGGAACCCTTCAATGCTGAGGCTGTGAAGAAGACAATCGACCGTATCCTGGACAAAGACAATCCGACTCCCAAAGCAAACATGTTTGGCATGATTAAAGAAGTGAAGGTCATTGACCCACTGAAGGTAGAAATTATTTTACATTATCCGTTCGCAGGGCTATTGTCTGTACTGGCGAGTGCCGAGGGTGGCATTATCAGTCCAAAGGCGATTAAGGAATTTGGCAAAGAGTTGTCCAAGAAACCAGTTGGGACGGGGCCGTTCATCTTTGAATCATGGACGCCTGGACAAGAAATCGTCATGGTGAAAAATGAGAAGTATTGGGGCACCCAACCGAAGCTGGAAAAAGTCGTTTTCAAGACTATTCCTGAGGATGCGACACGCGTAGCCATGGTGGAGACAGGTGAAGCCCATGTCGCAGAACAGCTTCCAGTCACTGAACTGGAAAGGGTACAGAATTCGCAGAGCATGTCTTTGGGACGATTCGAATCATTTGCAGTTGACCATATCGGGATGAACGTCAAGCAGAAGCCTTTTGACGATGTTCGCGTTCGTCAGGCCATCGCCCATGCGATTGATAAGGAAGCGATTATTAAAGGGGTTTACAACAATGTCGGAAAAGTAGCCATCTCGTCATTAGGGCCAAAAGTCATCGGCTACAGCCCGAGTATTAAAACGCCGGAATACGATTTGAACAAAGCGAAGCAATTGCTCACCGAAGCAGGCTACGCCAACGGATTCAAGGCAACCATCTATCTCAATGACAACAAGGCACGGATCAATGTGGCAGAAGTGCTGCAATCCCAGCTGAAGGGAATCGGCATCGACTTGCAGATTCAAGTGATGGAGTTCGGCGCGTATCTGGAATTGGCGGCAAAAGGTGAAGCGCAAATGTTCATTAGTGGTTGGGGCAATGCGACCGGGGATGCAGATTACAACCAGTACAACCTTTTCCACAGCACGTCAGCAGGTGTGCCAGGCAACCATTCCTTCTATAATAATCCGAAAGTCGATGCGCTGATTGAAGCGGGTCGTAAGGAGAAAGATCCAGAGAAGCGCAAGGAAATCTACGCAGAGGCACAGCAAATCGAGATGGAGGAGGTGCCGTTGCTGCCATTCCGCAGCAGTGAAAACCTCGCAGCCATTGCAAAAAATGTACAGGGTGTGTACATCAGTCCATCCGGGTACATTGACGTGAGCCAAGTGACGATTCAATAGCAGGCGCATGAGACCTTCTCCAACAAATGGAGGGGTCTTTTTTTGAACACGCATTGTTCGTATAAAAGTAGAAATACTGAAAAAAAAGAGTAAAGAAAGTGAAAATACAAGTAAAGAGAGTGAAAATACAATGCCAGAATAGTGGGTAAAATGAAATATGCGCGAATGGTCGAAATATTCAAGTGCATCTGGCGCAAAAAACGGTCACGACCGTTTTTTTGACCGCAAGCGGTCACATCAACATTTATGAAAAACGTCGAGACGTTTTTCACAAAACAGGGGGATAACTACATGAAAAAGACGCGCTTTTTCCAGACGCTGCTTGCCATGACCGTTGCGGTGTCTACAGCGTTGGCAGGCTGCTCACAAGCACCTGAAGCAGGAGGGAGTACCAATTCATCTGGGCAAACCAATGCTTCTGCACCAGCCGGCAAAGAAGGCGGGACACTCGTCATCGCCCGTTTGTCTGATGCGAACAACCTTGACCCACATTTTCTAACGCAAATCAATTCCGCTGCCATCATTCATCACAAGGTATACGAGGGTCTTGTTCGGATGGACAAAGAAAGCAAATATGTAGGCTCACTCGCTTCTGAATGGAAGCAGCTCGATGATGTGACATGGGAATTCAAGCTTCGCTCTGGTGTGACGTTCCACGATGGCACACCATTCAATGCGGAAGCTGTGAAAAAGACGATTGCTCGTGTCCAAGACCCGGCAGTAGGCTCTAACCGCGCCAATTTGTTTGAAGCAATCAAAGAAGTAAAGGTCGTGGATGATACAACGGTTCAATTCATCCTGCACTATCCATACGCACCACTCCTGTCCGTACTTGCCAGTGCAGAGGGTGGCATTTTGTCACCAAAAGCGATCGAACAGTATGGGAAAGACTTGACCAAGCATCCAACGGGAACAGGGCCTTACAAATTCGAATCATGGACACCTGGTCAAGAAGTCGTCCTGGTGAAAAACGATAGCTATTGGGGCGACAAACCGAATCTGGACAAAGTCGTCTTCAAGACCGTTCCAGAGGATACGACCAGACTCGCGATGGTCGAGACAGGAGAAGCGAATGTAGCTGAGCAATTGCCAGTGACAGAAGTCGATCGGGTGAAAAATTCTCCGAGTATGACACTTGGTCGTTACCCTGCTTTCGCTAGCGATCATATCGGGATTAACAACTCGAAGAAGCCGTTCGATGATGTGCGCGTTCGTCAAGCGATTGCACATGCGATCGATAAGAAAACCATCATTCAAGGGGTCTACAACGATGTCGGGACGGTTGCTCATTCTTCCATTACCCCGTCCATGGTTGGTTACAGCCCGAATGTAAAAGACTTGCCTTACGATCTGGAAAAATCCAAAAAGCTGTTGGCGGATGCTGGATACGCGAACGGTTTCAAAGCAACTATTTACTTAAATGATAACAAGGCACGAGTTAGCTTGGCAGAAGTGTTGCAGCAACAGCTGAAACAAATCAATATCGATTTGGAAGTGAAAGTGCTAGAGTTCGGAGCTTATATTGAAGCAGCCAACAAAGGCGAAACAGAATTGTTCCTCAGCGGTTGGGGCAATGCCACAGGCGATGCAGACTACAACCAATACAATCTGTTCCACACGAAGTCGCAAGGAGCAGCCGGCAACCATGCTTTCTACAGCAATCCGGAAGTGGACAAGCTGATCGATGAAGGCCGCAAAGAGAAAGACGAAGAAAAACGGAAGCAAATCTACGAAAAAGCACAGCAAATTGAAATGGACGAAGCCGCAATGGTACCATACCGCTTCTCAGAAAACCTCGCAGCGATTCAAAAAGGTGTAGAAGGAGTTTGGATCAGCCCAGCAGGACACATTGAGATCGACGATGTAACATTGCCATAATTTTCAGCGAAAAGTGCTTCATGATCAGCATAGCTTCGCCCATTGGGAACGAGCTATGCTGATTAATTATACAAAGAGGAATAAAATGGGGGCGAGTCTATGAAAAAACAAAAGATGCTAGGTTCAATGCTGGCAGGTATCCTGAGCGTTGGCCTCGTGCTTACAGGCTGTTCATCAGGTACAGAGCAAGATGCGGCAGGGACTCCGGCAGCGAAGGAAGCTCCGGCAACAGATCAGACGCTGGTGATTGCACGGCAGTCTGACGCAAATAATCTAGACCCGCACTTTATTTCAGCGATCAATGCAGCGAGTGTGGTCCATCACAAAGTGTACGAAGGTCTCGTCCAGCGAGATGATAACATGGCGTTCAAACCGATGCTCGCCACGGAATGGAAGCAGTTGGACGATGTCACCTGGGAGTTCAAGCTGCGTCAGGGAGTCAACTTCCACGATGGTACGCCGTTTAATGCCGAAGCGGTGAAAGCAACATTCGCACGCGTCCTCGATGAAAAGGTCGCCTCTCCACGTGCGTCTCAGTTCAAGATGCTATCGGAAGTCAAGGTAGTGGATGATTACACCGTTCATTTCAAGCTAGCCTACCCGTATTCCCCATTACTGTCGATCCTCGCCAACCACGAAGGTAGCATTATTAGTCCAAAAGCAATTGAGCAATACGGCAAGGAGCTGAGCAAACATCCCGTCGGTACAGGGCCATTCGTATTCGAATCGTGGACACCTGGCCAAGAGATCGTACTCGCGAAAAATGACAACTACTGGGGAGAAAAGGTAAAATTCAAGAAGGCTGTCTTCAAAGTCGTACCAGAGGATACGACACGCGTAGCCATGGTAGAGACGGGAGAGGCGCACATCGCTGAACCATTGCCGGTGACAGAAATTGACCGCGTCAGTAATTCCCCTCATATGAGCTTGTACCGTACAGAGGGCTTGGGGACAGATTTCATCGGGTTCAATACCAAGAAAAAACCGTTTGACGACGCCCGTGTTCGCCAGGCGATCAATTATGCGATTGAGACCGATGCGATTATTAAAGGTGTGTACAACGATGTCGGTACAAAAGCGAATTCCGCAATGAGTCCGAAGGTTCTGGGATACGATGAGGCGTTAAAAGGATACGAGTTCGATCCGAACAAGGCGAAGGTCCTGTTAAAAGAAGCAGGCTATCCGGACGGCTTCAAGACAACCTTGTGGACAGGCGATCGCAAGGAACGGATTAATGCAGCGGAAGTAATCCAGTCCCAGTTAAAGGGAATCGGCATTGAAGTAGAGGTAAAAGTGCTTGAGTATGGAGCCTATTTAGATGCTGAAGACAACGGTGAAACAGAGCTGTTCATCAGCGGTTGGGGCAACGCCACTGGTGACGCTGACTACAACCAGTACAATCTGTTCCACTCCAGCTCTTTGGGCAAAGGCGGAAACACAACATTCTACGTGAATAAAGAAGTAGACAAGCTGATCGAAGAGGGGCGCCGCGAGCAGGATACCGAAAAGCGCAAGCAAATCTATGCAAAGGCGTTGGAGATTGAAAAGCAAGAAGCACCAATCATCCCAATCCGTAATCTTGAGCATGTCGCTGCAGTCGCGAAAAACATCAAAGGCTTCTGGATCAGCCCTTCTGGGTACATGATGATCAATGGCATTACGATTGAATAACGCAAACATTTAGAGAGAAAAGGATGGAGACGGAGCATGAAAGAAAGCTTGTGGATCAAAAATGCGAGTCTGGAATGTGGTTATAAAGAGGCGAATGGCATCGTGACGGGAACAAAGACGGAGCGTTTTCATGTCTTGCTCACGGACGGTTGCGTGGAGAAAATCGTACCGGCTTCTTCTGATATACCTGATGGGGTATCTGTGTGGGATGCACAAGGCCTACTGATGCTTCCTTCTTTCCGGGAAATGCACATTCATTTGGACAAAACATTTTATGGAGGTCCGTGGCAAGCCGTTCTTCCTGCTCCCAATCGTTTTTTTCGAATCGAACAAGAGCAGGAACTGCTGCCCCGCCAGCTTCCCGTCGCTCGTGAGCGTGCAGAAAAGCTGCTGGAGTTAGTGCAATCACACGGTGCTACTCACGTGCGAACCCATTGCAACATTGACCCGGTCATCGGGTTGAAAAATCTGGAAGCGACATTGGAGGCATTGGCAACTTACCGTGAAAAACTTTCCTGGGAAATTGTCGCGTTTCCCCAACATGGTTTGCTGCGCAGTGATTCCGTTTCCCTCGTCCGTGAGGCGATGAAGCATGGAGCCGGCCTCGTCGGTGGGGTCGATCCTGCCACGTTTGACGATGATATCGAGAAATCTCTTGATACGATGATGGACATAGCGGTGGAAGCGAATGCGGATGTTGACCTGCACTTGCACGAGCCTGGATATTTGGGTGTTTATATTATGAAAAAACTGGCTGCTATGACGAAGGATGCGGGGTGGCAAGGTCGAGTCACTGTCAGTCACGCTTATGGGCTAGGAGAGGTTCCGACTGCTGTGGCAGAAGAGGTCGCGGAGCTTTTTGCCGAACAGCAAATCGCTGTCATGTCAGCTGTTCCCATTGATATGCCGACCATCCCGATTCCATTGCTTCATGCCAAAGGCGTCCATGTTGGATTGGGCAATGACAACATCACCGATCACTGGGACCCATTTGGAACCGGAGATATGCTGCAAAAAGCAAATCGTCTGGCTGAACGGTTCCGTTGGATTGATGAGCGATCTCTATCGCGAGCACTGGGATTCGTTACAGGTGGCGTGACTCCACTGGACCAAGCTGGGAATCAGGTTTGGCCGAAAGTAGGAGATGAGGCAAATGCGGTTTTCGTCCGTGCCAAATGCTCCGCCGAGGCTGTTGCTAGACTATCTCCGAAGGAAGCGGTGGTTTTCTCGGGCAAGATGGTTTGGCAGAAACAATCATAAAGATAGTAAGCGCAATCCGATCTTCTTAGGGAGGTCGGATTTTTCATTTGTTAGTGATAGTAGCTGTAGTGAAGGAAGAAGTGCATTTCCAGTCTACGCTTCGGCCTCCGCCCCGCAAGGAGGATTGACTGCTCGCTTCGGAATAAATGGCGGGAGCGCTTCAAACGTAGAAGTTTCGAGGAAGGGTTTCATAAGTGAAGCTTAAAACCCCCGCCATTTATTCCTACGCTGGGTTGGGCTCCAGAGGCACTTGGACTGGAAATGCACTTCTTCGGGCGTAGCTTTGATTAATTACTTGAAGTCTATTCAAGAAGGTTACTTAACTAACTATGAATGATAAAAAAGGACAATCATGAAGAACCTTCAATCATTTTCTTGTTGCTTTCATATACAGATCGGAAAATCAGCAAAAGCAACGTCAAAGAAGCGTGTTTCCAGTCATAGCGCCTCTGGAGCCCAACCGAGCGGAGGGATGAATGACGGGAGCGTTTTTAGCTTCAACGTGCGAATACGTCACCGAGGCTACGAATCCATGTATATTTCTAACTGTACAAAATTAAATAAAAGTAAAAATATTATAAATTGATGTAAAGATGCTGAAAGGTTCGGTTGAAAATCTACCGTATAATGCAAATAAGAAATACATTCAGAATTTTCGACAGTATTCTACAGGGGGTAGACACAAATGAAGAAAACGCGCATGGTCGGTTCCTTGTTGGCTCTGACATTGACGGTTAGTGTTGCGCTGACTGGATGTGGTGGCGCGAGCTCGGAGCAATCCGGTTCAACGAATACAACTGCTGCAGAAGCTCCGAAAGAAGGGGGAACCCTGATTGTAGCTCGCAAGGCAGACGCCAACAATCTAGACCCGCATTTCATCTCTAATATTCCTTCGGCAAACTATGTGTATGGAAAAGTGTATGAGAGCTTGGTTTCTCGCGATAAAAACGGCGAGTACAAGCCTACACTCGCTACTGAATGGAAACAGCTCGACGACTTGACATGGGAGTTTAAGCTTCGTGAGGGCGTTACGTTCCACGATGGTACACCCTTTACAGCAGAAGCTGTGAAAAAGACGTTCGAACGTGTACTCGATCCAAAGGTGGCATCACCGCGTGCATCCAACTTCTCCATGATCAAGGAAATCAAGATCGTGGATGACAAGACTGTACATTTCGTGCTGGAGTATCCTTTTGCACCGCTGCTCTCCATCTTGGCTAGCTCAGAAGGAAGCATCATCAGCCCGAAAGCAATCGCCGAGCATTCCGATACATTGGCGAAGCAGCCTGTAGGAACCGGACCTTTCAAATTTACATCGTGGGCACCGGGTCAAGATATGAAACTCTCGAAAAATGATACCTACTGGGGTGAAAAGCCAAAGGTCGATGAAGTATTGTACAAGGTCGTTCCAGAAGATACGACACGCGTAGCGATGATCGAAGCAGGCGAAGCGCACATTGGCGATCAGCTTCCTGTGACGGAAGTAGAGCGTGCACAGGCATCTCCTGGCATGAACATGGTGCGTGCAGAAGGCTTGGGTGTGGATTATATCGGCTTTAACGTGCAAAAGAAGCCATTTGATGATGTACGCGTACGTCAAGCTATCGCGCATGCTATCGAAAAGCAAGCCATTGTACAAGGGGTATACAACAATGTAGGAACACAAGCTGTTTCCTCGATGTCCCCAAAAGTAATCGGCTACAACCCGAATCTCCAGGATTACTCGTATGATGTCAATGCAGCAAAAGCACTGCTCGCAGAAGCAGGTTACCCGAACGGCTTCAAGACATCCATCGTGACAGACGACCGTAAAGAGCGCATGAACGTAGCAGAAGTCATCCAGTCACAGTTGAAAGGCATCGGCATTGATTTGGAGATCAAAGTAATGGAATACGGTGCGTATCTGGAGCACACAGACAATGGTGAGCATGCGATGTTCATCGGGGGCTGGGGCAATGCTACAGGTGATGGCGACTACAACCAGTACAACGTCTTCCACAGCACTTCGAAAGGTAGCGCAGGTAACATGGCGTTCTACAACAATCCAGAGGTAGACAAGCTGATTGAAGAAGGACGTCGCGAAAAAGATGTACAAAAACGCAATGAAATTTACGCAAAGCTGCAAGAAATCGAGCTGAAGGAAGTACCGATCCTTCCAATCCGCACGATTGACCATGTGGCGGTTACATCCAAGAATGTAAATGGCTTCTGGCTGAGCCCTGTTGGCTACTTGATGCTGGATGAAGTATCGATCAACTAAAGATGATAGAAGGGATGGCGTTTGTCGCTGTCCCTTCTTTCGTCAATAGAGAGGAATTCACGATCTGCACCGGGAATGTAACTTGGGGAAAAGAAATGCGCAAGAGACAAGTCATGGGGTGGAAAACATGCAGGAAGAGCAGCTAGACATTTTTGACGAAGCAGGACAGCACATTGGGGTAGAAGCGCGTAGCGAGGTACACCGTTTGGGTCTGTGGCACCAAACCTTTCACTGCTGGATTTATCGCGTAGTAGATGACCAGATCGAATTGTTGTTCCAAAAAAGACATCCACAAAAGGATACTTGTCCGAACTTGCTCGATATTACCTCTGCCGGTCATCTTCTCGCTTCGGAACAGCCATGTGACGGCGTACGGGAATTGGAGGAGGAGCTGGGCTTGTCCGTGAGCTTTGAGGAATTGGACAAGCTAGGCGTGATTCGTGATGTAATGTTTGCCCCCTCCATCATTGATAAGGAAATGTGCCATACATTTTTGTATGAATGCGATCAACTCTTACGCGAGTACCGTGTACAGGAAGAAGAAGTCACGGGGCTGTTTTGGGTCAGTCTGCATGAGCTAGAGCGGTTGTTTGCGGGCGAGATCGGGCAGATGACGGTGAATGGATTTTTGTTAACGGAAAATGGTGAGCAAAAGGATACAGCGATGATCGTGGCCAAAGCTGACTTTGTTCCACATGAAGTGCATTATTACCAGCAGGTGTTTGCAGCAGTGAAGCTACGCGCAGCTAATCGATAACCCTGATCGGAAAAACAATGCCTCGCTTGTCATCGACAAGACGAGGTTTTTCGTTGGCTGAGAAAGAATGTTCTCTAATGTGATATACTAGACAATGCTTTTTGCTGCTCGCGATCATGCGTAGATAGAGAGAGGAGATCGAGATGAGACTACAGATTATGATTGCCCTAATGCTCTCGACATTCCTTGCTGCGATGGAAGGAACGATTGTGAGTACAGCTGTACCACGTATTACGAGTGATTTGGCAGGCTTTGAACAGGTGAGCTGGGTATACGCCATCTACATGCTTGCCACTGCCGTATCTGCTCCCATTTACGGCAAGTTGGCTGATTTATTTGGCCGAAAAAACGTATTGTTAATCGGGATCGGTATCTTTTTGTTAGGTTCCACGCTCTGTGGAGTGGCGACGTCGATGTGGCAGCTCATTGTTTTCCGTGCCATTCAAGGCTTGGGTGCAGGTTCAGTCATGCCGATTACGATGACCATCATCGGAGATTTGTACACCGAGCAGACTGCCAGAGCAAAAGCGCAGGGCTGGATTAGCGCTGTATGGGGACTTTCCGGTGTGGCAGGTCCGCTGGTCGGAGGATTTTTGGTCGATACACTGACGTGGCGTTATATCTTTTTTCTTAACTTACCTTTTGGCCTCGTATCGTTTTTCATGCTCGTCTTTTTGTACAAGGAAAAGCTTGCCGTCAAAGAAAAGCGCCATATCGATTATCCGGGCGCGCTTATTTTTTCGCTCGGGACCATCGCCTTGTTGTATGCCTTGTTAACAGGTAGCCAAAATCAATCCTGGACCAGTCCGGTGACGATTTCCTTGATCGTATTTGCTTTGGTGACCTATCTGGTGTTTGTATCGGTGGAGAAGAAATCGCCTGAGCCGCTGATTCCGCTTTCGCTTTTTACCAATCGAAACGTGGCCATGACCAATCTGCTGACACTCTTGACCAATGGAATTGTAATCAGCATGGTGGTGTACTTGCCGATCTGGAGCCAGGGAGTCTTGGGAGAAAGTGCGACAATGGCTGGCTTTGTCCTGACACCGATGCCAGTTTGCTGGACGATCGGCTCTATCCTTGCCGGGAACTTGTTAGGCAAGCTGCGAGCTGAACAGCTATTTATCGCAGGGACAGCCGTTCTGACCGTAGCGACAACATTGTTGAGCTTCCTGTCCGCTCAGTCAGCGGGATACCTCATTTATGTGGCTGTAGGCTTAATTGGTTTGGGAATGGGGCTCATTTCTCCGATCATCATGGTAAAAATTCAATCGTCCGTTGCAGTCGATAAGAGGGGGACAGCGGTTGCCCTCAATACATTCACGGGTACATTTAGCCAAACCTTCGGGGCAGCCGTATTCGGAATGTTGTTCAACATGGTGACTGTAGCAAGTGGTCATACGAATTTAGGAGCTTCCTTTGAACACGGATCGATTCCAGTGGCACAGCTGGCACAGATCCGAGACTTATTGGCTAGCGGTGTTCATGTGGTCTTTACAGGCACATTAGTGCTTGGGATAGGCAGCTTTGTTCTGGCGCTTGTGATCGCAAAAGGAAGCCGAGTCAAACAGACACACTAATTCGAAGACGTCCGCCGAGTGCGGACGTTTTTTCAATAATTGGTTACAGTTTTCCAAAAAATGCAAACTTCATATTGCCAGTTGTTACATTCATCGATACTATTTTCCTAGATGCCCAAATTCTTGCTGACAGGAGTGCATGAGACGATGGAGGAGATTCGACCGGTTTCAATTGACGATATCGATGAGGTCGTTAGGATTGCAGCGATGAGCTACCCTGGAAGCAATCTACTGGGTGCAGAGAGCAGACAGCGATTTGCCGAACGCGTAAGGGAGACGATCGAAAACGACCCACATGTCAGCTACCACGGATGCTACCGTGATGGAAGACTAGCGGGTATAATGAAATGGTGCGATTTTCCTATGAATGTTCACGGTACACCGCTTTTGACTGGCGGTATTGGGATGGTCGCCGTAGACCTTTTGCATAAAAAGGAAAAAGTGGCCATGTCGATGCTACAAGGTTTTCTTTCCAGTTATCGGGAGCGGGGAATCTCGCTGGTCTCGCTCTATCCGTTTCGTGTTGATTTTTACAAGCAAATGGGTTTTGGAATTGGGACCAAGGTTCATCAATACAAGTTCAAGCCGTCCAGCCTACCATTTGTAGGCAAGGACAAAATCGTCTATATAGGAAAAGAGGACAAAGAAGAACTGTCTGCTTGCTATCACCGAATCGCCCGTCAAACACATGGCATGATCAAGCGTACAGATCGAGAGTGGGACAGAATCCTCGATAGTCCTGAAATGGTTACCGTGGGCTACAAAAAGGAAGGGAGGCTATGCGGCTATCTCGCTTTCCAGTTCCAGAGCGCCCATGAAAAAAACAAACTCTTCAACAACATAGAAGTAAGAGAGCTTCAGTATGAGAACCGCGAAGCACTTGCACAACTGCTCTCTTTCCTGCGTAGCCAGGCCGATCAGATTCAACGGATCGAATTTACGACGCCGGACGAAGATTTTCACTTGTTGCTATCTGATCCGGGCAACGGAACGGATTCGATATTGTGGAGCATTTATCATGAGAGCCATGTATCTGGAGTCGGTCTGATGTATCGAATCATTGATGTGCCGGGATTTTTCCGTCAGTTGTCCCACCACCGTTTTGGTTCGGAAACGGTAAATGTAAAGCTGACGATCCGCGATTCGTTCCTGCCTGAGAATGAAGGAACATGGCTCATCAAGTTTGTCGATGGACGTCCGGAATTAGGAGAGGCAGTGGAGCCTTGCGTTTCGGTACAGCTAGATATTTCGGATTTTTCTTCGCTTGTGATGGGGGTAGTAACTGCCCGAAAACTGTATCAATACGGCCAATTGGAGCTGGATGCTCCAGAAAAGCTTCCGATTTTGGATAGGCTGTTCGCTGTTCCTGAGAAGCCGCGAAGTGTGACTACCTTCTAGAAAAGAAGATTTGTCACGTTTTTGACACATTTGGTTATCTTATTTTGCTTCCTCCCATATGTTGTTAGTAAATGGGAGGAGGCAGGTTTTATGATCTTTCTTACACTGGTTATCTTTTTTGCGTTTCTTTTGATTGTTTGGGTGGTCGTTAGACTCCTCTTCCGGCTGGAAAAGCATGATTCCATTACACATGATGAGAGAGAATTATGGAATCGCTTTCAGGTGAAAGAGCAGGAGATCAAATATCGAAAGCCCAAAAAATAAAAAGAAAGGCGCCAAGGTGACAGGCGCTCTTTCTTTTGCGTGTTCCCCACTATGAGAAGAGAAAGAAGGAGAAAACAATGCCAGGTAGATCAGAGGGGCATCAACGTGAATTTTTTCGCTTACGTCTAGAATACTCCCTCTGTGCAGACATGACCATTGTGCTGGTCAAAGGGAAAACTATGGAGATTGGGAGCACGCAGGTATTGATCGAGGATATCGGGGCAGGTGGACTTCGTTTTCTCTCTCATCTCAAAATGCCGGCAAATGATCAGCTCGTTCTGCAGTTTGCGACGGAATTGTGCGGACAGGCTCTGAAAATGTACGGTCACGTAGTTCGCACGATTCCGTGGGAAACGGACTATTACGAATACGCTGTACGGTTTACTATGGAAGAGGAACAACATCTGGAGATTAATCGCTTGGTAAACCGACTGGCGATCCGCTATCGGCAGAATCGGTCAGCATCAGAAGGACGTTTCTTTAAAGGTGATCGCCTGGCATTTTTAAAAGAGTTGGCTCAAGCAAGTCTTGCGATGCGAGCCAGTGAAGCATAGACAAAAAGGCTTTCTGTTGTACGAATACACAACAGAGGGCTTTTTTGTTTGACACAAAACAAACGCAGTGATAAGTTATCTATAATAAATCAAACGAATAAAGGTTGTGTTTATAGATGAGTCTTCATGAAGCGTTTTGGAGCGCTTCCCTTCAAGAGTGGAAGCAAGGTTACATCGAACAAGACGAACATTTTATGTGTTTGCTCTGTGGGGAACAGGTGGAGAAAGGAATTATTTATCCAGTGCAGGGTGTCCTGTACGAAGCGTCCCGTTTTATGCGTCATCATATCGAGGTTTCGCACGGTTCTGTCTTTACTCACCTGAGCCAGTTGGATAAACGATTGACGGGCTTGTCTGATCATCAGGTTAATTTGCTTCGCCTCTTTTACCAGGGCAAGACAGACGCCGAGGTTCAAAATGAAATGGGGATTGGCAGTGCATCGACGATCCGTAATCACCGCTTTGCACTCAAGGAAAAAGAACGTCAGGCCAAGGTATTCCTGGTCATGATGGAGTTATTGCATGAAGCGGATAAAAATCAATCGTCCAATGATGCCAAATCAAGCAAGCAAAAGAATACCTCGAAAGATGACGATGCCGCAGAGTATGCCGCGATCGTAAAGAGATTCTTGCCGAATGGACTATCAGGTCGATTAGAGCGCTTCCCGCGCAAACAAAAGCATAAACTCATCCTCCTCGAAGAGATTTCCAAAAAATTTGAGCTCGACCGTTTCTACACCGAGCGAGAAGTGAATGAGATTCTGGAAGGTCTCTACGACGATTATGTGACCTTGCGGAGATATTTAGTCGATGTCGGTTTGATGGATAGACAGGCGGACGGCAGTCAATATTGGCGGATCGCAGTGGAAAATGAAGGAGAGGAACGAGGGGCGCAACAGATGAATCGCAAGCAAGAGCTCAAGCAAATGTACAAGGAAGTAGAAACAGATGCAGGCGTTTATCAAATTAAGAACAAGCAAAATGACAAAGTGTTCATCGCCAGCACGAATAACCTAAAAACGATCAACGGTAGAAAGTTCATGCTTCAGCATGGCTCACACCCTAATCGTGAGCTGCAAAAGGACTGGGATAAATACGGTTCGGACGCTTTTGAAATCGAAGTACTAGAAAAGGTTGAGAAGAAAGACCATCCGTATTTTGATGGGAAGGATGCACTGGAAAAACTCGAAGATAAATGGATGAAAAAGCTGGCGCCATATGGTGATCGAGGCTATCACGTGCAAAAAGATCCATCCTAGTCTTGTCCATCATCCAGCATGCGGAATCGCTCCAAGTGATCCCACAGACCTTCCTTTTGCAAGATCTGGATTTGTTTTTCGCCAAGTAAATCAAAATGTGGGAAGGGTGCACGGTTATGAATGTAGACAGGATCGAGTCCGTTGGCAAGGCACCAGTCTGTCAGTAACGAATAATTGGCACAGCCTACTTTTGTAACGGTTTTGATTCCGGGAAACCGGGGGTCCAGCCAATAATGGGTGAGAAATGCCAATTCGCCTCGACTAACGGTTTGCTTCCAACGGTTCAGTTCGTCTCGTGTTATCCCAAATGCCACTCTTCCTCATCCTCTGCAAAGCGGTCTTGTTTCTCACTCATTAATAGCATGGAATGGTTTAAACGTCAAAAAGACAGTTCTCCCCCGGGGATAGCCGACGGAAACTGTCTTTTTGTGCTTCGTTGCTTACCGAACTCCTGTTGGAAGCTGAGGTGGGACGTAATTCAACTCTTCGTCCGCGGTGATGTAATCGGTGTTGACCATGAGAAGTAAATAGCGTTTGCCGGTTTGCGGATCGCTGATAATGATGTGGTCGCGGCCAGCTGTTTCGAGGACGCCACGGAAAATTTTGGCGTTCCATTGGCTGTTGTTTTCAAACGTTTGGTACACCGTAATGACTTTGCCTCGATTCAGGCGAAGGATGTTTTCGATGTACGATTCTTCCATTACTTGCCCAGGAGTAATGGGCATTCCAGGAATCAAGGATCCGCTTGGCTGCATCGGAACCAGTTGAGGTTGCTGCTGTTGAATCATCTGCTGCTGTTGCTGAGGTATGCCGTATGGATACTGTGCGGATGGGTACATGTCGTAGCCGTATTGTTGTTGAGGGTAACCAGTGTAAGGCATTTGTTGACTCATGATGAACTCGCTCCTTTATCTATCTAATCTTTTTAATAGACGCGTGGACAATCTGCTGGTGTTGGAATGAAGAAGCAGTGTGCCTTATAGCGACCGGAGTTTTGTTGATCCCACCAGGTAGGAGGACAGTTTCCGGCAGGACGGTAGAACCACAATGCGTTGCTCGCGGGGCGGGTTTTCTCTCCATTGACTGCGCGCTGTGCCAGTCTTTTGTCTTTTTCCCTGGCCCGTTGATAGAAATACGGCTTCTGGATCGCTTCGAATCCTCCTGGAGATTGATAGACCATGTCACGCATGCTGCGAATGTTTTTGAAGTCAAGGCAGTTACCTAAAATCCGATTTACCCCAACGTTGCCAACCATCAGCATGCCCAACTCACCTTCACCCTCAGCCTCGGCCCGAATCAGTCTGGCAAGCATATCGACATCACTGGAGTTCGCTTTGATGACGGCCATTGCTTCACCTCCTTCCACAAAAATCACAATAACAATATATGGGCGAATAATAGATTGGTGATTGGCCCGATAAATTTTTCATCAAGTTGACGTTTACGTAAACCGCAGTTACAATCATTTTGTTCGGTAAATTTCGAATTTTATAAATGTAAGTAAGGGGCGCTGGACATGAGCAGAGAAGGAATACAGAAGGAAGAATCGTGGACCATCTCTGATCTTGCTCAACAATTAGATGTCAGCACCAGAACGATTCGGTACTACGAGGAGCTCGGCTTGATTTTCCCCAGTCGGACAGAGAAGGGAAGCAGGCACTATAACCGCAAGGATCGTGCCAGGCTGCGACTCATTCTGCGAGGGAAGCGATTCGGATTTTCGTTGGATCAGATTCGCGAGATGATTGAGCTGTTCGACGAGGACCGTACAGGTCGTGCGCAGCTTATGCGAACGATTGAGTACGGCAACCAAAAGCTGGCTGAGATCGACGAGAAAATCATGGAACTCCGACAACTGAGAGAAGACATTCTCGTCTACAAGCAAAACTTTGAACAAAAATTGCTTGAAGAAAATGAGGAGGAGAAACGATGAACGTATCAGCTCTGCTCACAGCAAACGGAAGGAAATACCCTGACAAGTCCGCGCTGATTGCAGGAGATGTAGAGGTCAGCTTTTCCCAGTGGGATACACGCTCCACTCAGTGGGCTTGCCATTTGCAAGAGCTTGGCATCGAGCAAGGGGATCGGGTTGTGATGCTGATGCCCAATTGCCCGGAGTTTGCCATTTTTTACGTCGCCGTCATTCGCAGTGGTGCCCTCGTCGTACCGATCAATGCACGCTCAACACAAGAAGAAGTACGACATATATGTGAACATGCCGGAGCAAAGGTACTTCTTGTTCATGATGCCCTCGTGCCTATCGTGAATGAGTGGGTCCTTCAAACGCCACAGCTTGTGGCAATCAAAACAGGAGTGAGTCAAGGGAATTGGCATGGAATCGCTGGCTGGGCTGCCAATAACGTGTCTTTTGATAAAATGAATGCGCTTTCTTCACGACCGTATTTGGCGAACATGAACGAAGATAGCGAGGTCAGCATTCTGTATACTTCTGGTACGACTGGACGCCCTAAAGGGGTGCTTTATACACATAGAAGCTTATTGACTGTCGCGAAAATGATGTCGATTGAACTGACGATGACCCATCATTCACGAATTTTGCATTTGATGCCACTGAGTCATTCGGCTCCCCTCCATCTCTTTTTCATTGCAGGGCTTATGCTTGGCGCCACCCAGGTAATGGCTCTGACCTTCTCGCCGCAGCTTCTTTTGGATTTGGTGCAGCAGCATCGGATTACGCATTTCTTCGGATCGCCAGTGGCGTATTTACTGACGATGAAGCATCCCGAGTTTGCGACGTACGATTTGTCTTCCATCGAACATTGGATGTATGGCGGGGCTCCGCTGTCCAAAGAGATGGCTTCGCTCATGGAAGAAGCATATGGACGCGATAAACTGGCGTGCGTCTACGGCTTGACGGAGGCAGGGCCGACCGGAATGTGCCTCTTGCACCGAGAGCATCCGGACAAAATCGGCAGTATAGGTAATCGTGGTGTATTGTTCGCCGAAATGGAGGTTGTAAACGAGCGAGGAGAGCGATGCGCCAGTGGCGAAGCGGGCGAAATTCGCTTGCGCGGAGAAGGGACAATGAAAGGATACTACAACAATCCGGAGGCTACAGCAGAAACCATACGCGATGGTTGGGTGTACACTGGCGATATTGCACGCGTGGATGAGGATGGATTTCTGTGGATGATTGATCGTAAAAAAGACGTGATGATTACGGGCGGGGTAAACGTCTACCCTAAGGAAATCGAGCAGTTGTTAGAGCGTCATCCGTCGATTGGTGAGGTAGCTGTTGTGGGTTTGCCGCATCCTGAGTGGGGCGAGACAGTTACGGCTTATGTGGTACTGAAACCAGGAGTCGATACCAATCGAGAGTGGCTAGAGGAAATCCAAGGCTCTTTGCGTGGTCATCTCGCTGATTACAAGCTCCCGCGACAAGTGAATATCGTTCCTGCACTGCCGCGGAACACGAGCGGAAAAGTCCTGAAGCATGTATTGCGTGATGTCAGTTCCCAAAAGGAAGTGGAACTACGATGAGTGATTTGCAAACGAGCATCGATCAGCGAGCATACAGCGACAACATCCCGCACCCGCGTACGCCACAGGCGCAAAACTTTTTCAAAGCAGATCCCAACCTCGATTATTTGCTGGAACGTTATCTCCCTGCTTCCATGCATGAATGGGCTAGACAGCAGTTGAGCTGGCTAGGTGCGCAAGTGGCAGGACCCATCGATGAGCGTGCTGCCTATACAGACAGGGAAGGAAAGCCGAGATTGCGCAAGTACAATCGGCTGGGTGAGGATATTTCCGAGATCATTACCAATGAAGGCTACAAGGAAACAGTAGCAGAAGTTTACGGAGCAGGCATCGTCAGCTACTTGTATCAAGACATTCCTGAGTTGGGGAGAAAAGCGCCGTATAGCTATTCCTTTTTCATGGGCTATCTCGTGAGTCAGTCTGAGCCGGGGTTCTATTGCCCTGTCACCTTGTCGATGTCATCCGCTTATTTAATTGATCGCTATGGCAGCGAAGAACAAAAGGAGCAGTACCTGACAGGACTGACCTCTCGTGATCACACTCGCTTGTATGAGGGGGCTACTTGGCTGACGGAGAGACAGGGCGGTTCGGATGTCGGTGCGAATTTGACTGTAGCAAAGCCAGTAGCAGGTCGGCCTGGTGTGTACCGATTGACAGGAGAAAAGTTTTTTGCGAGCAATGCTGGAGCATTTGTTGCGACTGTTTTGGCGAGAATCGATGAGGAGAAACCGGGGACAAAAGGGCTCGGACTGTTTTTGGTGCCTTGGATAAAGCCTGACAACGAACGCAATCACATCCAGGTCCGCCGCCTAAAAGATAAGCTGGGCGTAAACGCCGTACCATCTGCGGAGATATTGTTGAACGGAGCAGAGGGCTATTTGATCGGGGAGCCTCAGAACGGCTTCAAGTACATGGCAGAAGCCCTGAACCTCTCTCGCATTTGCAACGCGATTGCTTCGATTGGGATCATGCGTCGAGCTTTTTACGAAGCGAGGTATTATGCCGAGCAACGTCGTGCATTCGGGAAGCCAATCGATCAGTACCCGATGGTAAAAGAAATGCTGGTGAGCCTCTTATTGGATACGGAGGTCAGCACGGGTGCGGTGTTTGATATGATTGCTGTTTATGATCGCTTGCAGTCTAATTCCGCTAGCAAAGAGGATAACGCGCTTGCTCGCCTGTTGATTCCTTTGCTGAAATACCGTACAGGGGAAGAGGCTGTCGAATCGACTCATACCGCAATTGAAATTCATGGCGGTAACGGTTATATCGAGGAGTACGTGACGCCGCGTCTGTTGCGTGATGCGCAAGTATTGACCGTATGGGAAGGCACCTCGAATATACTCGCACTCGATATTTTGCGTGTGATGCAAAAAGAAAACAGCCACGAAGTGTTTAGCAGATTGCTTCGGGAGCGCGTAGCTGGCTGGAAGCATGCCTTTTCACAGCCGTACGCCGAGTTGATTCGGACGGAACTGGCCATTCTGGAGGAAAATATCGCCTATCTCATGCAACAGAACCACGATTATGTAACGTACAAATTAAAAACGCTCGCGGACCATATGGTAGATTTGTACACCTTATCATGCATCGTCAGTGAAGCAGAAGATCAGGTGACGCGTGAGGGAAATGCCCGCAAATACATTTTGGCAAAGCTGTATGCCGAAAAGCATTTCCATTCACAAGAAAAGCGGGGGATTCAAGCCGATTCTTTGCTGGATGTACAGTTCTTTACCCAGCTGGTGGAATATCAGTTTGTCAGCGTTGAAGATTGGGCTCAACAGTCCGCTATTGTTCAGACCCGATAAATCAAAAAGCGCCTTTAGACCACTTGTTGAGGTGGCAAAGGCGCTTTTGATTTTTACGCATACCGCTTGCGGCGCATACTCCAAATAAACCAGATCGCAGCAACCACTGTTGCGATTGCCAGCAGCGTGATCTCAAAGTATTCATCGATCAGAACCTTTGCGTGTTTTCCGTACAAATAAAACAAGGTGCCAATCAAATAAAACTTCAATCCCCGCCCGATGATCGCATAAAACATGAGCTTGGTCAGCGAGTAATTGAATACGCCAGAGAGCACAGTGAAAACCTTGAAAGGAATGGGGGTAAAAGCTCCGATCAGTACGGCAGCATCCCCGTTTTTTGCGAATTTTTCCGTCGCTACAATAACCCATTTTTCAGGGAGAATCTTGTGCAAAAGTGGTTTTCCCAGCCATCTCCCCAACAAAAATCCAATGGGGGCGCCGAGGACGGAAGCAGTAAAGGCTACTGTCGCAAACTGAATCGCTGAGCCTGGATCGAGCAGACTCATCGCAATTTGCATAAAAAACGGAGGAATCGGACTAATAAATGAGTCCAAAAATGCCATGGCAACAAGTCCCCACATCCCATATTGCATGAATAGCTGTGTGATATGTTCGAGCATGAGCATCTCCTTAGAAGGTTTTTTCTATTGTAGCTATCCTATGCCAGTTTGTCCAAAGAAAGACCACAACTGAAGTTAGATGTCGAGAGGTAAAATAAGGAAAATGGGACGTTTGGCCCATCAACCCGTTTCCAAAATATCCCGATTATAAGTGGGTACGGAAAGTCATTACGAAAGGGAAATTTTAAAAATGAAAATGCCATTATCTATCAAAGTTATTCAAGGGTTTATGCTGTTGCAAGTCATCGTATTGGGGGGGCTCTATTTTGTGGTTTCACAGGCAGACCCGATGAACTTGAGTCACTGGGCCAGTAAAATGGTTTTCAGCGTGGTGACTATGCCAGAGGATATGTTAGATCAAAGCTACGTGTTAGGAAGAATGCAAGGAAGATTAATGCTTCCACTGATCATCACCACTTTATTGTTCATCTTCATACAGATGAGGTTTTTGAAGTCGGCGATTGTCTGCATAAGTTTGGCGATTTTACTGGATATAAGTAATGGATCTTTCTTGATCGCAATCGTGTATGTAACCCTACTTTTGATTGTGACCCACAACAAACAATCGAAGGCCTATTTTCATGGGAACAATAATCAAGTTACGCAGACGGTTTCAAAATAAGTGGATCAATGAGCTTATCCTAGGCCGAATATTGGTAGTGAAGTCCTTGTTTTTTCATTGACGCTAGGAAAGATTATCCACTAAAATGTAGGGAAACAGGACAAACATCATGGGAGGAACCAATGAAAACATTGGGTTCGGGAAAAGTCGTTTTCTATGCGCCAAACGGGACTAACTTGCAATTGTCAGGGGAAATTGACGTACGTGGTGATCGGGTATCCATAACAGAAATCATCTATTTTAATGGCCAACCAAACGGAGCACGCGAAACGAATTTGCCACTCGCGCAAACTGTGATTTACTGGGAGCCAGAAGTATACGAACAGATCGGATATGAAGAACAATAAGAATAATTGCGATTCCAAGCCCTGTCTCTTGCAGGGTTTTTTCGCGTATGGCAGCGAATCTGCCAGCACCTCGGGCTATAGCCGATATCCCGGTATTGTGTTATGATGTGGGATGGAATTTACGTATGGTACAAGGAGTGATCCTTATGATCGATTCTATATTGGAACGTGCTCTCGCAGGTGAACGACTGGGTCTCGAAGACGGTCTGGCTTTGTTTGCGAGCAATGAAATCGAAAAGATCGGACATTACGCTAATCTGGTCATGCAAAAGCATCATCCAGAACCGATTGCGACTTTTGTCATCAGTCGCAACGTCAATTACACGAACGTATGTGACACGTATTGCCGTTTTTGTGCCTTTTACCGTCGTCCGGGTTCTTCTGAAGGATACGTTCTCCCCAAAGAAACGATTTTCCAAAAAATTCAGGAGACCGTGGACGTTGGTGGTACAGAAATCTTGATGCAAGGCGGTACTAATCCGGATCTGAAACTGGATTATTATACTGACCTCTTGCGTGAGATCAAGCAGCGCTTCCCGCAGATTACGATGCACTCTCTATCTGTAGCGGAAGTGATGAAAATCGCGGAAGTTTCCAACATGTCTGTCGAGGAAGTACTGAAAGAGCTGAAGGCAGCGGGTCTCGATTCCTTGCCGGGAGCGGGTGGCGAAATCCTCGATGATCGTACACGTCGGAAGATTTCCCGCTTGAAGGGTTCTTGGACTGAATGGATTGATACTCAAAAAGCCGCACACCGTGCAGGCTTGCCTGGTACAGCTACCATGGTAATTGGTTTTGGGGAAGAGATGGAAGAGCGTGTACTGTCCCTTCTGCGCATTCGTGATGCGCAAGATGAGACAGGCGGCTTCAAAGCGTTTATCGTCTGGACCTTCCAGCCGGACAACACCAACATGAAGGCTGTCAACAATACGCCAGAGGAATACTTGAAAACACTGGCAATCAGCCGCCTTATGCTGGATAATATCGAAAACTTCCAATCTTCCTGGGTGACTATGGGCCCGCATTACGGTCAGCTTTCTCTCTCTTATGGAGCGAACGATTTCGGCCAAACGATGATGGAAGAAAACGTTGTTTCCGCAGCGGCATGTACGTACAAGGTCAACACGAACCAAATTTTGGAGCTCATTCGCGGGGCAGGTAAAATCCCTGCACAGCGCAATACACAGTATGACATTCTGCGCGTTTTCAAAGACGGCGAGATGGCAGAACGTGATTTTGTAATGCAAAACTAATAAACCAAAAAAACGCTTCTCTGCCCCCCTCCTAACAAAGGGAAATCGGCAGGGGAGCGTTTTTTGGTTTTTTAATCAGGAATTTTTTACCTGCAACCTTCCCTGAGTTTCCAACCGTTTAAAAGTATATCGCTCCTGACGGGACATATACTGTAACTACAATGGCGGTTGGGGGGATGGTTATGCAGACGTTTCGCGTATTGCTGGAGAATGTCCCTGAGCATTGTGACACGTATCGGGCTATCGTAAATAAGATGACGGAGCGGGTCAACACTGCACCGGTGCGCATTACATACAGGGAGCAAGAAGAGAATGGATACCTCTTGTTCTACTTTCAAAGCTGGTGTGAGACTGAGTATGACGCGCAGACCATCGAGTGGGCGAGAGCCTTCGTTGCCCTTACATTAGCCGAATGGGTCATTCAGGTGAAGGAACCGAAAATTATGGAAGAAATGGCCGCTGACTTACTCGCTGCCGAACAGATGGAGACCGAATGGGCAGAGATTTTTCCTTATATTCAACGCATGTGCCAAGAAGTCGAGCTTGATGGCAGGGAACTGTTAACGGCTACAACACGCAAGGCAAACGTATATCGCAACGTTTTCACCTATTTGGAGTGGGAGAGAACAATCAACGTCTTGGGCTTCGTCCGGTTTCGACTACAGGAGCATTGGAACGAGCTGTTCGAACTCGTGGAAACTGGCATTGATGAATATCTGGAAGACAAGCAATACCAAGAGTTTGTCGAGCTGTTGCGCTACTTCATCGCTGTACAGGAAACCAAGCAGGAAGTCGTTCATGTCGTTCCTAGTGTGGACAAACCTTTCCATCTTTATGATAAAAAAGGGGATCGTCTTTGGCTTGAGCAGTTGGATACCGTTTTGAACATGGACGAACAAAAATGCAGGGACGAGGATTATTTGGTCAGTGCTTTGGTTACACTGGCTCCTGAGAGTATCGTGCTCCATATGGCTTCGGAAAAGCCTGGGCTTGCACAGACGATCCGCAGTATTTTTGACAGTCGGCTCGTTACTTGCCAATCTTGTTCGCTTTGCCTATCCGAGCGACGTGTACTTGACGGGAATAATCCCTCTAAACTATAATAGCAACAACAACTTTACAGCGCTTATAAATACGATGAGAAGGACACGGACAATAGTAAGGACGCTCTAGAGAGGCGGGCCACAGGCTGGAAGCTCGCTGCGAACTGTTATTGATCTACCACCTTCGAGTAGCTACCGGGAACGAAGCGTAGGCTTTTACTATCGGTATGCCGGTTAAATACCGTTACATGGAATGAGGAGTCTGTTTTTGTGAACAGACTTGAAGTAGGGTGGTACCGCGAGAACACACTCGTCCCTTTTTGGGGATGAGTGTTTTTTTATTTTCTCAACCAAACAAGATACAGGAAGGAAGAATCCACAGTGGCACAAATTCATGTTACTTTCCCAGATGGAGCCGTTCGTCAATACGACGCTGGGATTACTATCGAAGACATCGCAGGCTCCATTAGCTCTAGCCTGAAGAAAAAGGCAGTAGCTGGTAAAAAAGATGGCAAGGTTGTCGATCTGTACACAGAACTCACAGATGACGCAGCGATTGAAATCGTTACCCTCGATTCTGCCGACGGGTTGGAAGTATACCGCCACAGTACAGCTCACTTGCTCGCTCAAGCGGTAAAACGCATTTACGGCGCTGAAGTGAAGTTCGGAATCGGTCCTGTGATCGAAGATGGCTTCTACTATGACATGGACATTCCGGTGTCCCTCTCCCCAGAGGATTTGGGCAAAATCGAAGCAGAAATGGAAAAAATCGTGAAGGAAGACCTGCCGATTCGCCGAAAAGTCGTAAGCCGCGAAGAAGCAACTGCGATTTTCCAAGAACTGAACGATCACCTGAAGCTGGAACTGATTCGCGACCTGCCAGAGGATGCGACTATCACGATGTATGAGCAAGGCGAATTTTTCGACCTCTGTCGTGGTCCGCACTTGCCGTCCACTGGCTTCATCAAAGCATTCAAGCTGATGAGCGTGGCAGGTGCATACTGGCGCGGAAAAGCAGAAAACCAAGTTCTGCAACGCGTATACGGTACAGCTTGGCCGAAAAAAGCAGACATGGATGAATATCTGCACTTCATCGAAGAAGCGAAAAAGCGCGATCACCGCAAATTGGGTAAAGAACTGGGATTGTTCATGTTCTCCGAGGAAGCACCAGGTATGCCGTTCTACCTGCCAAAAGGCTTCACTGTTCGCAACGAGCTGGAGCAATTCTCCCGCCGTCTGCAGCAATTGGCACAATACACAGAAGTGCGCTCTCCGTTCCTCATGAACGAGCGTCTCTGGAAAGAATCTGGTCACTGGGATCACTACAAAGAGAACATGTACTTCTCTGAAGTAGACAACGCGACTTATGCCTTGAAGCCAATGAACTGCCCAGGTCACATGCTGATCTATAAAAACGAGATGCATTCTTACCGCGACCTGCCGATACGTTACTCCGAGTTCGGGCAAGTTCACCGCCATGAGTACTCCGGGGCATTGAATGGAATGCTACGGGTGCGCACCTTCTGTCAGGATGACGCGCACGTATTTGTTCGTCCTGATCAGATCGCGAGCGAAATCAAAGGTATGATCACTTTGATTGACAGCATCTACAAGGTATTTGGCTTCGAATACAGTGTGGCTCTGTCCACTCGTCCGGAAGATTCCATGGGCTCTGATGAGCTGTGGGAAGCAGCAGAAAGCTCTCTGAAAACAGTGTTGGATGAGCTCGGTATGGCCTATGAAATCAAAGACGGAGACGGTGCGTTCTACGGACCGAAGATCGACTTCCAAATTACCGACGCGCTGAAACGCCGTCACCAATGTGGAACGATCCAGCTGGACTTCCAAATGCCTGAGAAATTCGACCTGACTTATGTCGGTCAAGACAACGAGAAGCATCGTCCAGTTGTCTTGCACCGTGCGATGTATGGCTCCATGGAGCGCTTCATTGGTATCCTGATCGAGCACTACGCAGGTGCATTCCCGATTTGGCTGACTCCAATCCAAGCACGCATCATGAACATCAGCGAAGTGCACATGCCATATGCAGAACAAGTAAGAGAAAAACTGCAACAAGCTGGCATTCGCGTAGAGCTGGATGGCCGCAATGAGAAAATCGGCTACAAAATCCGTGAAGCACAAGTTGAAAAAATCCCGTACATGCTGGTCATCGGTGAAAAAGAGGTGGCTGACGGTACACTGTCTGTCCGCAAACGCGGAGTGGGCGATGAAGGCGCGATGACAGTGGATGCGTTTGTAGAAAAAATCCGCGCTGAAATCAATGAAATGAAGTAAAAACGTATGAATGAAAAAAGCCGCCCTGAAGTT
>NZ_CATKQT010000034.1:0-1265 GCF_949767855.1 Brevibacillus sp. IT-7CA2
ACTTTAAGAAAGGACCTTGTGCGTACAACAAATTCTTAAATAATTTGGTACGGAGCAAACCAGGGTTCACGGTAAAGTGAACCTTTGATTGGCAGTAACGTCAGATTGGACAGGCTATTCGATGCTGTAAAAGGGAATATCGGTCTAAAACAATCCGCACTAATAAAAGAGTTGAACAAGCTGAATAAGCAACAAGAACAGTTAGAGAAGAATGTTCAGGGACTAATAACCCTCTTCTCAAATCAGGCTCTTACCCTTGAGCAGTTTAATGCCCAAAATCAACGCAATCAGGAAGAACAACATGTCCTTGCCAAACGCAAAGCGGAATTAGAAACCATTCTCGAAACGCAAAAAGACACGGAAGAACAATTCCGTGCCTTTCAAAAGAAAATTGCGTTGTTTGCACAGCTTGACATTGATGATGAACAAGTTCTAAAACAATTGCTCCATCAGGTAATTGAAAAGATAGAAGTCCATCAAGATGGCTCTATCAAGATTCATTACAATATTGCTCACCCTCAGGAATTTTGCTTAACAAAAAGGGTATCGAATACCCTAAGTATAGAGACGAGCATAGTAGAATAAAAATGTTTGAGCCTGATGAAGCTGATCTCGCTTGGGTTCCTAATAATCAAAGAGAACCTAGAGAGCCTAATATGAGAGAAAAATATATTAATTGGTATGAGAATAAGTATGGGGTTCCAGATTTCAGTTGGAGTAGTCTGGACATACATCATATTATTCCCCTTGCATATGGCGGGGATAACAGCTATGATAACTTAATGTCTTTACCTAAAAAATTCCATCAAAACGAGGTTACTCCTTGGTGGGCTAGTTATGGCAAATATGTTCCATCTGGTGATGACTATTACTTTCAGTGGGTGATTCTCTTTGAAGGACAATTTATCTCAACTGGCGTTGGATGGGTTAAAACAACGACTAGATGCAAGCAATCAATTATTAGTGCAAAAATGGGAGGGTTTAGTATATCCAACCAACTTTACATTTAACTCCCCTGCCACGTTAGAAATGATTGAAGAGTTTTTAAGAGACACTCAATGGCACTTACCAACTGACTATAAGAATTTTCTCCTAATCCATAATGGGGCATGGCTATTCGAAGGTCTAAGGTATGGTGGAGGATATGAGTTACTGAGTCTGGATGAAATTAAGAATAGCCACCTAGATTATATGCCTAAACATTGGTATCCTATCTCGATCAACAATGGCGATTACATTTTTATTGACTCTAATCGAGTTGCGTC
>NZ_CATKQT010000035.1:0-1207 GCF_949767855.1 Brevibacillus sp. IT-7CA2
CTCCCTCTATGTAGAAAGCAAAATCTCCCGATTTCGTTTGTTTTCTCAAGTTTTCATAGCGCTGTTGGTTTCTAATCATTTGAATACTGGAATAAGGCTGTATTTAAGGATAATTTTGGAGTCTATGAGTAAAAATAATCCATAGTTACCTAACCATGCATATCCAAAATATGGATCGCTAGTACAATTATGGTCGCACTGGTGGATGTCCACATTTCTCATGGAGGTCAACCCTCCCAAATCTCACAGAGTCTTCGCTCCCAAATTCCTTCGTCCAACCTTACCCATGAGGTGGGTGTCAGTCATGCTGCCCGCCAGGATCCTTTGCCCGTATTATAGTTGCTTTACTGACTAATCCGTGCTTCAAATGTTGGTACCTATTGCTTTGCTTTGAGAATTCAAAAGACAATCTAAGCTGCTTTCGGAAGTTCTACCATATGGGGAATGTCCCTTAACATACGTTCTTCACTGAATTCACATTGCTTCTTGCCAATCGTGAACAGAATTCGTATCAGCTTATTACAAATTGCGATGAGGGACTGCATCTTCTTCAAAGGATTATCTGGCCGTTTTGTAAAATACTGATGTAGAGCTTTGAAGGCTCCGTTCTTAGCTACTAAAGGCATAGCTACTCGAAATAGGAGGGCTCGGAGTGTCTTTCTCCCTCTCTTTGTAATTTTGGTTTGTCCTTTGTGCTTTCCAGATGTATTCTCCCTCAGACTCAATCCAGCTAACTTGATGATCTGTCGAGGGTGGGAATAGTTACTGAGGTCTCCTACCTCTGAAAAGAAGCCTGCAACCGTATCTTTTCCAATACCCGTGATGGCTAACATTTGTTCAACACCTGGAATCTGTTTGAGTAAATCGTCAATGTTAGCTTCCAGTTCTTCGAACTTTTCATTTATGAGTTCGTACTTATCTATTAACGTGCGTAGCTCTAATTTAGCCATTGCCGAACCCTCACGAATGCCAATCGAATGACTTGCTGCTTCTTTGAGTTCAGTTATTTTCCTGAGTCCAACCGCACGTATAACAGCTTTTCTGAGATGCACGAGGATCTCTTGGTCGGTGAGTTTGCTTAATTCATGTGGTAATAAATTTAGCTTTAAGAGTTGTAGTGCCGATTTTCCTTCCCAGTCTTTAAATACGGTAAGAAACTCAGGGAAGAAGCGATCTAGCCAGTTGTGGATTTGTCCCTGAACGGCTT
>NZ_CATKQT010000036.1:0-1052 GCF_949767855.1 Brevibacillus sp. IT-7CA2
CATTATGCTCCTGTAGCTCAGTCGGTAGAGCGTTTCCATGGTAAGGAAGAGGTCGCAGGTTCGATTCCTGTCGGGAGCACCTGAAGTAACCTTATGAAAATGGCCCGTTGGTGAAGCGGTTTAACACAGCAGCCTTTCACGCTGTCATACAGGGGTTCGAATCCCCTACGGGTCACCTAGAAAAATCCCTACATCTTGTAGGCGATTTGGAGGCTTAGCTCAGCTGGGAGAGCATCTGCCTTACAAGCAGAGGGTCGGCGGTTCGATCCCGTCAGCCTCCACCACTTATATTAATGGACAAGGAAGGTCAGCTAAAAGCGCCACGGCCTGTGGCAACACTGACACTCAGTCGTCCTGACTATCGCGGGATGGAGCAGCTCGGTAGCTCGTCGGGCTCATAACCCGAAGGTCGCAGGTTCAAATCCTGCTCCCGCAACCAAATTTTCTACTTGCTCTACGTCGAGTAATCTTCTTGATCAAGTAGGATCGGAGTGCCCAGTGGGTGCAACCAAATATGGAGCTGTGGTGAAGTTGGAGTTCACGCCGGTCTGTCACACCGGAGGTCGCGGGTTCGAGTCCCGTCAGCTCCGCCATCTTTCTTAACGAGATGGCATAGTTCATAAACATGAAAAAGGTTTAACGGAATAAAAAAACCTTGATTTTTCATGAAAGATATGCCATAATTAAAGATATGCCGGTATAGCTCAATTGGTAGAGCACCTGACTTGTAATCAGGGGGTTGTGGGTTCAAGTCCTATTGCCGGCACCATGAAATTGGGGAGATAGTGAAGTGGCTAAACACGGCAGACTGTAAATCTGCTCCCTCCGGGTTCGGCGGTTCGAATCCGTCTCTCCCCACCATTTTTCATGAGCCATTAGCTCAGTTGGTAGAGCATCTGACTTTTAATCAGAGGGTCGAAGGTTCGAGTCCTTCATGGCTCACCAGTTTTTATAAGCCCGAAAAGTGAAAGTCAGCTTGTCAACAGCACTGGCTACTTGGATGGGAATATGCGGTCGTGGCGGAATTGGCAGACGCGCTAGATTCAGGTTCT
>NZ_CATKQT010000037.1:0-1043 GCF_949767855.1 Brevibacillus sp. IT-7CA2
GGAGTAAAGATATAGTAAATTGGGTGTATAATATGCTCTCTTGATGGTTAAGGAGACCGACTTGGGATATTCTTAAGTCAATCGATGGAGTATTATACAAGAATAAGGTGTGATGCGGATGACTGATTTTACAATGATTAAAAATCTGTTTCATATTACCAAACGAAATGGGTTTAGTCATGACGAGATACAAACCATTAAAAATAATTTTGGTGAATTGCCCCAGGTGTTTATAGATTATTATTTGGAACTCGGTAAAGACGAGCGGCTGAATCATACGCAAGATAGTTTGATCAAACCCGAGCAACTCCAATACTTCAAACATAACGAATATTTAATTTTTTATTGCGAGAATCAACGTGTCTGTGTTTGGGGAATCCATAAGAACGATTTATCCAGGTCCAATCCCCCTGTCTATATGAGTTACGATGAAAAGGTATGGAAAAAGGATTTTGAAACATTGACCGATTTTTTTCATGCGATGGCCTATTTGCAAACCGTATTCGCTCTTGAATACGGCTGTGAATCATTCTATTCCATTGAACAAACCGACTTGGATTTTATTCGTGAAAATTTTAATAATAAAGGTATTTCCTTTCGGCATTGGATTGGCATCGAATTTTATGGGAATTACGATGACAGCATAATAACAGTGATGAAAAATAACGATAGTTTTGATTTGATCTATGCTTCAAGCGACAAAGAACATTTTGATGAAATGGATCGGGTTCTCTCAAAACTGGGAGTAGTAATTTGAAATTTTCTATTTCAAGAAGTCAACAGAACTGGGACTTCAGAATGTCATCAATAAGTTAAATAGCCTGGAATAGCCTTACAGAAGAAGTACGAAAAATAGTGTTACATCTAGTGGAGCAAGCAGCTGTTGTACTGTTTGGAATTGAGGATGAACGAAATGCCAAATGGATAAAAAGGAAATGTTTAAATCAGATAAAGATAAATTTGTTGCTGTTACCTTCAAAACTAGAGCCTAGAAACTTGTAGGACAACAATTGAGATTTTAGATGTATACTCTAATTTCTGGT
>NZ_CATKQT010000038.1:0-1030 GCF_949767855.1 Brevibacillus sp. IT-7CA2
TGGTGGATGTCCACATATCTCATGGAGGTCAACCCTCCCAAATCTCACAGAGTCTTCGCTCCCAAATTCCTTCGTCCAACCTTTCCATGAGGTGGATGTCAGTCATGCTGCCCGACAGGATCCTTTGCCCGTATTATAGTTGCTTTACTGACTAATCCGTGCTTCAAATGTTATTATCTATTGCTTCACGTTGAGAATTCAAAAGACAATCTAAGCTGCTCTCAGAAGTTCTACTATATGAGGAATGTCCTTTAACATACGTTCTTCACTGAATTCACATTGCTTCTTGCCAATCGTGAACAGAATTCGTATCAGCTTATTGCAAATTGCGATGAGAGACTGCAGCTTCTTCAAAGGATTATTTGGCCGTTTTGTAAAATATTGATGTAGAGCTTTGAAGGCACTGTTCTTAGCGACCAAAGGCATCGCTACTCGAAAAAGGAGGGCTCGGAGTGTCTTTCTCCCTCTCTTCGTAATTTTGGTTTGTCCTTTGTGCTTTCCAGATGTATTCTCCCTCAGACTCAATCCAGCTAATTTGATGATCTGCCGAGGGTGGGAATAGTTACTGAGGTCACCTACCTCTGAAAAAAAGCCTGCAACCGTATCTTTACCTATACCTGTGATGGCTAACATTTGTTCAACACCTGGAATCTGTTTGAGTAAATCATCTATATTAGATTCCAGTTCTTCGAACTGTTCATTTATGAGTTCGTACTTATCTATTAACGTGCGTAGCTCTAATTTAGCCATTGCTGAACCCTCACGAATGCCAATCGAATGACTGGCTACTTCTTTGAGTTCAGTTATTTTGCTGAGTCCAACCGCACGTGTAACAGCTTTTCTGAGGTGAATTAGGATCTCTTGGTCGGTAAGTTTGCTTAATTCATGTGGTAATAAATTTAGCTTTAAGAGTTGTAATGCCGATTTTCCTTCCCAGTCTTTGAATACGGTAAGAAACTCGGGGAAAAAGCGATCTAGCCAGTTGTGGATTTGTCCTTGAACCGCTTGTAGGTCAACCGATAAAAGATCG
>NZ_CATKQT010000040.1:0-921 GCF_949767855.1 Brevibacillus sp. IT-7CA2
TACACCATATTCGGTGCAGATCTTTAATTTATCACATCTAACTTTCTAAGTCAACAACTTTTTAGCTTTATGTGATTTTTTCTACTCAGTTAAACTCGTGTGTTTCGTGAGTAGATTTTTAGTATAACACATTGCTTTTCATTAATCAAGAGGTTTTTTAAACCTCGTTTAAATTAATGGTGCGGTCGGCGAGACTCGAACTCGCACGGGTCGCCCCGCCACCCCCTCAAGATGGTGTGTCTGCCAATTCCACCACGACCGCATGTAAAACGTCTCAGGAGAGGTTCGAACTCCCGACCGTCCGCTTAGAAGGCGGATGCTCTATCCAGCTGAGCTACTGAGACATATTGTAGTTATAAAAAAATGGGGCGATCGATGGGACTTGAACCCACGAGTGCCGGAGCCACAATCCGGTGCGTTAACCCCTTCGCCACGACCGCCATAATGTATACGTTTTTAAGATTGTTCCTTGGCAGGGGCAGTAGGAATCGAACCCACACCAAAGGTTTTGGAGACCTTCGTTCTACCGTTAAACTATGCCCCTATGGTAGCGGTGGAGGGGATCGAACCCCCGACCTTTCGGGTATGAACCGAACGCTCTAGCCATCTGAGCTACGCCGCCATAATTATTCGTAATAAAAAGAAGTGGCGGAGGGAGAGGGATTCGAACCCCCGTGAGCTTGCACTCTAACGGTTTTCAAGACCGCCCCGTTATGACCACTTCGGTATCCCTCCGCAAAATATGGAGCGGGTGATGGGAATCGAACCCACGCGACCAGCTTGGAAGGCTGGAGTTCTACCATTGAACTACACCCGCTTGAATATGGTGCCGGTGAAGGGACTTGAACCCCCACGGTTTCCCTCACGATTTTGAGTCGCGCGCGTCTGCCATTCCGCCACACCGGCATATTCATTTGAAAC
>NZ_CATKQT010000041.1:0-566 GCF_949767855.1 Brevibacillus sp. IT-7CA2
TATATCTTAGCAATTTCATGCAGTATCCAGTTTTCAAAGAACAAATGATCAAGCAACCACAAGGTTGCTCGCCTGGCGACGTCCTACTCTCCCGGCTCCCTGCGGAGCAAGTACCATCGGCGCTGGAGGGCTTAACGGCCGTGTTCGGCATGGGAACGGGTGTGTCCCCTCCGCCATCATCACCAGACGATTTGACTATTTCTCAAAAGTGACGAAGAGTAATGTAGCACATCTTCTCAATCACATTCAAGTATTATTTTTTGGAAAATGGTGGAGCTGAACGGGATCGAACCGATGACCTCCTGCTTGCAAGGCAGGCGCTCTCCCAACTGAGCTACAGCCCCATACTGGGTAATATTTAATGGTGGGCCTAGGCTGACTCGAACAGCCGACCTCACGCTTATCAGGCGTGCGCTCTAACCAACTGAGCTATAGGCCCTCGTAAGCCACAAAAAAAGACGTACTACTTCAAAGGCCAAAAGCTGCGGCACTTCAAAGTTCTATATACGTCAGGGAGTTGGTGCTCCCTCAAAACTGAACAGCGAATTGTGCGTTAGTGGTCGTAT
>NZ_CATKQT010000042.1:0-545 GCF_949767855.1 Brevibacillus sp. IT-7CA2
TATATACGGAGAGTTACCCAAGAGGCCGAAGGGGACGGTTTGCTAAACCGTTAGTATGCGCAAGCGTAGCGAGGGTTCGAATCCCTCACTCTCCGCCATATGTTTTAATCTCATAGCTTCATGGCGGTGTAGCTCAGCTGGTTAGAGCGTTCGGTTCATACCCGAAAGGTCGGGGGTTCGATTCCCTCCGCCGCTACCATATTAGTTGCGGTCGTGGTGGAATTGGCAGACACACCATCTTGAGGGGGTGGCGGGGCGACCCGTGCGAGTTCGAGTCTCGCCGACCGCACCATATTTCACAATCTTGGCCCGTTGGTGAAGCGGTTTAACACAGCAGCCTTTCACGCTGTCATACAGGGGTTCGAATCCCCTACGGGTCACCTAGCAAAATGCCCTGCAATCGCAGGGGGCCTGGAGGCTTAGCTCAGCTGGGAGAGCATCTGCCTTACAAGCAGAGGGTCGGCGGTTCGATCCCGTCAGCCTCCACCACTTATATAATAGGGCAAAGAAGATCAGTCAACACTGACAATTGATCGTCCTAATCG